>NZ_QLKQ01000036.1 GCF_003349955.1 Azospirillum brasilense
ATCCAGCAATGCATGCGCGTCAAATGGCCGTCAGACAGGACCTAACCCTCTCCCCAGAGGGGAGAGGGGATTTTAAATGCGATCACCCTGATGATATCTCGGGGCATGGTTGATCCGCTGGCCGGCGGTCCACCGCGCGGACCGGAGTGGACTCCCGGCGCCGCCGGCAAACCGGACGTTCAGAGTCCGTCGGCGCGTTCCGCCGCTTCGCCACCGGCCGGCCGGCGGCGCGAGCCGGCCCACGTCAGCATCGCGGCGGCGCTGAACGCCGCCCCCAGCATCGAAACGCCGTGCCAGCCGGCATGGGCGTAGACCATGGTCGCGGCGCTCGCTCCCATGGCGCTGCCAATCGAATAGAAGACCATGTAGCCACCGACGAGACGGCTGCGCGCCGTCGGGTGGCGGGCGACGATGATGCTCTGGTTGGTGACGTGCACCGCCTGCACGGCAAGATCGAGCAGGACGACGCCGATCAGCAGAAGCGGAATGGACGACGGCAGAAACGCGATCAGCCCCCATGACAGCAGCAGGAGCGTGAGAGCCAGGGCCGTCGTCCATTCGCCGAGACCGCGGTCCGCGAGGCGCCCCGCGCCGGTCGCGGCGGCCGCCCCTGCCAGACCGACCAGACCGAACAGTCCGATCTGCGTGTGCGAATAGTGGAACGGGGCGCTGCTGAGCGGCAGAACCAAGCTTGTCCAGAACGTGCTAAAGGTCGCAAAGATCAGCAGAGCGAGAAGACCGCGAGTCAGAAGAACCCGGTCGCGCAGAAACAGGGCGGGAATGGAACGCAGTGTCTCGGCGTAGCGGTCGGTGCTGCCCGGCACCGGCGTTCGCGGCAGAACACGCGTCAGCAGCCCGACCATGGCCGCCATCAGAATGGCCGATGCCAGATAGACCGCCCGCCAGCCGCCGAGGTCGGCGAGCAGCCCGGCGACGAAGCGGGCGCCAAGGATGCCGATGACGACGCCGCTCGTCACCGTGCCGACCGCCCTGCCGCGTTCGGCGGGCCTTGCCAGCGTCGCGGCGAAGGCGACCAGAACCTGCACCACGACGGCGAGCAGGCCCATCGCGGCGAGGCCGGTGAACAGAACCGCTTCGGTTTTCGCCGTCGCGACAGCGACCAACGCGAGGATCGACAGAAGGCCCTGGCCAATGACAAGCCGACGACGGTCCAGCAGATCACCGAGTGGTACGATGAAAATCAGCCCCAGCGCGTAACCGACCTGGGTCAGCGTCACGACAAGGCCGATGGCGCCCGGCGAAATCCCGAAATCCCTCGCGATCGCGTCGAGCAATGGCTGGGCGTAATAGATGTTCGCCACACTGAGGCCGGCGGCAACAGCGAAGGTCAGCGTCGCACCTCTCGATAACCCGCCCTCCGGCTGGCGCCATGCCCTTGGTCCCCTTGCGTTCCGCATCGTGATCCCGTTCGTGAAGCCGATCTGGTTTCATATCGAGACCACTTGCGCATAGAGAATTCTAGTTCTATTTTAGGACTAGACGTGCAGGGTGGAAATCGGGGTCATGGTCAAGCGGGTCAGTCTTTGGGATGCGGGTTGCCCGGTGGCGCGCGCGCTCGATGTCATCGGTGACTGGTGGTCACTGCTGATCATTCGTGACGCCTTCGACGGCGTGCGACGATTCAACGAGTTTCAGAGCGGCCTTGGCATCGCCAAGGGAATGTTGGCAACCCGGCTGCGCGATCTGACCGCGCGCGGCATCCTGGAGACCGCGCCGGCGTCGGACGGCAGCGCCTACAAGGAATATGTCCTGACCGAAAAGGGGCGCGGCCTTTTTCTCGTGATCGTCGCTCTGCGCCAGTGGGGCGAAGACCATCTCTATGGCCCTGATGAACCACGGTCCTCGTTGATCGCCACTGAAACGGGCGCCCCGGTCGCCCGGCTGGAGCTGCGTGCGGGAAACGGGCGGGTTCTGACATGGGACGATACGGAGGTGATAAAAATCAGCACGATATGATCGACTGAAGATCCTGGAGCAGTCCACGGCACGGCAGCCATTCCAAACGGACTTTCATGGCTTGGTCGATCATGGCTTGGTTGATCCGGCGGCCGCGCGATCCACCGGGTGGACCGCGCGGCCATGGACCCGAGCGGACTCCAAAGCGAACTTCCGTTCGCTTTGGAGTCTTATCGCCTCATTCGCCGGCTCTCAGCGGATGCCGATGGCATCCGCCTGCCGCCAGTGGGAACTCTGTTCCCGCGAGAGGCGGGCTCCGGTCGCATGCGCGACCGGGACCGCCATCGCGGTCCAAAGCGGATTGCAATCCGCTTTAGAGCAGGTCCTCGATCCGGATCGGCAGATGCCGGATTCGCTTCCCGGTCGCGTTGTGGACGGCGTTGACGATGGCCGCCGCCGCGCCGACCATGGCCACCTCGCCAAGCCCCTTGACCCCCGACGGGTTGAGGCGGCTGTCCGGCTCGTCGATGAAATCGACGTCGATGGCGCCGATGTCGGCGTTGACCGGCACGACATACTCGGCAAGGTCGTTGTTGAGAACGCCGCCGAACCGGGGATCGCATTCGGCGACCTCGCGCAGGGCGGCGCCGATGCCCCAGACCACGCCGCCCCGGACCTGGCTTTCCGCCGTGCGGCGGTTCATCACCCGTCCGCAATCGGCGACGCTGACGACCCGCCGGACCCGCACCCGTCCCGTCGACGGCTCGACATGGACTTCGGCGAAATGCGCGATCCAGCTGAAGGCCAGGAAGTCGGGGTATTCGGGACCGGTCGTCACCGGCATGCCCCGGCGCAACTGCTCGATCGCCTGCCGGTCCTTGCCGAGCGGCACGGTGTCCACCGACACCTCCAGATATGGGCGCCGGGTCCGGGCAAGCTGAACAGGGACGGGCTCGTCCGACAGCGCCGCTTCGGTCAATTGGCTCAGTTCCTCGCGCAGCTTCAAGGCGGCGGCCCGCGCCGCCGGGGCAGCACTCCCCGCGCCCCAGGAACCCGCGGTGAGGTGCTGGGGGGCGTGGCCGGTGTCGCCGATCCGGATGTCGAGCTTATCGGGATCGACGCCGAGGACGTCGATCAGCTCCGCGGCGATGACGCTGCGAATCCCCTGCCCCATTTCGTGGCCGGACGTGGCGATCCGGCATTGGCCGCCGGCCGAGAGCCGCAGCGTGGTGACGGAGGGCGTCATCGCGGCCTTGTAGCTGCCGCAGGCGACGCCGAGGCCGATGCGGTCGCCGTTTTCGGCGACCAGGGCGCCCGGCTGGTTCGTCCGGCGGTCCCAGCCGAACAGCGCGGCCCCGCGCCTCAGGCAGTCCGCGAGATGGCGGGACGAGAAGGGTTTGCCGGTGATCGGGTCACGCTGGGTGTCGTTGGCGAGGCGCAGCGCCACGGGGTCCATGCCGAGCGCCCCGGCGAGTTCGTCGAGCGCGCATTCGGTGGCGTGGCTGGCCGGATGCTCGTACGGGGCGCGCTGGTGGCCGGGGGTCTGGGTGTCGACCCGGACGATGCGCTCGCGTCCCCGCCACGCGCCATACCCGTACATGCGCGGCGGAGTGGCGCCGTGATCGCTGGCGAAGCCGTCATACCGGCTGTTCTGCTGCACCGTTTCATAAATGCCGGCGAGCAGGCGGCCGTCACCGTCGGCGGCGAGCCGGACGCGATGCCGGCTGTGCGGGCGGTAGGAGGCCGTGTGGAACAGCTGGCCCCGCGGCACGACGAGCTTGACCGGGCGGCGCAGCAGCAGGGCGGCGCTCGCCACCAGGACGCTCTGCTCCTGGACGCCGTTCTTCTGGCCGAACCCGCCGCCCGTGTAGGGGCTGACGCCGCGCAGCGCCTGCGGCTCCATCCCCATCATGCCGGCCAAGCCGCCGGCGAAGGCCGCGGCGGACTGCGTTCCCTCGTAAATCCGCAGCGTGCCGTCCTCGAACGCCGCGGTGGTCGAGATCAGCTCGATGGGGTTGTGATGCTGCTGGGGATGCCGATACTCCACGTCGATGGTGTGGACGGCGGAAGCGAAGGCGGCCTCGGCGTCGCCGGACGCGAGCGGACTGACGGCGTCCGGCTCGGGGCTCGCGAGGTCGTCGTCCATCCGCGCGCTGAAGGGGTCCTCGGCGTAGCGCACCGTCACGGCCTCGGCGCCTTCGACCGCCGCCTCCAGCGTTTCGGCGACCACCAGGGCGACCGGTTCACCCCGGTGGCGGACCTGCGGGGCGGTCATGGGTTGGTAGCCCTTTCCCGGCTGCCCATAGGCGCCGCGCGCCGCGGGCGTCGTCCGGATCTGCGAGAAATCATCATGGGTGAAGACGCGCACGACGCCCGGAACCTGGAGGGCCGCCGCCGTGTCGATAGACAGGACACGCCCCTTGGCGATCGTCGCCGGCACGGTCATCGCGTGAAGCAGCCCGGGGAACGGCTGGTCGGCGGCGTACAGGGCGCGGCCGAGCACCTTCTCGTGGGCGTCGATCCTGGGACGGTCCGCGTTGCGGTTCGGCGTCATCGGCTCTTGCTCCCGGCGTTGATGATGGCGTCGGCAAGGGTCCGCGCGCCGAGTTCGATCTTGAAGGCGTTGTGGCGGCCGGCACGGGCCTCGGCGAACGCCGCTCTGGCGGCCTCCAGCGCCCGCTCGCGATCCAGGGTTTCCCCACGCAGGAGAGCCTCGGCGGGACGCGCGCGCCAGGGCACGGTGGCCACCCCGCCGAGCGCCACATGCGCCTGCCGCACGCGATCGCCGTCCATTTCCAGCGCCACCGCGGCGGACACCAGCGCGAAGGCGTAGGATTCGCGGTCGCGCACCTTCAGATAGGTGGAAGTCCGACCGGCGGCGGTCTTCGGCACCGAGATGCCGGTGACGATCTCCTCGCGGCCGATGGTGAATTCCAGGTGAGGCGTCCGGCTGGGCGGCCGGTAGAGTTCGGCGATCGGGATCACCCGCGGTCCGTCGAGGCCCTGCAGCTCGATCGCGGCGTCCATCGCCATCAGCGCGACGGGCCAGTCCCCGGGCGACACGGCGTTGCACGCCGCGCTGGCCCCCAGCACGGCCTGGGACCGGTCCATCCCGCCGATGGCGGCGCAGCCGGAGCCCGGTTCCCGCTTGTTGCACGGGTAGGCGCCGTTCGCGCCGTTGCGGAAATAGGGGCAGCGCGTCCGCTGCAGCAGGTTGCCGCCGACGGTCGCCATGTTGCGCAGCTGCTGGGAGGCCGCCTTCGACAGGCTTTCCGCCAGCACGGGATAATCGTCGCGCACGACCGGGTGCTCGGCGACGTCCGCCATCAGCGCAGCGCCACCGAAAAACAGCCGGTCGCCGTCGGTGTCGATGCGGTTGGCGCCATCGAGGTCGGCGATGTCGATCAGGTGCGCCGGCTTCTCGATGCCGAGCTTCATCAGGTCGTAGAGATTGGTGCCGCCGGCGATGTAGCGGGCGCTTTCGCCGGCCGCGACGAAGGCCTCGATCGCCTCACGGGCCGTTCGGACCTGGACGTAGGACAGGGGCTTCATGGCTCAGCTCCTCTCGATCCGGGGAGCGGCCTGTTCGATCGCCGCGACGATGCCGACATAGGCGCCGCAGCGGCAGATGTTTCCGCTCATGTACTCCTTGATCTGCTCCGGCGTCGACGCGTGCCCCTCCTTGACGCAGGCGATCGCCGCCATGATCTGGCCGGGCGTGCAGTATCCGCATTGCAGGGCGTCGTGATCGATGAAGGCCTGCTGCATGGGATGAAGTCCGTTCGCCCCGGCGATACCTTCGATGGTGGTCACGTCGCGGCCGTTGGCCTTGGCGGCCATCGTCAGGCAGGAGGCGACCCGGCGGCCGTCCAGATGGACCGTGCAGGCGCCACATTGGCCGTGGTCGCAGCCCTTTTTCGCGCCGACGAGGCCCAGCCGCTCGCGCAGCAGGTCCAGCAGGGACGTCCGGGCATCGACGTCCAACGCCGTCGGGCGGCCGTTGACGCGGAAGGACAGGTGAAAGGACAGGGGGACCGTCATGCCGTTCTCCGGTGAAGGTCGCGGACCGGCGGGCTGGGCGAGCGCGGCGGCGGGCAGCATCGTTCCCGTCAACGAGACGATGGTCCCGGCCTCCAGAACCTGCCGGCGGGTGAGGTCGAAAGGTTGCCTGTCTTGCGGGTCCGGCATTGGAACTCCCTCGGTTGATTGCACCCTGTCGGCCGCCGGCCGGGGCCGGACGGGCGCCTTGGGATCGCAGGCCATTGAGAGTGGTTCGCGAGGGCCGGAAGGATAAGGCGCCCCATCCTGACCGGACTGGTAAGCTGTCCTTCGCAATCGGGTGAGACTGGCGAAGCGGGCCATGCCGACGGGTGCTCAGGCGGCCCACCTCGATGGCCTCACTGGACGCGCATCCACTCGATTTGGATGCGCGTGCCCTCCGGCCGTTGGAAATGTTCGGTCATGCGGTCCCCGACCACGATGAGTGTGAGCTGTTCCCGCGTGCGGGTGCTGCCAACCCAGTTCGGAAATGTCGCCCCCTCGACGCGATTTCCGCTGAATTCACCTTTTTCGTCAACGGTATAGGTCCCGAAGAAACCGATGCCGCGGGTCATTGCCATGCGGTTTTCGTCGTCGGTTCCTTCGCCACGGGCATCCGAGGCGAAACGCGGGGTGTCGGCATCGGTGAGAACCTCCACGAAACGCATGTCCGGCGTGAAGACGAGGAGGCCGTTGGGCCTCGCTCCATAGGCCGGGATGTTTTGACCGTCCGGGTCGATCGTCGCCGACACCATCCTCCAGGTGCCGACCAGTTTGTTTTCCGCCGCCGTTTGCGCGAAGGACGGAGCGGAGGCGAGGCCGATGGCGAGAGCGACGGTTGCGGATCGGATGAACATGATCTTGTCCTTCACGAATGATGATGTTTGCCGTCTTTGCCGGTCAGAGATCCGAACGGTCGGCGGAATGCGCCACATCCCGCTGCGTCTCAAGAGCCGCCAAGCGGGCCGCAAGGGCTTGCGCGATCGAGGAATGGGCGGTGCTGCCGAGCGTCAGGCGGAGAGGCGGCGTCGGGCTGTCGACCGCGGCGATGATCGCCGCCACGGTTCGCGCCGCGTCCCCCTTCAAAACGAAGCTGCCGTCGCCGATCGCGCGACGCAGGGCGCCGACGGGGGTGTCCTCATAGACGGCCATCGCATCGGCGCGGACGAGGTTGACCGCGAAGCCCGTGTCCGTCGGGCCGGGCTCCGCGATGATGAAGGTGATGCCGAAGGGCGCCACCTCCTGCGCGACGGACTCGACGAACCCTTCGATGCCCCATTTGGTGGCGTGATAGAGGCTGAAGCATGGATAGGCGATTTGCCCGCCCTCGGACGACACCTGCACGATGCGTCCCCCTCCCTGCCGCCGAAGATGGGGCAACGCGGCACGGATCAGGTGGATGGAGCCGGTGAGGTTGGTGGCGATCTGCCGGTCGATCTGCGCCTCGGTGAGTTCCTCGGCCGCGCCGAACAGGCCGTAGCCGGCGTTGCTGACGACCACGTCGATCCGGTCGTGCCGTTGAAAGGCGCTGCCGATGGCCGTTTGAACGCCGGCCAGGTCCGTGAGGTCGAGCGGAACGACCTCAAGGCGATCACCATGCTGCCGTTGCAGGTCGACCAGCGCTTCCGGGCGGCGCGTCGTGGCGAGCACCCGGTCGTTCCGGGCGAGCAACTGCCGCGCCATGGCAAGACCAAGGCCCGACGACGCGCCGGTGATGAACCATGTTTTCGACATGCGGATTCCTCCTCTTCCGTTCATCCCCGATGTGGATCGGGTCCATTGGTGCGATAAGATCGCCATGGTGAGACGGGTTGGTGAGGAATTTCGACGAATGGCGCGTCCCAGCCTGAACGACCTGGCGGCCTTTGCCGCGGTCGCCAGCCACCGCAGCTTCCGCAAGGCCGCCGATGCGATGGGCGTGTCGCGTTCGGCGCTCAGCCACGCGATCATCGGGTTGGAAGGCAAGCTGGGCATCCGCCTGTTGAACCGCACGACACGCAGCGTGTCGCCGACCCAGGCAGGCGCCCGGTTGCTCGCGCGGCTCGATCCGCTCCTTCAGGATCTCGATCAGGCGCTCGACACGCTGTCCGAGGCGCGCGGGACGCCCAGCGGAGAGCTGCGGATCAACGCGAACAAGAGCGGCGCCCGCATCCTGCTCCGGGACGTCGTTCCGAGATTTCTTGAACTGTACCCCGGGGTCGAACTCGATCTCGTCTCGGAAGGCCGGCTGGTCGACATCGTCGAGCAGGGATTCGACGCCGGCGTGCGCCTTCTGGAGGCCGTCCCGCAGGACATGGTCGCGGTGAAATTCGGCGGCGAGGTCCGCTTCATCGCGGTGGCCGCTCCATCCTATCTCCAGGGCCGCGAGCCCCCCGACACGCCCGACGATCTGCACGCCCATTCCTGCATCCGCCAGCGCCTGCCCAGCGGAAAACGTTACCGGTGGGAGTTCTCCAGACGCGGCGCCGAAGTCGCGGTCGACGTCCCGGGCACCCTCACCCTCGACGACAACGATCTCCTGGTCGAGGCGGCCGCCGCCGGACACGGCATCGCCTATGTGCCGGAACACTTCGCGCGGTCCTGTCTGCAGGCGGGGCGGCTGGTCACCCTTCTGGACGACTGGTGCCCACCGATTCCCGGTCTCGCGCTCTACTACCCGCGCAATCGGCACGTGCCGTCGCCGCTTCGTGCCTTCATCG
Organism: Azospirillum brasilense; assembly: GCF_003349955.1. GTDB lineage: Bacteria > Pseudomonadota > Alphaproteobacteria > Azospirillales > Azospirillaceae > Azospirillum > Azospirillum brasilense_B. Next base: position 8,655 of record NZ_QLKQ01000036.1, read on the forward strand.
ATCTGCTCAAGGACGCGGATCGGGAACGAGGAACGCGAAGCACCACCGCTTGACAATCGTTCGCTACCTTGCAAATATCGCAAGGTAGCGAACGAATTGCGGAGAGGGTGGCGTCATGCCGGAGCGAAGCGACGCCGGGCATCCGGTCGTGGCGGGATGGACGAAGCGGTGCTATTTCGCGGGCCGCGCCCTCATGGACGCGACCCTGCGGCCTTACGATCTGGGATCGACGCAGTGGTATGTTCTCTGGCATCTGGCCAACGTCGGCCCGACCGTCCAACGCGATCTTGGACGGGCGCTTGAACTGGAACGCGCGACGCTGAGCGGGATCGTCGCCACGCTCGTCCGCAAGAATTTGATTGAACAGACCTCAGGCGGGGACGACCAGCGCCAGCGCCTTCTGACGCTGACCGCCGCGGGCGAGGCCCTGTGGCGCGACCTCCCCGATCTTTCCTTCATCCACGACGCAGCGTTCGGCGGCATCGACGAGGCCGATCTGGCGACGACGGTCCGTGTCCTGCGGCTGGCCACCGAGCGGCTGCAAAACCTGTTGCGAAAGGAATGAGCCGATGACGGTGCTGATAACCGGAGCGACCGGCCTTGTCGGTGAACGGCTGGTCCCGCGACTGATCGACGCCGGCTTTGCCTGCCGGGCACTGCTGCGGGCCGGAAAACCCTGCCCACAGGGGGCAACCGCCGCGACCGGCGACCTCCTCGACCCGTCGACTCTTTCGGACGCCATCCGGGGCGTTTCGGCGGTCGTGCATCTGGCGGCGGTCTTCCGCAGCCAGGACACCGACCTCATCTGGAAAAGCAATCGCGACGGCACCCGGAATCTGATCGCCGCGGTGAAGGCGAACGCCCCGGATGCCCGCGTCATCATGGCGAGCACCAGCCATGTCTACAGCATGGACAACCCGCATCCCGGCCGCGAGGACGATGCGGTCGATCCCAAGCATCCCTATCCGGCGAGCAAGGTGGCCGCGGAAAAGGACCTGCGCGACCGCGGGCTGACCTGGTCCGTCATCCGCTTCCCGTTCGTGTACGGCGACGGCGACGGGCATCTCGAATCGCTTCCCGATCATGTCGGACGCTGGCATCCGGCCCAACGGATGAGCACGATCCACCACCGCGACATCGCCACCGCCGTGAAGCTCGCGCTGGACGGGGTGTTCGACCGGCGCGTCGTGAATGTCGCCGACGACGCCCCTTTGTCCATCTTCGAGCTTGCGGGTGTGCTGGACACCGGAATGGCGGCGACCTCCGAGCCTCTCGCGAACCCCTGGTATCTTCATGTCGACGGTTCGCTGGCGCGCACGCTCGGTTTCCGGCCCAGCGTGAGAAGCGTCCATCAGGCCCATCAGGAAGGGCTGATGTGACCGACACGCGCCGCGCGGCTCACCCCGAACGGCCTCCGGAAAGCCCGGTGGGAACGGCGATCTGGGTGCGGTGCATGCGGCGGCGCTGGTTCTCGGGAAAGGGATCGCGGCGGTGCATGGTCCAGCGGTTGTCCCACATCACGAGATCGCCGACCCGCCATCGGTGGTGCCAGGACAGCTCCGGACGCACCGCCGCCTCCCACACCGCGTCGAGCAGGGCTTCGCTCTCCGCCGGCGGCAGGCCGGGGATGGAGGCGTGCGGGCGGCGCCCCAGAAGCAGCGCCTTGCGCCCGGTCGCCGGGTGGGCGATGACCAGCGGGTGAACCGTGCCCGGCGAGGTGGCGAGGTCGGTCGGCGGCGCGAAGCCCTGCCGCAGATAGCCGCCGCTGTTGGTGGTGCTGTCGTGCTTGATCGACAGCCCGTCGATCCGCCGCCTCAGCTCCTTCGGCAGCGCGTCGTGGGCGGCGAACATGCTGATGAATCCGGTGTCCCCGCCCTCCTCCGGCACCTCCAGCGCGTAGAGGCTGCTGGCGTAGGGCGGGATCTCCAGATAGGTCATGTCGGCGTGCCAGACCGACTCCCCCGCCCCCAGCGCGCCGATGGGACGGCCCTGCTCGGTGACGTTGGAGATGACGTAGACCTCCTCGAAGCCCGGCGCGTGCAGCCGGCCATGCTCGGTGATCGGCGCCTTGTCGAGCGGCCCGAAATGACCGGACACCCGGACGAGGTCGGCGTCGGACAGCGTCTGGTCGCGGAACACCAGCACCAGATGGCGGTCCAGCGCCACGGCCAGCGCGGCGGCGGTGGCCGCGTCCAGCGGCCGCGACAGGTCGATGCCACGGATCTCGGCCCCCAGCGTGGCGGAGACCGGGTGGGTGGTGAAGGCGGGGTGGGTCATGGGAACGCCCTCAGCTTCCGGTGCGGTCGTGGATGTCGGCGAAGAACAGGTCGCGCCAGTCGGCGGGCCGGTTGCGGATCGAGCCGATGCGCGCCATGAAGTCGGTGAAGATGCCGATGCCGCGCGGGGCGAGATCGTAGGACACCTCCGGATGGGCGATCATCGCCGCCACCTCCTCCTCGCCGAGCTTGGACTTTTCGATGCGGATGTAGGCGCGGGCGGCCTCCCTGGGATCGGCCTTGATGAGGGCCACCGCGTCCTCCAGCGCCGTCAGCACGGCCTTGGTCAGCGTCGGGTTGGCGTCATGGAAGGCGGCGGAGGTCCACAGCGCGCTGAAGGACGCCGGCCCGCCCAGCACGTCGTAGCTGCTCAGCACCTTGTGGATCTTCGGGTCGCGGAGCTGCTGATCCTGGAAGGGCGGGCTGGTGAAGTGGGCGGTGATCTCCGTCCGGCCGGACAGCAGGGCGGCGGTGCCGTCGGGATGGGCCAGCGAGACGGTCAGCGGGTCCAGCCGCGCGTGCTGGCCGGGGCCGAAGACCTGCTCGGCGGCGATCTGGAGCACGATGGCCTGATAGGAGGCGCGGACCGACGGCACGACGATGCGGTCCTTGTCCGTGAAGTCCGTCAGGCCCTTCACCTCGGGCCGGTTGGTGTTGAGGTAGGCCGGCTGGGCGTTCAGCGCGGCCAGCCCGCGCAGGTTGGCGTTCCCCTTCGTCTTGTCCCAGGCGATGATGAAGGCCGGCACGCCCGCCGCCCCGAAATCGGCGTTGCCGGACAGGGTGGCCTCGGTGATCGTCGTCGGGTTGCCGAGCGGGGTGTAGCTGGCCGTCACCGCGCCCAGCCCGGCGGCGCGGGCGTGCTTCTCCACAAGCCCCTTGTCCTCCATGACGTAGAGCGGCAGGTAGCCGAGGCCGAGGTTGCGGGCGAAGCGGACCTGCGTCGCCTCGGCCCGCGCGGGGGCCGGGTTCAGGCCGGCGACGCCGGCGGCGAGCAGCAGCGCGGAGCCGAGCAGCGTCCGGCGGCCCAGCGTGGAGAGGCGCGTGGAAATGGTCATGGGGTGTCCCGTGGCGGAGATCGTCAGATGACGCGGAAATTGTGGGCGCCGTCGCGCTTGAGCTGGTCCACCAGCTCAAGCTCCCAGTCGATGTAGCCCTGCATGGCGGCGGCGCTGTTGTCGGTGCCCTCGTAGGGGCGCTTGTAGACGTCGTCCGGCTCCGGCCCCAGCCGCTCCAACCCGGTGCTGAGCGGCAGCCCGGCCGCCACCCAGCCCTGCGTGCCGCCCTCCAGCAGCAGCGGGGCCGCTCCCGGCGGGAAGTCGGCGGCGGCGTAGCGGGTCAGCGCGCCGTCCCAGCAGGTCAGCACCGGCCGCACGCCCTTCGGCAGGCGGGCGATGGTGCCGCCCAGACGCGCGCGGGTCGCGAAATACGCCCCCGGAATGTGGCCGGCGCGGTAGCGCGGGCTGCGGGCGATGTCGATCACCGCCGCCTCGCCGTTCTCCAGCAGGGCCAGCAGGTCGCGCGGCGCCACCGTCTCCGCCCCGGTGTCCGGGATGGGCGGCAGGCGGCGGCGGTCGGGACCGGTCCCGATGCCCAGAGACGCCACGTCGCCCTCCAGCACATGCACCTCCCAGCCGAGCTGCGCCAGCCAGGAGGCGGTCATGTCGGCGCGCGGCCCGCCGCCGCCCGCCGGGTCGTCGGCGAGCACGATGCGGGCGCCGCGCACCGCGACATACTCGTCCGTCGCCTGGACGAGCTGGCCGCCCGCCGCGTGGCGGAAGCCCGGCAGATGGCCGGCCTCGTACTCCTCCGGGGTGCGCACGTCGAAGAGGTGCAGGGTGCGCCGCCCGTCGCCGCGGAAGGCGTCCAGCGCGGCGGGGCCGATGCGCCCGACGCCGGCGCGGTCGGCCACCGCGCGGGCGGCCTCGCGGCCCTTGGCGTCGCCCTCCGGCGACACCGCCGGAAAGCGCCCGTCGCGCCCGCGGTCCAGCTCCAGCCCCGCCAGCGTCCAGCCGATGGTGCCGTTGCGCAGCGCCGCCACCCGGTTGGAAATGCCGGCGTTCACCAGCGATTGCGTGCCGATGATCGAGCGGGTGCGCCCGGCGCAGTTGACGATGATCAGCGTCCGCGGGTCGGGCGCGATGTCGTGGACGCGCTTGACCAGCTCGGCTCCCGGCACGCTGATGCCGCCGGGAATCGCCATGGTCCGGAACTCCTCGTAGCGGCGGGCGTCGAGGATCACCAGATCGGCCCCGGTGTCGACGAGCGTCTTCACCTCCTCGGCCGACAGCGACGGGGTGTGGCGGTGATGCTCCACCCACTCGCCGAACGCCTTGCTGGGCACGTTGACGTCCCGGTAGACCTCGAACCCGGCGGCGATCCAGCCGGCCAGCCCACCCTCCAGCAGCGTCACCTCGCGGTAGCCCAGCGCCTGGAGCCGCCGCGCCGCCGGCTCGGCGTAGCCCTCGCCGTTGTCGTAGACGGTGATCGGCACGTCGCGCCGCGGCAGCAGGTCGTAGGCCAGCAATTCCACCCGGCTGAGCGGCACCGACACGGCGAACAGCGGATGGGCCAGCGAATAGGGTCCCTCCTCACGCGCGTCGAGAAGGGCGACCTCCCTGCGGTCGATCCAGTCACGGCGGATGCCGGCGGCGGTGCGGGTGGCGAGCGGTGCGGTGTCGGGCATGGTTGCTTTCCGGGACCTGTTATGCGGCTTGCGGAACGGGCTTCGAGCGGTCCCACAGGTTGGGCAGGGCGTTGTTGGCGTAGCCGGAGATGAAAGGCTTGCGCTCGCCGGTCAGCGGATCGAAGACCGACCGCCGAATGGCGCCGATGTTGCCGCCATAGACGTGGATGCTGATCGATGGACGGTCGGACAGCGCGTTGGAAATGGCGTGGACGTCGCCGATGCGCGGCGACACCGCCTCCACCGATCCGACCGGCAGAAGGTCGGCGGCGACGGCGACGGGCGGGCCGTCCCGGAGTTCGTAGCGCTGGGAATGCTCCGCCCCGCGCAGCACGCCGACGAGGCCCCAGACGGTGTGGTCGTGGATCGGCGTGCGCTGCCCCGGCCCCCAGACGAAGCTGACGATGGAAAAGCGCTCATGGGGATCGCAATGCAGCAGATACTGCCGGTAATGGACCGGATCGGGCTGGGCGTAGGCGTCGGGCAGCCAGTCGTCCACGGCGACCAGCCCGGCCAGCAGACGGCGTCCCGAGTCCAGGATGGCGGCCTCGTCGTCGCCCAGACGCTCCACCAGACGGGTGACGTCGCCGATGAAGCCGCGCAGGCGGGACAGGTTGGAAAGGGTGGGATCGGTCATGGCGTGCGTCCATTCGGAACGTGGGGGCGGCCGGGGCCGGGGGTGGGGCGGATCAGGCCAGCGCGGTCACCAGCACCGGAAGGACGGCCAGGACGACGCCGGCCCCCAAGGCCAGCCGATGGCTGAGCGAGGGGTGTTCCGCGTGCGTCGGGTGGGGGGTGAGCGTCTGGACCGGCGCGCTGTCCGAAGAGTCCGGCGGCAGTGGCAAGGGCAAGGCGCAGGACGGGCTGAGCGACGCGATCAGCATCCATTGGAAGTCATCCGAAGCCTTCATGCCGGGTCTCCTGCTTAAAAGGGAGAGGAAGGGGGAACGTCGCCGGGCGGTCGCCGCGCCACTAACAACACTTGCTCATTGTTGTATTTTTCTCATTCCATATAGGAAAATAGGATTTATGCTCGGCGTCAAGCGTGCGCTTTGCCCCGAGCGCGGTTTTTCGCTGGTTCAGCGACGTGAACGGGGCGCCGCGATCGCGGGAAGACGGAACAGGAAGACGGGAATGAGCGACACGCGGCGTGTTTTGATCGCTGGAGCGGGAGCGGTCGGCGGGTACATCGGCGCCCGGCAACCGCGCCGTCCTGGACATCGTGCGCGCCATCGAGCGCGGCCGGCTGACCCCGGCGCCGGATCGGCTGGCCGGGGTGGCTGTCGGCCCCGGCTGACGGCACGCCCCTCCCCTCCTCTGTGCGGCGGCGCCTCACACGATCGCCGGCTCCTTCTCCAGTTCCTCGCCACTGGCGAAGCGGGCCGGGGACAGGCGGGCGAACCAGTCCGGAACGGCCTGCCCGTCGACGAGCTGGGCGAGCAGGCGCCCCGCTGCGGGAGCGGTCATGAAGCCCTTCGCCCCCGACAGCGCGACGAACAAGCCGGGCAGCGCCGTTTCGCCGAGCACCGCCAGCATGTCCGGCGTGATGGAGTAGAGTCCGCCCCAGGAGCGCAGCAGCCGCGCGGTTCCCAGCGCCGGCAGCAGGTCGATGGCGCGCGCGGCGGCGCGCGGAAACAGGTCCGCGGTGGGCTGGGCATCGGCGCCGAGCGCCCGCCGCCGGTCCGACGCCACCACCACGACGCTGCCCCGCGCTGTCTGGTTCAGGAACATCTCGTGCGCGAAGGACACCACGCAGGGGCCGAGTCGCGGCGGCAGCGGTTCGGTGACGAAGGCCTGGTTGGGATAGGGCTGCACCGGAATGTCGATGCCGAGCGACCCGAGAAGCTGCGGAATCCGCGTGTCGGTGGCGACGACGACGCGCCCGGCCTCGATCGCCTCCCCACCCGCGCTCAGACGGAAGGCGCTGCTGAACGGTTCCACGGAATCGACCTTCACGCCATGACGGATGAGCACACCGGCGCGGGCGGCGGCGCGGTGAAACCCGTCCAGCACGCGGAACGGCGACAGGGAGCCGTCGCGGGCGCAGAAAGAACCGCCGACCACCCCCGAGAGGTTGAGGCCGGGCGCCAGCCGCGCCGCCTCCTCCACAGTCAGCAAGGAACTGTCCACGCCGAACCGGGACTGGAGCGCGATGTTGCGGCGGAGCTGGTCGAGCTGTTCCTCGCCATGGGCCAGGATCAGGTAGCCGTCCTGCTTGAACTCGATGCCCTCGGGATAACCGAACTCCTCGGCGAAATTCTCGTAGGACGGCAGGCTGTCCTGGCAGAGCCGGATGTTGCCCGCCGCCCCCCACTGGACACGGAACCCGGCGCCGCAGCGTCCGGTCTCGTTGCCCGCGAAGTCCGACCGGTCGAGCAGCAGGACCGACAGGTCGGGGCGCAGCCGGCGCAGCCACAGCGCCACCGACAGGCCGTAGGCACCACCGCCGATCACCGCGATGTCGGCGATCCTGGGAAGAGTCGTCATGATCCCACGCTTTCGTCCGAAACCCGGTTGGCCAGCGCGGCGAGCGTGACGGGTCGGATGCCGGGGCGCGCGTTGACCGCCTCCCCCTCGCCTCGCGGTCCGGCGAGCGCCGCCAGGGTGCGCAGGCAGGACCGCCCGCCGCAGGACCCCATGCCGGCCCGGGTGTTGCGCTTCAGCCCGTTCAGACCGTCATGCCCGTCGGCGACGGCGCGGTCGATCCGGGCGCGGGTGACGCCCTCGCAGCGGCAGACCACCGTGGCCGGGGTCACCAACTCGTGGATGTCCCGCGGCAACTCCCAGGAGGCGGCCAGCGCCGCCTGGAAGGTCCAGTGGCGCGCCCGCTCGGCCCGGTCCGCGGCGGCCTGCGCGGCGAAACGCCCGGCATCCCGGTGCAGCGCCCACCCCGCCGCCGCCGCCCCGACCACGGCGCCGTCGCAGGCCGCCGCCAGACCGCCGGCGAAACCGCCCGCGTCCCCGGCGACGAACAGGCCCGGCACGGAGGTCGCCCCGTCCCCGTCGCGCACCGGCAGCCAGCCGCCGCGCCGGGGGTCGAAGCGGGTTTCCGCCCCGGCCATGCGCGCCAGCTCGCTGTTCGCGGTGAAGCCGTGGTTGAAGGCGACGGTGTCGGCGGCGAAGCGCCGCTCGGTTCCCGGAACGGGCCGTCCCCGCCCGTCGTGGCGGGCGATCACCAGCCGTTCGGCGGCGCCGTCTCCGCTGACCGACAGCGCGACATGGCGGGTCAGCACCGGCACCCCGGCGCGGCGCAGGACGGACAGCCAACGCCATCCCTCCGACAGCACGCCGCGCCCGGCCCACAGCGCCGCTGGATCGCGGAGCAACCCCGGCCACAGCGGGCTCCATGGGGGACGCAGCAAAGCCACCACCGGCACCGTCGCCCCGGCCTCGACCATCTGCGCCGCCGCGACCAGGGGCAGCGGCCCGGCCCCGGCGAGCGCGATCCGGTCCCCCGCGCGCACCCGCCCGCCCTTCAGCAGGGCCTGGAGCGCCCCCGCCGTCACCACACCCGGCAGGGTCCAGCCGGGAACCGGCACCACGCGCTCGTGCAGGCCGGTCGCCACCACCAGCGCGTCGGCGCGGATCAGTCGGCTGCTCGTCTCGTCGGCGATGAGGATGCGGTCCAGGCCGTAGATGGCGGTGACGGAGGTTCCCGGACGGTGGTCGATGGCCCCGGCGTGGCGGGCGAAGCGGTCGAACAGGCGGCGCTTGCGCTCCGCCTCCGGCCGGGCCGCGGCGGAGACGGCGCCGCCCGCCAGCGACGGCGGCGGCTGGCGGTGGATCTGCCCGCCAGGGCGCGGCGCCTCGTCCACCAGCACGACCGCGCAGCCGAGCCGGGCGGCCTGTGCCGCCGCCATCATGCCCGCCGGCCCGGCGCCGACCACCACCACCCGCGCGCGGCTCACGACGCCCCTCCATCCGGAAGGCCGCCGTCGGGCAGCAGCCCCGGCCCGACCTGCCAGCGGACGGACAGGCCCGGACGGGCTTCGGTCTGGCAGGCGCGGCTGTTGGGCCGCCCGTCGATGATGCAGCGGCACTCCCAGCACACGCCGATGCCGCAGAACAGGCCGCGCTGGGAACCGTCCTCCGCGGTGCGCCACGCCCGCTCCCCGGCGGCGAGGAGAGCGGCGGCGACGCTCTCTCCCGCCCAGGCCGGAATCGCGCGCTGCCCGAACCGGTCTTCGAAAAGGATGGTGAAGCCCTCCCCTTCCCGGACGTCGGGACGTCGGGAAGGTGTGGCGGCGGCGGACGATGCGGCCCGATCCATGATGCAGCCCCGGCGTCCGGCTCAGAGCAGGGTGAAGGCGCCGCCCTTCACGGTCAGCACGAAGCCGCCGTAGGTGGGGGTGCGGTTGTCGTTGATGGTCAGCTTGCCGCCGCCCAGCACGGTCGGCAGGTCCTTCACCGTCAGCAGAGCGGCGCGGATGGCGGCGCGGTCGTAGGTCGGGCCGGCGGCCTTGATGGCGGCGGCGGCGACCTTGAGCTGGTTGTAGCCGATGGCGGCGAAGACGTCCGGGGCGATCTTGAACTTGCGCTGGTAGGCCTCGACGAAGGTCTTGTTCAGCGGGCTGGCGCTCTCCAGGAAATAGTCGGCAACGAAGATGGTGCCCTCCACCGCCGAACCGCCGACTTTGAGGAACTGCTGCGACGCCATGCTGGGCGTGCCGAGGATGCGCACCTTGTCGGACAGGCCAGCCTGCTTGGCCTGGATGATGATGTTGGCGCTGGTCTCGGCGGTGGTGGAGATCAGCAGCGTGTCGATGTCCAAAGCGGCCAGCTTGGTCGCCAGCGCCGTGAAGTCGGTGTCGCTGCCGACGATGGTCTCCTCAGCCACGGTCTTGATGCCCTTGGCCTCGAACAGGTCCTTCACGCCGTTCTTCTGGGCGATGTAGGCGTCGTTGTCGCGGTTGAAGACGTAGGCGACGGTCTTGGGCGCCAGACGGGCGGCGGCCTGCTCGCCCAGCGCCTGCATGATGGTGGCGGGGGTGGCGTTCGACTTGAAGACCCAGTCGCCGACCCGCGTCACGTCGGCGGACGCCGTGGAGACCACCGGCACGCCCTGCTCCTGCGCCACCGGCAGGGCGGCGAAGGCCTCGACGCTGGAGGTCGGGCCAAGGATCACCGCGGCCTTGTCGTACTGGGCGAAGCGCGAGACCAGCGTGGTCGCCTGGTTCTTGTCGCTGGCCGTGTCCTCGATCAGCAGCTTCAGTTTCAGGCTGCCCAGCTCGCCCGACGCGTTCAGCTCCTCCAGCGCGGTCTCGATGCCGTTGCGGCCGGGAACGGCGGCGAAGGAGAAGATGCCGGTCGAGGCGACGGGCACGCCGATCACCACCTCCTGCGCCTGGGCGGGCTGGAGGGCGGCGGCAATGGCCAGCGACAGGGCGGCGGCGCCGAGCAGGGTCTTCATTGTGAACGGTCCTTTGTTAGAAATCGGGAAGGTCGTCGCCGGGCAGGTAGTGGCGGACCACCGAGGGATCGCGGGCGAGGTCGCCGCTCGGCCCCTGGTGGACGATGCGCCCCTGCTCCAGCACATAGGCGTGGCCGGTGGCGTCGAGCGCGCGGCGCGCGTTCTGCTCCACCAGCAGAATGGTCAGGCCGGAGCGGCGCAGGGTCTCCAGCGCCGCGAAGACCTGCGCGGCCATCAGCGGCGACAGGCCGAGGCTCGGCTCGTCCAGCATCAGCAGGCGCGGGCGGCCCATCAGCGCGCGCCCGATGGCGAGCATCTGCTGCTGCCCGCCGGACAGCGACCCACCCTCCTGCCGGCGCCGCTCCGCCAGGATGGGGAAGAGGGCGTAGACCTCGTCGATGTCCGCGGTCCCCCGCGTTCCGGCGGCCAGCCGCCCGAGCCGAAGATTCTCCTCCACCGACAGCGGGCCGAGGATCTGGCGCCCCTCCGGCACCTGGAGCAGGCCGCGCCGCGCCACCGTGTGGGCGGGCAGACCGGCGATGTCCGCACCGTCGAAGCGGATGCGTCCGGATAGCGGCTTCACCACGCCGCTGACGCTGTTGAGCAGCGTGCTCTTGCCCGCACCGTTGGGGCCGATCAACGCCACCATGGCGCCCACCGGAACGGTCAGGGTGACCCCGCGCAGGGCGCGGATGCCGTCATAGGCGGTGACGAGGTCCTGAATCTCCAGCATGGCCGGTCACGTCCCCAGATAGGCTGCGATCACCGCCGGGTCGCGGCGCACCGCCGCCGGGGTGCCGCTGGCGATCAGACGCCCGCTGTCGATGACGTGGATCTCGGCGCAGAGCGACAGGACGAAGCGCATGTTGTGCTCGATCAGCAGGACGCCGAGCCCGTCGCCCGCCAGCTCCGCGACGATGCGGCCCAGCGCGTCGGCCTCCACGTCGTTCATGCCGGCCACCGGCTCGTCCAGCAGGAGGAGCCGCGGCTCCATGGCGAGCGCCCGCATCATCTCGACGCGGCGCTGGTGGCCGTAGGACAGGCTGCCCGCCGGCTGGTCGGCGAAACCGGCCATGCCGAAGCGCTCCAAAATGGCGGCGGCGCGGCGGCGCAGCTCCCGCCCCTCGCGCAACGCCGAGGGCAGGCCGAGCAGACCGGCGGCGAGGCCGGCGCGCTCGTGCCGGTGGAAGCCGGCGACCACGTTGTCCAGCACGCTCGCCTCCTTCAGCAGGCGGACGGTCTGGAAGGTGCGGGCGATGCCGGCGCGCGCCACCTCCGGCGCTTCGGCCTCGGTGATGTCGCGGCCGCCCAGCCGGATGCGCCCGGCGGTCAGGCGCAGCAGGCCGGTGATCAGGTTCACCACCGTGCTCTTGCCCGCCCCGTTGGGACCGATCAGGCCGGTGATGCGGCCCGGCGCGACGGTCAGCGACAGGTCGTCCACGGCCACCACGCCGCCGAAGGCGCGGGTCACCCCGTCCAGGACCAGCCCCTCTTGAAGTTGCGAGGTCATGCCCGCGCCTCCCCCGCGCGCTGCCGCGCGGCGAGGCGCAGGCGCCGCGCCTGGAGGAGGACGGTGTCCACCACGCCGTGCGGCAGGTAGACGATGAACAGCACCATCAGCAGCCCGTTGACGGCGAGGCGATAGTCGGCCAGCGGGCGCGCCAGCTCCGGCAGCGCGGTCAGCACCGCCGCCCCGGCCAGCGGCCCCAGCACCGCCGCGCGCCCGCCCAGCACCACGAAGGTCAGCACCGACACCAGCAGCGGAAAGCCGAAATCCTCCGGCACGAGGCTGTAGTTGCGGTGGGCCATCACCCCGCCGCCCAGCCCGGCGACGGCGCCGGACAGCGCGAAGGCCAGCCGGTGGTATTGGACGACCCGGATGCCGAGCGAGACGGCCACCGTCTCCTCCTGCCGGATGGTGTCGAAGGCCCGCCCGACCCCGCCGCGCGACAAAGCGAAGACGAGGTAGAGGACCAGCGCGAAGACGCCCAGCAGGTGCCAGCCCTGGACGGTGCGCGGCAGGCCGTTCATGCCCATCGCGCCGCCGGTCAGCGGCTCCGCGTAGAGGGCCAGCGACAGGACGATCTGCACGAAGGCGAGCGTCGCGATGGCCTGGAACACGCCGCGCAGCCGGGCCAGCGGCAGGGCGAGCAGCCCGCCCGTGGCGGCCCCGGCCAGCGCGGCGGCGGCCAGCCCCAGCGGCATCGGCACGCCCCAGCGCACCGTCAGCACGGCCGCCGTGTAGGCGCCGATGGAGGCCAGCCCCGCCGTCGCCAGCGAGAAGACCCCGGCGCGCAGCGCGATGTACTGGCTGTAGGCCAGGATGGCGTTCACCAGGATGAGTTCCGCCAGGGGCTGCTGGGCGAGAAGAAGGTCGATCATTGCCGCACCACCCGGATTTCCCGGCGCAGGGTCCCGAAGAAGCCGCTGGGCCGCAGCAGCAGGATGACGAAGAGAAGCCCGAACAGGATCGCGTCGCTGAGGGCAGAGGACAGGAAGGCGACGCTCAGCGTCTGGATCATCCCGAACAGCAGCCCGCCGATCACCGCCCCCGCCACGCTGCCCAGGCCGCCCAGCACGATCACCACGAAGCCGCGCAGCAGATAGGGCTCGCCCATCAGGAAATGGACGGAGTTGAAGGCGATGCCGATGATCACCCCCGCCGCTCCGGCCAGCGCGCCGCACAGGAAGAAGGTCAGGGCGTGCACCGCGCCGGGGTTGACGCCGAGCAGGCTGGCCGTGCGTTCGGAGATGGCGACGGCGCGGATCTGCCGGCCGAAGCTGGTCGCGAACAGGAAGGCCAGCAGCGCCGCCACCAGCACGGCGACGCTGCCGACGATGACGATCTGCTGCAGCGACACCCGCAGCCCGAACACCTGATAGAAGACGATCGGGAAGGTGCCGAAGGGGAAGCGCTGCACCTGCGTGTCGGAGGCGATCTGCGCCGCGCTCATCAGGATCTGCGCCACGCCGAGGCTGGAGATGATCGCCGCGAATTCCGGGGAGCCGCGGCGGCGCAGCGGCCGGAAGGCCACCGCGTCCACCAGCACGCTGAGCAGCCCGGCGGCCAGCATGGCGATGGCGAAGGCCGCCGCCAGCGGCAGGCCGAGCGCGGTGACCGCGAACAGGCCGGTGAAGGCCCCCCACATGAACACCGCCCCGTGGGCGAGGTTCAGCACGTGCAGCACGCCGAAGATCAGCGTGAAGCCCAGCGCGAACAGCGCGTAGGTGCTGCCCACGACGATGCCGTTGACGATCTGCTGCGCGACCAGAGCCACGCTGTTCCCCTTTTCGATGTGGATTTCCGCTCCGGCGCTACGGATTTTTTTGTGGAATGGAACGATACCGCGCACCGGTCATGCAGATTTTTCTACACATTCGAATGCAGGTCGTCTACCTATTATCTATTACTCCGGTATGAAAATAGGAAATGACCCCCTACTCCCTCCTCTCGCTGGCCCGGAACGCGCTGACCGGGCACCGCCGCTGGGCGCCGGCCTGGCGCGACGCGGCTCCGAAGCCCGCCTACGACGTGGTGATCGTGGGCGGTGGCGGGCATGGGCTGGCGACCGCCCACTACCTCGCCTCCCGCTATGGGGTGACCAACGTGGCGGTGCTGGAGAAGGGGTGGATCGGCGGCGGCAACACCGCGCGCAACACCACCATCGTCCGCTCCAACTACCTGCTGGACGACAGCGCCTTCCTCTACGAGCACTCCCTGAAGCTGTGGGAGGGGCTGACGGCGGAGCTGGACTTCAACGTCATGTTCAGCCAGCGCGGGGTGGTCAGCCTCGCCCACAGCGCCCATGAGCTGACGGCGCTGCGCCAGCGCGACCGCGTCATGCGGCTGAACGGAATCGATTCGGAGATGCTGGACCGGGCGGCGCTGCGCCGGCTGGCCCCGGCGCTCGACCTGTCGCCCACGGCGCGCTTCCCGGTGACCGGCGCCTCCATCCAGCGGCGCGGCGGCATCGCCCGGCACGACGCCGTGGCCTGGGGCTTCGCCCGCGCCGCCGACCGGCGCGGCGTGGACATCGTGCAGAATTGCGCGGTGACCGGCCTGCGCATCGAGGACGGGCGCGTGACCGGGGTGGAGACGACGCGCGGTCCGATCCGCGCCGGCAAGGTGGGGATCGCCGTCGCCGGCCATTCCGGCGTGCTGGCGGCCATGGCCGGGCTGCGCCTGCCGATTCGCAGCTACACGCTTCAGGCCTTCGTGTCGGAGCCGCTGAAGCCGGTGCTCGACACCGTGATCGTGTCCAATCAGGTGTCCTGCTACGTCAGCCAGTCCGACAAGGGCGAACTGGTCTTCGGGGCGGCGCGCGACAATTACAGCTCCTACAGCCAGCGCGGCAGCCTGCCGATCCTGGAGGACTGCGTCGCCAACCTGCTGCAGCTCTTCCCCGCCTTCAGCCGGGTCGGGGTGCTGCGCGGCTGGGGCGGCACGGTGGATGTGTCCCCGGACCTCAGCCCGATCATCGGCCCGCTGCCGGTGGAAGGGCTGTTCATCAATTGCGGCTGGGGCACCGGCGGCTTCAAGGCCACGCCCGGCGCCGGCGACGTGTTCGCCGCCACCATCGCGCGGGGGGAGCCGCACCCGCTGGCGGTCCCCTTCGGCCTGGACCGCTTCGCCACCGGACGGCTGATCGACGAAGCCGCCGCCGCCGGCGTCTCGCACTGACGCACGGGAGAGAGTGAACCATGCTGCTGATCCCCTGCCCCCATTGCGGCCCGCGCGAGGAGCGCGAATTCCGCTGCGGCGGCGAATCCCACGTCGCCCGCCCCGCCGTCGCCGAAGCGCCCGACGACCGGACCTTCGCCGAGTATCTCTACGTCCGCACCAACCCGCGGGGCGTGCTGGCCGAGCGCTGGCATCATCTCTACGGCTGCCGGCGCTGGTTCAACCTGCTGCGCGACACGGTGACCCACGAGATCACCGCGGTCTATCCGATGGGCGCGTCCCGTCCGGAGTCCGCGCCATGAGCGGCCAGCCCCACCGTCTGCCGCGCGGCGGCCTGATCGACCGCGGCCAGCCGGTGCGCTTCGTCCATGACGGGCGCTCCTACGAGGGGTTCGCGGGCGACAGCCTCGCCGCCGCCCTGCTGGCCAACGGCGTGCGGGTGGTCGGGCACAGCTTCAAGCTGCACCGTCCGCGCGGCATCCTGGGCAGCGGCGTGGAGGAGCCCAACGGCTTCGTGGAGACCGGGGCCGGCGCATTGGTCGAGCCGCTGGCCGCCGCCACGGCGGTGGAGCTGCGGCCCGGACTGGTGTCGCATGGGCTCGGCGGCTGGCCGTCGGTGCGTTTCGACATCGGTGGTCTGCTGGATTTCGCGGCCCCGCTGCTGCCCGCCGGTTTCTACTACAAGACCTTCAAGGCGCCCGCCGCGCTGTGGCCGCTCTACGAGCGGGTCATCCGCCGCCTCGCCGGCGTCGCCCATGCGCCGGAGGAGCCGGACCCCAGCCGCTACGCCAAACGCTGGCACCACGCCGACGTGGCGGTGGTCGGCGGCGGCCCCGCCGGTCTGGCCGCCGCGCTGGCCGCCGCGGAGGCCGGGGCGCGCGTGCTGCTGGTCGACTCCGACCAGCGGTTGGGCGGCAGCCTGCTCGGCGGGCGGGAGGAGATCGCCGGGCGTCCGGCGCTGGAATGGGTTGAAGCGGTGCGGGCGCGGCTCGCCACCCTGCCGGACGTTGTGGTGCTCACCCGCGCCACGGCGCTTGGGCAGCACGACCACGGATTCCTCAGCGTTCTGGAGCGTACGGCACCCGACACCGACGGTCCGCGCGCCCGGCTGTGGAAGGTCCGCGCCAAGCGGATCGTGCTGGCGACCGGCGCGCTGGAACGGCCGCTGGCCTTCGCCGACAACGACCGTCCGGGGGTGATGCTGGCCGGCGCCGTGCGCAGCTACCTGAACCGCTACGCCGTGGCGCCGGGACGGCGGGCGGTGGTCTTCACCAACAACGACAGCGCCTTGCGCACCGCATTGGACCTGGACGAGGCCGGCGTCGCGGTGGCGGCGGTGGCCGACCTGCGGACGGCGGTGTCCGGCCCCTGGGCGGAGGCGTTGCGCGAGCGCGGCATTCCCCTGCTGACCGGCCATGCGGTCGCCGCCGTACGGGGACGCGGCGCGGTGCGCGGCGTGACCCTCGCGCGCCTGACCGACGACGGCGGCGCCCTGCTGCCGGGCACGGAGCAGGACGTCGCCTGCGACCTGCTGGCCCAGTCCGGCGGCTGGTCGCCCACCGTCCACCTGCACGCCCATGTCGGCGGGCGGCTGCGCTACGACGCGGAGACCGCCGCCCTGCTTCCCATTCCCTGCGAGGGGCCGTGGCGGGTCGCCGGTGCGGCCAACGGCACCTTCGGCCTCGCCGCCGCCCTGGCCGAGGGGACGGAGGCCGGTCGGGAGGCGGCGGAACGCGCCGGCCATACGCCGGGCGCCCCTTCGCCCGCCCTGGCCGCCAGCCCCACCCCGCCGCTGGCGCCGCGCGCCCTGTGGCGCATCCCGGCCCTGTCGCGGCGGGCGCGGCGCTTCGTCGATCTGCACAACGACGTGACGGTGGCGGATGTGGAGCTGGCCGTCCGCGAGGGCTACCGCTCCGTCGAGCATCTGAAGCGCTACACCACCGCCGGCATGGGGCCGGACCAGGGGCGCACCGGCAACCTGCTCGCCCTGGGCATCCTGGCGGAGGAGCGCGGCGAGCCCATCGACGCGGTCGGCACCACCACCTACCGCCCGCCCTACGTGCCGGTGCCCTTCGGCGCGCTGGCCGGGCGGGACGTCGGCGCGCTGTACGAGCCGGTGGCCGTCACCCCCGTCGATTCCCGGCACGCCGCCGCCGGGGCGGAGTTCCAGAACGCCGGGTCCTGGCGCCGCCCGGTCCTGTTCCCCCGCCCCGGCGAGGAGCGCGCCGCCGCCATCGCCCGGGAGGCGCTGACCGTGCGACGGGCCGCCGGGCTGTTCGACAGCTCCACGCTGGGCAAGATCGAGCTGCACGGGCCGGACGCGGTGGAACTGCTGGAGCGCGTCTATGCCAACCGCTGGCGCTCGCTGCCGGTGGGAGCGGCGCGCTACGGCCTGATGCTGCGCGACGACGGGACGATCCTCGACGACGGGGTGACGGCGCGGCTGGGCGAGAACCGCTATCTGGTCAGCAAGACCAGCGGCGGCGCCCGCGCCGTCCACGACTGGCTGGAGGAATGGCTCCAGTGCGACTGGCCGGATCTCGACGTGGCGGTGATCCCCGTCACCGCCCAATGGGCCAGCGTCACCGTCGCCGGGCCGAATGCCCGCGCCGTGCTGGGCAGCGCCGTTCTGGGCAGCGCTGGGACCGATATCGACCTGTCCGCCGCCGCCTTCCCCCACATGGCGGTGCGCGAGGGGCAGGTCGCCGGCCTGCCGGCGCGGGTCTTCCGGGTCAGCTTCACCGGAGAGCTGTCCTACGAGGTCAACGTGCCCGCCGGCCACGGCCCCGCCCTGTGGGACGCGCTGCTGGAGGCCGGGCGGGGCTTCGGCATCGCGCCCTTCGGGCTGGAGGCCGTGCACATCCTGCGCGCCGAGAAGGGCTACGTCATCCTGGGCCAGGACACCGACGGGTCGCAGACCCCGCATGACATCGGCCTGTCCGCCCTGGTCGCCGACCGCAAGCTGGACTTCGTGGGCAAGCGCGGGATGCTCCGCCGCCATCTCGCCGGGCCGGGCCGGCTCCAGCTCGTCGGGCTGTTGACGGAGGACCCGGCGGCGGTGCTGCCGGAAGGCGCCTGCATCGTGGAGACCACCGACCGGCGCCCGCCGGTGCCGAAGCTGGGGACCGTCACCTCCGCCTACGCCAGCCCCGCGCTCGGCCGCTCCATCGCGCTGGCGCTGCTGCGCGACGGGCGGGAGCGGATCGGCCGGACGGTCACGGTGAACGGCGACGGGGACTTCGTCCGCGCCACCGTGACCGAGCCGCGATTCTACGATCCGGAAGGACACCGCCTCCATGCCTGACGACCTGACGAAAGCCGGGCGCCCAACGCCGCGCAGCGCCTTCGCGGGGGTGGCGCCGGGGGGCCTCTTCGAGCGTCCCGGCGTCATCCGCCTGCGCGATCCCGGCCACCGGCCCAAGGCGCTGCTGCGCGGGCGCTTCACGCCCGCGTGGAGCGCCGCCGTCGCGGGCGTGCTGGGCGTCGCCCCGCCGGAGCAGCCGGGGGCCGCCGCGCGCTCCCCGGTTGCCGAACTCCTGTGGCTCGGCCCCGACGAATGGCTGGTGCTGGGGAGCGGGCCGGGCAGCCTCGCCCCCGCCCTGCTGCGCGCCGGGCTGGCCGCGGCGGAGGTGGGCGACGGCCTGCCGGACCTCGAACTGTCCGGCCCGCGCGCCCGCGAGGTTCTGGCCGGCGGCACCGCGCTCGACCTGCACCCCGCCGCCTTCCCGGCGGGCCGGGCAACGCGCACGCGGCTGGGGCGCATCGGCGTCCTGCTGCAACGGGCGGAGGATGGCGCCAATGGTCCAGTCTTCCGCCTCCACGTCGAACGGCCCTGGGCCGGATACCTGTGGTCCTGGCTGGCCGACGCCGCGCTCGACCACCCTTCGAACGACGAGAGTTTCCCCCGATGAGCCTGCACGAGTCCCTGACCGTCATCGACGGCCTGATCGTTTCCCGCTGGAGCCGTTCGGTGTTCGAGAGCATGCAGCGGGGCGGAATCGCCGCCGCCAACTGCACCTGCTCCGTCTGGGAGGGCCTGGAGCCATCGCTGCACGCCGTCGCCCAGTGGAAGGTCCGGCTGCGCGAACACGCCGACCTGCTGGCCCCGGTGCACCGGGTGGAGGACATCGCCCGCGCCAAGGAGACGGGGCGGGTCGGGGTGATCCTCGGCTGGCAGAACTCCACCGGATTCGGCGACCATCTGCCCTATGTGGCGCTGTTCCACGAGCTGGGCTTGAGGGTCGTGCAGCTCACCTACCACACGGCCAATTCGGTCGGATCGGGGTGCCTGGAGAGCCGCGACGGCGGGCTGACCGACTTCGGCCACGATCTGGTGGCGGAGCTGAACCGCGTCGGCATCCTGATCGACCTCAGCCATGTCGGGTCGCGCACCGCGGAGGAGGCGATCCTCGCCTCCCGCCAGCCGGTCGCCTACACCCACTGCGCGCCCAGGGCGCTGAAGGACCACCCGCGCAACAAGACCGACGCGGAGCTGCGCTTCATCGCGGAGCGCGGCGGCGTGGTCGGCGTGACCATGTTCCCGCCCTTCATGCCGCGCGGCAACGACAGCACCATCGACGATTACCTGGACGCCGTCGAGCACACCGTGAATCTGTGCGGCGAGGATCACGTCGCCATCGGCACCGACTTCACCCAGGACGTGGACGCGGACGGCATCCGATACTTCACGCTCGACAAGGGCACCGGGCGCCGCCTGCTGGAGGTCGGGGAGGTGCGCAACCCGCCGGGATTCGAGCGGCTGGACGGCTTTCCCAACCTGACCGCCGCCATGGAGCGCCGCCGCTGGCCGGAGCCGCGCATCGCCAAGCTGCTGGGCGGCAACTGGCTGCGCCTGTTCGGCGAGGTCTGGCGCGACCCGGCGGGCCGCTGAGGCGACGGAGGAGCATCCGATCATGGACCGCAAGACAGCCGCCGACTTCTTCGGGCGAGCGGTGCCCGATGCCTTCATCGCCGACACGCCGGAGGCAGAACGCCCCGCCGTCGCCGCGATGCTGGAGGGCTCCAAGGGCTTCTTCGATGGCTGCGCCCGCCATCAGGTGGTCGCGGAGGTCGTGGAGGCCGAGCGCTGCATGGCCGGGGTCCGCGTCGGCCAGCGCTACGTCATGCAGGGCGCGAACCTCGACCCGGCGCAGACGACCGGGCCGGTCTGCGTCTTCCTGATGGGGATGCTGGCGCAGCGCGTCGGCATCGCCTTCGACCGCTTCGGGCGGGAGGGTGCGGTGTCCCTGTCCCTGCCGGGCGCCCACTGCACCGACCCCGGCCCGGCGGTCGGCGGCTTCGGCGCGGTGAAGGTGCGCATGTGGATCGAGCCGGTCCCGGATGCGGCTCCTGCGGGAGAGCAAGCATGACCATCGACACCGCCGCCGTGGACGCGCTGGCCGCGGATGTGGCGCACGCTTTGGACCGGCTGGGCGACACCGGCGGGAACTGGGTGCCGCCCACCCCCGGCATCGACCATGACGTGGTTGTCGTCGGCGCCGGGCAGAGCGGGCTGGCCGTTGCCTTCGCGCTGCGCCGGGCGGGCATCACCAACATCACCGTCATCGACGCCGCGGAGGAAGGCCGCGAGGGCGTGTGGGAAACCACCGCCCGCATGCAGACCCTGCGGTCGGTGAAGACCCTGCCCGGCCCGGAACTCGGCCTGCCCGGCCTGACCTTCCGATCCTGGTACGAGGCGGCGTTCGGGGCGGACGCCTACGCCGTCCTCGGGCGCATCCCGCGCACGGTGTGGGCGGATTATGTGCGCTGGTACCGGCGTGCGACTGGGATCGCCGTGCGCAACCGCACCCGCCTGACCCGCATCGAACCGCTGGACGCCACGGCGCCGCACGGCTTCCGTCTGAGTCTGGAGCGGGATGGCGAGGCTCGGACCGAGACCGCGCGCAAGCTGGTGCTGGCGACCGGGATGGACGGCAGCGGCGGCCCCTTCGTCCCGCCGGTCATCGCGGACAGCCTGCCGCGGAGCCTCTACGCTCACACCGATGATCCCATCGACTTCGCGGCGCTTGGCGGGAAGGTGATCGGCGTTCTCGGGGCGGCCTCCTCCGCCTTCGACACCGCCGCCACCGCTCTGGAGCAAGGCGCCGCCGCCGTCCATCTGTTCTGCCGCAACGCCGACCTGACGCGGGTCACCACGGTCAAGGGCCTGTCCTACGCCGGCGCGCTCGACCATTTCCACGAGCTGCCGGACGCCGACCGCTGGAGCCTGATGCGGCGCTTCTTCGCGAACGCGCCCGGCCCGATGCCGGACACGGTGCGCCGTGCCACGCGCTTTGCCAACTTCCACCTGCATCTCGCCGCCGGCTGGATCGCGGCGCACGACGCCGGGGGGACCGTCGAGGTGGAGGCGGCCGACGGGCGTCACCGCTTCGATTGTGTGATCGCCGGCACCGGCTACCGCACCGACCTCGCCCGCCGTCCGGAACTGGCCGGCTTTGCGGAGACCATCGCCCTCTGGCGCGACCGCTACGCCCCGCCGCCCGGCGAGGAGGACGCGGGGCTGGCCGCCAACCCCTATCTGGGGCCGGGCTTCGAGTTCGTGGAGAAGGCGCCCGGCACGGCGCCCTTTCTGAAGGACATCCACAATTTCACCTACGGCGGCGTCGTCAGCCATGGGCGCGCGGTCGGGGAGATCGCCAGCCTGAGGCACGGCGTTCCCCGCCTCGTTTCCGCCATCGGGCGCGACCTGTGGCTCGCCGACCGCGCGGCGCATCTGGAGCGCCTGCGCGCCTTCGACACCCCCGACCTGACCGGCGAGGAGTACGTCCACGCGCTGTGGCGCCCGCCGGTCGATTCATCCTCGTTCCGAGACACGGAAACACCGACATGACCGACCTTCGATCCATCCGCCGCCGCAGCTTCCTGTTCGTGTCCGGCCTCCGCCCCGACCGCTTCGCCAAGGCGCTGGAGACGGGTGCGGACGTGGTGTGCATCGACCTTGAGGACGCCGTCGCTCCCGACCGCAAGGACGAAGCGCGCGCCCTCTCCCTGCCCGCCTATCACGGGCAGCGCGCCGCGCGGGCGGAAAAGGCCCTGCGCATCAACAGCATCCGCTCCCCGGAAGGGATCGCCGACATCGGCGCCATCCTGACGCTGGAGACCCTGCCCGACGCGCTGGTCCTGCCCAAGGTGCGCTCCGCCGACGAGGTGCGGATCGTCGCCGACCTGCTGCGCTCGCGCCCCGAGCCGGTGGCCCTCTACGTCATCATCGAGACGGCGGAGGGGCTGGAACGGGTGGCCGAGATCGCCGAGGCCGATCCCTCCATCATCGCCCTGTTCATCGGCGCCGTCGACCTGTCGGCGGAACTGCGCGTCCGCCCGACCTGGGACGCTTTGCTCTACGCTCGCTCGCGCATCGTGCACGCGGCGGCGCGGGCCGGCGTCGCCGTGCTGGACGTGCCCTTCCTCGACCTGGAGGACGCCGCCGGGCTGGAAACGGAGGCCCGCCGCGCCGCCGCCCTGGGCTTCACCGGCAAGGCGCTGATCCATCCCGGCCATCTGGCGGCCATCCACGCCGCCTTCACGCCGACGGCGGAGGAGGTGGCCCACGCCCGCCGCATCATCGCCGCCTTCCAGGAGAGCACGACCGGCCTCGTCGTGGTGGACGGCAAGCTGATCGAGAAGCCGGTGGTCCGCGAGATGGAGCGCATCCTCCTCACCGCCGGCGCCGCTGCCTGATCCTCGCCCGTCCAACCCCCATTCGTCCCACTGGAAAGACCGCATTCATCATGAAGCGCCTCATCCTCGCCGCCACCGGCCTGCTGGTCGCCCTGGCCGCCCCGGCCTACGCCCAGACCATCAAGGTCGGCGCCACCTCCGGCCCGCACGCCCAGATCCTGGAAGTCGTCAAGGCCAACGCCGCCAAGGACGGGCTGGACATCCAGATCGTCGAATTCACCGAATACATACAGCCGAACGCCGCGCTGGCCGCCGGCGACCTGGAGGCCAACTCCTACCAGCATCTGCCCTTCCTGAAGGCGCAGATCGACGCCCGCGGCTACGACATCGTGCCGGTCGGCAAGACGACGCTGTTCCCCATCGCCGTCTATTCCAAGCGCCACAAGACGGTGGCCGACCTGCCGGTGGGCGCTTCCATCTCCATCCCCAACGACCCCAGCAACGGCGCCCGCTCGCTCCTGCTGCTGGAGAGCGCCGGGCTGATCACGCTGAAGCCGGGGGCTGGCATCAAGGCCACCCCGCTCGACATCGTCGGGAACCCGAAGAAACTGAAGATCGTGGAGCTGGAATCGCCGCAGCTCGTCCATTCGCTGGACGACGTGGACGCGTCGGCCGTCAACACCAACTACGCGCTGGAGGCCAAGCTGAACCCGGTCAAGGATTCGCTGATCCTGGAAAGCCCGCAGTCGCAGTACACCTGCGAGATCGTCGTGCGCCGGAAGGACGCCGACCAGCCGTGGGTGAAGAAATTCGTCGCCGCCTACCAGTCGCCGGTGGTCAAGGAGTTCATCCAGACCAAGTTCAACGGCGCCGCCGTCCCCGGCTGGTAAGGAACGGAACAGGGCTCAGCCGATGCCGAGGCTGAGCCCGCCGTCCACCGGCAGGCACACGCCGGTGATGTAGCGCGCCTCGTCGGACGCCAGGAAGACCGACGCCGCGGCGATGTCCCAGGCCGTCCCCTGGAAGCCCAGCGGGCACAGCGCATCGCGCGCCCGGCGCATCTCCCCGGCGTCCTTGTAATGGGCGGCGATCTGGCTGCGGGCCATCGGCGTGTCGATCAGGCCGGGCATGACGGCGTTGGCGCGGATTCCGTCGCGGGCGTGCTGGCGGGCCACCGCGACGGTGAACTGGTTGACCCCGGCCTTCGCCGCCGCGTAGCCGATGTAGGGGTAGGCCCAGCGGATCGCGGCGATGGAGGAGATGTTTACGATCGCCCCCGACCGTTGCGCCACCATCACCGGCAACACCTGCTTGCAGGTCAGGAAGACGCCGGTCAGGTCGGTGTCGAGCACCCGGCGCCAGCTCTCCTCGCTGGTCTCCACCGGCCCGCCGGGCTCGGTGATGCCGACGTTGTTGTGCAGGATGTCGATGCGCCCGTGGGCGGCGAGCGTCCGTTCGGCCGCCGCCGCGATCTCCGGCCCTTTCGTCACGTCGGCGGTGACGGCCAGCGCCGCGAAGCCTTCCGTGGCGATCAGGGCGGCGGTCTCCTCCGCGGCCTCCGCCACCTTGTCCACGGCGACCACGCGGGCGCCCTCGCGGGCATAGGCGACCGCCGTCGCCTTGCCGTTGCCCCAGCCGGGGGCGGAGGAACCCGCGCCAAAGACCAGCGCCACCTTGCCGGCCAGACGTCCGGCCTTCGCTTCGCTCATGATGCGCGTCTCACTCGTAGCCCAGCGTGTGGGGAATCCACAGGGCGAGTTGCGGCAGGGCGGCGACCAGGGCCAGCGCCACGAACATCGCCAGGATCAGCCAGCCGACCCAGCGCACCGTCGCCTCCATGGTGGTTCCGGCGATCTTGCAGGTGACCATCAGGTTGACGGCCATGGGGGGCGTGAACTGGCCGATGGCCAGCTTCATGGTCAGGATCACCCCGAACCACACCAGATCCCACTGGAAGTGGTTGGCGATGGGTACCAGGATCGGCAGCAGGATCAGGAAGGTGGACACGCCGTCCAGGAACATCCCGATCACCACCAGCACGCCGATCAGCAGCGCCAGCACGCCGTATTCGCCGATCCCCAGCCCCAGGATGCCCCGCGCCACCGGGTCGATGATGCCGAGCGTCGCGGTCGCCCAGGCGAAGACGCCGGCCAGCGCCACCACCGTCAGGATCACCCCCGACACCTCCGCCGCCTCGACCAGCAGGCCGTAGAGGTCGCGCAGGGTCAGGGTGCGGTAGACGAAGAAGCCGACGAACAGGCCGTAGGCCGCGGCGACCACCGCCGCCTCGGTCGGGGTGAACAGCCCGCCGCGCAGCCCGCCGAGGATGACCACCGGGGCCATCAGACCCCACACCGCCTCGCGCAAGGCGGGCCACAGCGGCGGGCGCGCCTCGCCCTCCCGCGCCGTCTCGCCGAAGCCGTGGCGGCGCGACAGCCAGACCGCCGGGACGATCAGCGCCAGACCAGCGAGGATGCCCGGCACGATCCCGGCGGCGAACAGGGCCGGAACCGACGCCTGCGGCACCAGGATGCTGTAGACGATGAAGGCGATGGAGGGCGGAATCAGGATGTCGGTCGCCGCCGCGGCGCCGATGACGCTGGCCGTGAAGGCGCGGGGATAGCCCTCCTTCAGCATGGCCGCGGTCATCACGGCGCCGACCGCGGCGGAGGTCGCCGGGCCGGAGCCGGAGATGCCGCCCATGAACATCGCGACGACGATGGCGACCGCCGGCAGCGCCCCCTGCCGCTTGCCGACCACCGCCAGGGCGAAGGCGACCAGCCGCGCCGCCACCCCCGACCGCTCGAAGATCAGCCCGGTCAGGACGAACATCGGAATGGCGAGCAGCGGGTACTTCGCCACCCCGGTGTAGACCGTGGTGGACAGCGACAGGATGCCCGAGCCCTCCAGCGCGATGGCGACGGCCCCGGCGAACGCCAGCCCCACCCCGATGGGCACGCCGAGGAACAGCAGCAGGAAGAAGCCGGCGAACAGCAGCAGCGGGATCATGGCTCGCCGGCCCCCGCCCGCAGGATGTCCGGCCGCCGGACCACCCGCACCGCCCGCCCGAGCGCCCGCAGCGTGACCACCGCCGACAGCAGCGGAAGCCACAGCGTGTAGAGCCATTGCGGCACGCCGAGACCGGGCGAGGAAATCTCGAACCGGTACTCGTCGATGGTCATCAATGTGCCCAGCGCGACCAGCGCCCCGAACACCAGGGCCGTGACGCCGAGCGCCAGCAGCTCCGCCCGCAACCGCCCGCGCGGCCCGAACCGGTCGATCAGGAAGCCGATGCGGATGTGATGGTCGCGCGCCACCGCAACCGAGGCGCCCAGCAGGGTCATCACCACCATCAGGACGATGGCGTATTCCTCCGTGAAGGCCAGCGAGACGTTGGTGGTGTAGCGCGTCACCACGTTGGCGAAGGTGATCAGCCCCATGACCGCAATCGCGGCGGCGGCCAGCGCCTCCTCGATGGCAAGGGGGACGCGGGGCGTGTCCGCGCCAGATTCGGGGTTGGGTTCGGCCATCGCGGGTCTCAGCGGCTCCTCGCCACGGCCTCTTCGGCCTTGCGCACGAGGTCGGCGCCGACCGTCTGCGTCCATTTCTCGTAGACCGGGCGGGTCGCCTTGCGGAAGGCCGCCACATCGGTCTGCTCCGTGGTCACCACCTGCACCCCGTGGGACGCCAGGGCGGTCAGGGCGGAGCGGTCCTCGGCGGTCAGGCCCTGGCGCGACAGGGCGGTGAACTCGGCGGCGGCCTGCACCGCAGCGTCGTGGACGAGCGCCCGGTCCTCCGGCGTCCAGCTCTCCCACACCTCCTTGTTGGCGATGAACAGCCCGGCGTCGGCGATGTAGTTCCACAGCGTCAGATGCTTCTGGTTCAGGCCGTAGAGCTTGGCGGCGAGGAACAGGCTGACCGGGTTCTCCTGCCCGTCCACGGCGCCGGTGGACAGGGCGGGCTGCAGGTCGGCGAAGGTCATCTGGGTCGGGTTGGCGCCCAGCGCGGTGAAGATGTCGTTGAAGATGGGCGACCCGACGACGCGGACCTTCAGCCCCTTCAGATCATCCGGCGTGCGCACCGGCTTTTTCGAGTTGGACAGGGCGCGGAACCCATTCTCGCCCACGGCCAGCGGCATGACCTGCTTGGATTCCAGGATGCCGAACAGCGCCTTGCCCGGCTCGCCCTGGGCGACCGCGTCGAACGCCTTGCTGTCCGGGAACAGGAAGGGCAGCGAGAAGAGGTTGGCCTCCTTCACCGTCGGCGACAGGTTGATGGTGGAGTTCACCAGCAGGTCGATGGAGCCCTGGCGCAGTCCGGTGAACTCCCGCGTGTTGTCGCCGCCGACGAGGCTGGAGCCGGGATAGACCTTCACGGTGATGCGGCCCCCGGTCTTCTCGGTGACCAGCTCGGCCCAGCGGTAGGCCCCCTCCGCGATGGGGATGGGGCGGCTGCCGACCACCGACAGCTTGTATTCGCTCTTGTACTCGGCCGCGCCAGCGGGCACGGAGA
This sequence comes from Azospirillum brasilense, assembly GCF_003349955.1. Taxonomy (GTDB): domain Bacteria; phylum Pseudomonadota; class Alphaproteobacteria; order Azospirillales; family Azospirillaceae; genus Azospirillum; species Azospirillum brasilense_B. The sequence continues at coordinate 35,855 of NZ_QLKQ01000036.1, forward strand.
CGGCGGCCAGCGCGCCGAACAGGGTCAGCGCGGCGGCCAGCAGGGGGCGCGTTCTCGTCAGCATGAACAGGAACTCCGAAGAGGGGAATGGGGTCAGGAGCGCCAGGAGACCAGACCGGCGGCCGCGGCGGCGACCGCCGGGGCGGTGATCCGGCTCGCCGGTTCCAGCGCCGGGGAATAGGGGACGGGGATGCGCGGGGCGCCCAGCCGGCGCACCGGCGCCTTCAGCGCGCCGAACAGCGCGTCGGCCACGGTCGCCGCGATCTCCGCGCCGAAGCCGGCCACCTCGACCGCCTCGTGCACCACCAGCAGCCGCCCGGTGCGGGCGACTGAATCCAGAACCGCGCCGCGGTCCCACGGCCACAGACTGCGCAGGTCGAGGATGTCCAGCGACACGCCCTGCGTCTCGGCCAGGGTGGCGGCTTCCTCGGCGATGCGGACGCCGCCGGACCAGGTGACGACGGTCACGTCGCGGCCCTCGCGCACGCGGCGGGCGACGCCGATCGGCACCTCCCAGTCGCCGTCCAGCGGCACCTCGCCCTCCGCGGGCCACAGGTCCTTGTGCTCCAGATGGACCACCGGGTCATCGGAACGGATGGCGGCGCGGAGCAGCCCGTAATTGTCGGCGGGCGTCGCCGGGGCCAGCACGACGAGGCCGGGGATGTGGACGTACCAGGACTCCAGCGACTGCGAATGCTGGGCGGCGGAGTTGCTCCACAGCCCGACCGGCTGGCGCACCACCAGCGGCACGCGGGCCTGCCCGCCGAACATGTAGCGCGCCTTGGCCGCCTGGTTGACCAGCTCGTCCACCGCGCAGAGCGCGAAGTCGGAGAAGCGCATCTCCACCACCGGACGGGTGCCGAGCAGGGCGGCGCCGACCGCGCCGCCCATGATGGCGGCCTCGGAGATCGGCGTGTCGACGACGCGGGTCGGGCCGAATTCGGCCTGGAGCCCCTGGTACTGGCCGAACACACCGCCGCGGCCGATGTCCTCGCCGAGCGTCCAGACGGCGGGATCGGCGGCCAGCTCGTGGGCGAGGGCGAGGCGCGCCGCCTCGCGGTAGGTCAGGCGGCTCATTGCGGCGCTCCGATGTCCTGTACGTCGGTGAAGGCGGTGCCGAGGTCCGGCCAGGGGCTGTCCAGAGCCGTGGCGAGGGCGGCGGCCAGCGCCTCGCGCTCGTGGCGCTCGACACGCTCCAGCGCGTCCGGCGTCACGCCGAGTCCGGCCAGCGTGGCGGCGGCGCGGCGGATCGGGTCGTTGCCGGCGAGCTGCGCCTGCACCTCCGCCGCGTCGCGGTAGGTGGCCGGGTCGCTGGAGGTGTGGCCGCGGAAACGGTAGGTGCGGGCGTGCAGGAATTGCGGCCCTCCGCCCTCGCGCACGGCGCGGACGAGGGCCGCCGCCGCCGCGTCCACCGCCGCCAGGTCGTTGCCGTCCACCACGGTGACCGGGATGCCCAGGCTTTCCGCCCGAACGCCGGGGCCGCCGCCCGCCGACACGCTGCCGGTGCGGGTGGTGGCGCCATAGCCGTTGTCCTCGCAGACGAACAGCACCGGCAGGCGGAAGGCGGCGGCCCAGTTCAACGCCTCCAGGAAGGGGCCGCGGTTGGTGGCGCCGTCGCCGAAGAAGCAGACGGCGATCCGGTCCTCGCCCTTCAGCGCGATGGCGTGGGCGGCGCCGACCGCGATGGGCAGGCCGGCGGCCACGACGCCGTTGGCGCCCAGCATGCCGACCGAGAAGTCGGCGATGTGCATCGATCCGCCCTTGCCGCCGCAGGTGCCCCCGGCCCGCCCGCACAGCTCGCGGAACATGGCCAGCGGGTCGGCGCCCTTGGCGATGGTGTGGCCATGGCCGCGGTGCGTGCTGGTCAGCACGTCGTCCTCGCGCAGATTCGCCCCGACCGCGGCGGCGATGGCCTCCTGCCCGATGGACAGATGGATGTAGCCCGCCACCTGCCCGGCCTTGTGGGCCTCGTCGGCCAGCGTTTCGAAGACGCGAATCCGCTGCATCGTGGCGTACAGCCCCAGGAGCCGCTCCGCATCGGGTGCAGCGGCGTCCGGGGGCGAACTCGGTAGTGCCATGGATGTCCGTGCCTTGATTATCTATTTTCCTACTAGGTAAATTGAGTTTATTCACACCCGCATATGCATTTCCAGAAGATTTTTGGCAAACCAGAAGATTATGCTTTCCTTAATATGTAAAATATCGGCGGGTGGCCACGGGGGTCGGTGGCTGCCTTCAGCCCTCGCCGTGCGAAAGGACCAGAAACAGCCGAGCCTCCACATCGTCGGCGTTGCGGCACTGGTAGGTCCGTTCCGCCTCGAACAGGACGGCGTCGCCGGCCACGAGACGGTGCGATCCCTTGCCGACGCACAGTTCCACGGCCCCCTCCGCCACCACCAGATTGATGCTGGCGCCGGAGGAAACGCCGCCGCCGGTTTCGCATCCTCCCGGCCGCAGGCGGATTTCGAGGAAGTCGGCCCCCCGCCCCTCCCCCGGCGGCGCGAGGAGCCGTGACCGCACCAGCCCGTCCGGCGAGACGAAGCTGCGCGCCTGATCCTCCCGCATCAGAAGCACGTCGCCCCGCCCGTCCAGCCGGGTCAGCGCCGTCAGCGTCACGTCCAGGGCGCGGGCGATCTTCCACAGCACGGTGATGGTGGGGGCGCTCCGTCCCAGCTCGATCTGTCCCAGCATCGCCCGGCTGACCCCGGACAGGCGGGCCAGCCGCTCCAGAGACAGCCCCTGGCGGGTGCGCAACCGTCTCAGATTGCGGCCAAGGGCGGCGGGAATCGCCGAGTCCGGCGTGCTGGGGGCGTAGTCGTCGTTCGCGGCGCTCACGGCTCGTTCCCTCATTGCGCAGGACTTTCCCTGCGACGAGGGGAGAATAACGCGCATTGCCTACTATTCAAATAGATTTAACAGAGTCCAATTGCGCCACTTCATTGTACAACAAACTCCACACGTGCTTACCAGAGGGTGAATGCCCCATCGGCGAGTTCCCGCTCGTGAGGAATGACACCGATCTTACGAGGGCTCCAACCAATTGCCTGAAAGTCTCACGCAGATGAAGGAGCAGCCCGCCACCGGAAACGGAAGTGACCATCCGTAATATCTATTGGAATAATAGGAAACAATCATCCGGCCCACCTCTTGATCCGCCGGAACTCCTTTCGCCGCGTCTTCGCACAATCGAGCGGAGGCTTGTCTGTTATAGCGGACCAATCGACGCCCGGGCCGCCGCCGATGCTTGAGGCCGTGGCGAAAGCCATGCATGGTCATATCCACCTTCGGCGGGCCGGCGCCATCCCATAGGCCGTATCGCCGAGCCGGATGTCCGCTCCCGCCCATCGACCTTTCATTTCCGCGTCCGCAAACCGCCGATTCCCCGGAGTCGGTGCATGGCGCCGGCTGCCGTTTTCCTCCGCCGCCCTTCCAAAGGAGCCGATTTCATGTCCGAAGACACCGAGCTGCGCCGAACATTGAACGAGCAGGCGGCCCGCCAGCTCGCCAACGCCACGAAGACACGGGCGCAGTGGTCGGGCATAACGCCGCGCTGGCTGGTGTCCTTCCTGCCCTGGACCCCGGTGGAGGCCGGCATCTACCGCCTGAACCGGGTCGTCGATCCCCAGGGACAGGTGCGGACCGAGGTGGAGTGCAGCCCGCGCAACGACGCCGACCTGCCGGAAACCTTCGTCCCCTACGACGAGAACCCGCGGGAATATTCGCTGAACGCGGTCACCACCGTTCTCGACGTGCAGACCCGCGTCTCGGACCTCTACAGCCATCCGATCGACCAGATCCAGGAGCAGCTCCGCCTGCTGATCGAGAAGGTGAAGGAGCGCCAGGAGAGCGAGCTGATCAACAACGCCGAATACGGCCTGCTGACCAACGCCGCCCCCAGCCAGCGCATCAAGACGCGCAAGGGCCAGCCCACCCCCGACGATCTGGACGAGCTGATCGCCAAGGTGTGGAAGGAGCCGGCCTTCTTCCTGGCCCACCCGCGCGCCATCGCCGCCTTCGGGCGCGAATGCACCCGCCGTGGCGTTCCGCCGCCCACGGTCACCCTGCACGGCTCGCCCTTCCTGACCTGGCGCGGCCTGCCGCTGATCCCCAGCGACAAGCTGCACGTCACCCCCGAAAGCCGCACCAGCATCCTCCTGCTGCGCACCGGCGAGGCGAAGCAGGGCGTGATCGGCCTGTTCCAGCCCGGCGTCCCCGGCGAGGTGGCCCCCAGCCTGTCGGTCCGCTTCATGGGGATCAACCGCAAGGCCATCGCCTCGTACCTGATCTCGCTCTACTGCTCGGCCGCGATCCTGACCGAGGATGCCATCGGCGTGCTGGAGGATGTCCATGTCGGCAACTATTATGACTACGCCTGACGCCGCCGCCCTGACCCCGCCGCCACCGGCGGCGGGGTTCGGCGGACCGGAGGCGGGATTGCCGGACATCGCTCTGATCGCCCGCCTCGCGAACCAGTTCTTCCAGGCCCTTCCCTCCGGCCCGGCGCCCGCCGTGGCCCCGCCGTCCGGGCTGTCGGCGGCGCAGGCGCCGGGACCGCTGCCCGCGGCGCCACAGCCGGGTCCGGTGGCCAACCCGTCCGCCTCCCCCGCTCCGTCGCTGCGGCCCACGGCGCCCGCCATCCCGCCGGCGACCGGCGACGGCGGGCTTGGGACGATCCTGCATTCGCTGGGCGGCGCCCTGTCGCTGGTCCCGGCGCTGCCGGGTGCCGCCACGGTTCCCTCCACACCGGTCGCGGGGCCGGTCGCTGGCGCTCCGCCCTTGCCTTCCGGCGCGCCCTATTTCCTCGACGGCGGGCGCAACGCGGCGGCCGGTCACGGCGCCACCGTGCCCTCCGCCACTGTGCCCACTACCGCCGTACCTTCCGCCGTTCCCGCAGCCCCGGGCCTTCTGGTGGAGGTCGGCGCCCTGTCGGTGCAGCTCCGCGCCGAGCAGGTGCCGGATCTGCCGCCGCCCGCAAGCCCGGCCTTCGACCCGCGCGCCGCGCGCCGCGACTTCCCGATCCTGAACCAGACGGTGCACGGCAAGCCGCTGATCTGGCTGGACAACGCGGCCACCACGCAGAAGCCGCAGGCGGTGATCGACCGGCTCGCCCGCTTCTACGCGGAGGAGAACTCCAACATCCACCGCGCCGCCCACGCGCTGGCCGCCCGCGCCACCGACGCCTATGAGGAGGCGCGCGAGAAGGCCCGCCGCTTCGTCGGGGCCGCCGACACGGACGAAATCGTCTTCGTCCGCGGCGCGACCGAGGCGATCAACCTCGTCGCCAAGGCGTGGGGCCGCCAGCACATCCGCGAGGGCGACGAGATCGTCGTCACCTGGCTGGAGCATCACGCCAACATCGTGCCGTGGCAGCAGCTCTGCGCCGAGACCGGGGCGCGGCTGCGGGTGGTTCCGGTGGACGAGGACGGCCAGATCCGGCTGGACGAGTACGCCCGGCTGCTGAACCCGCGCACCCGTCTGGTGTCGCTCACGCTGGTGTCCAACGCGCTCGGCACGGTGACCCCGGCGGCGGAGATGGTGGCGATGGCGCGCTCCGCCGGGGCGGTCACGCTGGTGGACGGCGCGCAGGCGGTGTCGCACATGCCGGTGAACGTGCAGGCGCTGGGCTGCGACTTCTTCGTGCTGTCCGGCCACAAGATGTTCGGCCCGACCGGCATCGGCCTGCTCTACGGCCGGGAAGAGGTGCTGGAGGGCATGCAGCCCTGGCAGGGCGGCGGCAACATGATCGCCGACGTGACCTTCGAGAAGACCGTCTACCAGCCCGCCCCGATGCGGTTCGAGGCCGGAACCGGCAACATCGCCGACGCGGTGGGGCTGGGTGCGGCCATCGACTATCTCGACCGCATCGGCATGCCGGTCATCGCCGCCTACGAGCATTCCCTGCTGGAGTACGCCACCGCCGGCCTGTCGACCGTTCCCGGCCTGCGGCTGATCGGCACGGCGCGCGAGAAGGCCGGAGTCCTCTCCTTCGTTCTTGACGGCTGCCGGACGGAGGAGGTGGGCCGGGCGCTGGACCGGGAGGGCATCGCGGTGCGCTCCGGCCATCATTGCGCGCAGCCGATCCTGCGGCGCTTCGGGGTGGAGAGCACGGTGCGTCCATCGCTGGCCTTCTACAACACCTGCGAGGATCTGGACGCGCTGACCGCCGCCCTGCACCGCATCCGCCACACGCTGGTCCGGCGCGGCCACTGACCGGAAGGAAACGCCCCATGGGCCGCATCGTCACCCCCGCCCGCTTCGCCCAGACCCCCGCCAACCTCGGTGGATTCGAGACGGACTCCGACCGGGAGCGGGCGGCCCTGTGGGCGCGTCTGCGCGCCGAGGCGGAGGCCGCGGCGGAGAGCGATCCGCTGCTGCGCGGCTTCATCCACATCGCGGTTCTGTCGCACGATATCGCCGTGCTGTCGCACGATGGCTTCGCCTCCGCGCTCGGCGGGCATCTGGCGCGCAAGCTGGGCGACTGGTACATCCCCGCCGAACGGCTGGCCGACGTCACCGAGCAGGCCCATGCCGGCGATCCCGGAATCATCGCGGCGGCGGTCGCCGACCTGACGGCCATCGTCACCCGCGACCCGGCCGCGGATGGCCTTCTGACGCCCTTCCTCTACTTCAAGGGCTTCCACGCGCTGCAATGGCACCGCGTCGCCCACTGGCTGTGGGCGCAGGGGCGCCGTGACCTCGCCCATTTCCTGCAGAGCCGGGTGTCGGAGGTGTTCGCGGTGGACATCCACCCCGCCGTTTCCATCGGGCGCGGCGTGCTGATCGACCATGGGACGGGGGTGGTGATCGGCGAGACCGCCGTGGTCGGCGACGACGTGTCGATCCTCCAGGGCGTCACGCTGGGCGGCACCGGCAAGGAGCATGGCGACCGCCATCCCAAGGTGCGCGACGGCGTGCTTCTGGCCGCCGGGGCCAAGGTGCTGGGCAACATTGAGGTGGGCCGCCACGCCAAGGTCGGCGCCGGCAGCGTCGTTCTGAAACCGGTGCCGCCCGGCGCCACGGTGGCCGGCGTTCCCGCCCGCGTCGTCGGCTGGTCGACCTCCGGCCAAGCCCCGGCGGTGGAAATGGACATGAGCCTGCCCGAACCCGAATACACGATCTGACGGGGTTATCCGGGCGGCGGCCGGTCGCGGCGCAGCCCCGTCAGAGCCTCGGCGACCGCCAGCGCGTGAGGAACGATCTCCGACGCGCCGACCACCTCGCCCAGGCTGCCACGGGTCGGCGGTCCCACCACGAACAGGCCGGGAACCGGCAGCCCGGCGGCGTCGAGCGCCCGGCCGCGCCCGTCGACCTCGATCCCCAGGCCGAGCCGGTCCGGCCGGATCAGCCCCTGGGCGGCCAAGCCGGCCAGCAGCGCGTTGCGGCCGAAGGAGGCCCCATGCCCGGCGCCGGTGCAGTTCACCAGGGCATCGTAGCTCCGCCCGACCGGACCCTCCCCGCCACGCGGCCGGTGGACGACCCACAACCCGTCACCGCCCGAGGCGCCTTTCCCGGCGCTCGCCGCGACCAGCCGGCCGGCCAGCACGGCGAGGCGCCCGTCCGCCTGTGCGTCCCCCACCAGACGGGCGACCTGCGGGGCCGCCTGGAAGCGGTGGACGTCCCACCAGACCCGAAGATGGCGCTGGAACCGCCGCCGCTCGTCGAGCGGCAGGGCGGACCACAGGACTCCGTTCTGGAGACGCACGCTTTCCAGCACGTCGGTCCAGGGCCGCCCCGCCCGCTGGGCGGCGGCGACCGCGGCGCGCACGCGGCGCAGCAGGTCGCGGACGCGGGTGGGCGGATCGGCGGTGAAGTCGGTCCAGGACGTGGCCTGGGCCGGGCGCGGGCGCGGCACCAGCCCGTGGCGCGACAGGGCGGTCAGCGGTCCGCGATGGCCGCGGCCGAGCAGCGTCGCGACCACGTCGCCCATGGTCAGGCCGGTGCCGACGATGAGCACCCGGTCGTCCCGCGCAACGCCGTCGAGGGCGCCCGGCCCCCAGGGATCGGCGACGACCCGCGGGTGCCCGCCCAGCGCCGCCAACACGCCCGGCAGTTCGGGGGGCGGGTTTCCCGTGCACAGGACGAGCGCGTCGGCCTCCGTCGCCGTGCCGCCGGCCATCTCCACCACGAACCCCGTTCCGTGGGACGTCCCACGGCGATGGGCGGCGACCGCCCGGTCGCGGCGGTGGGTCACCCGCACCGGTCCGGGGGCGGCGAACAGCGACCGCAGCCGTTCGTCGAGGTAGCGCCCGAATTCCGACCGCGCGGGGTAGTGAAGCCCCTCCGACCAGCCCGCCGGATCGGCCTCCAGCACGCCGCGCTCCAGGCACCAGCGATGGAAATCCTCCTCCGCGCCGTCCTCTCCCGTCCGGCCGGTCGCCGCCGTCATGCGGATGGAGGGCACGTTCACCCGATGGCGCGGATCGCCGCCGGGGGCGTAGGTCAAGCCGGCGCCGAGCGACGGCCGCGGGTCCACAAGCTCCACCCGGGCGGAAAAGCCGTCCGCGGCGCCGGCGCGCACCAGCCCGGCGGCCACGCCGCTGCCCGACACGCCGGCGCCGACGATGACGATCCGCAAGGGGGCCGGCCCGCTCATACCCCCTCGCGATGGACGATCCGTCCGCCGGCGACGGTCAGGTGGCAGCGCAGGTCGCGCAGCCGGTCCAGGTCGATGGCGGTGGGGTCCTCCGACAACACGGCGAGGTCGGCGGCGAAGCCGGGGCGCAGCGGCCCCTTCCAGCCCTCGTCGAAGGTCAGGGCGGCGCCGGCCACGGTGAACAGACGCAGGGCCGTCTCGGCGTCCAGCCGCTGGTCGGGACCGATCACCCGGCCGCTGGTCCGTTCGCGCCGGTTGCAGACCGTCCACAGGGTGAAGAAGGGGTCGTAGGGGATGTTGTCGGTGGCGATGGCGGTCGGGATGCCCAGCCGCAGCAGGTGGGCGTGCGGCGCCACCAGATCGCCGCCGTCGGGCTCGTCCAGATAGGCGGCTCCGCCCTTCCACAGAAAGTAGGTCGGGATCGTCGTCACCAGAACGTCCAGCCGCTTCAGCGCCTCCAGATCGGCCAGCCGGGCGCGGCCGATGTGTTCGATCACCCAGCGCCGCCCGGACAGCCCGTGGCGCTCGTTCACCGCCTCCAGCACCGGCACCACCTCGTGCAGCTTGTCGCTGACGATGGTGTGCAGGCGCAGGTCGTGCTCGGCGGCCAGGAGGCAGGTCTCGCGGAAGTCGGCGGGGGTCAACGCCTGTTCGACGAAGCCCGACCAGCCAGTGTCCGGCAGGTTGGCGCGGGCGCAGCAGGCCACCGCCGGATCGCCGCCATAGGCGATGTGGACACCCGACAGCCTCAGCCAGGGATCGCCCAGCCCGGCGCCGCGGGCGTGGGCCAGCCAGTCGCGCATGGCGCGGCGTGCCTCGGCGATGTCGGCCCAGCTCGGACTGACCACCAGCCCGACCCGCACCGTCAGCTCCCCCAGCTCCCACAGGCGGCGGTAGACCGAGATGGTCTCCGGCGCCGAGCCGTGCCCCTCGTAGACGCTGGTGGTGCCCTGGGCGTTGTAGAGCCGCTGGGACAGCCGCACCCCCTCCAGCCGTTCCGCGAAGCCGAAGCGGGGAACCGCCGGCAGCAGGTCGAACTCGACGGTCGGGCGGCTGTTGCGCTCGACGATGACGCCGGTCGGCTCGCCATCGGCGTCCTTCAGGATCTCGACCCCGGAACAGGTCGGCACGGTCGCCGCCGTGATGCCGTTCAGCGCCAGCGCCCGGCTGTTCAGGACGCTGTGCCCCGGCGGCTTGCCCCAGTTGCCGAACAGGCCGGGGATGTGGACGGGATGGTCCGGCGCGGCGCGGTCCAGCTCGTGCCGGTCCGGCGGTCGCCCCTCGGCCAGGGTGGCGGCGCCATCGAAGAAGAAGGGCGGCGTGCCGATCGGCATGGTGACGATCCACTGGCCGGGCGGCGTTTCCGCCACTGCCGCCCGTACCCGCTCCAGGATGTCGCCGACGCTGCGCGCGCCGGCCAGCGAGGGGCGCTGGCGCTTCAGCCCCTCGCGCTCCATATGGGCGTGGGCGTCGTTGAAGCCGGGGATCAGAGTCGCCCCGCCGAGGTCGATCACCTCGGTCGATGCGGTGGCGAGCCCGGCGACCTCCTCCCCGCCGACGGCGAGGATGCGGTCGCCGGCCAGAGCCACCGCGCTGGCGCGCGGACGGGCCGGATCGAAGGTGATGGCCCGCGCGTTGCGCAGGATCAGGGTCGGTTCGCTCATCGTCGGCCCTCAGGAGGCGGTGGTGTACCAGGGGAACAGGCGGCGGATCAGCGCCACGAACAGGCGGTCGGCGATGAAGCCGAAGGTGCCGAGCAGCACCAGCCCGATCAGCATGATGTCGACCCGGAACATCTGGTGGCCGGTGGACATCATGTAGGCGATGCCCTCCCGCGCGCCCGACAGCTCGGCAGCGACCAGCAGGATCAGCGAGACGGCGATGCCCTGCCGCAGGCCCGCCAGGATCATCGGCAGCGCCGCCGGCAGGACCACCAGCAGCAGCGTCGCCAGCCGCCCCGCCCCCAGGCAGGCGGCGGAGCGCAGATAGGCCACCGGCACGTCGCGCACGCCGATGAAGGTGGTGATCCAGATCGGGAAGAAGCTGCCCCAGGCGACCAGCGCCACCTTCGACCCCTCGCCGATGCCGAACCACAGCACCGACAGCGGCACCAGCGCGATGGAGGGAACGGAGCGGAAGCCGTGCAGGATCGGCTCGCTGACATGGTGCAGCAGGCCGATGCGCGCGGTCAACAGCCCGGCGGTCACGCCGGTCGCCGTCGCGATGGCGAAGCCGAGCGCCGCCCGGCGCAGGCTGACCAGGATGTTGGCGGGAATCTCGCCGGACAGCAGCATCGGGACGAAGGTGTCGAACACCACCGACGGCGGCGGCAGCAGCACCGGGTTGACCCAGGTGCCGAGCCGCGGCACCGCCTCCCAGACCGCCAGGAACAGCAGGATGCCCATCACGTTCAGCAGGGCGCGCAGCCACGCCGCCCGCCGCCGGCCGCGGCGGTGGGCGCGGCGGAACGCCTCGGCGAAGGCCGCGCCGTCGGTTGCCGCGTCCGCCGCCGGGCGCCGGAGGGTGGCGCGGCGATCGCCGGTCATGCCTTCCGTCGTCGCGGTCACGCGGCCCTCCGTTCGCCATCGGTTCCGCCATCGGCCCCGCCGGCCGTCCGGCTGCCGCGGGCCAGCGCCGCGGCGATGCGGGCGTATTCCCGGCCGAAGTCCGCCGACCCGCGGTCGCGCGGGTAGGGCAGATCGACCGTCAGATCCTCGCGGATGACGCCCGGCCCGGCCCCCATCACCACCACCCGCTGGGCGAGGAAGACCGCCTCGTCGATGTTGTGGGTGACGAACAGGACCGACACCCCGGTCTCCCGCCACAGCCGCAGCAGATCCTCCTGCAGGGTGGTGCGGGTCATGGCGTCGACGGCGGCGAAGGGCTCGTCCATCAGCACCACCTCCGGCTCCACCACCAGGGCGCGGGCGACGGCGACGCGCTGGCGCATACCACCCGACAGCTCGTGCGGGTAGCGGTCGGCGGCGTGGCGCAGCCCGACCCGGTCCAGCGCCTCCAGCGCCCGGCGGCGCCGGATGGGGGCGGAGACGCGCTGCATGCGCAGGCCGAACTCGACGTTCTGCCGCGCGGTCATCCAGGCGAACAGGGCGTATTCCTGGAACACCACGCCGCGCTCCGGCCCCGGCCCGGCCAGCGGCCGGCCGCGGAAGCGCACGTCCCCCGAGGTCGGCGTCAGGAAGCCGGCGAGCAGGTGGATCAGCGTGGACTTGCCGCAGCCGGAGGGGCCGATCAGGCAAACGAACTCGCCGGCCTCCACCGTCAGCGACACGTCGCGCAGCGCCCAGACCGGCGACCCGTCGCGGGACGCGTAGATCTGCGACACGCGGTCGAAATCGATCAGCGGCCCGCTCATGTCCCCCCTCCTCATGTCAGGCTGACCCGGTCGGGCGCCACCGCCTTCAGCGGCGAGTCGACGATCAGGCCGCGGAACAGGGCGCGCAGGTCGCCGGCCGGGCGCTTGGCGAGGCCGGCGGCGATGGCCCATTCCGCCTCCGCCACCAGATCGTCGAGGAAGCGGTCGTCGAAGGCGATCTTGAAGGTGAATTCGGACGTCGCCTCCAGGATCTCCTTCGGCGGGGTGTGGATGCGCCGCGCGATCAGGTCGGCCCAGCCGCCGTCGGCGTGAATCCGCCGCTCCGCCGCCTGAAGCGCCTTGATGGCGCCGGCGACCAGCTCCGGCTTCTCCTTCACCACCTTTTCCGTGGTCAGCAGGAGCTGATGGCTCTGGAAGAATTTCTCCAGCCCGTCCTGGGTCATCACCGCGGTCTTGCCGCCCGACTGGCGCTCCGCCACCACCGCCGACTGGCTGCTCCAGGCGAAGCCGTCGATGTCGCCGCGCACCAGGGCGGAGGTCATGTTGTTCGGGGTGAGGTCGACGACCTCGACGTCGCTCTGCGCCAGCCCGGCGAATTCCAGATACTTCGCCAGCATGTACTGCCCGGACGTGCCGACGCGGGTGGCGATCCGGCGGCCCTTCAGACTGGCCGGCTTGGCCGGATCGATGCCGCCGTCCTTGCGCACGACGATCTTCATGTCGCGCGAATAGCGGCTGTAGTTCACCAGGATCAGCGGGCGCAGCCCCTGCAGCACCGCGAACACCACCGGCGTGTCGGTCGAGGCGGAGAAATCGGCGGAGCCGGCGAGCAGCGCCTGCATCGAATCGCGCCCGCTCTCGAACTCCATGGTGTTGAGGTCGACGCCGGCCTCGGCCCAGGTGCCGGCGGCCTCGGCGACGAAGGGCACCGCCCAGGTGTAGCCGGTGCTGCCATAGGCCAGCGTCGCCTTGGCCGCCGCGGCGCGCGCGGGGCCGGCCCACAGCGGCGCGGCGGCGAATGCGCCGGCAGTCACGGCGCCGGCGGTCACCGCCGCGCCCGCCAGCAGGCGGCGGCGGCTGAGGCGCACAGCGGAGGGATCGAACACGGTCATGGTCGGGGAACTCCTGTCGGGTGCGGCCGGGCGCTCAATGGGGCGCCAGCAGCCGGAAGGTCTGGTCGGCGGAACGGTTGTCGCGATGACCGGTGCTCCAGCCGATGGCGCGGCGGTAGCTGCCGAAGAGGCCGGCGGCGGCCACCGCATCCTCGGCGATCCCCGTCACCGTCTCGGCGTCGGGGGCGACATAGAGGGCGTCGTCGGGGCAATGGGCCTCGCACAGGAAGCAGGTCTGGCAATCGGCCTGCCGGGCGATGGTGGGCGCGGCCCCCTTGGCTTGCCCGCCCACCGCCTGGAACACGTCCATCGGGCAGATGGAGACGCAGATGTTGCAGCCGGTGCAGCGCGTCGGACTGATCAATTCGATCATGCCGCCAACTCCCGCGTCGCCCCGGAGGGATCCGGATGGAGCGGCGCCGGACGGGCGGAGACATGGACCTCGTCCAGGCCCCCGACCGTCAGCAGATGGCGCTGCGCCGGATCGAGGGCGGCATGGTCGAGGCGGCGGTGCATGCCGCGCGATTCCGTGCGCGCCAGCGCCGAGCGGTACATCCAGCGGGCGGTCGCCAGCATCGCCGCGGCCTCCCGCGCGCGCAGGGAGCCGTCGGCCGGGGATGGCGCGGCTCCGGCCGCATTGCTCCACAGCCGGTCCAGCCGGGCGAGCGCGCCGGTCAGCCCCTCCTCCGTACGGAAATAGTTGATGTGGTAGGGGAAGACCTCGGCCTGGACGGCGCGGGTCAGCGCCGCGGCGTCGATCGAAGCGCCCTTCCCCTCTCGCAGTCCGGCGCCGCCGGCCCGCCGCAGGTTGCGGGCCCCGTTCCCCAGGGCGCGGGCGTGGTCGGCGGCCCCCTGCCCGGCCCAATGGCCGCTCGACATCGCCCAGGCGGCGTTGTGGCTGCCGCCGCCGGTGAAGCCGCCGCAGATCGGCTCGCGCGACGCGGCGTCCCCCGCGGCGAACAGGCCGGGCACCGCGGTGGCGCAGGTCTCGTCGACCAGCCGCAGGCCGCCGGTGCCGCGCACCGTGCCCTCCAGCCGCAGGGTCACCGGGAAACGCTGGGTGAAGGGGTCGATCCCGGCACGGTCGAAGGGCAGGAAGAAGTTCGGCTGGGCCTGGCGCATCGCCGCCCACAGCTCCGGTTCGGCCCGGTCGAGGCGGGCGTAGACCGGCTCGGTCGCCAGGACCCGCGCGATGACCGAACGGCCCCCCTTGGACGCGGCGCCCGGAATGACCGCGCCGTCCGCCCGCGTGAAGCTGGCCCACTGATAGAGCAAGGTCTTGGTCACCGACCCGAAGGCCGGGGCGATGGCGTAGGCGTTGGAGAACTCCATCCCCGACAGGTCGGCCCCGGCCTCCGCCGCCATCAGCAGCCCGTCGCCGGTCAGCACGTTGCAGCCGAGCGCCTTGCTGAGAAAGGCGCAGCCACCGGTGGCGATGACCACCGCCTTCGCCCGGACGGCCCAGCGGCCTCCCTTCTGCCGCCGCACACCGGCCGCGCCGGCCACGGCGCCGCCGTCATCGACCAGCAGCTCCAGCGCCGGGCAATGGTCCAGGATGGTCACGCCGGCCTGCTTCACCCGGCGGCGCATCAGCCGCATGTATTCCGGCCCCTGCACCGACACGCGGCGGTCACGCCCGTCGGCGTCGCGCGGGAAGGGATAGCCCCAGTCGGCCAGCTGCCCGACCGCCGCGTGGGTGCGGTCGAGCACGCGGTCCATCCAGCCGTGATCGGCCAGATGACCGCCGAGCCCCTCGCGCGCCGCCTTGGCCGCCGCGCGCTTGGCCGGGTCGGGGTCGACGTACCACAGCGTGGTCCCCGACGCGGCGGTGGCGCCGGATGTGCCGCAGAAGCCCTTGTCGGCCAGGATGGTGCGGGCGCCGGCGGTCGCGGCGGCGATGGCCGCCCATGTGCCGGCGGGGCCGCCGCCCAGAACGAGGACGTCGGCGTCGAGGTGGGCCTCAAGATGGGCGCCGAATGCAAGAGATGAAACGGATGGGGTGGCGGGAGCGCCGGGCGCGTTGGCCATCGGAAACCTCCGGGGCTGATCGGTCGCGCGGACAAAGCGGCGGGCTGAGCGTCCGCGGCAGGTCCGGAACCGATATTTCACGTATTTGTTTCGCTTTATGTTACAATAAACATACTTACACAGTAGTGTTTGAGCGCATACAGAAATATGCATGCCTGTAAAAATTTCGGCCGGCACGCCCGATGAAGGGACGGTGCCGGCCGTGATCCGCGCGGTCTGTGGGTTATCGGACGGCGTTCCTCACGCCTCCGCCAGCGCCTGTTCCAGATCGGCGATGATGTCGTCCGGATGCTCGATGCCGATGGACAGGCGGACGTAGCCGGGCGTCACGCCGCTGGCGCGCTGATCCTCCGGCGACAGCTGGGAATGGGTGGTGGTCGCCGGGTGGATGGCGAGCGACCGCGCATCGCCGATGTTGGCGACGTGGTAGAACAGCTTCAGCGCGTCGATGAACCGCCGGCCCGCCTCCGCACCGCCGGCCAGCTCGAAGCCGACCAGCCCGCCGTAACCGCCCTTCAGATAGGCGTCCGCCCGGCGCCGGGCCTCGCCCTCCTGAAGGCCGGGGAAGATGACCGACGTCACCTTGGCGTGCGCCTTCAGGTGGTTCGCCACGAGGATGGCGTTGGCGTTGTGCTGGCGGATGCGCAGGGGCAGCGTCTCCAGCCCCTGGATCAGCTGGAAGGCCGACTGCGGGCTGAGCGCCGCGCCGATGTCGCGCAGCAGGGTGACACGGGCGCGCAGCGCGTAGGCGATGGGGCCGAGCGGCTTGGCGGCTTCCGTCCAGATGGCGCCGTGATAGCTGGGATCGGGCTGGGTCAGCAGAGGGAAGCGGGCGGCGTGGGCCTCCCACGGGAAGGTGCCGCCGTCGATCAGGACGCCGCCGATGGTGGTGCCGTGGCCGCCGATGTATTTGGTCGCCGAATAGAGCGTCACCGCCGCGCCATGCTCGAAGGGCCGCACCGTCAGCGGGGCCGCCGTGTTGTCGACGATCAGCGGCACGCCGAGTTCCCGGCCGATGTCGGCGACCTCGCGGATCGGGAAGACGTTCAGCTTCGGGTTGGGCAGCGTCTCGGCGTAGTAGGCGCGGGTGCGGTCGTCGGTGGCGCGGCGGAAAGTCTCCGGATCGGCCGGATCGACGAAGCGCGCCTCGATGCCGATCTGCTTCAGCGTGTTGGCGAACAGGTTCCAGGTGCCGCCATAGAGGTCGGTCGAGGTGACGATGTTGTCGCCCGCCTGCGCCAGATTCAGCACCGAATAGAAGGACGCCGCCTGGCCGGAGGCGACCGCCACCGCCGCCGCTCCGCCTTCCAGAACGGCGAGCCGTTGCTCCAGCGCGTCGACCGTCGGGTTGGTGACGCGGGTGTAGATGTTGCCCAGCTCCTCAAGCGCGAACAGGCGCTGGGCGTGGGCGGTGTCCTGGAACTGGTAGGAGGTCGTCTGGTGGATCGGCACCGCGACGGACCCGGTGACGGGATCGGAACGGAAGGCGCCGCCATGGACGGCCAGGGTTTCGAAACGCGGCGAACGGTCGGTCATCGGGGGGCTCCCTTTTCGGAAATCCGGAGGTTGGACGGCGGTCAGGCGGAAATGCCGACGAGATCGGCGTAATGGCGCTGCGCCACGTCGGGGTGGGAGCGCAGGCGGCTCTTCAGAGTGTTCTCGCCGACCGACGCGAACAGGGGGTTCAGCGGGTCCTGCTCCGGCCCGCGCGCCTCGGCGGCCAGATCGTCCGGCAGCGGCAGAACCGGCACGCGGACGTCCAGCCCGGCCCCCAGGAAGAAGGCGGCCGACAGCCGGTCCACCCCCGCCGGCGGCGTCACCACCCGATGCACCGCAGCGCGGAAATAGCCGTTGGTCGCCAGCTCCAGCAGTTCGCCGGCGTTGACGACGAAGGTGCCGGGAAGCGGCGGGACATCGGCCCAGCCCCCGTCCGTCTCGACCTGCAAACCGCTCTGGCGGTGCTGGAGGACCAGCGTCAGCAGGCCGCTGTCCTTGTGCGGCCCGACCCCCTGCCCCTCTCCATCCTCCGCCTCAACGGCGTCATGGCCCGGATAGCGGATCAGCTTGACGAGCTGGGTCGGCCGGTCGGTGAGGATCGGCGCGAAGGCGTCCTCCGGCAGGCGCAGGGCGGCCGCCACGGCCGACAGCAGGCGCCGCGACAGCGCCGTCAGTTCCTCCTGCAGGCGCAGCACCGCCGGGCGCAGGTCCGGCAAGGCGTCCGGCCACTGGTTGGGACCCTGCAGGCGGACCCAGGGCGGCGACCCCGGCCCCCAGGGCAGGGCCTCCCGTTCGGACCCGACGTCCAGCTGCTCGCGCCAGTCGGCGCGGCCGCGGGTCCGCTCCCAGCCGGCGCGGGTGTAGCCGCGGAAATGGGGCGAGTTGACCATCTCGATGGACAGCTTGTCGCGCTCCGGCAGGGTGAAGAAGGCGCGCGACAGCTCGAAGGCCGTGTCGAGGAAGGCCGCATCGACCCCGTGTCCGGTCACATAGAAAGCGCCGAAGCGGCGAATGGCCGCGCGCAGGTCCGAGAGGAGCAGGGCGCGATCGGCGGCGCCGCCGTCCAGGCGCGCGAGATCGAGAAGCGGCAGCGGCGGCCGGTCGGCCGGTGAGGAGGTCGCGGTCACAGGAGTCTCCTTTGCGGACATGCGTTCGGGAACGCCCGCGCGAGTGCGGCGAATTGATCGATCGGGAAGCGTAAATTCTGGAACGGGACGCTCAGCCGGCGCGGCAGCGGGCCTTCAACCAAGTCCCGCGCATCTGCGCCCATAGCCCGCCGAGCGGAGCGCGGAACGCCCGGCAGTCCGCTCCGGCACAGATCCCCATGGCTTCGGGAAGCGGAATCCAGACCGTTCCAGAGTTGGACGCTGCGGAAGCGGAGGCCGGACGGGCCGTCGGGTGGTTGGCCATGACGTCTTTCCAGGGCAATGGCAGGGCGGCTTCACCGGGGTGCCGACACCCCGCGGAAGCCGTGGTTTCCCAACCATCATTGTCCGTCAGCCGTCTATTGTCTATAAAATATGTGGGTTTATTGGGCCAAAAAATTACAATTAAAACATTATTTTAATGTTGAATCTGTTCGGTGGGTCGCTGGCCATCGACAAACTGCGGCGGGCGCCGATCCCCTCCATCGTCAATCTGGCGATCGCTCTGTTCGATCTGCTGAACACCGCGCGCATCGGGGCCAAGGACTAGCCCGGATAATTCACGGGAGCTGAAGCTGGGGCGCCGTGGACGCGAGGCGGCCGCCATCGAAGGCGGCGATGACCGGCTTGCCGGCAACCGGTGACAAGCCGGGCAGAACCCCGGTACTCTCGGCCATGGCGGGCGTGAACTCCGTTGATCCGTGGTGAGACTGCTTCAGCACCAGAATCTTACACGAATTCAGTGACTTAACCTCGCGCCCGCCGCCCCAGCTTCAGCTCCCGTAAATTATCCGGGTTAGACCGAGGCAGCCCCAGGACGAAACCAAAGTCATGCGGTACCCAACCCGCGCATGAGAGCTTGCTCAACCGTCGTCTTTGGCCCCGCCTCCTGCCGTGGGCATCCACTGAGCTTCAGCGCCTGGGCATAGCCAGGGACGGTGACGCATACCGAAAAGCCTTGACTGCGAACACGAGAACAGAGGTGTCCACCGACTCGGAGGAGGCTCACCCAACGACGTACGGTTTCGTTGGAAACCTCCACACTGCATTCGGCCAGCAGCTCCTCAACGTCGTAGTAGCTCAGGTGAACCGCAGATGCAGCCAGATCATGCGTCAGATGATCGTGGGTCGAAACTGGTGGCGGGTTACGAATGCCCTGATGCGGCCATAGCAGGCGAGCCGTCACCGTTGCCGTGACAATACCCTCCGCTGTGAGCCCCGCCGATTTGACTAATTGGTACACAAAAAATCTCCCTGCGACAAATTCTCCGCAACAGGGTAGCAAACGGAAGCGCAGCACGATTTATTGTTGTGCAGTACGTGTTCAAGATATACGAATTTTAGGCGCTAGTGCGTTCAAAAACAATTAGGTACCTAATCATACAAATGTCTTTCTACTAAAGGAGAGTGCAAATGTCCTTGCGTCTTGGCTTTGGTTCGCTTGCCGTTGCCGCCGTGATCACCATCGGTGCAACCAGCGTTGCCCATGCCACGCCCGAAGTCCGCATCACCATGCAGAATCTCGGAACGACCACCATGAGCAAGACGGCGGGTTCGGGGCCGAGCGGCACCGCAATTGTGCCGCTTCCCACCTCCGTTGGTGGACTGACCACCACGGCTTCCCCAGCCCGCTATTCCGTCCCGCTCAACACAGCGGCCAACGGCGTTTTCACCTACACGGCGACGGGCGGTCACTCCTGCGGCTACAGCTATTCCCGCAGCGGCTCCTGCGTTCTGACCAGCACGACGGCCGTGCTTCAGACCGTGGGCTCCATATGTTCGACCGTGAGCAACACCGTGTCGGGCTCCGGCGATACCTGCGTCAACTCGATGACGTTCTCGCTCAAGTAACGCTTTGAACAGCCCCGGCAGCGCTGACGCACTGCCGGGGCATTTTCGGCCAGGTCGCGGGATAAAATCCGATCTCACACCATTGTAGGTTATGACCATGAAATTAACGAAGTCATTGATCGTGTGCATCGGCCTATACTTGGCCGCTTGCGTAGGCCTATCGCAAAATGCGTTTGCCGAAGAATTGTCGCCGATACTTTCCCAGAACACTGTGAGTGACGATCAGATCTCGAAATGGGTTGAAGATCACCCGGATGCTATTATAAAATCAATAAACACCTATATGGCTAAGCAACAGCCTAGCCTCACCGAATTTATTTTAAGTGCAGACCAATTGATTGATGAAAAGCATCCATCTCTTGGCGCCCCCATCAGCCAAGCAGACGTGATTATCGTCGAGTTTTCCGATTTCAACTGCCGTTATTGCAAGGAGGCCGAAGAACCCATTCATACGAAAATGGAAACGCAGAAGGGAGTTCACATCATCTATCGGGACATCAGCTTTCTCCACCCGTCGAGCGAGGGTGCGGCGTTGGCGGCAAAAGCTGCTGATTTGCAGGGGAAGTACCGTGAATTCCGTTCTGCACTGTTCGCAGCGCAGAAGCAAGCTGGGTTTACTGAGGACGATCTCAAGTCGATTGCTAGGAACATCGGCCTGGATGTAGCGAAATGGGATGCAGACCGTTCATCAGATTACTTGAAAGGCTTGATAAAAGAAGACATGGAATTGGTTTCTAAACTGAGGATCGGGGGGACGCCGTTTTTCTTTGGATGGATGCCATTGACAAAATATGCTCTCATTTCGCAGGGTGCGGTTACTGAAGAAAGTTTCGAAAGCATTTTAAATGAGCTTCGGAGCAGTAAAGCTATGTGAATCAGGTAAGCTTCAAGAGGATGATAAGTAAGCCTCTAAAAAATTACATATCTAAGGATAGAGGTCTCCAACCCTATAAAGCAAACCGTTGATTTTCTCAATACGGAGCACGATAATCATCTGCGTCGCAACATGCAGCAGGTAATTGCTGCTCCGAGCTTCCAAATCCAGGATAGGAGATGGCGATGAGCGGCGTTTCAAACAATTTCGCTTCAAGCCCTGAGTTGAGTCGTGGCGTATCGAAGCTGTATGCCCAACTCCGGGAGGATATGCAGAAAAATGGTGGGTCCGTTCGAGGAGGATTCGAAAGCGCCTTCACAAGCGCTGACGGCCTCGTGACGGTCACCTTGAGTTCGGAGGCGCTGAGCTCTTATGGCGGGAAGTCCGGTGATCTTGGGCTTCACATGAAGGTGCTCACGCGGTCTGGCACCGGCCCAGACGCTGCGACGTCCGAGAGCAATGCGATGAGTGACGCCATTCGCAATGTCGATGACGTCGCCGCTCACGAAACAGAAATACAACACAATATGGGGAAAACGGAGTTTGCGGACAACCGTGGCATAGGCAATCAAGCGCTTCCGCAGATGTCTCAAACTTTATCGGATAAAGCGGATAAACTGTTTTCAGCAGTATCCGAAGAGTCTCCTCTGAAGCAAAAACGACAGAGTTCTGCCACCTCCAACGGATCGATCATCGATATGTTGAAGGCCCGGAGCGAGGACGGTGCACGCCTTGCCGAGCATCTGAAGAAGAACCTCGATGATTCGAAGGCAAACCGCTCAGAAGGGGTAAATAATTTGGTCAATCAACCGAAGCCAGGGCAAGATAATAAGGAAATATTTAAGCCTGTTGACCTAAAGGCATAGTTCGGCAACGGCGGCGAAAGGTTTTATTAAGGCTCTGAGCCGGAGCTTGCCGATTCATCATAAAAACAACCATCATTGTTTTTGTGAAGCACTGCTATCCTCCGGCGTCGCGGTCTGAATCTAATGGCTTCGTGGTACCAGTTATCTGCAAGATGGAGTTCCAGTGGTTCAAGTGGCATGCCGAGGGGATTTTCGGATGCAGGCCATGCGGTTTGCGTGATCGCATACTGCATTTCTGTCGTGTTGACGCTTTTCCCCAGTACTGCGGCTGCGCAATTGGTGCCGTCCATGCGCTATGCTCAGACTGGTTCGGCAACCGCACCGCTTCCACTGGCAGGGCCGGAAGTGCGGCTAACGTTGCCGGAAGCCGTTTATCTGGGACTCCGCCAGAATCTCGGGGTCCGCGGTGCCTATTTGCAACGTGTTCTTGACAAGTACAACCTCCATGTTGCTGAGTCTGCGTTCGCGCCCAAGGCAAGCGTCGTTGTGTCGCTTGGCGCCGACCGCACCGGAACGAGCCTGAACGGCAGTGCCGAGTTGACGCCGACCGTCCAACTTCTCACACCACTCGGCACAATCATCAATTTCGGTTGGGACATGCGACAGGATGGCCGACGCCAGCCGGGCGGTGGCCAGCTCAAGGGACGTTCGGCCCTCACCTTCTCCTTGATTCAACCGTTGCTCAAAGGGGCGGGGTACGACGCCAACATGGCATCGATCCGCACAGCGCGACTGCAGGAGCATTACAACCAGCTTCGCCTTAAGTCGATAGTCGCGAGCACAGTGACGGACATTGCCCGCGCTTATCACCAGTTCGTGCAGACGCGCCAGCAGATCGTCCTGGCCGAAGGCGCGCTTTCGCGGGCACGTGACCTGGAAGCGACGAACCAAGCACTGATCGCATCGGGACGCATGGCAAATATTGAACTGGTGCAGGCGCAATCCACCGTGGCCGCTCAGGAGCTTGCGCTTCTCCAGGCCGAAAACGCCTTTGAAGCTGCCCGCCTTGGATTGCTGGCACTTCTAGCGCTTGATCTGAACACGCGGGTGGTGCCCGCCGACTCTTTGTCGGCCGAACCGGTACGAGTGGAACTGGATACGGTGAGGGCTCTGGCTTATGAGAACCGGCCGGATTACCTGTCTCAGCTTATCGCCATTGAAGGTGCGCGCATTGGGTTGGACGTCGCCAGGAACCAGCGGCTGTGGGATCTGTCGGCCAACGTCGGGCTGAACGTCCCTGGAGCCGACCGAACCGGATGGCGAGCCACGCGGAGCTTGCCGGACACCAAGACCGACCTGCGCACGGGCCTGCAACTCAGCATCCCCATAAACGACAAGGCGCTCAAGCAGCAAGAGGTCCAGGCCACCATCGGCTTGCGGCAGGGAGAGGTACTCCTGGATCAAATGCGCGCACAAATCGATCAGCAGGTGCGGAATGCCGTGCGCAGCGTCGATGCGGCATGGCGCCAGTACAAGCTCAGCCATCGGGTGCGCGAATTGTCAGAAAAATCCTCGGCCGGCGAAATGCTCAAGCTGCGCTCCGGGCGATCGAGCAATTTCCAGGTCGTGTCCTTCCAGGATCAACTGCGCTCTGCGGAAAACGCGGAACTTGCGGCGTTGGTGGTTTATCTCGACTCCTTGTTGATGCTTGACCTGCAACTCGGCATGACTCTCGACACCTGGGGCATTCAATTGAATGACGGCGCGCCATGAGATCTAAGCACTCCATCGTCGCGACCATGCTTGGCACCTTGGGGATCGCTGGCGGCTGTGCTCCGCCCAAGGTACTGCTGGAACCGCTCACTGCGCCGACGATGCTGCAACCGGCGAGTCCGGCGCTGCCGCGACCGACCTATGCACGACCAACCGGCGACGAGACCGCATCCATCGCGCTCGGCCAGCGTTCCGTAGAGCAGCCGGAACCAGCACTTCCGCCGCAACCTCGTCCGCCCGTTGCCTCCATCGGGCTGGAGGATTGGTTGGGCGAATGGCTGGCGACCAATCCCCGAATTCCAAACGAAGGCGACTATCGGACAAGTGGCCCGCAAGTTTTGGGCGACCACGGAGTCGTCGTTCGTCGCTTCGGCGATGTCTACCACTACCCGGACGGTTCCTGGACGCGCCGGAACGGCAATGTTTACCAGCATTCGGACGGATCCTCGGCGGTGCGGAACGGAGATGTCGTATTTCATTCTGACGGCACCTGGACACGGCGCAGCGGAGACGTGCTGCTGCGCTCCAACGGGACTTCCTGCACGCTGTCCGCTGGAGTTGCGTTCTGCCGTGGAGGGAAATAAAGCCGCATGACCATTCTCGCGCTTGATGGCATTCACAAGAGCTATGGACGCGGGCCTTCCAAAATTCAGGTCCTTCAGGACGTGTCGCTCGACATCCAACATGGTGAGATTTGCGCGATCGTAGGGCCGTCAGGATCGGGAAAGTCGACCCTGCTCACGCTCATGGGATTGCTCGACCGCCCCGACGCAGGCCGGCTCCTGTTCGAAGGAGAGGACATCGGCTGCGCAACAGCAGACCGGCTGGCCGCGTTGCGCAGCCGTCGCGTTGGGTTTGTGTTCCAATCCTTCCATCTGTTATCCCGGTTGACGGCGCTGGACAATGTCGCCCTGCCGTTCCTGTACCGTGGGCTTTCTCCGCGGTCCTGCCACGGGCGTGCTGTGGCGGCGCTGGAGCGCGTCGGACTCGGTGACCGCATCCATCATCGACCGGAAGAAATGTCGGGAGGGCAGCGCCAGCGCGTGGCGGTTGCCCGGGCCATCGTGGGCGGTCCAGCGCTGCTGTTGGCTGACGAGCCGACCGGCAACCTTGACAGCGAGTCGGCCCGACAGATCATCGATCTGTTCAACGGATTGAACGCGGACACGGGGCTGACCGTGGTGATCGTAACCCACGACCCGACCATCGCCGGATGTTGTTACCGCCGGCTGACGATGTCGGACGGGCGTCTTGTCGGCTGCCTTCCGTCCGGCCCAGAGGCCGCCGCGCGTTTATGACGGCGCCGGATGACAGAGATCGTGGCACGGAGGCGGGTGGCGGGGTTCTGCACATCCTGGTGGCCGACGCCTTCCAGAACCTTCGTGCAAAGCGGCAACGTTCGCTGCTGGCGCTGCTGGGCATCGCCATCGGCACGGCTGCGATCATCGCGATGGTCGCTATCGGTGAGAACGCGAAGCATCACTCCCTTCGCCAGTTCCAGGCGCTGGGTACAGACATTCTGGCGATCCAAAAGGATTTCGCTGCGCCGGGACTGAAGGCGGCATTGACGATTCAGGACGCCGACTCCTTGAAGTCGCTTCCGGGTGTCGAGGTAACTGTCCCGTTGGCGGTTGTTGGGGCCGAGGTCGCGTATGGCCGCAATCGCGCGTCAGCGGCCATAGCCGGCGTCACTGGTAATGTGTTTCAGTTGGCACAGCTGAAGGTGGAACGTGGACGGGTACTGACCGAATTGGATCGGCACCAGACCTTTGTAGTCCTGGGAGCGGAGGTGGCCAGACGCCTGGCTGGACAGGGCGGGGCGCTGGACATTGGTGTTCCAGTCCGAATGGGTGGGTACAACTACACGGTTATTGGGGTGCTCAAAGAGGCTTTGCCGAACCCGCTTCTTCCGGTTGACATCAACAACGCCGCCTTGGTTCCGCTTCCCGGTGTGCGGCGAGTGACAGCAACTGCCGAGATCACGAATATCTTAGTGCGCAAGACGTCCGACGCCGACAACCGAGCGATACTGCACAAAATCTCCGGCTATTTTTCTGAAGGATTGCGCGCCCGTCCTGTCATGGTCCAGGACGCCCGGCAGTTGATCTCCGCAATGGAAGACGAGATGCGGGTCCACACTCTCCTTCTTACTGCTATTGGCAGCATCTCACTGCTTGTCGGTGGTGTTGGCGTGATGAACGTCATGCTTATGAGCGTGGTCGAACGGCGGCGCGAGATTGGTATTCGGCTTGCCTTGGGCGCCCGGCCCTGCGACATCCGCACGATGTTCCTGATCGAGGCCTTGGTGCTGTCCTTCTCCGGTGGGCTCGCGGGTATCGCGTTGGGTGTTATGGCGGCAGCGCTTTACGCGTGGAACGCGTCGTGGGTCTTTGTGCCATCGCTAGTGGCCGTGCCACTGGGGGCTGGGATGTCAATCGGAGCCGGTGTGTTCTTCGGGCTGTATCCAGCAATTCAAGCGTCACGGCTCCAACCGATAGAGGCGCTGCGGAGTGATTGATTCTGCATCGTGTCGAGAAGATGATCGGAGTGCTTACTGGAGGGTGATAGTGTCTGGCAGCAATTCCCTTAACTGTGTTTCGCGGTATAGGCACCCAGCGTTGGAACTCCGTTAATGCAACGGTTAGGGATCATATGGGCGGGCAGCCTCGCTCGTTGGCGCGACCCAATCGGGAACGCTGGTTGGTTCTGTGCGGGTGCCATCACGGCTGCCCTTGCGTTGGGTGGAGGACCCATTTTCCACACAATTACTCCCGGATCATCCCCGACGGTGGCAGACGCGTTGGCTGAAATAGAGTCGCAGGGTGCGTCCCCTATGGTGCCCGCGAGGACAGCCCCGATGGTGTCGCGGCTCTCCATTGTCGGTATCATAGAGCCGGGCCGCACCATGAACGTTGTCGCCCCCTTTGCTGCCTCGGTGAAGGAGAAACAATTCGCCTATGGTCAGTTGATCGAAAAAGGTCAGGCCCTGCTGGTTTTGGACGGCCTGGATGTGGAAATGCGGCTGCGCGATGCGGAGAGTGCGTTGCTAAAAGCCGTTCAAAAATTGGAGGAGGTTAAGAATTGGGCGGGCGGCGCGGAGGTATCCCGTGCACAGCGCCAGCTCGCCAGTGCTAAGCGCGAGGCCGATCAGGCTGACCGCCGTGTGCTCGACGCCAAACCTCTTATCGAGCGGGGAGTCATTCCTAGACAGGAATATGAAGACCTGCAACGGCAGGCCGAGAGCCATACAATCAGTCTCGCGGCGGCGCGAGAGGAATTGGCCACCACGCTGAAGCGAGGTGACACCGCTGCGTGGCGCACAGCTGAGTTGGAGCACGCCAATGCCAAGGCGAAGGTCGAAGAATTGAAAGGTCAACTCGCCCGCGCGGTGGTCACGGCGCCGGTTTCCGGAGTGGTTCTGCACGCACCCTCCACGAATTCAGGATCGCCGGGGGCAACCGCCATCGAAGTCGGCAGCGCGCTATCGGGAAATCAGATTCTGTTCACAATCGCCGATTTGACCGTTTTGATGGTTTCGGTGCGCGTTGACGAAATGGACATCAACCACCTGCGCGTCGGCCAATTGGTCGACGTCAACGGTGATGCATTTTCGGAAAGCCCGCTGAAGGGACGGATTGCCTGGATAGCGCAGCAAGGAACGGTGGAGAACGGATCGGTTGCCGCGACGTTTGTCGTTCGCGTGGAGCTTCCGCCGCTGACCGAGGCTCAAAGGAGGCGCATCCGTGTAGGAATGTCCGCCAATGTGTCGATTACGGTGAACGAAAGCGAGGCAAGCGTCGTGGTGCCTCCCGAGGTTGCGTCAGGGCTTGCGCCACATTGGGATTGAGAGGTTTTCATGCCGTTGCCGGGCGGAGCGGCGGATAAGGCGGGCAACCGCTACGAACTGATGTGGGCCGTGATGTGCATGATCAAGATCATGCAGGACCGGGCGGAGCACATTCGCATTGAGCCGCCCGGTTCCGACGGCGACGGCACCGTCAAGTCCACGGTGGCGCCAGGTGGCCGACAGGTCCGCCCCAAGCTGCCGAAGCTGGCCACCCTGCTCGACGAGGCCGAGGAGGACGTGCTGGCCTTCATGACCTTTCCCAAGGAGCATCGGGCCAAGATCCACACCACCGATGAGATTGACAAGTCCCGGTATGCCTCAGTCTGCCGACAGCCTCCTGTACCCGTGAGCATGGTCTGGGCTTTTGCAAGCATCAGACCGCTTTCCGGCATTCAGGCCAAGACGTACGCCTCCGGTAAGCACCGCCTTGGCAAAGTAGGGGTCGGCGTCTGAGTTTTGCGTGGCGCGTCATCGCGCAGACACAAACCAGTTGCAAACGTCATGGCTTATCAGCGGGTCGAGGTTCTGACGGGGACGGAGCGGCGGCGAAATTACACGCCGGCGGAGAAGGCCCGGATGGTCGAGGAGGCGTTCCGCCCCGGCGTGGTGGTGACGGAAGCGGCTCGCCGGCTGGGCGTGCACGAAAGTCTGCTGTACCGCTGGCGAGGGCTGATGAAGGCGAGCGGGACCGCCGTGGCCGAACCGTCCAGCTTCGTCGCAGTGACCATCACGCCGGAGCCGACCGTAACCGAACCGCCGGTCTTGGAGCCCCCTGAACCATTGCCGCCTCCAGCGAGTCCGACCACGAGCCCGGCGATTCTCGAGGTCATCCTGCCCAGCGGGGCACGCCTGCGTCTGGAAGGGCCGGTCGATCCGGTTCCGGCGGCGGCTATCGGGTGTTTATCATGCGCCTTGGCGGCGGCGACGCCTTGGGCTACCGTGACCGGCGCCGTATTTGCCGCCCGTCACCGTGACCAGCGAGTCCGGAGGGTCGCTCACCGTGCCGACGATGGACGAGGCGGAACAACTCCTTCAACGCATCCCCGGCGGCGTCGAGCTGGTGCCCGACACCGCCTTCAAGAACGGCCCGGCGAACACCATCCGCGACGTGCTCGGCGCGGTGCCGGGCGTCATCACGCAGCCCAAGTCGAACGTCGACAACCGGGTGTCGATCCGCGGCTCCGGCCTGACGCGCAACTACGGCAACCGCGGCGTCAACCTGTACATGGACGGCATCCCGATCAACACCTCCGACGGGCTGTTCGACGTCTTCGAGATCGATCCCGGCGCCTACCGCTACGTGGAGATCTACAAGGGCGCCAACACGCTGGGCGGCGCGGTCAATTTCGTCACGCCGACCGGGCGCAACGCCGCCCGCTTCGACAGCCGCGTCGATGGCGGAAGCTTCGGCTTCCTGAAGGGGCAGACGAGCAGCGGCGGCGCGTCCGGGACCTTCGACTATTTCGCCAGCCTGTCGGCGCAGCGCGAGGACGGCTACCGCGATCACAGCGACGGCCACATGGCGCGCGGCAACGCCAACATCGGCTACCGGATCGCTCCGGAGGCCGAGACGCGCTTCTACGTGAACGCCAACACCTGGCGCCAGCGCCTGCCCGGCGAACTGACCAAGAGCGCGGCGTTGAACGCGCCCCGGTCCGCCGATCCGGACTTCGTGAGCCAGGACCAGCAGCGCAACATCGACTCCCTGCGCATCGCCAACAAGATGAGGCTGCGTTTCGAGACCACCGAGGTGGAGTTCGGCGTCTTCAGCCACCGCCGGCACGTCGATCACCCGATCTACCGCTACCTCGACTACACCGTGAACGACTATGGGGGCTTCGTCCGGGCGACGGACGAGCGGACCCTGGCCGGATTCCGCAACCGCCTCGTCGTCGGGACGACCATCATCAACGGGGCGCTCGACTACAAGGAGTTCGAGAATGTCGGCAACGCCGAGAAGGGAGCGCTCGTCTTCTCGACGCGGGACAAGGCCGAGAATTACGCGAGCCACATCGAGAACGCCGTCTACGTCCTGCCGGAGGTCGCGGTCGTCGCCGGGGTCCAGCATCTGCACGCCCGGCGCGGGGCGGTGAACCGGCGTTCGCCGCGTCGCCTCAGGCCGCCTGATCGGGCGGAGCGTGGCGGGAAAGGGCCGCCAGCAGCCTCGCCATTCCCGCATCCGCCGCGCCATGCGCCTGGGCGACCTGGCGCGAGAAGGATGGCTGGCCGATGGGCGCCGGATCGAACGCCGCCCGGTCGCCCGACGGGGCCGCTTCGTCTCCCGACCCGCTTGGCGGAGCGGCCGGTTCGCTGCCCGGCTGTCCACCGGCGGCGGGCGCCTCCGGCGTTCCGGTTCCCGGCACCCTGGTTCCGGGCACAGCAGCCCCGGGCGTGCCGGTTGCCGTGCCGCCGAACAGGCTTCCCACGCCGCCGCCGAAGCTCACCCCCGAGGACGACAGGGCCTTGGTGACGATGGCGGTGCCGCCGGTGCCCGATGTTCCCGTCGCGGCGTTGCCGGTCACGGAGCTGTCCGACGGGCTCGCGGTCGAGGGGCCGGCGATGTTGCTGATCGTGATGACGCGCCCGGTTTCGACGCTGGACGTGCCGCCGATGGCGTTCGGCGTGATGACGCGGCCGTTGCCCGCTCCGCCCTCCGAACCGCCGCCGCCGGTGATGGCGGCGGTCGTGATGACCCGCGCGGAGTTTCCGGGGCCATTGTCCGATGCGACGGAACCGACCACCGGGGGCAACGCGGTGTTCGGCGCGTCGCTGAGCACCGTGGTGGTGTTGCTTGCGGCGGCGACCGTCGCGACCCTGGCCGGCGGCGCGGGCGGCGGCGCGGGCGGGGCGTCGATGGTCAGGCGCGCCGTGGTTTCGGCGACGCCGCCCATGCCGTCGCTCACCCTCAGGGTCAGGGCATGGCTGCCGGCCGTTCCCGCGGCCGGAATGCCCGAGATGATGCCGCCTCCGCCGGGCGCCGGGGTGAAGCTCAGCCCGTCGGGCAGGCCGCTCACGCTGTAGACCAGCGTCTGACCGGCATCGCGGTCGCTGGCGAAGGCCGGAAGCGTTGCCGTGAAGTCCTGGCTGACCTCGCCCGAGGGAAGGGCCGGCGTGGCGGCAATGACCGGAGCGTCGTTGACCGACCGGACGGAGACGCCGGCTCCGGCCGTGGCGACGGCGCCCGCGTCGTCGGTCGCGGTCAGCGTGAAGGCGACGCTCTCCACCATGCCGGGGGCGTTGCGGTTCTCGGTGGGGACGAAGGTCAGGCCCCGCAGCGCGGTCTGCGCGGCGGCGGCGGTGCCGGTGAAGCTCAACCGGCCGTCGGCGGTGGTGAAGCCGCCCGCATTCTCGAAGCGGCCGGTCGCCGGCTCGTAGGCGATGCTGACCGTCACCGTTTGGCCGGTGTCGGCGTCGCTCAACGTGATGCTGCCGAAGGGCTGGACCGTCTCTTTGTCGGTGACGGTTTGTCCGGTGGCGGCCCCGCCCAGCACCGGCGCGTCGTTGAGCGAGGCGGTGGTGACGGTGGCGGTGGCGCTGGCCGATGCGGTGCCGTCCTCGACCTGGATGGCGAAGCTGGTCGTCTCGGTCTGGCCGGGCAGGACGCGGTTGGCCGCGGGGGTGAAGACCAGCCCGCGCAGCGCCGCCTGGACCTCGGCGGCGGAGCCGCTGGCCCGGTAGACGCCGCTGCCCTGGTCGGTGAAGCGGCCGAGGTTGGACAGGGCGCCCTTGGCCGCGCTGTCCAGAGTCACCGTGACGGTCAGCGTGTCGCCCGGCTGGTCGATGTCGGCGAGGCTGACCGTCGCGAAGGGCGACACCGCGGTCCGGTCGTCGGTGGTGGTGGCGCCGGCCCCGCTGACGGTGGGGGCGTCGTTGACGGCGCTGACGGTGAGGCTGGCGGTGTCGGTGGCACTGGAGAAGGCCGAGGTGCCGCCGTTGGTGGTGGTGTCGGCGGTGCTTCCGGCGGCGCCGCTGGTCTGGTCCCAGGCGCGATAGGTCAGGCTGGCGGAGGTGGCATTGCGGCCGTCGGGGACGAAGCGCAGCCGGTCGGTGGCGCGCAGCAGCAGGGCCGCGCCGGCGCTCGGCGTGCCCATGGCGGTCCAGGTGGCGCCGCCGTCCAGCGAGTACTCCCAGGCGCCGTTGCCGCTGGTCAGCCCGGTGACGGCGATGCCCTGGAGGGCGCCGCTGTCCACATCGCCGACCGACGCGCCGAGGACGGAGGCCACCGTCTGGCCGCCGTTGGCCGTGGCGTCCTCGTCGATCCCGGGCAGCACCGGGGACGCGGCGGTCAGAACCGGCGCGTCGTTGACCGCCGTGCTGACGACGGTGGTCGCGGTGGTGCCGGCCTGAGTTCCGCCCTGGCCGTTGAGCGCGGCGTCGGTGGCGGTGACGTCGAAGCGGGTGGTGACGGTCTGGCCGGAGGCGACCTGATCCCCGGTGGGCTGGAAGACGAGCTGGCGGATCGCCGCCTGGGCCGCCGCCGCGTTGGCCGCGGCGAGGCTGTAGGTGCCCGTGCCGGTCCTGACGAAGCCGGAGGCGGTCAGCGAGGCGGCGGTAAAGGTGCCATTCGCGTCGCTCGCCGTCCCGTCGCCGTCGCGCAGGGTGACCACGACGGTCTGGCCTTGGGCGGTGTCGGCGTCGCTGATCGTGTAGGACGCGAAGGGCTGCACCGTCTCCTTGTCGGTGACGGTCTGGCCGGCGGTGGCCCCGCCCAGCACCGGCGCGTCGTTGAGCGCCGTGCTGATGACCGTGGTGGAATGAACGGTCCCCGTGCCTCCCTGCCCGGACAGCGTCGCGTCGGTGACGGTGACGTCGAAGCGGGTGGTGACGGTCTGGCCGGGGACGACCTGATCCTCGGTGGGCTGGAAGACGAGCTGGCGGATCGCCGCCTGGGCCGCCGCCGCGTTGGCGGCGCTGAGGCTGTAGGTGCCCGTGCCGGTCCTGGCGAAGCCGGACGCGGTCAGCGAGGCGGCGGTGAAGGCGCCATTCGCGTCGCTTGCCGTCCCGTCGCCGTCGCGCAGGGTGACCACGACGGTCTGGCCCTGGGCGGTGTCGGCGTCGCTGATCGTGTAGGACGCGAAGGGCTGCACCGTCTCCTTGTCGGTGACCGTCTGGTCCCCCATCGGGCCGCCGTACAGGGTCGGGTCGTTGACCGCCGTGCTGACGACGGTTGTCGCGGTGGTGCCGGCCTGGGCGCCACCCTGGCCGTTGAGCGCCGCGTCGGTGACGGTGACGTCGAAGCGGGTGGTGACGGTCTGGCCGGGCACCACCTGATCCTCGGTGGGCTGGAAGACGAGCTGGCGGATCGCCGCCTGGGCCGCCGCCGCGTTGGCGGCGCTGAGGCTGTAGGTGCCTGTGCCGGTCCTGGCGAAGCCGGACGCGGTCAGCGAGGCGGCGGTGAAGGCGCCGTTGGCGTCGCTGGCCGTCCCGTTGCCGTCGCGCAGGGTGACCACGACGGTCTGGCCCTGGGCGCTGTCGGCGTCGCTGATCGTGTAGGCGGCGAAGGGCTGGACCGTCTCCTTGTCGGTGACGGTCTGGCCGGCGGTGGCCCCGCCCAGCACCGGCGCGTCGTTGAGCGAGGCGGTGGTGACGGTGGCGGTGGCGCTGGCCGATGCGGTGCCGTCCTCGACCTGGATGGCGAAGCTGGTCGTCTCGGTCTGGCCGGGCAGGACGCGGTTGGCCGCGGGGGTGAAGACCAGCCCGCGCAGCGCCGCCTGGACCTCGGCGGCGGAGCCGCTGGCCCGGTAGACGCCGCTGCCCTGGTCGGTGAAGCGGCCGAGGTTGGACAGGCTGCCCTTGGCCGCGCTGTCCAGGGTCACCGTGACGGTCAGCGTGTCGCCGGGCAGGTCGATGTCGGCGAGGCTGACCGCCGCGAAGGGCGACACCGCGGTCCGGTCGTCGGTGGTGGTGGCGCCGGCGCCGCTGACGGTGGGGGCGTCGTTGACCGGGGTGACGGTCAGGCGGGCGGTGGCGGTGCCGCTGGAGACGGCGGTGGTGCCGCCGTTGGCCGTGGTGTCGGCAACGCCGCCGTTGGTACCGCTGGTCCGGTCCCAGGCGCGCAGCGTCAGGGTCGCCGTCTCGCCGTTGCGCCCGTCGGGGACGTAGCGGACGAGGGCGTCGGCGGCGAGCAGCCGGGCGGCGCCGTCGCTGGGCGTGCCCAGGGCGGTCCAGGTCGTGCCGTCCAGCGAATACTCCCAGGTGCCGTTGCCGGTGGCGGCGGTGATCGCGACGCCGGCCAGGGCGCCCGTGTCCACATCGCCGTGGGTCAGCCCGGCGAGCAGGGCGGCGACCGTGGTGGCGGTGCTGGTCGTGTCCTCGTCGGTGGCGGTCAGGTCGACCGGGCCGCCGGACAGGGTGGGGGCGTCGTTGATCGCGGTGACGGTCAGGCTGGCGGTGTCGGTGGCGCTGGAGAAAGCCGAGGTGCCGCCGTTGGTGGTGGTGTCGGCGGTGCTCCCGGCGGCGCCGCTGGTCTGGTCCCAGGCGCGGTAGGTCAGGCTGGCGGAGGTGGCGTTGCGGCCGTCGGGGACGAAGCGCAGCCGGTCGGTGGCGCGCAGCAGCAGGGCCGCGCCGGCGCTCGGCGTGCCCATGGCGGTCCAGGTGGCGCCGCCGTCCAGCGAGTACTCCCAGGCGCCGTTGCCGCTGGTCAGCCCGGTGACGGCGATGCCCTGGAGGGCGCCGCTGTCCACATCGCCGACCGACGCGCCGA
>NZ_QLKQ01000037.1 GCF_003349955.1 Azospirillum brasilense
CTCGCCATGATCCAGCAATGCATGCGCGTCAAATGGCCGTCAGACAGGACCTAAGATGAGGGGGCGGCCGCAGGCCGGAAAAGCCCCGGCATGAGGCAGGTCTTCCCCCACCCCGGCCCTCCCCCGCTGAGCGGGGGAGGGACATTGTGATGCATCAGAGCAGGTGGGCCTGGGTCAGGACCTCGTTGCCGCCGCGCCAGATCATGTCGAGCGCCACGTAGGTGATGATGGCGAGGCCGATCCAGCCGATCCAGCGGTGCTTGTGCAGGATGTGGGCGATCACGTTGGCCGCGGCCCCCATCAGAATGACCGACAGCAGCAGGCCGAGGACCAGGACCGTCGGATGGTCCTTGGCGGCGCCGGCCACGGCCAAAACGTTGTCGAGCGACATCGACACGTCGGCCACCACGATCTGCCAGACCGCCGCGCCGAAGGTGGTCGTCGCCACCGCCGCGCCGACTGCGGCGTCCCCCGAACCGTTCACGGCCAGCGCCTCGTCGGGCGTCACCTCGTCCGCCCCTCCGGAGCGAAGCTCGCGGAACATCTTCCAGCAGACCCACAGCAGCAGCACGCCGCCGGCCAGGGTCAGACCGATGATGGCGAGGAGCTGGGTGGTGACCAGGGCGAAGAAGATGCGCAGGATGATGGCGGCGCCGATGCCCCAGAAGATCACCTTGCGGCGCTGCTCCACGGGCACGGCGGCGGCGGCCATGCCGACCACGATGGCGTTGTCGCCGGCGAGAACGAGGTCGATGGCGACCACCTGCCCAAAGGCGGTGAGCTGCGACCAGAG
Source organism: Azospirillum brasilense (assembly GCF_003349955.1). Classification (GTDB taxonomy): domain Bacteria; phylum Pseudomonadota; class Alphaproteobacteria; order Azospirillales; family Azospirillaceae; genus Azospirillum; species Azospirillum brasilense_B. The sequence continues at coordinate 794 of NZ_QLKQ01000037.1, forward strand.
ATCGACGCTTTCCATATGAAAATCTCTTCGAAGGCTTCGGTTGGGCTCAATAGCGGTGTGCGGTCATCTTTTTTGTTGGGGCTTGCGCCTGAAACAGCGGCCCTGGGGGTTCTGTCGCACGAATCCGACCCCGGCGCAGCAGGTTTGGCGTGCAGCGGTGGGTTGCAACGGGCGTGGGGCGGGATCAGTCGGGCGCGCGCAGCCGGTAGCCGACGCCGGTCTCGGTCAGGATGTGCGAGGGGCGCTCCGGCTCCGCCTCGATCTTCTGGCGGAGCTGGCGGATGTAGATGCGCAGATACTGCACGTCGGTGTCCGCACCCCACACCTCCTTCAGGATGAAGCGGTGGGTCAGCACCTTGCCGGCATGGGCGACCAGCAGGCGCAGCAGGTCGTATTCGCGGGGCGACAACTTCACCTCGGCGCCACGGACGGTCACGATCCGCCGGACCAGATCGACGGCAAGGTCGCCGCTGCGGAACAGCGGGCGCTCCCCCTGCTGCTGCAGGCGGTGACGCAGGGCGGCGCGGATGCGGGCCAGCAGCTCGTCCATGCCGAAGGGCTTGGTCACATAGTCGTCGGCGCCGAGGTCCAGCGCCTCCACCTTGCCCGCCTCGTCGGCGCGGCTCGACAGCACGATGATCGGGGCGGCCACGCCGTCGGCGCGCAGGCGGCGGATCACCTCCAGCCCGCCGATCCCCGGCAGGCCGAGGTCGAGCACCAGCAGGTCCGGCGGGCGCCGCCGCACCGCCTCCAGCGCGCCCGCCCCGTCCTCCGCCTCGGCGATGTCGTAGCCCTGGGCGGACAGGGTGGTGCGCAGGAATCGGCGGATCGGCGGCTCGTCGTCCACCACCAGGACGCGCAGCGGCAACGTGTCCGACCTCATGGCGTCCCTTCCTCCCCAAGGCCGGGCCCCTCAAGGCCGGGCCCCTCAAGGCTGGGCCCCTCAAGACTGGGCCCCTCAAGACTGGGCCCCTCAAGACTGGGCAGGGCGGCGGCGGCGGGCATGGTCAGGGTGAAGACGGCGCCGGAGCGGTCCTTGCGGTTGCCCGCAGCGATGGTGCCGCCCATCGCCTCGACGAAGCCGCGGCAGATCGCCAGCCCCAGCCCGGTCCCGGCGCGCTGCCGGTCCTGGGCCTGGACGCGGTAGAACTTGTCGAAGATCCGTTCGACATCCGCCGCCGGGATGCCGTCGCCCTCGTCCCGCACCTCGATGCGCACCCGACCGCCCTCCCGCGCCGCCCCGACCTCGATCCGCGAGCCTGTTGGCGCGTATTTGGCCGCGTTGTCCAGCAGATTGAAGAGAACCTGTTCGAACAGCACGTCGTCCGCCTCCAGCATCGGTAGGTCGGGGGCCAGATCCACGTCCACCCGGTGCCCGGCCAGGATGCGGCCCGCCCGCCCCAGCGCGCTGCCCACCGTCTCGGCCAGATCGACCGGGCCGGTGCGCGGGCGGATGGCGCCCGATTCCAGCCGCGTCATGTCCAGCAGGTTGGCGATGAAGCGGTTCAGCCGCTCCGCCTCCTCCTGGATGGTGGCGGCGAGGTCGCGGCGCGACGCCTCGTCCATACCGGCGCCGTAAGCGGTCAGGCTGGTCGCCGACCCAAGGATGGAGGCCAGCGGAGTCCGCAGATCGTGGGAGATCGAGGTCAGCAGGGCCGAGCGCAGCCGCTCCGTCTCGGCGGCCAGACGGGCGCGGTCGACGTCCTCGGCCAGGGTGACGCGCTCAATGGCGAGTGCGGCCTGATCGGTCAGCGCGTCGAGCAGCCGGCGCTGGTCCGGTGTCAGCAGGGCGCCGGGCTTTCCCGTGCGGGCGGTGTCGGTGTCGATGCCGACCACCCCGACCGGGCCGCGCCCGGTGCGCAGGGGAAGGAACAACCACTTGGCGCCGGGCAGCGTGTCCGAGCCGCGCCCGGCGGGCCGGTTGTTCTCCCAGGCCCAGACGGCGGCGGCGAGGTCGGCCTCGCGCAGCTCGTCCTCCGGCGGGTAGCCGGCGCGGACGGACACGGTGTCGCCGTCGGGCAGCAGCAGGACCACATGCACCTTCAGCATCGCCGCGATCTGGTGGGCGGTCGCCCACAGCAGGTCGTCCATGGTGACCACCCCGGCCAGCTTGCGGCTGAAGCCGTAAAGATCCTCGGTCGTCTTGGCGCGCAGGCTGGCGGTGACGGCCTGGGCGCGCACGCGGGCGGTCAGGTTGCTGGCGATCACCGCGACCACCGCGAAGAAGAACAGCGCGACGATGTTCTCCGGATCGGCGATGGAGAAGGTGTAGAGCGGGTTCAGGAAGAAATAGTTGAAGGCCAGGATGCTGGCGACGCAGGCGTAGAGCGACGGCCCCAGCCCGCCGGTGACCGCGCTGCTCAGCACCGCCGTCAAAAAGACCAGCGCCACATTGCTGACGTCGAGCACCTGCTGAAGCACCTCCCCGACGCCCAGCGCCAGCGCGACATAGCCGGTGGCCGCGGCGTAGGGCCACCAGGACAGCGCCGGGCGCCGGGGGGCCGCGGTGCGCACCGTCTTGGGCGGGATCGGCTCCTCGGCGTCGTCGGCGATGACGTGGACGCTGATGCCGCCGGCCTGCCGGATCAGCCGGAAGGCGATGGAGCTGCGCAGCAGCTCCGCCCAGGGGCCGCGGTGGGACTTGGCGATGACGATGTGGGCGACGTTGTTGGTCCGCGCATACTCGACCACCGTGCCGGCGACGTCGCCGCCGGGGATGGTCACCGCCTCGCCACCCAGCTTCTCGACCAGCCGCAGCGCGTCGGCGATGCGGTCGCGCTCGGCCTCGCTCAGGCGCAGGCTGCGTGGGGTCTCCACATGCAGCGCGGTCCAGTGGGCGCGCAACCGGTCGGCCTGACGGCGGGCGTAGCGGACGACGGCGGCGCAGGCCGGGTCCTCGTTCACGCAGACCAGCAGCCGCTCCCCCGCCGCCCAGGGGCCGGCGATGGCATGGGCCTGCATGTGGGTGAGAAGCTGGTCGTCCACCCGCTGGGCGGTGCGGCGCAGCGCCAGCTCGCGCAGCGCCGTCAGGTTGCCGGGGGAGAAGTAATGGCGGATCGCCCGCTCGGCGGTGCGCGGGACGTAAACCTTGCCGTCCTTCAGCCGCTGGATCAGGTCGTCGGGCGTGATGTCGATGACCTCGATGTCGTCGGCGCGGTCGAGGATGGAATCCGGCACCGTCTCGCGCACGCGGACGCGGGTGATCCGGGCGACGACGTCGTTCAGGCTCTCCACATGCTGGATGTTCATCGTCGTGTAGACGTCGATCCCGGCGGCGAGGATCTCCTCGACATCGAGGTAGCGCTTGGCGTGGCGGCTGCCGGGGGCGTTGGTGTGGGCCAGCTCGTCCACCAGCACGATGGCCGGGCGGCGGGCGAGGATGGCGTCGAGGTCCATCTCGTCGAGCCGGCGGCCCTTGTACTCGACCTTGCGGCGGGGAAGGACCGTCAGGCCGGCGAGCAGCGCCTCGGTCTCGCGCCGGCCATGGGTTTCGACCACGCCGATCACCACGTCCACCCCGTCGCGCCGCTTGGCCTGGGCGGTCAGCAGCATCTCGTAGGTCTTGCCGACGCCGGGGGCCGCGCCCAGGAACAGCTTCAGCCGCCCGCGCCCCTCCCGCGCCGCCGCGCGCAGGAGCGCTTCGGGCGAAGGCCGGGCAGCGGCGGCGGTTCGGTCGTTCGGCATCGGGGGGCTTTCGGAACGGATCGGCAGCCCCGTCCCTGTCCCCGCCTGTGCGGGAGACGGAGCGGGGCCGCCTGTTGACCTTCAGCTAATGCGTCGCCGTGGCGGCGTCGAGGGCGAGATTGAGCCGCAGCACGTTGACCACCGGCTCCCCCAGCGGTCCGAGCAACGAGGGCTCGGTGTTCAGGGTGATCAGGGCGCGGACCTGGGCCTCCGTGATGCCACGGGCGCGGGCGACGCGGGGAACCTGGAAGTCGGCGGCGGCCGGCGACAGGTGCGGGTCGAGGCCGCTGGCCGAGGTGGTCACCAGTTCGACCGGCACCGGGGCGTTGGGATTCTCGGCCTTCAGCCGCTCCGTCTCCTCCCGCACTCGGTCGGCCAGCGCCTGGGCGGTCGGGCCGAGGTTGGAGCCGCCGGAGGCCGCGGCGTTGTAGGGCGCCGGCACGCTCTTCGACGGGTCGGCCGGGTCCGGCCCCAGCGTGGCGGAGGGCCGCCCATGGACATAGCCCTCCCCGGCAAAGCCCTGGCCGATCAGGGCGGAGCCGACGACCGTCCCGTTCCGCTCGATCAGGCTGCCGTTGGCCTGATGCGGGAAGACGGCCTGGGCGATGCCGGTGACGGCCAACGGGTAGATCAGCCCGGTCACCACGGTCAGCGCGGTGATCATGACGAGGGCGGGGCGCAGTTCCTTGATCATGGCGGGGTCCTCAGACGAGTCCGATGGCGGTGACGAGCAGGTCGATCAGCTTGATTCCGACGAAGGGCACGATCAGGCCGCCCAGCCCGTAGATCAGCAGATTCCGGCGCAGCAGCCGGGCCGCCCCCACCGCGCGGTAGGCGACGCCGCGCAGCGCCAGCGGGATCAGCGCCACGATGATCAGCGCGTTGAAGATGATCGCCGACAGGATAGCGCTCTCCGGGCTGGCCAGCCCCATCACGTTCAGCGCGCCCAGCTGCGGGTAGAAGGCCAGGAACATGGCGGGAATGATGGCGAAGTACTTCGCCACGTCGTTGGCGATGGAAAAGGTGGTCAGCGCGCCGCGGGTCATCAGCAGCTGCTTGCCGATCTCGACGATCTCGATCAGCTTGGTCGGGTCGCTGTCCAGGTCCACCATGTTGCCAGCCTCGCGGGCGGCGACGGTGCCGGTGTTCATCGCCACGCCGACGTCGGCCTGCGCCAGCGCCGGGGCGTCGTTGGTGCCGTCGCCGCACATGGCGACCAGCTTGCCCCGCGCCTGCTCGTCGCGGATGAGCTGCAGCTTCATCTCCGGCGTCGCCTGGGCGAGGAAGTCGTCCACCCCGGCCTCCGCCGCGATGGCGGCGGCGGTCATGGCGTTGTCGCCGGTGATCATCACCGTCTTGATGCCCATCTGGCGCAGCGCCGCGAAGCGCTCCCGGATGCCGCCCTTGACGATGTCCTTCAGGTGGATGACGCCGAACAGCCGACCGTCGCGGGCGACGGCCAGCGGCGTTCCGCCGGACTTGGCGACGCGCTCCGCGATGGCCTGCACCTCGCGCACCGCCGCCTCCAGGGCGGGGTCGGGGCGCAACGCGGTCACCGTGTTGCCCTGGCCGGCGACGCCCTGCCCGAGGGTCCGCACATGGGCCAGCACGGCGTCCACCGCACCCTTGCGGATCGTCACGCCGTCGCTGTCGATGCCGCTCAGCCGCGTCTGGGCGGTGAAGGGCACGAAGCGGGCGTGCAGCCCGGCCATGTCGCGGGCGCGGATGCCGTACTTCTCCTTCGCCAGGACGGTGATGGAGCGGCCCTCCGGCGTCTCGTCGGCCAGCGAGGCGAGCTGGGCGGCGTCGGCGAGGTCGCGGTCGGCCACGCCGGAGATCGGCAGGAATTCCGACGCCTGCCGGTTGCCCAACGTGATCGTGCCGGTCTTGTCGAGCAGCAGCGTGTCCACGTCGCCCGCCGCCTCCACCGCCCGGCCCGACATGGCCAGCACGTTGAAGCGGACCAGACGGTCCATGCCGGCAATGCCGATGGCCGACAGCAGCGCGCCGATGGTGGTGGGGATCAGCGTGACGAACAGCGCCGCCAGCACCAGCACCCCGACCGACCCGCCGGCGTAGGCGGCGAAGCTGGGGATGGTCGCCACGGCAATGACGAAGATGACCGTCATGCCGGCCAGCAGGATGTTCAGCGCGATCTCGTTGGGCGTCTTCTGCCGCTGCGCGCCCTCGACCAGCCCGATCATGCGGTCGAGGAAGGTGTTGCCCTGGGCCGCGGTGATCCGCACCTTGATCCAGTCGGAGATCACCTGCGTGCCGCCGGTCACCGCCGAGCGGTCGCCGCCGGATTCGCGGACGACCGGGGCGGATTCGCCGGTGATCGCCGCCTCGTTGACGCTGGCCACACCCTCCACCACCTCGCCGTCGGAGGGGATGAGGTCGCCCACCTCCACCAGCACGAGGTCGCCGGGCTTGAGCGCGGTGGCCGGGACGGGCAGCCAATCCTCATTGTCGGACAGCCGCTTGGCGGTGGTCTCCGTGCGGGTGCGGCGCAGGCTGGCCGCCTGGGCCTTGCCGCGGCCCTCCGCCACCGCCTCCGCGAAGTTGGCGAAGAGCAGGGTGAACCACAGCCACAGCACGATCTGCAGGGAGAAGCCGAGGCCCCCGGCGCCCGTCAGAAGATCGCGCAGGAACAGCAGCGTGGTCAGCGCCGCCACCACCTCCACGCAGAACATCACCGGGTTGCGGGCCATCAGCCGCGGATCGAGCTTGCGGACGGAGCCGGCGACGGCGGGCAGGAGGATGGCCGGGTCCAGCAGCGTGGAGGCCGGAGTCCGGGTGGCGGTTTTCGAATGGGTGTCCATGGAGGGTCCCCGGTCAGAAGAGGAGGCCGGCGCGCATCGCCAGATGCTCGGCCACCGGGCCGAGGGCGAGCGCCGGGAAGAAGGTCAGGCCGCCAACGATCAGGATGACTCCGGCCAGCAGCCCGACGAACAGGCCGCCATGGGTCGGGAAGGTGCCGGCCGAGGCCGCGCTGCGCGTCTTGGCGGCGAGCGAGCCGGCGACCGCCAGCATCGGCACGATGACCAGGAAGCGGCCCACCAGCATCCCGGCGGCCAGCGTCAGGTTGTACCAGAGCGTGTTGCCCGACAGCCCGCCGAAGGCGCTGCCGTTGTTGGCCGCCGCGGAGACGTAGGCGTAGAGCGCCTCCGAGAAGCCGTGCGGTCCGGCGTTGGCGAGCGAGGCGAGGCCGGTGTCCAGCACCACGGCGAAGGCGGTGCCGCCCAGCATCATCAAGGGCAGGCAGAGCACGGCGAGCATGGTCATCTTGACCTCCTTCGCCTCCAGCTTCTTGCCCAGATACTCCGGCGTGCGCCCGACCATCAGCCCGGCGACGAACATGGTGACGATGGCGAACAGCAGCATCCCGTAGAGGCCGGCCCCGACACCGCCGACGATGATCTCGCCCAGCATCATGTTGACCATCGGCACCATGCCGCCCAGCGGCATGAAGCTGTCGTGCATGGCGTTGACCGCGCCGCAGGAGGCCGCCGTGGTCACCGCGGCGAACAGGGCGCTCATGGCGATGCCGAAGCGGGTCTCCTTGCCTTCCATGTTGCCGGCGGCGTTGTCCAGCCCGAGGGCGGCGAAGGCCGGGTTGCCCTGGGTTTCCGCCCAATAGACGGCGGCGACGCCAACGAAGAACAGCAGGCCCATGGCGGCCAGGATGGCCCAGCCCTGCCGCTCGTCACCGGCCATGCGCCCGAACAGGTTGGTCAGCCCGGCGCCGATGGCGAAGATCGACAGCATCTGCACCAGATTGGTCAGGGCGTTCGGATTCTCGAAGGGATGGGCGGAGTTGGCGTTGAAGAAGCCGCCGCCGTTGGTGCCCAGCATCTTGATCGCCTCCTGCGAGGCGACGGGGCCGAGCGCAATGGTCTGCCGGGCGCCCTCCAGCGTGGTGGCGTCCACCGTCCCGGCGAGCGTCTGCGGCACGCCCTGCCAGACGAGGAACAGCGCGTAGAGCAGGCTGAGCGGCAGCAGCAGGTAGAGCGTGGCTCGGGTCAGGTCGGTCCAGAAATTGCCGACCGTCCGCGCCCCGGTGCGGGTGAAGCCACGGACCAGAGCCACCGCCAGCGCGATGCCGGTCGCCGCCGACACGAAGTTCTGCACGGTCAGCCCGGCCATCTGCACGAGGTGGCTCATCGTGCTTTCGCCGCCGTAATTCTGCCAGTTGGTGTTGGTGACGAAGCTGGCGGCGGTGTTGAAGGCGAGGTCGGCGGGCACCGCCGCCATGCCGTTGGGGTTCAGGGGCAGGACGCCCTGAAGGCGCTGCAGCGCGTAGAGCAGCAGCAGGCCGGCGGCGTTGAACAGCAGCATGGCGACGGCGTAGGTCACCCAATGCTGCTCCGCCTTCGCGTCCACCCCGGCCAAGCGGTAGAGCCCGCGCTCGACGGGGCCGAGCAGCGGCGACAGCAGCGTGCGCTCCCCGTTGAACAGCCGCGTCATGTAGCCGCCGAGCGGGCGCGCCACGGCGGCCACGAGGGCGGCGAAAAGCAGAATGTTGATCCAGCCGCTGACGGTCATGGGAGTCTCCTCAGAACCGTTCGGGGCGGATCAGGGCGTACACGAGGTAGCCCAGCAGCCCGGCGGCGACGAGGCCGCCGAGCGCGTAATCGACGATCATGGCGCAGGCCCCCCTCACAAGCGGTCGCAGGCGTGCACATAGGCGATGGCCGCGGCGAAGAAGGCCGCGGTGATCGCCAGCGCGATGATGTCCAGCATGGTTGCCTCCGGGGCGCGTCCGGAGAGCCGGGCGCGCGTCAGCGTGGATCGGATGCCGGCACGGCTGTGTCCGGCACGATCAGGCTGCGCCCGAAGCGCGTATAGATTCGAGGGGGGCGGTGGGGGGCGTGGAATATACGACGCGTATATGGTGGGTTGGTAAGTGCATGAAATGGTGAGGTTCTTGCCCCCACCCCGGCCCTCCCCCGCTGCGCAGGGGAGGGAGAAACAAGTCCCCTCCCCTGCGATAGCGGGGGAGGGTTAGGGAGGGGGCACCGTCAGCACAACGACACGCCCTCACCCGCCCGGCGCTTCCTCCATCCGGCGCAGCAGCAGATCGCACGGCCCCTGGAGATGCTCCCGCATCAGGAACTCCACCCGCCCGCTCTGGCGGCGGGCGATGGCGTCGAGGATGCGGCGGTGCTCCTCGTTGTACTGGCGCAGGGTCGGGCCGTCCTTCTCCATTTCGAGAACGTCGTAGATCTTCGGGACCCGGTAGACGGTCTGGAAGGAGCGGTTGAACAGCCCGCTCGGCACAAGCCCCATCAGGGTGGTGTGGAAGCGCTGGTTCAGCAGGCGCCACTGCTCCAGCGCCTCCCCTTCCAGCGGGCTGTCGCCAGACATCAGCGCCTCGGCGCGGTCGAGGCCGTTGCGCAGCGCCCGCTCCACGTCGAGCGGCAGGCCGCGCTCCGCCACGATGCGGCAGCCGTGCCCCTCCAGCAGGGCGCGCATCTCGTAGCTCTCCAGCAGGTCGCGCCGGGTGAACTGGCGCACCGTGTAGCCGCGGTTGGTCTCGTAGGTGACCAGCCCTTCCCGCTCGGCGGCCACCAGCGCCTCGCGGATCGGAGTCCGCGACACGCCGAACTGGGCGGCCAGCTCCGCCTCCTTCAGCTTGGTGCCGGGGAGCAGCTTGCCCTCCAGCACCCGGTTGCGCAGGGCGGTCATGATGGAGCCGACCTGCTCGGACCGGACGGTCCCGGTCGCCTTCTCATCGCTGAACGGGGTCACGGTGTCCTCCGGCCGGGGGCGTCGGGTGCCGGCGGTTGGAAAATGGCGGGGCAAGGGATGCGTTCTATCGGCGGCGCAGGAATCGCACAAGAAGAACGCTCATCAGGATCGTCCCGAACAGCCTCAGGGTTTGCAGGGTGAGGATGAAGGGCACGTCGGCGGCGCTGCCCAGAGCCACAACCGCCACGGAATCCAGCCCGCCGGGGCTGGTCGCCAGATAGGCGGTCAGCGCGTCCTTGCCGGTCAGCGTGACCAGCAGCCAGGCGGAGCCGAGCGACATCGCCACCAGGCCGAAGGTGGACAGCAGCATCAGCGGCACCGACGCCACGAGATCGCGCAGCAGCTCCCGCCGGAAGCGCAGGCCGGTCGTCCAGCCGATGATCGTGAAGGCGACGGCGATCAGCCAGGACGGCGAGTCCAGCACCACCAGCCCGGTCATGTTGAGCGTGCCGCCGAGCAGGATCGGACCGAGCAGCGGCCCCGCCGGAAGCCGCGTCACGGTGCCGGCCCAGCCTCCGGCCAGCGCGACCGCCACCAGGGCCAGCGTCGAGGCGACGGAGGCGGACGGCGCGGGACCGGCGCCGGGCACGGCAAGCGGTACAGGAACGCTGCCCAGCAGGAAATGGCAGACGAGCGAGGCCAGGACGACGACGACGATCACCCGCAGATACTGCATGACGGCGACGAAGCGCGGGTCGCCGCCGAAATCGCCGGCCATGGCGATCATCGCCGGGGCGGCGCCCGGCATGGTCCCCCACAGCGCGGTGCCGCCGGGAAAGCGGCCCGACCGCTCCAGCAGCCAGCCGACCAGCACCGCGCCGGCCAGCATCGTGGACAGCGCCATCAGCATGGGGAACCAGTGCAGCGCCACGTCGTGCAGGATGGTCACGTCCATGGACCGGGCGACGACGCCCCCGGTCAGCGCCTGGGCCAGCCAGGAGAAGCGCTTGGGCAGCTCGATGGAGGCGCCGCGCACCCCCAGCAGGATCGCCGCCGCCATCGGGCCGAGAAGCGTCGCGCCGGGAAGGCCGGCCACCATGAACAGGGCGGTGAACAGGAGGGTCGCCCCCACCAGCAGGCACCACTGGAGGGGATTGGAAAGGGGCATCATGTCGGCAGATTGCTCAGGGGCGCGCCCGCCGGTCGGCCGCGGGCGCGCCACCGCTCCATACAGTTCGGATGGGGTGGAAGGAGGATGGGAGAAATCAGGCGGCCACGGCCTCGGCCTGCTTCTCGACGTAGGCCATCACCTCCGCCACCGGCAGCACGTCGCCGTACTTGGCGTTCATGTCGAACAGGGCGGAATCGTGCGGGGCCTGGTGGCGGTCGCCCACGCATTCGGCGGGGACGATGACGCGGAAGCCGTGGGACACCGCGTCCACCGCCGTCGCCCGCACGCAGCCGCTGGTCGAGCAGCCGGTGAGGATCACCGTGTCGCACTCCATCACGCGCAGCATGGTGCTGAGCGGCGTGCCGAAGAAGGCGGAGGAGTGGTGCTTGACCAGCACGACGTCCTGCGGCTCCGGCGTCACGCGGGCGTCGAACCCGGCCAGCGGGTTGTCGGCGGTGAAGGCGCGCAGCGCCGGGATCTTCTTGACGAACATGCCGCCTTCGGTTCCGGCCGCGTCATAGACGACCTTGGTGTAGATGACCGGCAGGCCGGCGCGGCGGGCGGCGGCGTAGAGCGGCACGCTGGCGATCGTCGCGTCCACCACCCCTTGCCCGAAGAAGGGGGCGCCGGGCTGGGTGTAGAAGTCGATGAAGTCGATGGAGATGATGGCGGCCTTCCGCCCGAAGCCGATCCGGTTCTGGAAGACGCCGGAATAGTTGTCCTTGAGTTCGTCGGTGACGCTGAACATGGGGGTGATCCTTAAGCCGATTGCAGGGGGATGGGACGGATGGGCGGATAGCCGATGTCCTGAAGGACCGCCGTGGCGACCTCGGACCGGGCTTCCGGGGTTTCGGGGAAGTGGCAGGCGACCTGGTCGGTGCCCGCGCCGCAGGCGCGAAGCTCCGGCTGGTCGATCAGGCAGGCGCGCGGCAGCAGGGCGTCGCCGCTGCGTTCTGTGGGCACGCCGCCCGCCGCGGCGACCAGCCGCGCCCGGTAGCAGCGCGGGTGGAAGCGGCAGCCCGGCGGCACGTTGGTGGCCGAGCCGATCTCGCCCATCGTCACCGAGGTGCGGCGGCGGTTGCGCATCCGCACGTCGGCGATGGGCACCGCCGCCAGCAGCGAGACGGTGTAGGGGTGCAGTGGCCGGCGGTAGAGGTTGTCGCGCTCCGCCATCTCCACAACCTTGCCGAGATACATCACGGCGATGCGGTGGCTGACGTGGCGGACCACCGCCAGATCGTGGGCGATGAACAGGTAGGACAGCCCACGCTCCCGCTGGATGCGCTGGAGCAGGTTGATGATCTGCGCCTGGATCGACACGTCCAGCGCCGACACCGGCTCGTCCAGCACCAGGATCTTGGGGTCGAGCGTCAGGGCGCGGGCGATGCCGATGCGCTGGCGCTGGCCGCCGGAGAACTGGTGCGGGTAGCGGTCGGCGTGCGAGGGGTCGAGCCCGACGAGGCTCATCACCCCGGCCACCTTCTGCGGCCCGTCGCCGTCCCACAGCCCATGGACCTTCAGCGGCTCGGCGATGCTCTGGCCGATGGTGACGCGGGGGTCGAGCGATCCGTAGGGGTCCTGGAAGACCATCTGGATGTCGCGCCGCATCGCCTGCATCTCGGACTTCGACACGCCGGTCACGTCGCGCCCGTCGACCAGCAGCCGCCCGCTGGTCGGCTCGACCAGCCGCAGGGCGAGGCGGCCCAGCGTGCTCTTGCCGCTGCCGCTCTCGCCGACGAGGCCGAGGGTTTCTCCGGCACGGATGGTCAGCGACACGCCGTCCACCGCCCGCACCGCCTTGCCGGCCTTCTTGAACAGGCCGCCGCGGCGGGTGAAGACGCGGGTGGCGTCGACGAGTTCCAGGGCCGGAGGCGGTGCGGAGAGGGTATCGCTCATCGGATGGCCTCCTTCCGGTCGGGCAGGTCTTCGTGGAAACAGGCGCTGCGGTGGCCGGAGCGGTCGCCGGCCAGCGGCAGCGGCCGCCGGGTGCAGCAGTCCGCCCGCCCGCGGCCGACCGTGCAGCGCGGCTCGAAGGCGCAACCGGGCGGCAGGCGGGCGACGTTGGGCGGCTGGCCCTCGATGGCCGGAAGCTCCTCGTCCACCGGGCCGTCGAGCCGGGGGATGCTGCGGAACAGCGCGCGGGTGTAAGGGTGCCGGGGCCTGGTGAAGACCTCCTCCATGGAGCCGGTCTCGACCAGCCGCCCGGCGTACATCACCGCCACGTCGTCGGCGTATCTGGCGACCAGCCCCAGGTCGTGGGTGATGAGGACCAGCGCCATGCCGGTCTCCGCCTGGAGGTCGGCGAGCAGGTCGAGGATCTGCGCCTGCACCGTCACGTCGAGCGCCGTGGTCGGCTCGTCGGCGATCAGGATCTTCGGCGACAGGGCGATGGCCATGGCGATCAGCACGCGCTGGCGCTGCCCGCCGCTGAGCTGGTGCGGGTAATCGTCCACCCGCCGGGCCGGGTCGGGGATCTGGACGCGGGCCAGCAGCTCGATGGCGCGGGCGCGGGCGGCGGAACGGCCGATCCGCTGGTGCGCCCGCAGCACTTCGACGATCTGCTCGCCGATGGTGAAGACGGGGTTCAGCGCGGTCAGCGGGTCCTGGAAGATCATCGAAATGACCGCCCCGCGCAGGCGGCGCAGCCGCTCCGGCGGCTGGTGCAGGATGTCGGCGCCGTCGATCCGCACCTCGCCGCGGCGGACGCGGCCCGGTGCGGCGACGAGGCCGAGTGCCGACAGGAAGGTCATCGACTTGCCCGATCCGGACTCGCCGACCACCGCCAGCGTGCCACCCGCCCGCACGGCGAGCGACACGCCGTCGATGACGGTGACCGGCCCGTCGTCGCCGGGAAAGACCGTGGTCAGGTCGCGCAGTTCCAGCGCAACCGGGCGGGGGGCCGTGGCGGGGGCGACGGGAGACGCCGGGGCCACGGGATGAAGGTTGGGCATGGGCATTCTCACAGCACGCGTCCGGAGGAGCGGCGCATCTGCGGGTCGAGCGTGTCGCGCAGACCGTCCCCCAGCAGGTTCAGGGCGACCACCATCACCGCGATGCAGATGCCCGCCGACAGCGAGATCAGCGGGTTGGAGGCCAGGAAGCTCTGCCCGTCGGCGATGACGTTGCCCCAGGTCGGGGCCGGCGGCTGGACGCCGAGGCCGAGGAAGCTCAGGCCCGCTTCTGCCAGGATGGCGGTGGCGGCGCTGACCGTGGCGACCACGATCACCGGCGGCAGGCTGTTCGGCACGACGTGCAGGAACAGCAGCCGCATCGTGCCCATGCCGATGGCCCGCGACGCCTCGACGTAGGTGCGCGGCTTGATCGTCAGGACGACCGCCCGCATCACCGCGGCGACCCGCGGCGTGAAGGCCAGCGCCACCGCGATGATGACCGATTCCAGCGACGAGCCGCGGGCCGCCACCAGGGCGAGCGCCAGCAGGAAACCGGGGAAGGCCAGCAGGATGTCGATGATCGAGACGGTCACCCGCTCGACCCAGCCGCCGAAGAAACCGGCGACCGCGCCGATCACCATCCCCAGCGACAGCGAGAGCGCCATCACCGCGACGGCGACCTGGAGGGAGATGCGGGTGCCCCAGATCAGGCGGGACAGCACGTCGCGCCCGAACTGGTCGGTGCCCAGGAGATGCGCGGCCGAGGGCGGGGCCAGCGTGTTGGCAAGGTCGGTCTCAAGCGGCGACATCGGGGCGATCCAGGGGGCCGCCACCGCCACGATCAGCAGCAGGGTCAGCAGGATCACGCCGATCAGGAAGCCCGGATGGCGGAAGTAGCGCATCAGGGACGACCGCCGCGCCGAAGCAGACGCGGAAAGGGTTGCTGTGGCTGCCATGGGTCACCGTGTGGACAGGCGCGGATCGACCAGCCCGTAGGCGAGGTCGAGCAGGCTGTTGACGAGGACGACGGCGACGGCCAGCACCAGCACGCCCGCCTGGACGAGCTGGTAGTCGCGGGCCGAGACCGCCTTCAGGATCATCGAGCCGATGCCGGGCCGGCTGAACACCACCTCGATCAGAATGGCGCTGCCCAGCGACCAGGCGAAGGTCACCCCGACGATGGCGAGGATCGGCACCAGCGCGTTCTTCAGCGCCAGCCGCCACACCACCCGGCGCTCCGGCACCCCCATCGCGCGGGCGACGCGGATGCAGTCCTGGCCCAGCACCTCCAGCATCGCCGAGCGGGTCAGGCGGGTGATGTAGGCCGCGACCGAAATGCCCAGCACGCCGGCCGGAAGCACCAGATGGTGCAGGTGGGTGAGGAACCCGCCGCCCGAGCTGGCCCCCAGCGCCGGGAACCATTTCAGCTCCTGCGAGAACAGCAGGACGGAGGCGAGGCCGAGCCAGAAGACCGGGAAGGAGATGCCGAACAGCGCGACGATCATGATCAGCATGTCGCTCCACGACCCCTGGCGCTCCGCCGTGAGGATGCCGAGCGGGATGCCGATCGCCACCGCCACCGCGAGGCCGGCGAAGGCCAGGATTGCGGAGTCCGGGAGGCTGAACAGGATCTCCTCCAGCGCCGGGCGGCCGGTGACCACCGACGACCCGAAATCCCCGGTGACGGCGCGCAGCACGTAGAGTCCGTACTGCACGTAGACCGGCTGGTCGAGGCCGAGCTGCGCGCGGAGAGTCGCCAGCGCCTCCTCGGTCGCGTAGTCGCCCAGCATGTATTGGGCGGGGTCGCCGGGGATCATCCGGACCAGGAAGAAGGTCACGGTCACGATGCCGAACACCGTGATCGCGAGCTGCGAGAGTTGGCGAAGAAGCCGGTCCATGGTCACGCCTCCAGCAGCGAAACCGGATAGGCGCTCATCGTGAACAGCGAATTCTGGACGAAGCCGGAGACCTTCTTGGTGTGGGCGATGTACAGGTGGTCAGCGTAGAGCGGGATCACCGGCACGTCGCCCATCACCTTGGCCTGGATCTTCCCGTAGACCTCCTTGCGGGCGGCATCGCCCTGGGCGTTGCGGGCGGCGGCGATCAGGTCCTCGACGCCTTCGTAATGGGCGGTGTTGAGGCCCGGCGGGAAGGAGGATTTGGCGAACAGCGACAGGATCGGGCTGTCCGGGTCCGGCGCGCCGACGACGCCGGTGATGCAGGTCGGCACCGTGCCCTTGTTGCGCGCCTGGAGGTAGGCGCCGCGCTCCAGCACCTTGATCTTGGCGTCGATGCCCACGGCGGCGAGGTCGCTGGCGATCGGCACGACGATCTTGTCGTAGGGGTTGGCGCCCGGCGCCACGAGGTCCAGCGAGAAGGACCCCACCCCGGCCTCCTTGAGCAGCGCCTTGGCCTTGGCCGGGTCGTAGGGGAACAGCGGGACCTGGTCGGTGAACTCCTGGAAGGAGGAGGTCAGGAAGCCGCTCGCCTCCGACTTGGTGCCCTTGAAGAAACCGTCGATCAGCGCCTTGCGGTTGATGGCGTGGTAGATCGCCTGCCGCACCCGCACATCGCCCAGCGGCTTGATCGAGGTGTTGAGGACGAGGTTGATCGTGTGGTTGGCGTCGCGGTCGTGCACGGTGACCTGTCCGCCGCCCTTCAGGCGCTGGATGACCTCCGGCTGCTGAAGGCCGAAGAAGATGTCGATCTCGCCGTTCTCCAGGGCGATGGCCGCCGCCGTCTCGTCCTTGATGACGCGGAACTGCACCTCCTCGACCTTGGGTGCGCCGGCGAAATAGTCCTTGTTGGCGGACAGCTTGACCTCGCGGCCCGGCGCCCAGTTCTGGAACACGAAGGGGCCGGTGCCGATGGGGTTGAGGGCGAAGGCCTTGTCGCCGATCTCGCCCAGCGCCTTGCGGCTGACGATCCAGCCCTGGTTGAAGGCCGACACCTTGTGCAGGAAGCCGGAGTTCGGCTCCTTCAGCGTGATGACCACTTTGTCGGGGGACGGCGTCTCGATGGACTTGATGGAGGCGAGCTGGCCGCTGTAGCTGCTGCCGGTCTGCGGGTCGAGCACGCGTTCGAACGAGAATTTCACGTCGTCGGAGGTGAAGGGGCCGAAACCCTTGTGCCAGGTGACGCCGCTGCGCAGGGCGAAGCTGTAGACGGTGCCGTCGCCGGAGATGTCCCAGCCGGTGGCGAGGTCGGGGACGATGGCGTTGCTCGCCTCGTCATACTTGACCAGCCCGTTGAAGATCTGGGTGGCGACCGTCTGGTTCTCGATCTGGAAGATGCGGGCGGGATCCAGGTTGCCGATGTCGCTGCCGATGCGCACCCGCAGGACCGGCGGCGCCGCCGACGCCGGCAGAGGCCAGCCGCTGCCCGCCACCAGGGCGCCGGCGGCCAGCAGGGTGCCGAACTGGCGGCGGTTGACCCCGCTCCGCTCGATCCGGCCGGCGCGTTCCTTGCGATTGATCCCGTCCATAAGCCTGCTCCTCTGTGTCAAAGATTTTACGGGCAGCGCTGAGATTTGTCCGGTCTATTTTTGCACACAATCTGCGCTGGACCCTTATGCCCGACCAAATTCGCAGGAATCGTGCCACCCTGCGACAGACCGCCGCAGGCCGCCTATAAATTATTAAAAATCAGCTACTTAACATCTGATTCAGTGGCATTGCTTATGAATACAGCAATATGCATATCTGCGCAAAAGGCGGGCAGAGGCGGGTTTGAAATGGTGAAACTATGGACTTTGAATGCAAAAAAACCTCGTTGTATGCTGGTTGGGCGCCCGTGATGCGGCGTAAAAGCGGAAGAAGGAACCTCCTGAAATGAGCGATCTTTCCATCTACGACCGCCAGGGCATCGGCAAACCGCTCGGCTTCGGCCGCAAGTGCGCCCTCCTCGTCATCGACTTCCAGATCGGTTTCACGCGCGAGGACGCCTTCGGCGGCTTCAACATCAACAGCGCCATCACCGCCACGGGGAAGTTGCTCGGACATGTTCGCCCGCTGGGCATGCCGATCGCCCATGCCTGCTTCATCGCACCGGAGGCGCCGGGCGGCATCGGCCCGTTCGGTGAGAAGATCCCGTCGCTGCTGACCCTGACCGCCGACTCGCCCGACGTCGCCTTCGCTCCGGAGGTCGCGCCGCTGCCCAACGAGTTCATCGTGCGCAAGCAGCACGCCTCGGCCTTCTTCGGCACCGCCCTGTCGTCCTGGCTGCGGGCGAACGCGGTCGACACGCTGCTGGTCACCGGCTGCACGACCTCGGGCTGCGTGCGGGCCAGCGTGATCGACGCCTCCGCCCACGGGCTGCGCCCGATCATCGTGGAGGAGTGCGTCGGCGACCGGGCGGAGGAGCCGCACCGCGCCAACCTGTTCGACATGGGAAAGAAATACGCCGACGTGATGCCGCTGGACGCGGTCATCGCCCATCTGGCGCTGGCGGACGCCGCCTGATCCGGCGGTTCCGTCCCTAAGCGCAACGAAGCGACTTCAACAGGCCGTCGCCGGAGCAGTTCGTCCGAAGCCATCCGGCACGCGAGCGGAAAGCAGCAACGCATGTCCGATCTTTCGACAACGCATCCGGCCCGGTCCGGCGGCGGCAGCCCCTCCATGCCCGGCCCCAGCGAGGCGGAAACCCGCGCCCGCCTGGCCCGCATCGAGAGCCTGAACCCGATCGTCAACGCCCTGCTGGCGGTGGACGCCGACGGGGCGATCCGCCGGGCGCGGGCGCAGGATGAGGCGCGGGCGGCGGGTGACTGGCCCGGCCTGCTGGACGGGGTGACCGTCACCGTCAAGGACTGCTTCGAACTGGCCGGGGAGACGACCAGCTACGGCTCCTCCGCCCGCTTCGCCCGGATGGAGCAGCGGGACGCCCCGGTGGTGCGCCGCCTGCGCGACGCCGGGGCCATCCTGGTCGGGCGCAACAACCTGTCCGAATTCTGCCTGGGCTCGACGAACCAGAACGAGCATCACGGCCCCGGCCGGAATCCCTGGGACACCGGGCGGGTGCCCGGCGGGTCGAGCGGCGGGTCGGCGGCCTCGGTCGCCGCCGGGCTGTGCCGGGTCTCCATCGGCACCGACACCGGCGGCTCCATCCGCATCCCGGCGGCGCTCTGCGGGGTGGTCGGGCTGCGGCCCAGCGTCGGCCGGGTGTCGAACAGCGGCGTGATCCCGTGCAGCGTCGATTTCGACACCGTCGGCCCACTGGCCTACTCCGTCGCCGACGTGGCGCGCGCCTTTGCCGCCATCGCCGGCTACGATCCGGAGGACCCCAATTCGGTCGACGTGCCGCTCGACAATTTCCTTCCGGGTTTAAAGGCGGGGATCGCCGGCACGCGCATCGGTCTGCCGCGCAACTTCTACTTCGACAATGTCCAACCCGCGGTGGCGGAGCGGGTGCGCGCGGCAGCGGCGGTGCTGGAGAAGGCCGGCGCCATCTTGGTGGACATCAGCGTCGAGGACGCCGAGGTGGCGCAGGCCCGCACCGCCTTCTCGCTGCTCGTCGCCGACATGGCGCAGCATCACCTCGACAAGATGGAGACCGCGCCGGAGTCCATCGGGCCGGAGGTGCTGCGCCGCCTGCAGCTCGGCCTGCCGGTGTCGGGCGTGCAGTACGCGGACTCGCGGCGCTGGCTGGCCTCCTGGAAGCTGCGGTTCCGCGCGCTGTTCGAACGGGTGGACCTGATCCTCACCCCGACCACCCCCATCGTAGCCCCGCGCATCTACGACAGCGCCGACATGATCGAGGCGACACGCGCGGTCAGCCGCTTCACCTACGGCTTCGGCGCGCTCGGCCTGCCCGCCATGTCGGTGCCCTGCGGCTTCGACGGCGATGGGATGCCGGTGGGCATGCAGATCGTCGGGCGCTGGTTCGACGAGCCCCTGGTCTTTCGCGCCGGGGCGGCCTTCCAGGCGGCGACCGACCATCACCGTCAGCGCCCCGCCCTGCCCGCCTGATGCCTCCCGCCTGATTTCCCGAAAGGACCCGCCATGGAACCGTTCGAACTCACGGCCAGCGAGGCCGCCCACGCCATCCGCGACGGTCGCCTGACCAGCGAGGCGCTGGTCCGCTCCTGCCTGGAGCGGATCGCAGACCGCGATCCGCAGGTGCGCGCCTGGATCACCGTTGATCCCGCCCTGGCGCTGGCCGCCGCGCGGGAGGCCGACAAACGTCCCGCCGCCGGCCCGCTGCACGGCCTGCCCTTCGGCGTGAAGGACGTGATCGACACCGCGGACCTGCCGACCACCCAGAACTCGCCGATCTTCCAGGGTCACCGGCCCGCCCGCGACGCAGCCTGCGTGGCCATCGCGCGCAGCGCCGGCGGCATCCTGCTGGGCAAGACCGACACGGTGGAGTTCGCCTCCGGCGGGCGCAAGGCGGCGACGCGCAACCCGGTCAACTTCGCCCACACGCCGGGCGGCTCCTCCTCCGGGTCGGGGGCGGCGGTCGGCGACTGGCATGTGCCGCTGGCCTTCGGCACCCAGACCGGCGGCTCCCACATCCGCCCCGCCGCCTTCAACGGCATCTACGGCTTCAAACCGACCTGGGGCGTGGTCAACCGCGAGGGGATGAAGCACTACGCGGTGTCCCTCGACACGCTCGGCTGGTACGGGCGTTCGGTCGGCGACCTCGCGCTGATGGCCGAGGCGTTCCAACTGGAAGGCATGGGCAAGACGCCGCCGGTCACCCTGGCGGGCCTGCGCGTCGGGCTCTGCCGCTCCCCCGTCTGGTCGCGCATCGAGCCGGCGGGCGAGGCGGCGCTGCTGCTCGCCGCGAAGCGGCTGGAGGAGGCCGGCGCGGTGGTCGTGCCCTTCGAACTGCCGGAGGCGTTCTCGACCCTGGCCGAGGTGCAGGACGTGATCCGCCGCGGCGAGGGGCGGGCCTCGTTCCTCGACCTTTACATCAGCGACCGCCACCGGTTGCATCCCGAACTGGCCGACCATTGCGAGCACAACCACGGCATCACCGCCCGCACCCTGACCGAGGCCTACGACGTCGCCGACAGCTGCCGGCCGCGCTTCGCCGCGCTGTTCGAGTCCATCGACGTGATCCTGACCCCGCCCGCGCCGGGCGAGGCGCCGGAGGGGCTGCACAGCACGGGCGACCACATCTTCAATTCGATCTGGACGGTGCTGCACGTCCCCTGCCTCGCCATGCCCTGCGGCCGCGGGCCGCGCGGGCTTCCGGTGGGGGTACAGCTGGTGGCGCCACGCTTCCAGGACGCCGCCCTGCTCGCGATGGCCGAAGCCATGGCACCGGTGGTTGACGTCTGAGGGCCAGTGAAATCCCCTCTCCCCTCTGGGGAGAGGGTTAGGGTGAGGGGGGTGCGCTTGGCGTTACGTCCGGCAAAAGCGCAACCCCCTCACCGGCCCTTCGGGCCACCCTCTCCCCAGAGGGGAGAGGGTTCTAAGGCGCGCATGCTATTGCCTGCCCTACGGCCATCCATGGCTTGAAACAATGCTGCGCGCCCCGGAAACTTTCCCGGACCGGCCGGGTTGGACGGGTGCGGCGCCGCAGCCGGGCGCCCGAGGACGGGAGGAGAGGACGGATGAAGCTCGACGGGTCCTGCCATTGCGGCGCGGTGCGTTTTTCGGTGGACGCCTACGCACCGGTCCCCTACCTGCGCTGCCACTGCTCGATCTGCCGCAAGACGGCGGGCGGGGGCGGCTATGCCATCAATCTGGGGGCCAAGGCCGACACGCTGGAGGTGACGGGGGCGGAGCACATCACCGTCTTCCACGCCCGCATCGACGGGCAGGAAAGCCCCGGCGAGCGGCGCTTCTGCGCGCGCTGCGGCTCCGCCCTGTGGGTGAGCGACCCGCGCTGGCCGGAACTGGTCCACCCCTTCGCCAGCGCCATCGACAATCCCCTGCCGGAGGCGCCGGCCCACGTCCACATGATGCTGGGGTCGAAGGCCAACTGGGTCCCGGTCGAGGCGGGGCCGGGGGACGAGCGCAGCGACGACTACCCGCCGGAATCGCTGGAGGAGTGGCACCGCGCCCATGGGATGCTGGGCGGCGGAGTGTAACCTCCGCCGCCTGGACCGGTCAGTTCTTCAGCTTGTAGCCGGTGCGGAAGATCCACCAGACCGCCGTCAGGCAGAGCGCCAGGAACAGCGCGGTCATGGCGAGGCTGATCCCCACCGGCACGTCGGCCTGGCCGTAGAAGCTCCAGCGGAAGCCGCTGACCAGATAGACGACCGGGTTGAACAGGGTGATCTTCTGCCACAGCGGCGGCAGCATGCTGATCGAGTAGAAGCTGCCGCCGAGGAAGGCCAGCGGCGTGATGACCAGGATCGGCACGATCTGCAGCTTCTCCCAGCCGTCCGCCCAGACGCCCAGGATGAAGCCGAACAGGCTGAAGGTGACCGAGGTCAGCACCAGGAAGGCAACCATCCAAACCGGGTGCTGGATCGAGTAGTCGACGAACAGCCGGGCGGTCAGCAGGATCAGCACGCCGAGGATCATCGACTTGGTCGCCGCCGCCCCGACATAGCCGAGCACCGTCTCGAAGGCCGAGATCGGTGCCGACAGCACCTCGTAGATCGTCCCGGAATAGCGCGGCATGTAGATGCCGAAGGAGGCGTTGGAGACGCTTTCCGTCAGCACCGACATCATCACGAGGCCGGGCACCAGGAAGGCGCCGTAGCTCACCCCGTCCACCGCCGTGAAGCGCCCGCCGATGGCCGCCCCGAAGACAATGAAGTAGAGCGAGGTCGAGATGACCGGCGCCGCGATGCTCTGGAACAGCGTGCGCCAGGTGCGGGCCAGCTCGAACAGGTAGATGGCCTTGACCGCATGAAGGTTGATGGGGGAGGTCATGCCCGCTCCTTCACAAGGCTGACGAAGATCTCCTCGAGGGAGCTTTCCTCGGTGTGCAGGTTCGTGAAATCGATGCCGTGGTCGCCGAGCTTACGGAGAAGCCGGGCGATGCCCGTCTGGTCGTCCTGCGTGTCGAAGCTGTAGACCAGCTCCCGCCCGTCGCCGGACAGGGTCAGGGGGTAGCCGGCCAGCTCCGCCGGGATGGACTCCAGCGGGTTCTGGAGTTGCAGGGTCAGCAGCCGCTTGCCAAGCTTGCGCATCAGCGCGGCCTTGTCCTCGACCAGCACGATGCGGCCGTTGGAGATGACGCCGATGCTGTCGGCCATCTCCTCCGCCTCCTCGATGTAGTGGGTGGTCAGGATGATCGTCACGCCGCTGTCGCGCAGCCGCCCGATCATCTCCCACATGCCGCGGCGAAGCTCGACGTCCACACCGGCGGTCGGCTCGTCGAGGAAGAGGATGCGCGGCTCGTGCGACAGGGCCTTGGCGATCATCACGCGGCGCTTCATGCCGCCGGACAGCGCCATGACCTTGCTGTCCTTCTTGTTCCAGAGGGACAGGTCCTTCAGCACCTTCTCGATGTGGGCGGGATCGGGCGGCTTGCCGAACAGCCCGCGGCTGAAGCTGACGGTGGCCCAGACGCTTTCGAACGCCTCGGTCGTCAGCTCCTGCGGGACGAGGCCGATCAGCGAGCGCGCGGCGCGCCAGTCGCGCACGATGTCGTGCCCGTCGACCGTCACGGTGCCCGCGGTGGCGTTGACGATGCCGCAGACGGTGCTGATGAGCGTCGTCTTGCCGGCCCCGTTCGGTCCCAGCAGGGCGAAGATCTCGCCGCGGCGGATGTCGAGATCGACCCCTTTCAGCGCCTGGAAGCCGGTGGCGTAGGTCTTTTCCAGCCCACGCACCTGAATGATCGGCTGCATGTCTCCCCTCTGCCTGTCGGTCGGCCCGGTCCGGGCGGGCGCCACCTTAACGGTGGGACGGCCCGCGGTCATCGGGCATTCGGCGCGACGCAACCATTCCGGAGAGGGGGGCCCTGATTTCGGAGTCCCGATTCGGGGTGGGGGATGCCCGCCCACAAATGATTTCGGGACAAAGGCCCTGCCCCTCCCCATATTATGTAAAAAGCACGGTAGAGGACGAGCGCTCATGCCAAAAGATGTTGTGCTCAGCGATGTCGATGTTTGGGAAAGCTCCATCACCACATGGCTGCGTTCCAACGCGGCCGAGGACCCGGCGCACGATGTCGACCATCTTCTTCGCGTCTGGCGCACCGCCAAGGCCCTGGCCGCGGCGGAGGCCGAACGGGACGGCGGCCCGCCTTCCGATAGGCCGGCCGACATGCTCGTCGTGCTGGCCGCGGCCCTGCTCCACGACATCGTCAACGTGCCGAAGGACCATCCGGACCGCAGCCGCGCCTCCCGCCTGTCGGCGGACCGGGCGGAGGAGGTCCTGCGCGGCATGGGCTTCCCGGACGCTCTGATTCCCGCCACCCGCCACGCCATCGAGGCGCACAGCTATTCGGCCGGCATCCCGCCGCTGACCATCGAGGCCAAGCTGGTCCAGGACGCCGATCGGCTGGAAAGCCTGGGGGCCATCGGCATCGCCCGCTGCTTCGCCACCTCCGGCCTGATGAAGCGGGCGCTGTTCCACGGCGAGGACCCGATGGCCGAGACCCGCCCGCTGGACGACCTGCAATACGCGCTGGATCATTTCAAGGCGAAGCTGCTGCTGCTCCCCAACACCATGCAGACCCCGGCGGGCCGGGCGCGGGCGCGGGAGCGCGCGGCCTTCCTGCTGTCCTTCCAGGTCCAGCTTCTGGCGGAGATCGCCGGGGACGCTTGACCGCCCCGGGGACGGCGCGCCGGGAACCGGGGCCGTGGCTGGGGCCGATCCCGTCGCTCACTTGCCACCGGTGACGTCGAGGAAGGTGCCGGTGATGAAGGACGCCTCGTCACTTGCCAGCCATAGGATCGCCCGCGCGACCTCCTCGGGCTGACCGCCTCGTCCCATGGGGATCGAGTCCTTGACGCGGTCCACCCGTCCCGGCTCCCCACCGCTCGCATGCATCTCCGTGTAAATGTGCCCGGGGCGGATGGCGTTGACGCGGATGCCGTCCCGCGCGACCTCCTTGGCGAAGCCGATGGTGAAGGTTTCGAGGGCGCCCTTCGAGGCGGCGTAGTCGACATATTCGTTCGGACTGCCGAGCCGGGCCGACGCCGACGAGACGTTGATCACCACACCGCCCCGCCCGCCGTGGCGATGGGACATGCGCTTGGCCGCCTGCTGCGCGCAGAGAATCGGACCGATCGCGTTGACCGCGAAGATGCGCTGCATCCGCTCGACGCCGAGATCCTCGGTCCGGCACTGCCGGGCCAGCACCGCGGCGTTGTTGACCAGGACGTCGATCCGCCCGAACTCCCGGTCGATCGCGGCGAACAGCCGGACGACCTGCGCCGGATCCGCGCTGTCGGCGCGCACCGGCAAGGCGCGGCGCCCCAGAGCCTCCACATCCGCCGCCACGGCACGAGCGGCGGATTCGTTGGCGACGAAGCTGATCGCGACATCGTAGCCCCGCGCGGCGGCAAGCCTTGCGGTCGCCGCGCCGACGCCACGGCTTCCACCCGTTATCAGAATCAGCGGCGCCTGAGGGACGGTGTTCATTGGTATGACCCTTTCCTGTGGTGGCGGGACGGTCATGCGTGTTCGGGCGCGGCGGAAGGCCGGCGGCCCAGATGCGGCCTCAGCGTGAGGACGAGCGGAACGATCAGGGCGGCGGTCGCCGCCGAGGCCAGCACGCCGACCGTCTGGGTGCTGTGATCGGCAATCGCGCCGTAGAGGATCGGCGCCAAGCCCCCGGAACCGATGACACTCGTGTAGAAGACCGCGAAGGCCCGGCCGGTATCGCCGTCGGAAAGCTCCGGCACGGAGCCGTAGAGCACCGACGAGGTGCCGTTGAGCACGATGCCGAGCAACGGCAGCAGGACGAGCGTCGGCGTCAGCGACGTGAACAGCGTCGCCGCGATCAGCACCGCCGTGGCGGCCTCGGTCACCATGACGCTGCCGACGACACCCAGCCGCTCCCCAAGCCGGCTGCACGTCGCCTTTCCGAACGCGCCGCCGACGAACAGCAGGGCGAGGGCTAGACCGACCGTCGCCGTGTCCCCGCCCTGCCCATGGATGAGGAAGGGCAGAAAGAGCAGATAGCCCATGCGGGTCGCCGTATCGAGCGCGCCGATCATGGTCAGGATGCCGAAGCCGCCACGGCCACGGCCGGAGGCCGTCCCCGTCGCGGCGCCCCTGGCGATGGGGGTCGCCGGAGCCAGCGGCACCAGGGCGACCGACAGGGCGAGTCCAAGCGCCGCCATCAGCCCCAGCACCGGCTGCCAGGCGAGGAGCGGCAACAGCACCGCGACGAGCGCCGGCAACGCAGCCTTTCCGAGATCGCCGGAGAAGTTGTAGATGCCGAGCGGATGCCGCGACGCCGCGCCATAGCTGGCGGTGACGAGCATCGAGCCGCAGGGGTGCTGGATGCTCGATCCGATGCCGGCCACGACGAGACCGACGCACAGACCCGCGAAGCCGAACGGCGCCGCCATGATCAGCAAGCCCGCGGACGCGAGGGCGGTCGACAGGATCAGCGCCGCCCGCGGCGACAGGCCGCGCAGCGCCCGGTCGGCCGGAATCTGCAATCCCCCCATCGTTCCGTAATAGAGAGCGCGGACGATGGCCAACGCCGCGTAGGAAAGACCGAACTCCGCCTGCCACACCGGCAGGAAGGCGTAGAGGGCGTCGGTGTACCCGTCATGCAGCGCGTGGGCGAGGCAAGCGCCCGTCAGGTTTTTCTTTTTCCGAGTCCACCGATCCCCCGATTTCATCTTTGTTCGATTCCTCGAAGACGCAACAGACCTTGCTCGGCTGGGACAATCTCAAGGGCATGGTATACGCGTGAGGTTTCATCGACTAGTATGCTTTGAATCACGAATGCCGTTCCTTTTCCTCACGGATCACCCATGCGCCGCCTTCCTCCCTTGAACGCCCTGCGCATCTTCGAGGTCGCGGCCCGGACCGGCAGCTACGCCGAAGCCGGAGCCGAACTCGGTCTCACCCATGGCGCGGTGAGCCGGCAGATCGCGGCGCTCGAAAGCTGGCTCGGGCAGAGGCTCTTCATGAAGGACGGGCGCCGCATGGTCGCGACGCCGATGGCGAGAGTCTTCGCCGCCGAGGTCGGCCTTTCCTTCGATCGTCTGGCCGTCGCGGCGCAAGCCTGTGGCCGCCCCGACGCGCGCCGCATCCTGCGTGTCAGCGCTCCGACCAGCTTCGCGATGCGCTGGCTGATCCCGCGCCTCAACCGGTACCACGCCGACCATCCGCACGTCGAAGTCGCGGTCACGACGGTCTCGACCGTGCTCGAGGAGCTGCGCGGCGGCGTCGACGTGGCGATCCGGCGCGGCGCCGCGCGGGAGCATGTGTGGCCGCAGCATCGCGTCGTCCCGGTGCTGGACGACGTGGACACGCTGATCATGAGCCCGGCGCTGTTCGCGCAACGGCCGATCCTGACACCCGCCGACATCGAGGGACACACGCTGCTGGCAAGCGAAACCCGTGCCGGCGATTGGGCGAACTGGCTCGAGGCGGCAGGTCTGCAACATCTTGCCGGGCGGCCGCGCCGGATGTTCGATCATTTTTTCGTGACCCGTCAGGCGGTGGAGGACGGGCTTGGCATTGGGATCGGCCCGTTGCCGATGCTGGAGATCGACGTTGCCGCTGGAAGGCTGATGACACCGCTGCCGGACATCCGGGTTCCGAGAACGGGGTACGTCGCGCTCATTCCCCGTCAGGCCGATGCCGGAAAGCTGGCCGGAAATCTGGTTGCCGGCTTCGTCGACTGGCTTGTCGGAGAGGCGTGGGGGGAGCGCGGTGGCGGGCCGGGCTAAACCCCGGTGCGCCCGGCCATGGCTGGCGGAGTTCGGAAAAGCTGCCGCGTCCGATGGACGAAACGAAAAAGGACCGCTCCGGAGGAGTCGGTCCTTTTTTCCGGCCCGGATGGGCGGGCCGTCGCGTCGTGGGGCCGAAAGGCCCTGGCGCCGGTCATTCGCGCATCAGCGTCGGCAGGTCGAGCGTCGAGGTGCTGGCCGCCGGGGCGTAGGCGCCGGACGAGACGGCCTGGTATACGATGTACAGCGGAGTGGCCGAGATCCAGGCGCTGGCGAATTCCGTAACACCCTTGGCGATGCTCGACAGAAGGCCGTCGTGATGGCTGTGATGGGCGGAAGCGTAAGCCATGATGTGTCTCCTCTTTGCTGGTGGGGTTATTGTGCCGTGGTATACCCGATACCAGAAGCGCTATGCCCGCAGAGCTGCAAGACCGAAAAATTACAGCTTCCTCAAGCGTTTAGGATCAAAACAGTCGGCT
Source organism: Azospirillum brasilense (assembly GCF_003349955.1). Classification (GTDB taxonomy): domain Bacteria; phylum Pseudomonadota; class Alphaproteobacteria; order Azospirillales; family Azospirillaceae; genus Azospirillum; species Azospirillum brasilense_B. Next base: position 28,475 of record NZ_QLKQ01000037.1, read on the forward strand.
GAACGAACCAAAAAATTGGATACTCCGGTATGACTCTTGCCACATGATTGCGTATGTGTTTGCCGGGGGGATCGCGTATCCTCTCGTCATTACCCCTGGAGATAATCTGGAGAGCCGTCTGTGCCGGTGCATGAGTGGCCGCAGATCGTGCGCGCGTTGCGAAGGCTGCACGGCCTGACCACCGCGCAGTTCGCCGTCATGCTGGCCACCACCGAGGAAACCGTCGCGCGCTGGGAATCCGGCGCCACCCTGCCCGACCCGCGGGAGCAGGCGCTGTTGCGCGACGTGCTGACCGGCCATTTCCGGCACCATCCCACCTTCCTCGGCCTGAAGGCGATGGTGCGGAGCATGGACGAGAAATGCACCCTCTACACGCCGGGGCTGATCGCGCAGGCGGTGTCCCCGCCGCTGGCCCGATGGATCGAGCGGCACCGTTTCGACATCGTCGGCTCCTCGTTGCTGCCACGCATCGACGGCCTGACCGCGGAGATGATGGAGCGCCACGCCCTGCCCATGCTGGAGGGGGCCAGCGACGTCCTGTCGGTCTCCTACAATGACCGGGCCGTGGCCTTCCGCAACGCCGTCATCAACCGGCGGCTGAGCGTCGTCCCGGTGGATGGCGTGCGTGTCCTCGTTCTGGTGGACCGGGTGCTGTATCTGGACGATGGTGCAGACACGCCGGACCCGGATTTCCACATGCTCACCGCCGACGAGTTGGCCGACGGCTGACCGGCCCTTCGAAGGTCCGGCTTGCCCTCGGCCGCGTTGTCTGCTCCATGGACGCCGGTACGGAGGGGAGCCAAAGCCTTGAGCACGGGACTGATCGCATTGCTGGACGATGTGGCCGGGTTGGCGAAGGTCGCCGCGGCTTCGCTGGACGACGCCGCGGGACAGGCGGCGCGGGCGGGGGCCAAGGCCGCCGGGGTGGTGGTGGACGACGCCGCGGTGACGCCGCGCTACGTGGTCGGCTTCACCGCCGACCGGGAACTGCCGATCATCGGCAAGATCGCGCTGGGCTCGCTGAAGAACAAGCTGGTGTTCCTGCTGCCCTTGGCGCTGGCGCTCAGCCTCGTGGCGCCCTGGGCGATCACGCCGCTGCTGATGCTGGGCGGCGGCTTCCTCTGCTACGAGGGGGCGGAGAAGGTGTGGGAGGCGCTGCGCCCCCACGCGGCTCATGAGGACGGCGAGGGGGCGGGCGCCGCCGGGCAGGACGCCGCGCAGTTCGAGCGGGAGAAGGTCAACAGCGCCATCAAGACCGACCTGATCCTGTCGGCGGAGATCATGGCCATCGTCCTGTCGACGGTCGCCGCCGAAACCTCGTCCTTCTGGACGCAGGCGATCGTTCTGGCGGTCGTCGGGGCGGGCATCACCGGCCTCGTCTACGGCGCGGTGGCGCTGATCGTGAAGGCGGACGACGTCGGCCTGTCGCTGGCGCAGAACGGACGCCCGGCGGCCAGCCTTCTGGGGCTTCGCACCCCCTCTCCCGGCGCGCCGGGGGGCGCCGACCGGGCGCTCGCCCCGGTGACGCAGGCGATCGGGCGCGGGCTGGTCAAGGGGATGCCGGTGTTCCTGAAGCTGCTCGCCCTGGTCGGCACCGCGGCCATGCTGTGGGTCGGGGGCGGCATCGTCATCCATGGGTTGGAGGGCTTCGGCCTGACCGCGATCGGGCACGCGATCCACGGCGCCGCGGTGGCGGCGGGCGAGGCCGTGCCGGCGGCGAAGGCGGCGGTGGAATGGCTGGTCGGGGCGGCGGGGGCCGGGGTGTTCGGGCTTCTGCTGGGCGCCCTGCTGATTCCGCTGGTTCACAAGGTGGTCGAGCCGCTCTGGGGCATGGTGACCGGCAAATAGAATGTCGGAAAGCGCGAAGGGGCGGCCCTGCCCGGACCGCCCCTTGGCGTTTGCCCTTCACACGCGGCCCTGCCCCGTTTCCACAATGACAAGGACGCTCCATGGACGGGGCTTGGTGTGCCCGGACCGGCCGTGGGTCCGCCGAGAGATCGGAGCGCCATATACTAGTATATCAGTACCCCGACCCATGGCAAGCCCCTTCCCCCTTCACATCAGCATGTTGGGCAGGAACAGCACCAGCCCCGGCCACAGCGTCAGCACGGCGACCAGCAGGACGACGGTGCCGACGAAGGGCAGCGATTCGACGATGTACTCCTCGACCGGGCAGTCGAGCAGGCTGCACACCGTGTACATCGCCACGCCTACCGGCGGCGTCATCGAGCCCAGCGTGACGATGGTCATCATCAGGATGCCGAAATGCACCGGATCGACGCCCAGCGGCGTGACGATGGGCAGGAAGATCGGCGTCAGCAGAAGGACCAGCACCGTGCTTTCGACGAACAGCCCGGCGATGAACAGGAAGATCAGGATCAGCGTGACCACCAGCAGCGGGTTGGTGGTGAGCTGGGTCATCGCCTCGGCGATGGTCTGGGGCGCCTGCTCGAAGATGATGGCGTAGCCGACCATGCCCGAGAACAGGATGATGAGCATGATCAGGCCGGTGTCCACCACCGCTTCCTGAAGCGCCTCGGCCACCGCGGCCCAGGTCAGCTCCTTGTGCAGCAGGAAGCCGACGACGGCGGCGTAGACGACAGCGAAGGCGCCGACCTCCGACGGGGTGAACAGGCCGCCGCGGATGGCGAACAGCAGGGCCACCGGGAACAGCAGCGCCCATTTGGCGTCGGCCACCGCCCGCCACACGGCGCGCAGGGTCGGCCGCTCGGCCATCTCGGGACGGTAGCCGCGGCGCTTGGAAATCAGCCACACCGTCACCATCAGCCCGGCCATCATCAGCAGGCCCGGAATGACGCCGGCCAGGAACAGCCGGCCGATCGACACGTTGCCGACGAAGCCGTAGAGGATCAGCCCCAGGCTGGGCGGGATGGTCGCGGTGATCAGCGAGCCGACCGCGATGGTCGCCGAGGTGAAGCCCTTGGAATAGCCGCGGGCGATCAGGCTGGGGCCGAGGATGCGGGCCTCCATCGCGGCGTCGGCGACCGCCGAGCCGGAGACGCCGCCCATCAGCGTGGACAGCACGATGCAGACCTGCGCCAGCCCGCCGGACATCCAGGAGACCAGCACGTTGGAGCAGTTGATCAGGCGGCTGGTGATGCCCGTCCGGTTCATCATGTGCCCGGCGAGCACGAAGAAGGGCACGGCCAGCAGCGGGAAGCTCTGCGAGGCCGAGGCGACCTGCTGCACACCGATGGACATCGGGATGATGTCGTTGGTGGCGAAGAAGGAGAAGCCGGCGATGCCGATGGCGAAGGCGATGGGAAGCCCGAAGGCCATCAGCGCGAAGAAGGTGACGGCAAGCAGGGTCACGGCACGACCTCCTCGATGTCGCCGGATTTGGGGGCCGGGGCGAAGACCGGCTTGGGGTGGCTGCGCAACTCGCGCAGGGTGTCCAGGATCTGCCCGGTCAGCGTGATGGCGAGCAGCAGGCAGCCCACCGGCACCGCAGCGGTGACGAAGGCGTAGCTGATGCCGCTGTCGCCGAACTGGCGTTCCAGGTTCAGCATGGTCAGGCGGTAGCCCATCACCGTCATGGTGACGAGGAAGGCGAGAACCAGAACGCCCAGCACGACATCCAGCATGGCCCGGCTGGAGGCCGGCAGGCGCTTGACCAGATAGTCGATGCCGATGTGGGCGCGCTTGCGCAGCGCCATGTCGGCGCCGAGAAAGGCGACCCAGACGAACAGGAGCTGCGCCACGTCCACCGACCAGACCAGGGGATGGCCGAACCAGCGCATGACGCCGGCGGCGAAGACGAGCAGAACGATGGCGGCGAGGAGAAGCATCGCCAGGACGGCTTCCCCCTTGTGAAACAAGGACGACATGATGGCGGTCCCTTGATGGCGGAAGGTGACGGCGGACAGCGTCGCATGCGGGAGAGGTGCTGGCCCCCACCCCGGCCCTCCCCCGCTCCCGCAGGGGAGGGAGAAGTCGTCCCCTCCCCTGCGAGAGCGGGGGAGGGTCAGGGAGGGGGCAAGGTCAGCGCGAACCGACTCCGCGTCAGTTCTGCAGCAGCTTCTCCACTTCCTTGTGGAGTTCGGCGTAGCCCAGCTTCTCGTAGACCGGCGCGGTGGCGTTGCGGAACGGGGTCACGTCGATCTCATCGATCGTCATGCCCTTCTCCTTCATCTGCTTCTCGAAGTCGGCGAGCGACGCCTGGGTGGCGCGCGACGCGCTGTCGCCGGCCTTCAGCGCCTCTTCCTTGAGGATCGTCTGCTGCTCCGCCGGCAGCTTGTCGAACCAGGCGGCGCTGGTGACGATGCCGGTGATCAGGTTGATATGGCCGGTCTTGGTGACGTGGTTGGTCACCTCGTAGAGGCGGGACCCGAAGCTGGCCGGGTGCTGGGCCTCGACGCCGTCGATCACCTTCTGCTGCAGGCCGGTGTAGACCTCCGACCAGCCCATCGGCGTGGGGGTGGCGCCCATGGCGCGGATCGTCTCCATCCACACCGGGGCGCCCGGCGTGCGCATGCGGATGCCGGCGAGGTCTTCCGGACCCTTCACCGGCTTGTTGGTCAGCAGGTGGCGCTCGCCCTGCCACCAGTTGAAGGACAGCACCTGATGGCCCGACGCCTTGCGCAGCTTGTCCGACCACTGGTCGAACAGCGGCGAGGTGACGACCTTGCGGATGCCGTCGTAACCCTGGGCGAGGTACGGGCCGCCCAGAACGCCGAACTCCTTCACGAAGACGGCGAGACGCCCGCCGTCGACGACCACCGCGACTCCGGCGCCGGCGCGGGCCTGCTCCAGCACGTCCTCGTCCTTGCCGAGTTGCGAGCCGGGGAACAGGCGGACGGCCATCTTGCCGCCGGACCGCGCCTCGACGTTCTTCTTGAACTCCTCCAGCCCGCGGTAGAGCGGGTCCTGCTGGGCCAGCGCCGTGTTGACGCTGAGCGTGTAGTCGGCGGCCATAGCGCCGCCGGCAACGGTGGCGAGCGCAAAGCCAAGGGCGGCGACGCGCCAGGTGCGGGTGATGATGCTCAATGCTTCCTCCCTTTGAGGACAACGCCTCTTGCACGGAGGCGATTGTTCGGTACGCGACTGGTATGGTAGTATACAAGAATGGTGTTGTCCATGGGCTTGCGAACCGTGCAGGATGAATCGGCCGCTTCGGATCGTCCGGACGCGCACCGGCGGGACGGACGGATAAAAGAAAGGATGGGGGAAGCATGCTGAGGAGGATCGAACCGGATTCGACGGAGCCCGTGGCCCGACGCGTCTTCCGTGAGCTGCGCCACGCCATCGTGACGATGCAGTTCCAGCCCGGCCAGCCGCTGTCCGAGCAGGAGGTCGCGGGCCAGCTCGGCGTCAGTCGCCAGCCGGTGCGCGAGGCCTTCATCAAGCTGAGCGAATCCGGTCTGGTCGTCATCCGCCCACAGCGCGGTACCTTCGTGGTGAAGATTTCGGCCAAGCAGGTGATGGACGCCCGCTTCGTCCGCGAGGCGGTGGAGCTGGCGGTGGCGCGCAAGGCCGGCGAGGGGTTGCCCGCCCGCGCCGTAGGGGAGCTTGAGGCCAATCTCAAGGCGCAGCGGGACGCCGCCCAGAGCACCAACCCGGCGGCCTTCCTGGAGTTGGACGAAGCCTTCCACCGCACCATCGCGCTGGGGGTCGACTGCGAATACGCCTGGCGGGTGGTCGAGGAAACCAAGGCGCAGATGGACCGCGTGCGCTACCTCAGCTTGCCCCAGGCGACCCCGCTGTTCCGGCTGATCGCCCAGCACGAGCAGATCGTCGAGGGAATCCGTGCCCGCAGCCCCGACGCCGCCGAGACCGCCATGCGCCTGCATTTGCGCGAGATCCTGACATCCCTGCCCGAACTGGCCCGGCGCTTCCCCGACCTGTTCGACAGCGAATCCGCTCCCGTCGCCCCGATCGCCGAATCCGCATGAACAGCGGGATCGCAGCGCTGCAACAGAATCGATAGCAGCGCTGTGAAGAGCGCTACGAATACTTTAGATCCCTGAGTGATTGACTTACAACAGCGCTGTTGTGCGCTGCAATATCGCTATGGAAGGCATGCGAATTGCGCGGTTTTTTCTTGAACCCGTGCGGTGCGAACATTGGCTCAACACGGATGCGGGGTGCCGCCCGCCAAGGCCAATCGGAGCCATGCCATGAAGACCCACATCATCGCCCGTCTCGTCATCGTCAGCAGCTTCGCCCTCGCCTCCCTGCTGACCGCCGCCATCCAATAAGCCCCTCGCCCGCATGAAAAAAGGGCCGCGCGGCCCGGGTCTTCCCGGATCGCGCGGCCCCATGGTGTGAGACGAGGGGACGCTGGGATCAGTCGGCGTGGGCGCCGCTCGGCATCGCCGGGGGCGTGACCTTGTTCCGGCCCCACTGACCGAGAACCACCAGCACCACGATGAAGGCCGTGATGTCGAAGACCGACAGGCAGACGAACAGCGGCTCGTAACCGATCGTGCTGGCGAGCTGGCCGATGATCAGCGAGAAGATCATGCCGCCCATGTAGCCGGCCATGCCGCCGAAGCCGGTCGCCGTGGCGACGTCCTGCTTTTCGAAAGTGTCGGTGACCAGGGCGTAGAGCAGGCTCGACAGCATCTGGTGCGCGAAGGCGCCGACCGAGAACAGGAAGATGGCGGTGATCGGGCTGCTGGTCAGGCCGATCAGGGCCGGGCCGATCATGCACACCGCACCGATGCCGATGCCGGCGATGCGCGAGTTGACCAGCGACATGCGGAAACGCTTGGCGAAGAAGGGCGACAGGTAGCCGCTGAGGACGCAACCGATGTCGGCGAACAGGAAGGGCAGCCAGGCGAACAGCGCGAACTGCTTGATGTCCATGCCGCGCGTGCTGACCATGTAGAGCGGGATCCAGAAGCTGAAGGTCTGCCACGCCGGCTCGGTCAGGAAGCGGGCGGCGGCGATGCCCCAGAACTTGCGCATGGTGACGACGCGCTTCATCGAGGGCTTGGGAAGCTGCACCTGTTCCTGGCCGTCCAGGATGTAGGCGTGCTCCTCCTTGGTCAGGCGCGGGTGGTTTTCCGGGTTGCGGTACAGCGCCAGCCACAGCATCGACAGGCCGACGCCCAGCAGGCCGGTGACGACGAAGGCGATCTGCCAGCTCCAGGTCACCGACAACCAGATGACCAGCGGCGGGGCGATCATGGCGCCGACGGAGCTGCCGGTGTTGAACCAGCCGGTGGCGATGGACCGCTCCTTGGCCGGGAACCACAGGGTGGCGGTCTTGGCGCCCGACGGCATGGCCGCCGCCTCGCTGATGCCGAGCAGGCCGCGGAAGAAGGCCATCGACTGCCAGCCGCCGGAGAAGGCGTGCAGGGCCGCCGCACTGCCCCAGACGAAGGCGAACATCGCGTAGCCGAACTTCAGGCCGATGAGGTCGGTCACATAGCCGGCGATCGGCTGCATCAGGCTGTAGCAGAGCTGGAACACGCTGACGATGTAGGAATACTGCTCCGTCGTGAAGTGCAGTTCTTCCTTGAGCATCGGCGCCAGGATGCCCAGCGTGTTGCGGTCGATGTAGTTGATGATCGTCCCCAGCATGATGAGCGCCAGGACTTTCCATCTCAGGCCACGCACTATCTTCATGACTTCCTCACTTGCCTGTCATCGGCAGGCATGGGCGCACGCCTTCCCCTTTCGGGAATTTCCCGGCGATTGCAATTTTTCGGATGGGGCCCAGGGCTTGAACACGGACACGCGGTGGGCTCCGCATGTGTGGCATATATTAATATATCAGTTCGGCGCGCAAGCGCTAAGCCGGCCGTTTTGTCCTGACCGACAATATGTCGCATACCAGATGGCAGAAAAAACAAAGGGGCGCGGCCCTGTCCAGAGCCGCGCCCCTATAAGACAACCCCTTGAACGGGAATTAGAATTGGCTTTCCGCAACCCTCTTGACCAGGAAGTCGCGGAAGACCGCGATGCGCTTGGAATGGCGCAGTTCCTCCGGATAGACGAAGAAGGCGTCCACCTTCGACCCGGAGTGGTCCGGCAGCACCCGCACGATGTCGTTCAGGCCGGTCACCAGATAATCGGGCAGCGAGCCGATGCCCAGCCCGCTCTCCACGGCGCGGAAGATCGCGTAAAGGTTGTTGACCTGAAGGACCGTCCGGTCGCGGGCGACCGGGTCGGTCACCAGATCGCGCAGCCAGTGGGTGTTGGCGAAAGGCGCGCGCAGCTCCTGCGGATAGGTCACCAGATCGTGGGAGGCGAGATCGGCCACCGTTTGCGGCTCTCCCTTGCGGTCCAGATACCGGCGGTGCGCGTAGAGGTGGGAGCGGAAGGTCATCAGGTGCCGCTGGATCAGGTCCGGCTGGCGCGGCGGGCTGACGCGGATTGCCACGTCGGCTTCGCGCATGCCCAGATCCAGCTCCGTGTCGGTGATCAGCAGGGTGAGCTGGATGTCCGGGTAGAGCGCCAGGAATTCCCCGATGCGTGGAGTCAGCCAGGTCGAGCCGAAGGCCGCCGTGGCCGTCACCTTCAGCGGCCCCTTGGCGGCGTCCTTGCTCTCGCTCAGCATCGCCTGGGTCATCGACAGCTTGGCGAAGATGTCGCGCGCCGCGTGGTTGAGCAGTTCGCCCTGCTCGGTCAGGATCAGGCCGCGGGCGTGCCGGTGGAACAGCGGAACGCCGAGGCTGTCCTCCAGCGCGCTGATCTGACGGCTGACCGCCGATTGGCTGAGGTTGAGGGCCTCGCCCGCGTGGGTGAAGCTGCCGGCCTCGGCCACAGCGTGGAACACCCGCAACTTGTCCCAGTCCATCATCCCGTCCTGCTTCCCATGCCTTCGCCTGTCGGTCGGGGCCTGTCCGCGGGAGAATGTGCCGCGCGCCCCTGTTCCAATACTCTTTATGGCAAAAAGCGGCGCAGGTCTTCCATCGCGAACGTCAGAGAAAGACGGTGCGGACATTAGACGTCTAATTTTTTGCTCCGCTCACCCCACCAAATGCCCGAGCGGCAGCGCCGTGCGGTAGCGCACCTGCTTCAGCGCGAAGCTGGAGCGGATGTTGGCGACCCCGGAAATCCGCGTCAGATGCTCCTTCAGAAAGCGCTCGTAGCTGGCGAGGTCGGGCACCACCACGCGCAGCAGGTAATCGGCGTCGCCGGTCATCAGATAGCATTCCATCACCTCCGGCAGGGCCATCACGGCGGCCTCGAAGGCGTCGATCCGCTCCTCCACCTGCCGCTCCAGGCTGACGCTGACGAAGACGTTCACCGGCAGATCGACCGCGGCGGGATCGACCAGCGCGACGTGCCGGGTGATGACGCCGGCCTCCTCCAGCGCCTTGACCCGGCGCAGGCAGGGGGACGGCGACAGGCCGACGCGCTCCGCCAGCTCGTTGTTGGGCATCCGCCCGTCCTGCTGGAGCAGGGCCAGGATCTTGCGGTCAATGCGGTCGAGTTTGATTTTTGGCATTTCATGCCGCCTGAAAGGTTTCTGCGCAATCTGATGCTAATCCGACGCGATTTCCGGCGCCACTTTGCAAACGCCTGCCGCGGCACAAATGATAGGCTTCACCAACCATCGACCGCCGTTCCGTTGAAAGGGGAACAGACATGGACGCGACCGTTCCGAACCACGCCGACCTCGCCTGCCTGCGCGAGCTGGAGCGCAAGGTTCTCTGGCTCGCGTCCTGGACGATCCACAACGCCAACCACCTCCGCCCCAACCAGGACGGGCTGAAGATCGGCGGGCATCAGGCCTCCTCGGCCTCGCTGGCGACGATTATGACGGCGCTCTATTTCCAGGCCCTGCGCCCGGAGGACCGGGTGGCGGTGAAGCCGCACGCCAGCCCGATCTTCCACGCCATCCAGTATCTGCTGGGCAACCAGACGCGCGCGAATCTGGAAAATTTCCGCGGTTTCAAGGGCGCCCAGTCCTACCCGTCGCGAACCAAGGACGTGGACGACGTGGACTTCTCCACCGGCTCGGTCGGGCTGGGGGTGGCGCAGACGCTCTTCGCCGCGCTGGTGCAGGACTATGTGAAGGCCAAGGGCTGGGCGAAGGATCGGCCGGAGGGACGCATGGTGTCGCTGGTCGGCGACGCCGAGATGGACGAGGGCAACATCTTCGAAGCGCTTCAGGAAGGCTGGAAACACGGGCTGCGCAACACCTGGTGGATCGTCGACTACAACCGCCAGAGCCTGGACGCGGTGATCCGCGAGGGGCTGTGGGAGCGGCTGGAGAACATCTTCCGCGCCTTCGGCTGGGACGTGGTGATCCTGAAATACGGCGCCCTGATGCAGGCGGCCTTCCAGGAGGAGGGCGGCCAGCGCCTGCGCGACTGGATCGACCACTGCCCGAACCAGCTCTATTGCGCGCTGACCTACCAGGGCGGGGCGGCGTGGCGGAAGCGGCTGCTCGACGACCTCGGCGACCAGGGGCCGGTGACCCGGCTGATCGAGCGCCGCAGCGACGAGGAACTTGCCCTCTTGATGGGAAATCTCGGCGGCCACGACCTGCCCTCCCTGCTCGACGCCTTCGCCCAGGCCCGTACGCACGATCGGCCGGTCTGCTTCATCGCCTACACGATCAAGGGCGCCGGCCTTCCGCTGGCCGGCCACAAGGACAACCATTCCGGCCTGATGACCCCGGCGCAGATGGAGGCGTTCCGCGCCGCAAACGCCGTCCGTCCGGGCCATGAGTGGGACCGCTTCGAAGGGCTGAGCCTGCCGGAGGCGGAGCTGGACGCCTTTCTGAAGCGGGTGCCCTTTGCGGCCAAGGGACGACGGCGCCACAGCGCGGCGACGGTCCCGGTGCCGGCGGCCCTGGTGACTCCGGCGCAGAAGGCGCTGTCCACCCAGGCCGCCTTTGGCCTGATCCTGAACGAGCTGGGGCGGGAGAAGACCGAGCTGGCGGAACGCATCGTGACGACCGCGCCGGACGTGACGGTCTCCACCAACCTCGGCGCCTGGGTGAACCGCCGCGGCCTGTTCGCCAAGAGCGCGCTGGCCGACCTGTTCAAGAAGGAGCGCATCCCCTCCACCTACACGTGGGACTTCTCGCCCGATGGTCAGCATTTCGAGCTGGGCATCGCCGAGTCCAACCTGTTCATTCTGCTGTCGGCGCTGGGCCTGTCGCACTCGCTGTTCGGGGAGCGGCTGCTGCCCATCGGCACCGTCTACGACCCCTTTGTCATGCGGGCGGCGGACCAGATGAACTACGCCTGCTATCAGGACGCGCGGTTCCTGCTGGTGGCGACCCCGTCCGGTGTGACGCTGGCGCCGGAGGGTGGGGCACACCAGTCCATCGCCACGCCGCTGGTCGGCATGGCCCAGGACGGGCTGGCCTGCTTCGAGCCGGCCTTCGCCGACGAGTTGGCCGTCACCATGCGCTGGGCCTTCGACTACATGCAGCGGGAGGGCGAGGGCGAGCCCGACGAGCGGACCTGGCTGCGCGACGAAACCGGTGGCTCGGTCTATCTGCGCCTGTCCTCCCGCGTGCTGGAACAGCCGGTCCGGACCATGGACGCGGAGCTGGAGAACGGCATCGTCCAGGGCGCCTACTGGCTGCGCCGCCCCGGCCCGAACGCCCAGGTGGTGGTCGCCTACAGCGGCGTGGTGGCGCCGGAGGCCATCGAGGCGGTGGGCATGCTCGGCGAGGACCGCCGCGACGTCGGCCTGCTGGCCGTCACCTCCGCCGACCGTCTGCACGCCGGCTGGAGCGCCGCCCAGCGGGCGCGCGAGCGCGGCAAGCCCCACGCGCGCTCCCACGTCGAACGGCTGCTGGAGGGGGTGCCGTCCCATTGCGCGCTGGTGACCGTTCAGGACGGGCATCCGGCGGGGCTGGGCTGGCTGGGCTCGGTCCACGGCCACCGGACGCGGGCGCTGGGGGTGGAGCATTTCGGCCAGACCGGCACCATCGCCGACCTCTACCGCCACCACGGGATCGACGCCCAGGCCATCGTCCGCGCCGCGGAGGCGCTGTCGCCCGGCCGCCCGGTCCGCCATTTGAAGGCGGTGTGAGCTGGTCGGATCCGTCCATCACTCGCGCCGGCCTGCCTGACGGATCATCCATAAAAAGAATAGAGCGCCGGCGCCGAAAAACGCCACGCCGCTAAGCAGTGTGATCTTATCCCATATGTCGCGCTTCATAGCGAAGTTGGCAAAAGCGACGAAGACACTCAGCAACGTCATGACAAGACTGAGACCAAAGAACACCCACAGGCTGCGTCGGTCGGATTTGCGGACAGACATGCGCGTTGCATCCGCCCATGTCATCCGCTCATCCGAAACCATATATTTTCGCACCATGATATAATTCACAAAAATCTGCATAATCAATCCCAGAATAATGGCGATCATCACCGTAAGAAATGATGACTTTAACATAATCAAAATCAGACCTGAAATTGAACCAAAAACAACTGATCGCTTTGCAAAGGTCTTTATTTTATTCTCTTCTTGCTCGTTTGGGACAATGCGGGCGCGACCGAACATGCCAAAGGGGAAATACAACCTTTGCCCAGTGGCACTGGTTTTGATCGTTGCTTCAGCCATGCTGTCGAGCAAGCCCATTGCATACCCTCATTCAACCCACGGAATATAAACAATGGTAGTGCGCAATCGCTTGCGAAGACAATCCGAATCAGAGAGCTTATCGACAATTAATCTATCAAAAGTAATATTCACAATGAAAAGGCGGCGGGTTGGTTGAGAAAACCCCCGGATGTGGGAAAGCGGTGCGATCCGGGGGCGCACCGTGACGCCACGCGCCCAGGATCACCACATAAGGAATGCACCCACATCGGTCACAGCGCGAGGCGAGGTCGGGATGAGCTGGTCGATCCCCATCGGCACCGTAAAGGGCACGGTGATCCGCATCCACATCACCTTCTTCCTGTTCCTTCTGTGGATCGGCGCCGCCTACCACGCGCAGGGCGGCTGGCCGGCGGCGCTGGAGGGGGTGGTCTTCCTCTCGCTGCTGTTCCTCTGCGTGCTGCTGCACGAGTTCGGGCATGTCTTCGCCGCCCGGCGCTATGGCGTCCGCACACCAGACATCACCCTGCTGCCCATCGGCGGGGTGGCCCGTCTGGAGCGCCTGCCGGAAAAGCCGTCGCAGGAGCTGGTGGTGGCGCTGGCGGGGCCGGCGGTCAATCTGGTGATCGCGGCGCTGCTCTACGCGGCGCTCGGCGGCTTCGTGCCGGCGGAAGCGGCGGAGGTGCGGAACGCCGGCATCGACGTGCTGTCGCGGCTGGCCGTGGTCAACCTGTTCCTCGCCCTGTTCAACCTGATCCCGGCCTTCCCCATGGACGGCGGGCGCGTGCTGAGGGCGGTGCTGGCGAGTCGCATGGGCTATGTCCGCGGCACCCAGGTGGCGGCCTCCGTCGGGCAGGCGGTGGCCATCGGTCTGGGGCTGCTCGGGCTGTTCGGCAACCCGATGCTGCTGTTCATCGCGCTGTTCGTCTATCTGGGCGCCTCGTCGGAGGCGCACGCGGTGCAGATGCGCGAGATCACCCACGGCGTGGTCGTGTCCGACGCCATGGTCACCCGCTTCGAGACGCTGCCGCCCTCCGGCGTGCTGGAGGACGCCGTGCAATGCCTGATCCGCACGACCCAGCACGAGTTTCCCGTGGTGGATGGCGCCGGCACGCTGCGCGGCGTGCTGACCCGCGACGACCTGATCCGCGCCCTGCGCGACCGCGGCCCGGACACGCCGGTTCTGGAGGTGATGCGCCCCGACATCCCGGTGATGCACCGGCACGGCAAACTGGAGGAGGCGCTGCGGCTGATGCAGGAGAAGAGCCTGCCCGCCGTCGGCGTCGACGACGGGAACGGCCGGCTGGTCGGTCTGGTGACTCCGGAGAATGTGGGGGAGATGATGATGGTCCAGGCCGCCCGGCACGCGCTTCGCCGCTGATGCCCTCCCCCTTCCGTTGCGCGGCCACTCCCTTCGGGAACAAGCGGCGGGCGGGGTCATTGTGCTAGGACAGCGGATGCCCCCACACGGGAAGGGAGGATGACATGGCGATGCGCTCCACGCGCCGGGCGGCGTTGGCCCTGGCCGGATTCGCCGGGATGACCGCCGCCATGGCGGGGCGGAAGGCCGCGGCTGACCAGCCCGGCGTCCACCGCGTCGCCATCCAGGTCAGCAGCAACGACCCGGCGCTGATGAACATGGCGCTGAACAACGTCAAGAACATCATCGAATACTACAAGACCATCGGCGAAACGGTGGAGGTCGAGCTGGTCACCTTCGGCCCCGGCCTTCACATGCTGCGCGCCGACCGCTCGCCGGTGAAGGAGCGGCTGGCGTCGCTGAAGGGCAGCCTGCCGACCCTGACCTATTCCGCCTGCGAGAACACCCGCAACGGCATGATCCGCGTCGAGCAGGGCGAGGTCCCCATGGTGCCGGAAGCCAAGCTGGTGCCCTCCGGCGTCGTCCGCCTGATGCAGCTTCAGGAAGAGGGCTGGTCCTACCTCCGCCCGTAATGACGGCGCCTCACTCGGCGTCGATGTCCTTCAGCAGGGCTGCGGTGACTGCCCCCACGGTCCCGGCGCCGATGGCCTGTGCGTCGACGCGCAGCAGCGGGCGCAGTCCCAGGCTGTTGGTCAGGAAGGCTTCCTCCGCCGCCAGCAGATCGGCAACGGACAGCGGCGCCTCCCCGGCATCGCTCCGTTCCAGGATCAGCGCGCGGCGGATGCCCGGCAGGGCGCCCTCGGCGACCGGCGGGGTCAGCAGGCGCCCGTCCCGGACGATGAACAGGTTGGCGACGCTGGATTCGGCCAGACGCCCCGCGCTGTTGAGCAGGAGCGCCTCCCCCGCGCCGCGCGTCGCCGCCTCCCGCCGGGCGAGGATGGAATCCAGATAGTTCAGCGACTTCACGCGCGACAGCGGCGAATGCTCGTTGCGCCGGGTGGTCCGGGCGATGACCGCCTCCACCGGGCCGGCGGGCGGCGGCGCGGGGGCCAGCGTCATCAGCAGCGTCGGCACGGCGTCCGCCGGCGGAAGGACGCCGCGCGCTCCGGTCCCCCGCGTCAGCGTGATCCGCAGCACGCCCTCCGCAAAGCCATCCCCCTGCGCTCCCGCCGCGATCAGCGCTTCGACGGCGACGGCCAGCGCCGCCGCGTCGTGGGGAAGCGGCAGGCCGAGCAGCGCCGCGCCGTCCGCCAGCCGGGCGAGATGCCGGTCAAGATGACGGGTGGTGCCGCCGGCCACCCGGATCGTCTCGAACAGCCCGTCACCCAACGTGAAACCACGGTCCGCCGGGTCGATCCGCGCCTCCTCCGCCGGCAGAAGGCGCCCGTTCAGCCAGACGACGCTCATGCCCGGGGTTCCTCCAACGCGCGGAGCTGGGCGCGAATCTTGACCATCATCTCCTCATGCTCGTCCGCCGGGTCGGAATCGGCGACGATGCCGCCGCCGGCCTGGGCGATCACCGCATCGGGCGTGATGGAGAGGGTGCGGATGACGATGCTGCTGTCCATCGCGCCGTCGAAGCCGAGCCAGGCGACCGAGCCGCAATAGGCACCGCGCCGCGCCACCTCCAGCTCGTCGATGATCTGCATGGCGCGGATCTTGGGCGCTCCGGTGATCGAGCCACCGGGCAGCGCCGCCCGCAGCAGGTCCACCGCCCCCAGGCCGGGCCGCAGCCGCGCCGTGACCACCGAGACGAGGTGATGGACGCTGGCGAAGCTCTCCAGCCCGTGGAGCGTCGGCACCCGGACGCTGCCGATCCGCGACACCCGGCCGAGGTCGTTGCGCAGGAGGTCGGTGATCATCAGGTTCTCCGCCCGGTCCTTGACGCTGGCCACCAGCTCAGCGGCGGCGGCGGCGTCCGCGGCGGGATCGGCGTGGCGCGGGCGGGTGCCCTTGATCGGACGCGTCTCCACCTCCCCGGCGGCGCTGAGGCGGATGAAGCGTTCCGGCGAGGCGCTGGCGATGCGCAGGCGCGGGCCGCAGTCGAGAAAGGCGGCGAAGGGCGCCGGGCTGATGGCGCGCAGCCGTCGGTACAGGGCGTAGGCGTCCAGCCCGTCACGCCGCTCGGCCAGGAAGCGCTGGGTGAAGTTGGCCTGATAGATGTCGCCGGCCCGGATGTACTCCAGCACCCGCCCCACCCGCGCCAGATAGTCGTCGCGGTCCAGTTCGCTCCACCAGGGAGCAGCCGGGACGGGGCCGAGGGGGGACGCTCCGCCGGCCTCCAGCCGGGCCGCCAGGGCGCGGGCGCGCCCCTCCGCCTCCGGGCGGGCGGCGATCACCCAGGCGCGGCGTTCCGCATGGTCGAAGGCGGCCACCGCGTCGTAGAAGCCGAAGGCCATCTCCGGCTGGCCGCCGGGGTTGGCGTGGCGCGAGGGTACCCGCTCCAGCCGCAGCCCCGCCTCGTAGCCGATGAAGCCGACCGCCCCGCCGCAAAAGGGCGCCGGTCCCGGCGGCCCCTCGGGCTTGGCGTGGCGCGCCAACTCGTCGGCCAGCACGGCGAAGGGGTCGCCGTCCACCGGCCGGCCGTCGAGATGCGCCCGCCCGTCCAGCGACTCCAGCGTGCGGAAGGGCTCCGCCGCGATGTAGCTGTAGCGGCCATGGGCGGGGTGCGGGGCGGCGCTGTCGAGCAGCATCGACCAGGGCTGTCCGGACAGGGCGCGGAAGGCCTCCGCCGGATCGGCGCATGACAAGGGGATCGCCAGCATGGCGGCGCAGCTTCCTGTAAGACCGGCCTTCACATGAGAATGGTGGCGCCGCCGTCAACCACCAACACATGCCCGTTGACGTAGGACGCGGCGGGCGAGGCCAGGAACACCGCGGCCCCGGCGATCTCCTCCGGGCGGCCCCAGCGACCCATCGGGGTGCGCCCCTCGAAATAGGCGGACAGGGCCGGGTTGCCGGTGATGCCGGCGTTGGTCTCCGTCGCGAAGAAACCCGGCGCGATGGCGTTGCTGGTCAGGCCCTTTCCGCCATATTCGGCGGCGAGCGCCCGCACCATGCCGGCCAGCCCGGCCTTGGCGGCGGCGTAGACCGCGTCGTTGGCGCGGGCGATCTGCCCGGAGATGGAGGTCACCGTGATCAGCCGCCCGAAGCCCTGGGGCAGCATCAGCCGCGCCGCCTCCCGCGCCAGGATCAGGCCGGCGGCCAGATCGACGTTGAGCAGCTCGCTGATTTCCTCGTCCGCGAAATCGGTCAGCGGCTTGCGGTTGCGCTGCCCGACATTCTGGACCAGCACGTCGAGCCGCCCATGGTCCCGCCCGATCCGCGCAAAGGCGTCCCGCACCGCCTCCCGGTCGGCCACGTCGAAGGCCAGCACCGAGGCCCGCCCGCCCGCCGCGGCAATGGCCTCGGCCACCGGCTCCAGCCGCGCGGCGTCACGCCCGTTCAGCAGCACATGGGCGCCCGACCCGGCCATGGCGCGGGCGATTTCCAGACCCAGCCCGCGCCCGGACCCGGTGACCAGCGCCACCCGGCCTTCCAGCGAGAACTGCGACAAATACGGGAGATGCGGAGCGGTCATGGTCACCGATGCGGAGGGCGTGAGCGGTTTTCAGGTTTAGCAGATGCTCCGCCGGATGGCACCCCGTTCGGCGTCCGATTTCGGGGGGTCAGGCGCGGGGAAGCAGTTCCACCGTTTCCGCGATGGTCCAGCCGTCCGCCCGCACCAGCCGCCCGAGGCGCCCGTACAGCGTGGCGCCGGGGGACACCCGCCCCTCCGCCGCCCAGACCTGGTCGGCGGGCGCGGCCAGCAGGCCCAGCACCTCAACCGAGAAGGCGACCCCGTGGCTTGCCAGCAGGCGCCCGAAGGGCTCCGTCCCCTCGCGAAGCTGTTCGGCGAAGGCCGCGGGAAAGCCGTCGAGCGCGATGCGGATGCTCGCCAGCTCCACCGGCAGCGCGTCCGGACCGACGGTCAGCACGATGTCGCGCCACAGCGCCGTGCCGTCCGGCTCCGTCCACTGGCGCAGCACCCGCACGCCCACCGGCTCGCCCCACCGCTCCGACAGGACGGCGGTCATGCCGTGGTCGTGGTCGAGCAGCGTCCGGAAGGGCGCCGGTACCACAGTGCCGGGAAGCGTGGACAGCGCCCGCGCTCCGGCCCCCCATCCCGCCGTCAGAGTCCGCGCGCGCGCCAGGGCGGAACCGGACTCGTCCACGGAGGTGCAGCCGGCGGCGGAGGCGGACGAAAAGGAAGGCTTCATTCGAAAATCGCGGTTCTGCGGAAGGATTTGGCCGCTCCCGAAGTGGGAAGGGCCATGGGTCGGCATTCTAGGAACAGCGCCGCACCGACCGCAATGCCGAAGGCGCACATCGCAGGATCGCGCCACTCGCTTGACCCCACAATGAAAAGGGGTGCCGGCCGCAGCCCTGTCCCGCGCCGCCGGCCTCTTGCGCCTGCCGCGCGCTGCATTAGATCACGCTCATAAAGTTGCCCGTTCCGGAGGGAAGCCGCGCCATGTCCGATCTTCTGCACGTCGCCTGCCCGAGCTGCGACACCCTGAACCGCATGCCGCGCACCCGCCTGGACCAGCCCGGTGCCGGCAAATGCGGCCGCTGCGGACAGCCGCTGTTCCAGGGCAAGCCCATCGCGCTGACCGCCGCCCGCTTCACCGCCCAGGCGGAGCGCAGCGACCTGCCGCTGCTCATCGACTTCTGGGCGGAGTGGTGCGGGCCGTGCCGGATGATGGCCCCGGTCTTCGAGCAGGCCGCCGGCCAGCTTGAGCCCCATATCCGCCTCGCCAAGGTCGACACCGAGGCCGCCCCCGATCTCGCCGCCCGCTTCGGCGTGCAGAGCATCCCGACCCTCGTCCTGGTCCACCATGGGCGCGAGGTGGCGCGCACCGCCGGGGCGATGCCGCTGCCCGCCCTGCTCGGCTGGGTCCGGCAGGCGATGGCGGCCGTCTGACTGTTGTTCGGACTGAGCGCTACTCCGCTTCCAGAAGCAGCCGGGTCAGGTCGGAGACGGAAGAGACCTCCAGCTTCTCCATGACGTTGTGGCGGTGCACCTCGACCGTCTTCAGGCTGAGGTTGATCTCCGCCGCGATGACCTTGTTCGGCTTGCCCTGCACCACCAGATCGGCGACCTGCCGCTCCCGCGGGGTCAGGCGGGCCAGCAGGGCTCGGACCTGGGCCTTGCGCGCCTGCGCCTCCCACGCCCGGCGGGATTTCTCCAGCGCCTCGTGCACCCGGTCGAGGAGAAGCTGGTCGTTGAAGGGCTTCTCGATGACATCCACCGCCCCGGCGCGGAAGGCGCGGGCGGCCATCGGCACGTCGCCGTGCCCGGTGATGACCACGACGGCCAGGACGGAGCCGGCGCGGGCCAGCGTGTCCTGCAACTCCAGCCCGCTCATCCCCGGCATCCGCACGTCGGTGACGAGGCAGCCGGGCCGGTCGGAGCGGACGGCGCGCAGGAACTCCTCGCCGGAGCCGAAGGACTCCACCGCCACGCCCAGCGAGCCGATCAGCCAGCCCAGCGAGTGGCGCATCGCCGGATCGTCGTCCACCACGTAGACGGTGCGGGCCGCGTCAGCCTGCATCGACCTTCTCCTCCGCTGCGGGCAGAACGAGGCGCACGATGGTGCCTCCGCCCGGATTGTCCGTGGCCCAGAGATGGCCGCCATGGCTTTCCACGATGGTCCGGCAGATCGACAGCCCCAGACCCATGCCGCCCGGCTTGGTGGTGAAGAAGGGGTCGAACAGGCGCGCCCGCGCGTCCTCCGACAGGCCGTGCCCGCGGTCGGCCACGGCGATCTCCACCCGCCCTTCCGCGTCCAGGCCGGTGCGCACGGTGACGCCCCTGCCCTCCCCCGCCCCATCACCCATGGCGTCCAGCGCGTTCTTGACGAGGTTCAGGACGACCTGCTCGATCTGCACCCGGTCGGCCAGGACCGGCGGCAGGCCGGGGGCCAGTTCGCGGGTGACCGGGATGTTGCCGCTGCGCGCCCGCCCCTCGCAGAGCTGCAGCGCCGCCTCCACCGCGCCGTTGACGTCGGCCGGCTCCAGCTGGACGGCGCGCTTGCGCACGAAGTCGCGGATACGGGCGATGATCTGCCCGGCGCGGTCGGCCTGGGCGGCGATGGCGCGGGAGGCCTCGGCGAATTCGGCGGCGCTGCCCACCCCGGCCTCCAGCCGACGCGTGCAGCCGCGCGCGTAGTTGGCGATGGCGCCCAGCGGCTGGTTCAGTTCGTGCGCGATGTTGCTGGCCATCTCGCCGAGGATGGAGAGGCGGGCGACATGGTCCATCTCCTTCTGCCGTTCCCGCGCGGTGTCCTCGGCGCGGCGGCGCTCGGCCATCTCGCGGCGCAGCTCGCGGTTGGCGGCGCGCAGTTCCGCCGTGCGCACCTTGATGAGATGCTCCACCCGCAGCGAATGAACCGCCCACCACAGCAGGGCGAGCGCCGCCAGCGCCAGCCAGTGCCAGTGTTCGCGCGCGAGGTCGAGCAGGGTGACGTCGCGCAGATGCTCGTAGGGGCCGATGCGCAGGCTGCGGAACAGGCCGTGGACCGGCTGGTAGTCCATCGGCACCGTCCAGCCCTCGTAGCCGCCGGCCAGCGCCGCCGGATGGCCCTCCGGCATCTCGAACAGCGCGACCACCACCGCCTTTGCCAGTTCCTCCGGCGTGTTGGCCAGCCGGGCGAGCGGCCAGTCGGGATAGAGGCCGGTGGACAGGGCGCAGCCGAACCCCGGCTCCGTCCGGGCGCCGACGACCTGGAACCCCGCGCGGTCGAGGTGGCCCTCCTCGGCCAGTTCCTCCAGCACGCAGGCGCGCAGCACGCCGGCGTCCACCGCGCCGTCGCGGACGGCGAAGGCGACGCGGTCGACCGGGAAGCCGGAGAAGCGCAGCTCCTTCAAGTCGGCGTAGGGATCGACCCCGGCCGCCAGCATCGCCCCCCAGGCGACCTGGAAGCCGCCGAAGGCGTCGGGGTCCACCGCCATCACGGATTTGCCCTTGAGGTCGGCGAGGCTGCGGATGTCGTCGCGCCCGGCCCGGACGATCAGCGCCGATCCCACCGCCGCCCCCGACGCGCCGGAGCGGGAGGAATGGAGCGTGGCGATGCGGGTGACGCCGTGGCGGGCCTCCAGCTCCACGTAATTGCCGGTGTTGGTCAGCACGAAATCGACGCTGCCGGAGGCCACGGCCGCGTCCATCCCCGGCAGGTCGAGCGGCACCATCTCCGCCCCACGCTGCGGAAAGCGCTCCGCCAGATAGCGGACGGTCGGTTCCCAGACGGCGTTGGCGTGGTCGCCGCCACGGTAGGCCAGCACGCCGACGCGGATCGGCGGCTCCGCCGCCCGGACGGGAAGCCCGGCGGAGAGCATCCCCAGCAGCGCCAGCATCAGGCAAACCGGGCGGATGGTGAACCGCATGGCATCCTTCGGACGGGTGAAGACGCGGGGGAACCGCGGGAACGGCCCCCGACGCGCCGCATACACCCTTACGCCGCCGCTTTCAATCCGGGTGGTCGCATCGCTCAGGGAAAGGCGGCGCCGGGGCGCAGGCCGATCCGCTTCAGCACGATCGCCAGCGGACAAAAGCCGGTGAAGGCCGCCTGGAGCAGGTTGGCCCCGACGAAGGCGGTCAGCCACAGCCAGTTCGGGCCGTGAAGCTGGGACAGGACGAGGCTCAGCAGGATCATGGTTCCGGCGAACGCCATGACGATGCGTTCGATGCTCATGGTGCGGTCTCCTCCGTGCCGGTTGGCAGGGTCATTTCATTCGTTGACACTAATTTAGTAATATCTAAATTATGGAGTCAAGACCCGCAGCTCCCGTCCGAACTGGCCCACCATGCCCCGCTCGCTCCCTCCACACACGACAGCCCGCAAGGCGCTGCTCGCCGTCGCCCTGCTGGCGGCCCTCCTGCCCCTGTCCGCGACGGCGGGTGAACCCGGCACACTGACCGTCCAGCCGCGCCCGGTGGAGGACCTGAAGGCTGTCTTCGCCACGGTGGAAAGCGTGCGCGAGACGCTGGCCCGCGCCCGCATCGGCGGCACGGTGGCCGACCTGACGGTGACGGAGGGTGACAAGCTGGCCGTCGGGCAGGTCATCGCCACCGTGCGCGACCCCAAGCTGCCACTCCAGCTCGCGGCCCTCGACGCGCGCATCCGGGCGCTGACGGCGCAGCAGCATCAGGCGGAGCTGGAGCTGGGCCGCGCCCGCCAGCTTCGCGCCAGCGGCACCGGCACGCAGCAGCGGCTGGACGACGCCCAGGCGGCGCTGGACGTCGCCCGCGCCCAGATCGCCGCCATGGAGGCCGAGCGCTCCGTCGTCGCCCAACAGGCGCGGGAGGGGGAGGTGCTGGCCCCCGCCGCCGGGCGCGTCCTTCAGGTCAAGGTGATCGCCGGCGCCGTGGTCATGCCGGGCGAGCCGGTCGCCAGCATCGCCACCGACACCTACATCCTGCGGCTCCGCCTGCCGGAGCGGCACGCCCGCTTCCTGAAGGAGGGCGACCCGGTGCTGGTCGGCCAGCGCGGGCTGGCCCCGGTGGCCGTCGCCGATCCCGGTGCCACGGCGCTGGCGCGCGGCGCCGTCCGGCAGGTCTATCCCGAGATGGCCGGCGGTCAGGTGGTCGCCGACGCCACCGTCAGCGGTCTCGGCGACTTCTTCGTCGGTGAGCGGGTGCGGGTCTACGTCGCCACTGGGACGCGCGACGCGGTGGTGATCCCGCCGGACTGGCTGCTGCGCCGCTTCGGCACCGATTTCGTCCGGCTGGCCGACGGAACGGAGGTCCCGGTCCAGGCGGGCGGCGACATTCCCGCGCTGGACGGCCAGCCCGGCGGGCTGGAGATCCTGTCCGGCCTGAAGCCCGGCGACGTGATCGTCCGCCCGGCGGGCTCGTGAGGGGGGCGTCATGAAGCTCGGCCTTTCCGGGGTGCTGACGCGGACCTTCATCCGCTCCCCCCTGACCCCGCTGCTGCTGCTCGCCTCGCTGGCGGTCGGCGCCATCGCCCTGATGTCGCTGCCGCGCGAGGAGGAGCCGCAGATCAGCGTCCCCATGGTGGACATTCTCGTCCAGGCCGACGGGCTGAAGGCCGGCGACGCGGTGGAGCTGGTCACCCGGCCGCTGGAGGAGATCGTCAAGGGCATCGACGCGGTCGAGCACACCTACAGCCAGACCATGGACGACCGCGTGGTGGTCACCGCGCGCTTCCTCGTCGGCACCCCGTCCGACGACGCCATCCTGCGCGTGCACGAGAAGGTGCGGGCCAGCCTGGACCGCATCCCGCTGGGCATCCCGGAGCCGCTGATCGTCGGGCGCGGCATCAACGACGTCCCCATTCTGACGCTCACCCTGTCGCCCCGGGCGGAGGCCGCCGGGCGCTGGACCGTCAACGCCCTGCACGGCGTAGCCGACGACCTGCTGGGCCAACTCACCCAGATCGAGGATGTGGGGCGCAGCGTCATCGTCGGCGGAAGCCCCGACCAGATCCGCGTGGAGCCCGATCCGGAGCGGCTGGCGCTCTACGGCGTCACGCTGAACCAGCTCGTCGACAAGGTGAAGAACGCCAACCGCTCCTTCCTCGCGGGGTCGCTGCGCAGCGCCGGCGGCAGCCTGCCGGTGGTCGCCGGCCGGACGCTCCAGGGGACGGCGGACATCGGGCTGCTTCTCGTCACCACCCGCGATGGGCGGCCCGTCTATGTGAAGGACGTGGCCGACGTGGTGGCGGGAGCGCGCCCCGACGAGAGCAGCGCCTGGCATCTGGTCCCGGACGGCACGGGCGGGCTGATCCAAAATCCTGCCGTCACCATCGCCATCGCCAAGCGCGCCGGGGCCAACGCCGTCACCATCGCCGACCGCGTGCTGGAGCGCGTCCAGGCCATCCGGGCCGACGGGCTGCCCCGGGACCTGACGCTGACCGTCACCCGCAACTACGGCGAGACGGCCAACGAGAAGGTGAACGAGCTGCTGTTCCATCTGGCGCTCGCCACCGTCACCATCGTCGGTCTGATCGTGCTCGCCATCGGCTGGCGCGAAGGGCTGGTGACCCTGGTCGTCATCCCGACGACGATCCTGCTGACCCTGTTCGCCTCCTGGCTGATGGGCTACACCATCAACCGGGTCAGCCTGTTCGCCCTGATCTTCTCCATCGGCATCCTGGTCGACGACGCCATCGTGGTGGTGGAAAACATCGACCGCCACTGGTCGATGCGCGACGGGCGGAGCAAGGTCCAGGCCGCCATAGAGGCGGTGGCCGAGGTCGGCAACCCGACCATCGTCGCCACCCTGACGGTCATCGCCGCGCTTCTGCCGATGATGTTCGTCTCCGGCCTGATGGGCCCCTACATGAGCCCGATCCCGGCCAACGCCTCCGCCGCCATGGTCTTCAGCTTCTTCGTCGCCATGGTGCTGACGCCCTGGCTGATGGTGACGCTGCGCCCGGGGGAAATGCCGGCGCACGGGAGCGGGCACGGCGAGGAGGGCGGCGGGCGGCTGGGGCGCCTCTATCGCGCCGTCGCCCGCCCTCTGGTGCGCAGCAAGCGCCGCGCCTGGATCTTCCTGCTGGCGGTCGGGGTGGCGACGCTCGCCTCGACGGGGCTGTTCTACAGCAAGGACGTGGCGGTGAAGCTGCTGCCCTTCGACAACAAGTCGGAGCTTCAGGTAGTGCTCGACCTGCCGCGCGGCGCGGCGCCGGAGGACACCGAGCGCGCCTTGTTCGCCGCCGCCCGCGCCATCGCCGACCTGCCGGAGCTGGCCAGCGTCCAGGCCTATGCCAGGACCGCGTCCCCCTTCAATTTCAACGGTCTGGTCCGGCACTACTATCTGCGCGACCAGCCCGAGCAGGGCGACCTCCAGGTCAACCTCGCCCCCAAGGGCGAGCGGAGCCGCAGCAGTCACGCGGTCGCGCTCGACATCCGGGCGCGGCTCTCCGCCCTGCCCCTGCCCGCCGGGACCGTGCTGAAGGTGGTCGAGGTGCCGCCCGGCCCGCCGGTGCTGTCCACCCTGCTCATGGAGGTCTACGGCCCCGACGCCGAGACCCGGCGCAAGGCGGCGCTTGCGGTCGAGGACGCCTTCCGCGGCGTGGACTTCATCGTCGACGTGGAGAACAGCGTCCGCCCGGCCGGCGACCGGCTGCGTTTCGCGCTGGACCGCGAAAGCCTGGAGTTCCACGGGGTGGAGGAGCAGGCCGTCTACGACACGCTGCGCGCGCTGACCGGGGGCGTTCCGGTCGGCTACTCGCACCGCGGGGCGGGGCGCACGCCCATCGAGATCGCCGTGCAAATGCCGCGCTCCGGCCTGTTCCTGTCCGAGCGCCTGCTCGCCACCCCGGTTCCGGGGGCGCGCGGCACGGTGGAGCTGGGCGATCTGGTGACGATGGCCCGCGAGCCGGCCTCCCACACGCTGTTCCGCCACAACGGCCGCTTCGCGGAGATGGTCATGGCCGATCTGGCCGGCCGGTTCGAGGCGCCGGTCTACGGCATGCTGGCGGTGCAGGAGCGGCTGAAGGCCATCGACTGGGCCGCCGCCGGACTGGCCGCCGCGCCGGAAATCCGGCTGCACGGCCAGCCCGACGACCAGAACCGACCGGTGCTGCTGTGGGACGGCGAGTGGGAGATCACCTACGTCACCTTCCGCGACATGGGGGCGGCCTTCGGCGTGGCGATCCTCGGCATCTATCTGCTGGTCGTCGCCCAGTTCGGCAGCTTCAAGCTGCCGCTGGTCATCCTCGTGCCGGTGCCGCTGACACTGATCGGCATCGTGCTGGGCCACTGGCTGTTCGGGGCGCCCTTCACCGCCACCTCGATGATCGGCTTCATCGCGCTGGCCGGGATCATCGTGCGCAACTCCATCCTGCTGGTGGACTTCATCCGCCACCTGCGCGACCGCGGAACGCCGCTGCGCGAGGCGGTTCTGGAGGCCGGGGAGATCCGCTTCAAGCCGATCCTGCTGACCGCCGTCGCCGCGATGATCGGCGCCGCCTTCATCCTGACCGACCCGATCTTCCAGGGGCTGGCGATCTCGCTGCTGTTCGGGCTGTTCAGCTCGACCCTTCTGACGGTGCTGGTGATCCCGGCGATCTACATCGTCCTGCGCGGGGAGGAGGCGTCCGCCGCTCCCCCGCCGCCCGCCGCCGTCCGCCGCCGCCGTGAACTCCTCGACGTTTAGGGATGACCATGCTCAAGACCCTTCTGTCCCATCTCGGCTTCAACCGGAGCGCCAACCCCATGAGCGACCAGATCAAGACCGTCGACGCCGCCACCGTCATGGGCTGGCTGAAGGACGGCTCGGCGGTGATCGTCGATGTCCGCGAACCGCACGAGCACCGCGCCGGCCACATCCCCGGCGCCACGCTGGTGCCGCTGTCGCAATTCGACCCGGCCCGCGTGCCCGACGCGACCGGCAAGCACCTCGTCTTCCATTGCCAGAGCGGGCGGCGCTGCGGTCCGGCCTCGGCCAGGATGGCGGCCGGCGGCTACAGCGGCGACATCCACCGGCTGAGCGGCGGCATGGCCGCCTGGGTGGCCGCGTCCGGCCCGGTCGAGCGCTGAAGGGAGTGTTTCAGCGGCTGGGGTCCGCGTCGGCCACGCAACGCGCGCCGACGCAGAACTGCCGGTACAGCTCCAGCAGGATCGGGCGCACCCGGTCCGACCCGATGCGGTAGTGGATCGAGGTGCCGTCCCGCCGGGTGGCGACCAGCCCCTCGTCCCGCAGCCTGGCGAGATGCTGGGACAGGTTCGACTGCGACAGGCCGAGCCGCCGCGCGAGGTCGCCCACCGGCATCTCCCCGTCCAGCAGGCTGCACAGGATCATCAGCCGGTGGCGGCTGGCGATGGACCGCAGGAAAGCCTCCGCCTCCGCGGCCCGCTCTTCCAGTTCGGCGGGGTCGAGCGGCGGCTCGATGGATGACTCGGGAAAAGGCTCGGTGAAGGAATTGGAAGGCATGGGCCGCGTCCGCCCGATTAAATAACATTTCTCTAATTTAACGGGCGTACCCTGGCGATCAAGCGGATTGTGGCCTATACGCCGGAGGATCTCAGGCCGCCGGAGGCCCGGCGGTCACCCCCTCGACAAGGCTCAGGGACGCGCCGCCATCGCCGCAGGCGCGGTCCCGCCCGCCGTGCTTCGCCCGGTACAGCGCCGCGTCGGCCCGCTGCAACAGGCTGTCCAGGCTTTCCCCGTCCCGCAACTCCGCCACGCCGGCGCTGACCGTGTGCCGGCCGCCGGTCTTGAAATCATGGGACCTCACCGCGCCGCAGACGCGTTCCGCCAGAAGATGCGCCTGCCGGCCGTCGGTTTCCGGACAGAGGATCAGGAACTCCTCGCCACCCCAGCGGCCCACCGCATCGATCTGGCGGGTGTTCTCCCTCAACAGCCCGGCGAAGGAAACCAGGACCCGGTCCCCCACCAAATGGCCGAGCTTGTCGTTGATCGTCTTGAAGTGGTCGAGGTCGAGCAGGATGATCGCGAAGGTCCGGCCATGGCGCGCGGCGCGGCCGATCTCCGTCATCATCAGATCGTCCAGGGCGGCGCGGTTGCGCAATCCGGTCAGCCGGTCGGTCTGCGACATGCGGCGGAGCTGGACGTTCGTCTTGTGGAGCTTGATCGCCCAGGCGAGATTGGACAGCAGGACTACCAGGAAGCCGATGCTCAGGTTGCGGACCAGTTCGTAGTCCATGGCGGTCTGCACGTTGATCGACACATGCCGGTTGGCGATCTGGCTTCGCTCCTGCGGGGTGATGGTGGCGATCGCCGCGTTCAGCCGGTCGCGCAGATCCGCCCGCTCCTTGCGGACACCGATCCGCAACGTGTTCTCGTAGCCGGGGATCTGGCCGGAGACCTTCAGGTTGAACCACCCCTCCTTCTTGATGGTGTAAACGGCGACCGTCAGCGAACGGATGGTCAGGTCGGCCTCGCGGTTCGACACCATCGCGAAGGCCTCGGCCTCGCTACCGGTGGTGACGACGCGGAGGCCGGGAAAGTCCCGGCGCACACGCTCCTCGATGGCGGTTCCGCTGGGAAGCGCGATGACCTTGTCGGACTCGCCGGCGAGATCGGGGATGAAGGGGTGGTCCTCGCGGGTGATGATGACGTTGGGATCGACGAACAGCGGCTCGGTGAAGACCAGCCATTCCTCGCGCTTGGGCGTCTGGTTCAGGAAGCTGAGCAGGTCGCAAAGCCCCTCCTGCGACGCCGCCAGACTGCCGTCCCAATCCCGGGTCGGGTGCAGCGCCATGGGCAGGCCCGCGCGGGTCGAGGCCAGTTTCAGCAGATCGGCCCCGATCCCCTCATGCATGCCGTTCCGGTTGATGACCTCGAAGGGCGGCCAGTCCGGATCGACGCAGAAGCGCACCTCGGCGGCGGCGGCGGCGCCCTGGGCGGGCGCCCCGGTGAACGGCAGGGGAAGCAGGGCGGCGGCCGCCAGCGACGCGGCGACCCGGAGAGCGCGCGTCGCGGCACGGATCAAGGCACCCGGTCCCACATGAACCCTCCTGGCGACAACCCTGCTGGCAATCCGGCCGCGGCTCCATGGCGGGACGGCATCCGCGTCGTCCGCCGTGGCGGTTATACCCCATTCGGCGCGGCGCCTCCATGCCGCCCGGCACCGCCGGCGCGGCGATTTCGTCCGCCCCGGGATTAAAAGACCCTCCCGAAACGAAAACGGAGCAGGAATTCGGGAACATCCAGTCCACGGGGTGGAGACGTGACGTTCAGCCTGCGCGACCAACTGTCGAATCAACTGCGCTCCCTGCGCCGCTACGCCCTCGCGCTGGCGCGCAACCGCGACGACGCGGAGGATCTCGTGCAGGAGACGCTGGTGCGCGCCATTTCCGGCTCCCGGACCTTCCGCCCGAACGGCGACCTGCGGTCCTGGCTGTTCGGCATTTTGCACAACGTCCACGTCAACGGGGTGCGGCGGGAGCAGGTGCGGGCGCGCGGCGCCTCGGCCATCGAGGCGATGACCTACGGGCAGATGCCCCCCAACCAGCCCGACCATGTCGAGTTGATGCGGACCATCGAGGCCTTCTCCACCCTTCCCGACGAGCAGCGGCGCGTCCTCACCCTCGTCGCCGTCGAGGGGATGAGCTACCAGGAGGCCGCCCGCCAGCTGGACATCCCGCTCGGCACGCTGATGTCGCGGCTGGCCCGCGGGCGGGAAGCGCTACGCGTGGAGATGGGGCACCGGGATCGTGCCCAGCCCGCCCTGCGGGCGGTGAGGTGAGCCATGGGTGGTGATCCCATCAGCCTCAACCAGGACGCCGACCTGCATCTCTACATGGACGGCGAAATGGAGCCGGCGCGCCGCGCCGCCTTCGAAGCGCAGCTCGCTTCCAACCCGGCCCTGGCCGCCAAGCTGGACGAGTACCGCCACCAGCAGGACATGCTGAGGCTTGGGCTGGACATGATGGCCGCCGTTTCGGTGAAGGAGACCGAAACGCTGGCCGGACGCCTGCGCTGGCGTCTGGACATGGACCGCTTCTCCCGGCGGGTCGCCCCGCTGGCCGCCGCCATGCTGCTGGTCATGGGGGGATGGAGCCTGACCGTGTGGGTGCAGTCGGGCGCGGGCACCGGGCCGCAGCTGGCCGGCGAGGTCGATGACGTTCCCGCCTTCGCGGACGAGGCGGCGGAGGCGCACTCCAAGGCCATCGCGCTCAACACGCTGCAGCCGTCCCCGCCCCAGGTGGAGGCCGCGCCGGTCCCGATGCAGACCGCCCAGGTGCCGCTGCCGGAAGGCCACGTCATGACGGTGACGCTTCCCGCCATCGGTCCGGAACTGACGCTGATCCGGGCCAGCATCGTGCCGTGGAACCATGGCACCGCTCTGCAGTTTCTCTACAGGGAGCCGGATGGCGAATTGCTGACCCTGTTCGTCGCGTCCGGTGGCCCGGCGCAGGACGGGACGCTGCACACCGTGGTGCAGGACAGCCTGCGGCTCGTCTATTGGCGGGCCGGGCTGGTCGCCTACACCGTCACCGGCAACAAGGCCGACGGCGATCTGCTGACCGTCGCCAAGAAGATGGCGGACAGCATCCGCCGATCCTGACACAGCACCGCCCGGCCCTCCTGTCGGGCGGAGCCCCACCAAGCCTGTGGAGCCCAGCCATGAGCCTGTACACCGATCCGGACGAGCGGAACGGCCATCCGCTGGACATGGTCGAAACCTTCGTCGCCCGCGAGCATTGGGAGCCGATCCTGCGGCAGGCCGCCTTCAACGGCATGGTGCTGGGCGCGGTCACCCTGTTGCTGGGGCTGGACGCGCTGCCCGGCCTCGCGATCATCCACATCATCACCTTCGCGTCTGGCATGGCCCAGGGCTTCCTGGCGCTGCGCCTGGAGGAGAGTGGGCAGGACGAGGCCGCCGTCGCCGTGGGGCGCCGCTCCATGGCCGCCTTCACGCTGGCCTCGATCACGCTGCTGCTGATGCCCTTCGCGGCCTGATCCGCGCAGAAGTCACGCGCGGAACCGGCCGTTCCGTGTCATGGTCCCCGTCCCGCCGGGGACCTTCCCCCGGATGGGGATTCAAAGCCAGGGAATGGGACAACCAATGCGGGGCAGGCAGACACGCTCCGGGGGCCGGATGCAGATCCGTGCGCCCTATCTCGACCCGGTGCGTGTGGGGGAGACCTCGGGAAACCTGCGCTGCCGCTGCTGCGGGCGGCCCGATGGGGTCGTCGTGCGCTGCCTTCCCGACGGGCGCTGGTACGACGGGGCGGACGAGACGTGGCGCGACGGGCGCGGGCGCCGCGTCCCCTGGCCGGAGGCCGCCGAATACGCCGCCACCACCGACATCCTGGTCAGCGTCGAGGCGCTGCGCATCACCCGCTCGACGGTCGAGCGGGTCCGCCTGCTGTGCAACCGCTGCCGCCGGCTGGAGGGCGGCGTCCATGGCCGCGCCCGCGCCCGGATCAGCATCCTGCTGCGCCGGGCCATCGGCGACCTGTTCCTCGGCCGCTACGACGACCCGGCCGTCCTCACGGCGCTGGTCGCCCTCTACCGCAAGGACGGCTGAGCGACGATCGCGCCTCAGCCGGCGATGTCCTCGGCCATCCCGCCGTCGAGCCGTGCCGCCAGTTCCCGCCGCGCGAGCAAATCCGGCGCCACCGACGCGGCGGGCGCCACGGTGGGGAGGCGGCCATAGGCGCCGATGCCGAAGGTCCCGGCGTCGCCGACGATCCATTCCTCGGCGGGCGGGGACGGTGGCGGAGGCGTTTCGATCTTCCGGAACAGCGCGGCGGCGGAAGCCAGCGCGGAGGAAGCGGTGAGCGGGATCGTGGAATTCGCGCGTTCGGTCCGGCCCTGCATGGCCAGGACTTCATCATGTGCATCGGACATCGGACTCTCCCTCACCGCGTGACGAAGGGCAACGCTGAAACTGTGGCATGGAAGTCACGCTCCGTCCAATTGCACGAACGGATGAACCGCCGCTTGGACAACAGTCCGCCCCCTCCGCCGGTTCATAAGCAATTAGGGGGAATGTGATCCGGGGGAGCCACGCGGGCGTTCCCGCTGTTCAGCCGACGGTGCCGCAACGGGGAGTTCGGGGAGACGCATGGGACGGTTCTTGCGCTGGACGTCGGCCCTGCTGCTTCTGGCCGCCATAAGCGGGGCGGCGCTGGTAGAAACCGGCGCGGTGACGGTTCCGCCACGCTACGATCCCTGGGCGCCGCTGGACATCGCGGAGGCGCCGAACCTGCTGACCCGCCTCAAGCTGTCCCGGCTGGACGGCGCCCCCCGGCAGTGCCACGCCGTTCTGGGCGGCGCGGGCCTGCGCTTCAGTCCGGTGACGGACCGGCAGACCGGTCCGGGCTGCGGCCTGACCGACGCGGTGCAGGTCAGCCGTTCGGCGGTGGCCTTCAACAGCGGCTTCACCGTCACCTGCCCGCTCGCCGCCGCCTGGATGCTGTTCGAGACGCACACGCTCCAGCCCGCGGCGCAGCGGCATTTCGGCCAGCGGGTGACGCGGGTGCGGCATCTGGGAAGCTACGCCTGCCGCAACGTCTACGGCCGGGCGGAGGGGCGCCGCAGCGAGCACGCCACCGCCAACGCCCTCGACATCGCCGGCTTCACGCTGGCCGACGGCACCGCCATCGCCCTGCCCGGCGACTGGAGTCCGGCAGACGGGCGTAAAGGCGCCTTTCTGCGCGAGGTGCGCGATGGCGCCTGCGACGTTTTCCGCGCGGTGCTGGGCCCCGACTACAACGAGGCCCACCGCGACCACTTCCACCTCGACATGGGCCCATACCGCGTCTGCCGGTAAGGTGGCTCCGGCAACGTCAGGCGCTGTGGTAGGCCAGCACCCCGTCGGCGCGCGTCTCGGCGCGCAGTTCGCCGCGCCCGACCATGTGGTTGACGTGGGCCAGCGCCTCGCCGAAGGCGAAGCTCAACTGGTGGGAATCCAGCGCGCGGCGGAACAGCACCGGCACCAGCTCCTTGCAACTGAGCGGCTTGGCGCGGCAGGCCTCGGCGATCTGGGCGCAGCGGTCGGCGTGGTGGGCCTCCAGCGAGCGGGTGCGGTGGTCCAGCCCGTAGAAGGGCAGCCGGTGACCGGACAGGACCAGCGAATCCGCCGCCACCTCTTCCCGGATCGCCGCCAGCGACGACAGGTAGAGCCCCAGCGGGTCGGCCTTGGGCTGCATCGCCGAGACGCTGACGTTGGGGGAGATGCGCGCGATGACCTGATCGGCGGCGAGGAACAGCCGGTCGGCGACGCAATAGAGCATCGCCTGCTCCGGCGAATGGCCGCCGCCGGTCAGGATGCGCCAGTCGCGCCCGCCCAGCCGCAGGGTCTGGCCGGGGATCATCCGCTCGAAGCTGGGCGCCAGCCCGGTCGTGCGGTTCAGGTAGCTGAGGCCGCGGCCGAGCATCTGCTGGATCTCGTCGGGCGACAGCCCGCCGGTCTGGTAGAAGGTCTCCTGCGCCTCCAACGCCTGGGGGTCGCGCCCTTGTTGCAGAAGCTTGGCGTAGTAATACTCGCTCTGGGTCATGTGCAGCGGCGGGGCGAAACGCTCGTGCAGCCAGCCGGCCAGACCGACATGGTCGGGGTGGAAGTGGCTGACCACCAGCCGGACGATCGGCTTGCCGCCCAGCGGGCCGCGCAGCAGCCGGTCCCAGCAGTCGCGGCTGACATCATCGCCAAGCCCGGTGTCGAACAGCGCCCAGCCGTCCCCCTCCTCGAAAAGGTAGAGGTTGACGTGGTCCAGCGCGTAGGGCAGCGGCAGGCGCAGCCACAGCACACCCGGCGCCACCTCCCGGACCGTTCCATTGTCCGGTGCTTCGGAAAACGGATGGCGGATGAGTTCGGCGTCGTCTTTCACCCTGATGATCCTCCTCGCGCTGCGGAGCCCCCGCTCCTCTTGGCTACCCTTTGGTTCGCGTCCGGTCAACTATCCGCAGATAGAACATTCCGGTCATTGACACACCCGGTGTCCCGTCCGATGGCCGCGGCACAGCGCGAGAATCGATGCCGGCGCGACGAACAGGCCGCGCGCCGGTTATCGGAAGGGCATTGTCACAGGAGAATACCCGGATGACCACCGCAACGTTCCGGATCATCCGCCACGCCGACGGATCGGTTTTCTTCGAAGACCGAACGATCACACTCGCGGAGGCGCAGATCATCATCAACGACGCCATCGCGCGTGGCGATCTGGAGGTCGGGTCCTTCCTGCGCATCGACGACGAAGAGCTGGTGATCGAACACGAGGTTGCGGGGTAGGCGGCGCGCCGCCCGCCCCGTCCCGTTCGAAGCCGTCAGCCCACAGGTCAGCTCATGGCGACGAGGCTGGCGTTGCCGCCGGCCGCCGCGGTGTTGACGCTGACCGACCGCTCGTTCAGCAGAAGGTCGAGGTCGTAGCCCTCGCCCCGCCCCGCCGCCAGCGCCTCGGCGGTCGCCGCCTGCACCAGCAGGATCGGGCCGGGCAGTTCGGCGACGCGCCGGTTGACGGCGGTCACGCGCTCCCGGTCGCCCTCCACCAGAACCGCGGCAAGCGGCCCGACGTCACGCCAATCCGCCGTGGTCCGCACCCGCGCGGCCAGCGCCGGGGGCAGGCCGCGCAGCAGCTCGGCCAACTCCGGCGGGGCGTCCACCGCGGCGCTGTTGCCCGTCGCCAGGACCGCGCCGAGCTGGAGCAGCAGGCCCGTCCGCGTCTGCGGCAGCAGCAGGACGCGGCCCCGCCCATGCAGCTCATAGAGGTTGCGCTCGCCCACCGGGCCGTTCAGCTCCGCGCCGCCGCCGATGGCGCTGCGCGCCGCATAGCCGGCGCAGCGCGACGCTTCCGCCGTGAAGCCCTTGGCGCGCAGCCACTCGCCGTAGGCCAGCCCCGCCGCGCGCGCCGCGTCCGGCCCGCGGAACTCCAGCCAGCCCTTGGGACGGCGGCTGAGCAGGCGGGAGAGGTAGAGCGGGCCGCCCGCCTTGGGGCCGGTGCCCGACAGGCCATGGCCGCCGAACGGCTGCACCCCGACCACGGCGCCGATGGTGTTGCGGTTGACGTAGACGTTGCCCGCGCCGATCCGCCCGGTCACCCGCTCGATGGTGGCGTCGATGCGGGTGTGCAGGCCGAAGGTCAGGCCGTAGCCGGTGGCGTTGATGGAGTCCACCAGGGCGTCGAGGTCGTCGCGGTGGAAGCGGACGACGTGCAGGACCGGACCGAAGACTTCCCGCTCAAGCTCATGGATGCCGGCGATCTCGATCACCGTCGGGGCGACGAACGTGCCGTCCGCCGTGTCGGCGGGCAGCGGCAGGAACTCCACGTTGCGGCCCTTGGCGCGCATCGCCTCGATGTGGGCGGCGATGGTGGCGCGGGCCTCCTCGCTGATGACCGGGCCGACATCGACCGCCAGCCGATCCGGGTTGCCGATGCGCAGCTCCCGCATGGCGCCCTTCAGCATGGCGAGCGTGCGGTCGGCCACGTCCTCCTGCAGGCAGAGGATGCGCAGGGCGGAGCAGCGCTGGCCGGCGCTGTCGAAGGCCGACGCGATCACGTCGCCCACCACCTGCTCGGCGAGCGCGGAGCTGTCCACGATCATGGCGTTCTGGCCGCCGGTCTCGGCGATCAGCGGGATCGGCGCGCCGTCGGGCAGCAGGCGCCCGGCGAGCTGGCGCTGGATCAGCCGCGCCACCTCGGTGGAGCCGGTGAACATCACGCCGCGCACCGCCTCGTGCCCGACCAGGGCGGCGCCGACCTCCCCCGCGCCGGGCAGAAGCTGGAGCGCCCCGGCGGGGATGCCCGCCGCGTGCAGGATGCGCACGGCCTCGGCGGCGATCAGCGGGGTTTCCTCGGCCGGCTTCGCCAGCACCGGGTTGCCGGCGGCCAGCGCCGCGGCGATCTGGCCGGAGAAGATGGCCAGCGGGAAGTTCCACGGGCTGATGCAGACCACCGGCCCCAGCGGGCGATGGGTGGCGTTGTCGAAGCGGTCGCGCGCCTGCGCCCCGTAATAGCGCAGGAAGTCGATGGCCTCCCGCACCTCGGCGATGGCGTTGGGCAGCGACTTGCCGGCCTCGCGGACGATCAGGCCGAGCAGGGTCGGCATCCGCTCCTGCATCGTGTCGGCGGCGCGGAACAGGCAGGCGGCGCGCTCCTCCGGCGGGGTGGCGGCCCAGGCCGAGGCCGCCGCGACGGCGTGGCCGAAGGCCTCCGCCACCAGGGCCTCGCTCGCCTCGGTCACCGAGCCGACCACGTCGCGGCGATCGGCCGGGTTGCGCACCGGCTGGGCCTGCCCCGCGCGCTCGCCATCGGCCAGCAGCGGTGCCGCGGTCCAGGTCATCGCGGCGCTGGCCGACAGGGCGGCGGACAGGCGGGCCAGCTCCGTCTCGTCGGACAGGTCGAGGCCGGCGGAGTTCGCCCGCTCCGGCGCGTAGAGGTTCCGCGGCAGCGCGATCAGCGCATGCGGCGCGCCCAGCGGGGCGATGGCCTTGGCGACCGCCACCGGGTCGGCGACCAGCTCGTCGACCGGGACCGCCGGATCGGCGATGCGGTTGACGAAGGAGCTGTTGGCCCCGTTCTCCAGCAGGCGGCGGACCAGATAGGCCAGCAGCGTCTCGTGCGTGCCGACCGGCGCGTAGATGCGGCAGGGCCGCTTCAGCGGGCCGACGACCTCCTTGTAGAGCGGCTCGCCCATGCCGTGCAGGCACTGGAACTCGTATTTGCCGACCTGGAAGTCGCTGCCGGCCATCTCATAAATGGTGGCGAGCGTCTGGGCGTTGTGGGTGGCGAACTGCGGGAACACCGCCTCCGGGGCGGCGAGCAGCTTGCGGGCGCAGGCGACGTAGGAGACGTCGGTGTAGACCTTGCGCGTGTAGACCGGGAAGTCGGGCAAGCCGTCCAACTGGGCGCGCTTGATCTCGCTGTCCCAATAGGCGCCCTTGACCAGACGGATCATCAGCCGGTGGCCGCTGCGCCGCGCCAGATCGACCAGGAAATCGATGACGTACGGGCAGCGCTTGCCATAGGCCTGGACGACGAAGCCGATGCCGTTCCAGCCCGCCAGATCCGGATCGAAGCACAGCGATTCCATCAGGTCGAGCGACAGCTCCAGCCGGTCGGCCTCCTCGGCGTCAATGTTCAGGCCGATGTCGTAGCCCTTGGCGAGCAGCGCCAGCGCCTTCACGCGCGGCAGCAGCTCGTCCATCACCCGGTCGGCCTGGGCGCGGGAATAGCGCGGGTGGATCGCCGACAGCTTGATGGAGATGCCCGGCCCCTCATAGACGCCGCGCCCCGCCGACGCCGTGCCGATGGCGTGTATGGCGTTCACGTAGTCGGCGTAGTAGCGCGCGGCGTCCTCCGCCGTCAGCGCCGCCTCGCCCAGCATGTCGTAGGAATAGCGGAAGCCCTCGGCCTCCATCGGACGGGCGTTGGTCAGCGCCTCCTGGATGGTTTGGCCGGTGACGAACTGCTCGCCCATCATGCGCATGGCGAAATCGACGCCGCGGCGGATCAGCGGCTCGCCGCCGCGCGCGATCAGGCGCGTCAGGGCGGAGGACAGCGCCGGCTCGCCGCCCGCCGAGGTCAGCTTGCCGGTGATCAGCAGGCCCCAGGTGGCGGCGTTGACGAACATCGAGCCGCCCTTGCCGAGATGGGCCTGCCAGTCGCCCCCGGCGATCTTGTCACGGATCAGCGCGTCGCGCGTGGCGTGGTCGGGGATGCGCAGCAGCGCCTCCGCCAAGCACATCAGCGCCATGCCTTCCTGGCTGGACAGGCTGTATTCGTGGATCAGCCCCTCCACGCCGCGGCCCCGCGGCTTGGCGCGCAGGGCGGTGATCAGCTTGCGGGCGGTGGCCGCCGCCGCGGTGACGATGCCCGGCGGCAGCGACGCCTGCTCGAACAGGAAGGGCAGGCAGTCCGGCTCGGGCCGGCGGTAGGCGGCGGTGATCGCGGCGCGCAGCTCGGTCGCCGGACGGATCGGCGGCGCGAAGTCCGCGAAGGGCGCCGCGCGGTCGGCGGCGGCGGACGACGTGGTGGTCCGGGTGGCGGTCGGGTTGGTCATGCTGTTCATCGGTGTCGTCCGCTCGAATCCGCAGGCCGGGGGCGAGCCGGTCCCTGATGGTGAATGGGGGATGTTTCTCAGGCTTTCGGGCCGGTTCCGCCCAGTTCGGCGGCGCGTTGGGCCGCCGCGCGCAGGGTCGCGTTCAACAGACTCTGGAGGTGGTCATCGGCCATCAGCTTGGAAAGGCCGGCCGCCGTGGTCCCGCCGGGGGAGGTGACGCCGGCGCGAAGCTCGGCCGCCGGCTGGCCGGTGGCGCCCATCAGCGCCCCCGCCCCCTCGACCGTGGCGCGGGCCAGCCGTTCCGACACGTCGGCGGGCAGCCCCACCTCCACCCCGGCGCGGGTCAAA
This sequence comes from Azospirillum brasilense, assembly GCF_003349955.1. Taxonomy (GTDB): domain Bacteria; phylum Pseudomonadota; class Alphaproteobacteria; order Azospirillales; family Azospirillaceae; genus Azospirillum; species Azospirillum brasilense_B. Next base: position 66,166 of record NZ_QLKQ01000037.1, read on the forward strand.
CACTCCACGAGATAGAAGACATAGGCGGGGCCGGAGCCGGACAGCGCCGTGGCGGCGTCGACCAGCGCCTCGTCGGCCAGCCACTCCAGGCTTCCCACCGCAGTCAGCAGGGACTCCGCGCGCGCCTTCCGATCGGCGGGGCAGCCCGCCTCGGCCACCGCGACGGTGGCGCCGCGCCCGACCGCCGCCGGAAGGTTCGGCATCGCCCGCACCACGTTGCCCGCCGCCGGGAACAGGCGGCGCAGGTCGGCCAGCGTCTTGCCCGCCATGATCGACAGCACCAGCGTGCGCGGCGCCAATGCCACCTGAACGCCCGCGGCGGCGCTCTCGACCATCTGCGGCTTGACCGCGACCACGAGGGTATCGACGGGGGCGCCATCCGCCGGATTCAAACGGACCCCGGTCCGCGCGGCGAGTTCGACCAGATCCGGCCCGGGGCTGGGGTCGGCGACCGAGATGGCGGAGGCCGGCACGCCCTGCGCCAGCCAGCCGCGCAGCATGGAGCCGCCCATGCGTCCGGCGCCCAGCAGCAGGATCGTGCCGGCGCCATCCGCGGCGTTGGAGCCAATATCGAAGGTCACGGTGTCTCTCACCCGATCCAATTCGTCTTTTCTAAGCCGCCGTGTTCGCTTTGTTTTGCTTGTTCCACTGCGGCATCCGCAGACTATCGCGGAGTTCGCCGTGTCTCCACGGTTGTTTTCGCCTCACATCCGCGATATCAACGGTCAAAGGCGGCATGGAGCGCGAAAATGACGGAGCTTGACCGGACCGACCGGCGCATCCTGGCGATTTTGCAGACGGACGGGCGGATTTCCGCCGTGGAACTGGCGGAGCGGGTCGGCCTGTCCGCCACCACCGCCGGCGAGCGGATGCGGCGGTTGCTGAAGGACGGCTATGTGACGGGGTTCACGGCGCGGCTCGATCCGCACCGGCTGGGTTTCGGGCTGATGGTGTTCGTCGAGGTGCTGCTCGACAAGACGACGCCCGACGTGTTCGACCGCTTCGCTCAGGCCATCCGCCACGCGCCGGAGGTCCTGGAGTGCCATATGGTGGCCGGCGGGTTCGACTATCTGGTGAAGACGCGGGTGGCCGACATGGCGGCCTACCGGCGGTTCCTCGGGGATGTGCTGCTGTCGCTGCCCGGCGTCCGGGAGACGCGCACCTACGCGGTGATGGAGGAGGTCAAGAACGACGGCCCCCTCCCCCTCTGACTCACTTCATATAAGGGATCCGGTCAGGACACCCGCACGGGAGCCACCGGGCGGCGCGCCGGAAGCATGACCCGCACCGTGGCGTGCAGCGTGGCCATGCCCAGCACCGACAACGCCGTCAGGAAGCCGGTCAGCAGAAGCGCCAGCACCAGAAAGACCATCGTCTCCATGTCACCTCTCCTTGCAATGCACGCAGGGAGGCTACGCCCGGACCGGCTCCGGCGGATTGACCCGGGTCAATGGATGGTCTGATTCCGGAGACGCCCTCCCTTTTGTCCGCCGCCGCGCCATCCTTGGCTGCGCACCGCCCCGTTCAGTCCCGCTGCCGCAACAGGCGACAGGAGCGCTTTTCCCACAGGTTGCAGCGCCGGACCGGCGCGCCACCAGTGCGGATAGGTCTCACTGTGATCCAAATATCACGCATTTGAGATTTATTATCCTAAAATCGTCCCATTTAAGGCCACAGCGAAGCCGCTAGTCTTAAGGGGTAAGCCAAATGGCTAGAGCGCTAACCGAAAGGAAGGGGACGCACCGACCGCGTGCCGGCCCCGCTGACCACCCAACGCGGTGGCGTCCCCACAAGCATAGAGAGTGCAGACCATGGACGATCTGGGTATCGACCTTCACCATCAGGATCTGACCGACCACACCAACTACGCCGGCGATCTCGGCGCCGACACGGCGCATCTGACCATCAGCGAGACCTCCGTGTCCACCGCCGATGGCTTCGCGACGCCGGCCTCCCTCCTCCAGGCGCAGGCCCTGCAGACCGCGCAGCCGCTGGCCCTGGCCGACGCCGTCGCGACCGCCGACCACGCCACGAAGATCGTCATCAACGCGGCCGGCCATCTGGCGGGCGGTGTGGCCCCGCACTTCAAGGTGATGGTGGACGGCAAGGTCATCGGCGAAGGCTCCGCCGGCACCGACGCCAAGGACTTCACCTTCAACGCCAACGTCACGGCGGATCAGGCCCACAAGATCCAGATCCAGTACGACAACGATGCCACGGTGAACGGCCAGGACCGCAACCTGATCGTCAACAAGATCACCATCAACGGGCACGCGCTCGACGCGACCGACCCGTCGGTGACCTACGACAAGGGCGCGCTGGACGGCAAGGACGTGGTCAAGGGCCAGTCCGGCATGTGGTGGAACGGCACGCTGGTCGTCGCCGCACCCAAGGACTTCTTCCCCGCGGCGACCGCCGAGGCGGTGACCGGCGCCACGAAGATCGTCGTCAACGCCGCCGGCAACCTGGCGGGCGGTGTGGCCCCGCACTTCAAGGTGATGGTGGACGGCAAGGTCATCGGCGAAGGCTCCGCCGGCACCGCCGCCAAGGACTACACCTTCACCGCCGACATCGCCCCCGGTCAGGCCCACAAGGTCCAGATCCAGTACGACAACGACGCCACGGTGAACGGCCAGGACCGCA
>NZ_QLKQ01000038.1 GCF_003349955.1 Azospirillum brasilense
GGCGGTGGAGGGGGCGCCGCTTCCGCCTTCGCGGGTTCGCCATCCTCCGAGATGATGCGGCGGATGGAGGCGAGGATCTCCTCCATCGACGGTTCTTGCTGGCCTTTATCGCTCATCGTGGCAAACCCGGAGACGTCATCCTGACGCGGACACTAGGGCAGGACTGGGTAAAAAGCCACCAGACAAAAACGGCCCGCCGAGGCGGGCCGTTTCGATCATCCGGGGACGATCACCCTGGAAGGGGCATTCAAGTGCGGTCACTCCGGCACGCCGGTTCCGATCCACTTGTTCCGCACCTGCTTGTAGTGCGTGTCGGCATCGTAATACTGGACCGGCAGGTTGAGCTGCCGCGCCGTCAACTGGCCGATGGCGCCGAGGACCGTGAAGGCCTGGACCATCTCCGTCCGCTGAGCGCGGACGAGGTTGACGCGGGCGTTCAGCAGCTCCTGCTCCTGGTTCAACACGTCGAGCACGGTGCGCGACCCGACCTGGGCCTCCTGGCGCACGCCTTCCAGCGCGATTTCAGCGGCCCGGATCTGGGAGTTGTAGGACTCGATGCTCGCCCGGGCGGCCTGCAGCCCCTGCCACGCGCTGATCGCCGCCTCGACCGCCTGACGGCGGGTGTCGTCGATCTGCAGGCGGGCCTGATTCGCCGTGTGCTTCGCCTCGCGGGTCAGCGCTTCCGGCAGGCCGGCCTGATAGAGCGGGATGGTGATCTGCGCGGTGAACTGCGCGCCGTCCTGCCGCTTGATGTCGATGCCCGACGAACGGCCGGCGTCGATGGTGCGGTTGGCCTGCGCCGACAGGTTGGCCGACGGGAGCAGACGGCCGAACTGCTGGTCCACCGCCTCGCGCTGCGCCGCCTCGGTGTAAGTGGCCGACAGCACCGAAGGGTTGTTGGAACGGGCCATTTCGACGACCTCGTCGAGCGTCCCCGGCAGCTTGAACTTCGGCTTCGGCGCCTTCAGCTTGCCCGGCATCGAGCCGACGACGCGCTCGTAAGTCGCGCGCGAGGCCTGGAGCGTGCCTTCGGCGGAGATGCGGGCGGCGATGGAGGCGGCCAGACGCGATTCGGACTGGCTGACGTCGGTGCGGGTGTACTCGCCGACGCGGAAGCGGTCGCGGGCAGCGTCGAGCTGGCGGCGCAGGACCTGCTCGTTGTTGGCCTGGAGTTCCAGCACCGCCTGGTTCTGCACGACATCCAGATAGGCGGCCGCGGCGTTCAGCAGGATCTGCTGCTCGTTGGCGAGCACGGTGGCGCGCTGCGCCTCGACGGTGCGCTCGGCGCGGCGGACGGCCGGACCTACGGTCGCGTCGTAGAGCGGTTGGGTGGCGGTGACGCCGACGCTCTTGGCGTTGTTCTCGGACCCGGTCTCGCCGCCCTGAAACTTGCTGTCGGAGGCGTTGCGGGTGATGCCCGCGGTCGCCCGCACCGTCGGACGGTAGCCGGACAGGGCCTGCGGAACGCTCTCGTCCACGGCGCGCTGGCGGGCGCGCTGGGCGGCGAGCGCCGGGTTGTTGGAATAGGCCTGCGCTAGCGCGTCTTCGAGGGATTGGGCCGACGCGGTGTCGATGCCCCCGACGAAGGCAACCCCCAGCGTGAGGGCGGTCGCCATCAAATGGCGCGCGAAACGGCTTCGCACAGTCATGTTCAATAGACCTTCATGTTCGGGTCGATTCGGCGCGCCCAGGCATCCACCCCGCCATTCAGGTTGGTGGCGCGGGAAAATCCCTGGGAACGCAACCACATGGTCACCTGCGCGCTGCGTCCGCCGTGATGGCAGACGACCACGATGTCGCGGTCCCGCGGCAACTCCCCGACGCGGGCGGGCAACGCCCCCATCGGAATGTGGAGGCTGTCGGGAAGGGCGCAGATGGCCACCTCCCCCGGTTCCCGTACATCGAGGACCAGCGGATCGTCACCCGATGTCCGGATGCGGTCCAGATCCTCGACTTCCATCTCAAACGGCGCCGGCATGCCTTGATTCTCCGCTGCGGGCCGCAAGACCGCGGCCGGTGAAAGGCAAGGTGACAGGCTGGGGGAAAGGTCGACGGGGGCCGAAGCCCCCGGGATCACTCATTCTACGATCAGAATACGAATTTCGGCTTGGCTTCGAAACCGGGCAGCGGGTGCGTGTGCGCTTCGAACAGCGTGCGGGCCGAGGTGACCCCGCCGCTGCGCTGATAAAGCTTCACCTCGCCCACCCCACGGTCGCCCATGACGGCGGTGACCAGGCGTCCGCCTTCGCCCAGCTGGGCCAGGATGCCGTCCGGCACCTCCGACACCAGGCCTTCGATCACGATAACATCGTACGGGGCCTGCTGCGGATAGCCCTCGGCCAGGGGCGCCGAGATGATGACGGCATTGTCGGCGCCAACGGCGGTCAGCGCCTCCGTGGCCTGCCCGGCCAGTTCAGCGTCGGACTCGATGCCGACGACGGTCGCGGCAAGGCGGGCCAGCACGGCGGTCGAATAGCCGGACCCGCTGCCGATGTCGAGCACGACGTCCGTCGCCTCGATGCCCACTTCCTGGAGCATGCGGGCGAAGACCATCGGCTCCATCAGATAGCGGCCTTTGCCGATCGCGAGGTCCTCGTCCACATAGGCGATGCCGCGCGCCGCCTTCGGTACGAACTGTTCGCGGGGAATGTCGAGCATGGCATCGACCAGACGCTGGTCGGTCACCTTGTTCGGTCGGATCTGCCCTTCGACCATGTTGAGGCGGGCGGCGGCGTATTCGGACATGGCGGTCGCTTACAATCTGGTGGACGGAGCGCGGCGCCAAGCCGTGATGCGCGGCCTCGCTGCCTCGTCGCGTATATATCTTCAAAGTCTCACGAACACAACGCCGCACCGGATCATCGAAAAAACGCCACGAAGGCGCTTGACCACCCCCATAAACAGCAGTATACGTCCGCTCCCACGCCGCGGCGCTCCCGCTAGGGGGTGTCGGACGCAAGGATGGCGCGGTGGCAGAGTGGTGATGCAGCGGACTGCAAATCCGTGTACGTGGGTTCGATTCCCGCCCGTGCCTCCATCCTTGATCGTTGGAAACCTTAGGGTTTTCAGCCTTTCGCCCTGAGGCCCGAAGGCCTGGGGCACACAGTTTACCCCCCCCCGATTGCTTCCAAGGGTCGTCCAGACTGCGGACAAGGTTCTCGCGGCCTCCGTCGTCCACGACACCGCCCTTTTTCCACAAATTGATTGCCCGCTTGCGCAGGCCCCCCTGATGCGGCGCCCGTTCGGCGCCGTTTGAAGGCGTTGCGCCGGTTTTTATCCGGCGACTCCGTTCTGGCGAAAGCCGCATCAGCTCTTACCAGAAGGACGCCTCTGCCAGAGCGGGCTTCGCGCGTCCAACTCCCGGAGCTTTGACCGGCGGGCGGCCTCACATCTTCCATGCCCTGGGCGTCGACTGCATGCGGATAATCCTTTCCGCGTTGCCAGGGAGTTCGGCAAATGGCTGAGGTTGAATTCATTCTCGGAGCACAAATTCAATTGGACGCAATGCTTCCCGCCAATCCAGGTAACCCAACAGCACTACCTGTGGGGATTCAAGGAAATACCGGCGACGGCGTGTATATAATAATAAATGTTTATCCAAACAACAACGCCATTCCCTTTAATCGATATATGGGCGTCACCACCAATTTCAACAATCGGTTCGCTAGCAGACAGGGCTCTTGCTTTGAACTCGGTTTGGAGCAGCATACTTTGAATGGAGTCGATGCCTACCTTGGTACAGCGCGATACCGGGACAATGGCGGACTCTGGCACAATCATAACAACTACACTCAAAACAACAATGGGCTGGATATTACGCTCGATGGTCAAGATTATGACCTTGAACATATTTTCATAAAAGGATGTCATTATATTTTTGGCGGAACAATCACCAACACCCTCAAAGTCGCCCCCCTTGTGAACAATGGGGCACACAATATCGTTATCAGAGTGTACTGGGATGACATCAACAACGTGCAACAGGTTCTGGACGTGACCATCCCCCCGGGCGGCCAGCTTGCATGAATGCGCCATAAGCGGCTTCGAGGAAGGCAAGCGTTTGCCGCGCCGCACGGGCGCGCGCATCCGTGCTCGGACGGTTGCCCCACAGTTCGCGCAGGAAGTCCGGGACGGTGGGCGTGCAGACCCCCCGCCGTGCAGAGGCGCATAATCCGCGAGGGACCTCCTTTCCCCCTGCCCGGTCCGGTGGATTTTTTGCCATCAAAAGGCTTGGCAAGCGTCGGATGGTCCGCTATATAGCCGCCCACGCCGGACGTTGCACCTCGCAAGGCCGGTCAGACTGATCCCGGTTAGCTCAGTCGGTAGAGCAGCGGACTGTTAATCCGCGTGTCGCTGGTTCGAGTCCAGCACCGGGAGCCACTTCGATGAAAAGGCCGAGTCCTTGCGGACTCGGCCTTTTCTCATGGCGGATGGTCTTAGCGTCCGGTCGTTGCCACCGCTTTCGGTATGATCCGAAGGAATGGGCGGTCCGACCGAAGGTCTGGTGCGTCTGCCGCGCTTCCGGCGCTACACTGTGATCGGAAACCCTTCGAGTCGGGATTTCGCCTGTTCAGCGGTGGAGGCGACCCATGACCATCTTCCCACTTCTCTCTCCTCGGCTCATCACCCCCCAAGACGACTCCCGGCGTCCCGATGGACCGCGTCAGGCGGAGGGATGGGTCGGCGCGGTGGCGGTGCTTGCTCTGTCCATGGCGCTGGCGGTTGTCCTGCTCGGCATCGACTGGCATCGGATGTTGGGGCCTGGGGAGGCGGCTCTCCCGGAGAACCAGCGCTCCCTGATCGTGACACCGATGCCGATGCCGCGGTGACACGACCCTCCGGGATCGCATGGACCGCCGGCGTGGCGGTCTATCGCGGTTGCGGGTCGTCGTAGATCAGGCGGTTGTCCGCCGCCTCGCCGGCGGGGTCGCCGATGTCGCGTCTCCATTCACCGCACCAGTCGGTGGACAGGGTGATCGGAAAGCGTCCTTCCGTGTCGCGCGGCGTCACCTGCGGCGGAAAGCGTCGGCACAGGCCCTTCGGTCCCCTCTGGCGGATGCCCTGCCCTTCCCAGAACAGGCAGGTGTAGCAGTTGTCGATTCGCTTCATCGCAGGGACGCGCTCCTTCCTTCAACGGCGGCGTCCCGGCCCGACGACCCGGTCCGGGAACGGCGGCAGTGTCGGTCAGCCGCCCCCTCCGCGTCGATGAAGAAATGCGCGCCGGTGTCGGCGGCGGCGCGTCACTCGTGCCGTGGCTTGCCCTTGCGCATGTCGTCGGAGTGCTGGGCGTAGAAGGCCTTGATATCCGCATCCAGTTCGAGCTTCCGGCGTTCGCCGGACGACCCGGCGGGCTCGTCGGCCAGACGCTGGAACTCCGCAACCGCCTGTTCGAGTTCGCGTTCGCTGTTGATCGGCATCGGTCCCGTCCTTCGTGGTGTCGCTGCCATGGGTAACGTTGCGCGGCGGACAGAGGTTTCATGGTCCGGACAGGTGTTTTCCCGTCGAATCAGGGAACCCCTTGATGGATGCGCCCTGGCGCTCATGTTTAATCCGGGGATCGAGCACTCCGGCGTCCCGCCCGACTCGACTCCGGCAAGGGAGGGAAGCATGACGGGTCGCTGGCGCCGCATCCCCTGGACGATGCCCCTCTCCATGGCCTGCCTTTCCGCCATCCTTTTGTTGACCCCTCCCCTCGCCACGGCGCGGGCGGAGCAGCTCGACGCGGCGAAGCTGGCGGGAGCCCTGGTCCGCATCTCCGCCACCATCCTGCCCGACAGCCAGAGCGCCCGCTCGCTCGGCACGGAGCGCGAGGGGACCGGCGTCGTCATCGACGGGTCCGGGCTGATCCTGACCATCGGCTACACGATCCTGGAGGCGTCGCAGCTCCAGGTGACCACCGGCGAGGGGCGCGGCTATCCCGCCGAGTTCGTGGCCTACGACCAGGCCAGCGGCTTCGGGCTGCTGCGCGCCGGCATGGGCTTCAGCGCCGCCCCCGTGCGCCTCGGCGATTCCGACGCGATCAAGGAGGGGGAGCGCGCCATGGTGCTCACCCGGCAGGGGTCCACCGGGGTGCAGCCGGTGCTGATCGTCGCGAAACGCGAGTTCGCCGGCTACTGGGAGTATCTGCTCGACGAGGCGATCTTCACGACGCCGCCGATCATGGGCTTCAACGGCGCCGCCCTGATCGACCGCAAGGGCGAATTGGTCGGGATCGGATCGCTGATCGTGCGCGACGCGGTGCCGGCCCATGGCGGCATTCCCGGCAACATGTTCGTTCCGGTCTCCGCGCTGAAGCCGATCCTGGCCGATCTGCTGGCCTTCGGGCGGCGGCAGGAGCCGGCGCGCCCCTGGCTGGGCGTTACCCTGCGCGAGGAGCAGGGCCGCCTGATGGTGGAGCGGGTCACCCCGCAGAGCCCCGCCGCGACCGTGGGAATCCAGCCGGGCGACATGATCGTCGGGGTCGCCGGCCAAAGGCCGAAGGGGCTGGCGGACTTCTACCGCAAGGTCTGGGGTCTCGGGCCGGCCGGAGTCACCGTGCCGCTGGAGTTGCTGCGCGGCCCCAAGCTGGAGCCGGTCGCCGTCCCCTCCGCCGACCGCTACAGCACGCTGAAGCTGAACCCGACCTTTTGAGAGTCCGTTTGGCCGCCTCGCCCAGGCCGGGCGGATGCGCTACATCCTTGGACCATGCCCGCACCGCAAGCCAAGGAGTGCCGCCCGTGGATCATCCGGACATCGAGGTCCAAGAGAAGAAGAGGGCCTACAACGGCTATCTCAAGGTCGACGTTTACCGCCTGCGCCACAAGAAGTTCGACGGGTCCTGGAGCGGCGTCCTGCCGCCGCGCGAGGTCTGTGTGCGCGGCGAGGCCGTGGGCGTCCTGCTCTACGATCCGGATCGCGACTGCGTCGTTCTGATCGAACAGTTCCGGGTCGGATCGGCCTCGGCGGGCGGGCGGGCGTGGCTGACGGAGATCGTCGCCGGCCTGCTGGACGAGGGTGAGACGCCCGAACAGGTGGCGCGACGCGAGGCCATGGAAGAGGCCGGCTGCGCCGTCCAGGAGATCGAGACGATCTGCGACTACTATCCCAGCCCCGGCGCCTACGACGAACATGTCACCGTCTTTTGCGGGCGGGTGGACAGCCGGGGTCTTGCCGCGACGGGCGGCTGCGCCGACGAACACGAGGACATCCGCATCATGGTCGTCCCGGCCGACGAGGCGATCCGGCTGCTCGACGAGAACCGGCTGAACAACTCCATCGCCATCATCGCGCTCGGCTGGTTCGCACGAAACCGCGACCGGCTGCGCGCCAAGTGGATTGGGAAATAAAAAGAACGATCGTGACTCGTTCAATGCTGCATTTCACAAGCCGACCTTGAATTCCCTGGTGCGCAATCCGATAGTGTTGCCCGGCTCATCATTCGATTCGGGAGACAGTTCGTGGACATCCGCACCGGCTTCATCGGCTCCATCGGCAACACGCCGCTGATTCGGCTGGAAGGGCCGTCGAAGGCCACGGGATGCGAGATCCTGGGCAAGGCGGAGTTCCTCAACCCCGGCGGCTCGGTGAAGGACCGCGCGGCCCTGGCCATCGTCCGCGACGCCGAGCGCCGGGGCCTGCTTCGCCCCGGCGGCACCATTGTGGAGGGCACGGCGGGCAACACCGGAATCGGGCTGGCGCTGGTTGGCAACGCGCTCGGCTACCGCACCGTCATCGTGATGCCGGAGACGCAGAGCCAGGAGAAGAAGGACATGCTGCGCCTGATCGGCGCCGACCTTCGTCTGGTGCCGGCGGTGCCCTACTCCAACCCCGACAACTACGTCCGTTATTCCGGCCGTCTGGCCGAGGAGCTGGCGAAGACCGAGCCGAACGGCGCCGTCTGGGCCAACCAGTTCGACAATGTGGCGAACCGCGAGGGCCACCGCCTGACCACCGGTCCGGAAATCTGGACCCAGACCGAGGGGCGGATCGACGCCTTCACCTGCGCGGTGGGCAGCGGCGGCACGCTGGCCGGCGTCGGTCTGGCGCTGAAGGAGCGCGATCCAGGGGTCCGCATCGTTCTGGCCGACCCGATGGGCGCCTCCCTCTACCACCACTACGCCCACGGGACGCTGAAGGCCGAGGGCAGCTCGATCACCGAAGGCATCGGCCAGGGCCGGATCACCGCTAACCTGGAGGGCGCCCCGGTCGATCAGGCCTTGCAGATCCCCGACGAGGAAGCCCTGCCGATCATCTTCGACCTGATCAAGTCGCAGGGCCTGGTGCTGGGCGGCTCGTCGGGCATCAACATCGCGGCGGCCATCCGCATCGCCAGGGAGATGGGTCCGGGCCACACCATCGTGACGATTCTCTGCGACGGAGGGCAGCGCTACCAATCGAAGCTCTTCAATCCGGCCTTCCTGCGTGAGAAGAATCTGCCTGTTCCCGATTGGCTGGATTCGTAAACGCACCCGAGGTTCCATGGAGCTGATTTTCCGCGAGGACGCCTACGCCACCTCCTGCACCGCCACCGTGATCGCCGCGGACGAGCGGGGCATCCGTTTGGACCGCACGGTCTTCTACCCCAACGGCGGCGGCCAGCCCGGCGACACCGGGCTGCTGCGCGTCGCCGGGGCCACGCTGCGCATCGTCGACACGGTGAAGGGCGACGGGCCGGACGACGTCATCCATGTGCCGGAGCCCGGCGCGGCCCTGCCCGCTCCCGGCACCCCGGTGGACGCCGAGATCGACTGGGACCGCCGGCACCGCCACATGCGGATGCACACGGCGCTGCACCTCGTCTGCGCCGTGCTGCCGGGCGCCTCGATCACCGGCGCCCAGGTCGGGGCGGAGCGCAGCCGCGTCGATTTCAACGTCCCGACCGAGGGGCTCGACAAGGAGGCCATCGCGGTGGCCCTGAACCGGCTGGTCGCCGCGGACACGCCGGTCGGCTCGCTGTGGATCACCGACGAAGAACTGGACGCCAACCCCGAGCTGATCCGCACCCTGACGGTCAAGCCGCCGCGTGGCCACGGCCGCGTCCGGCTGGTGGACATCGCCGGGGTCGACCGCCAGCCCTGCGGCGGTACCCATGTGAAGCGGCTGGGCGAGATCGGCGGGCTCGACGTCGTGAAGATCGAGAACAAGGGCAAGCAGAACCGGCGCGTGGTCGTCGCGCTGCGGGATTGAACGGGAGGACATGTCATGACCGATTCGCACACCACGCTCACCCTCCCCGGCCCGATCGTTCCGACGGGCTGGCTGGCCGACCGGCTGGGCCAGCCGGGCCTGCGCGTCCTCGACGCCTCCTGGTTCATGCCCGGCTCCGGCCGTGAGCCGGCTGCCGAGTTCCTGGAGCGGCACATCCCCGGGGCCGTGCGCATCGACATCGACGACGTGGCGCAGCCGGACACCCATCCCCTGCCGCACATGGTGCCGGACGAGGCGACCTTCGCGGCCAAGGTCGGGGCGCTTGGCGTCGGCGGCGGCGACACGGTGATCGTCTATGACAGCGCCGGCATGGCCACCGCCGCCGCCCGCGTCTGGTGGATGTTCCGCCTGTTCGGGCATGGCCGCGTCGCCGTGCTGGACGGCGGCCTGCCGAAATGGATCGCGGAGGGTCGCCCCCTGGAATCCGGTCCGGCCGACCCGGCCCCGGCGGCTTTCACGGCGGCGCTGCGCCCCGGCCTGCTGCGGCGGGCCGACGACCTGCTCGCCAACATCGACTCGCGGGTGGATCAGGTGGTGGATGCCCGGGCCGCCAACCGCTACGAGGGTGCCGTCACCGAGCCCTGGCCGGGTCGCCGCAGCGGGCGCATCCCCGGCAGCCTCAACCTGCCCTTCAACGAGCTGGTCGACGCGGAGAGCAAGACCCTGCTGCCGTCCGAAGCCATCGCGGAGCGGGCGAAGGGCGCCGGTCTCGATCTGGAGCGTCCCATCGTCGCCTCCTGCGGCAGCGGGGTGACCGCCTGCGTGCTGGCGCTCGGGCTGGCCGTGGCCGGCAAGGAGGATGTGGCCGTCTATGACGGGTCCTGGGCGGAATGGGGGCTGCGCGATGACCTCCCGCTGGAAACGGGACCGGTGGCGCGGTGAGCGGCGCCCTGAGCATCCGCCACTACGACGCGGCGGACCGCGACGACGTGGTGGCGTTGTGGACCGCCTGCAACCTCGTTGTGCCATGGAACGACCCGGTGGCCGACATCGCGCTCGCGGTGTCCAAGCCGAACGCCACGATCCTGATCGGCCGCGCGGGCGAGCGGACCTTGGCGTCGGTCATGGTCGGTCACGACGGGCACCGCGGCTGGTTCTACTATCTGGCGGTCGATCCCGCCTGCCGCGGGCACGGGCACGGCCGGGCGATGGTCGAGGCGGCGGAGGGCTGGCTGGTGGAAGCAGGCATGCCCAAGGCGCAGCTCATGGTGCGCGCGACGAACCACGCCGTGGTGGCGTTCTATGAGCGGCTGGGCTATGCCACCGGTCCCGTTACCGTGATGCAGAAATGGCTGAAGACCGATTCTCCCTGACGCCGCCCTCCCGGACGTCCCTGCCGCCCTCCCGGATCGCGGCGCCGGTGCCGCTTGGCTGCCTGTCCGTCATCGTCACCTATCTGGAGATGACGGCCCCGCCAGCCCACGCGCCCCTGCCCCGTCCGGCGGGTGACGTGGCGCTGGTGCGGGCCAACCCGCCCACCGCCTCCTATTACCGCTATCTCTACGACACGGTCGGCGAGCCCTGGCTGTGGCACGAGCGGCGGCGCATGCCGATGCCGGAACTGGGGCGCGTCGTCACCGACCCGCGGGTCGAGATCTGGGTCCTCTACGTGAACGGCACGCCCGCCGGCTACGCCGAGATCGACCGGCGGGAGGAGGACACCGATCTGGCCTATTTCGGGCTGATTCCCGATTTCATCGGCCTGAAGCTCGGCCCCTGGCTGCTCGACACGGCGATCCGGCTGGCCTGGCAGGGCGGGACGAAGCGGCTTCTCGTCAACACCTGCACCTTCGACCATCCAAAGGCGCTGCCGCTCTACCAGTCGATGGGCTTCGTGCCCTACCGGCATGTGACCCGCGAAATCCGCGATCCCCGCCTGCTCGGCTGGCTGCCGCGGACCTCGGCGCCGCACATTCCGATCAACGAGTGACAGGCTGACCGGCCCGCTCGCCCGAGTTCGCTCCACGCCGCTTCGAACGCCAGGGCACCGACGCCATGATGAAGGGCATTCTGTTCGCGTTCCTGGCCTTCGCCTTCTTCGCCTGGGGCGACGCGCTGGTGAAGGCGATCGGCCATGGGCTGGACCCGTTCGAGGTCACCTTCTTCGCCTATATCCTGCCGCTGCTGCTCTCCCCGGTCTTCATGACCAGGGGGGACCGCATCGGCGACCTGCTGCGCTGGAACCGCCCCTGGCTGATGGCGGTGCGGCTGGTCTTCGTCGCGGCCTCCACCCCGCTCAGCGTCATGTCGTTCCGCAGCCTTCCCTTCGCGGAAGCCTTCGCGATGATCTTCCTGATGCCCAGCCTGGTGACGCTGCTGGCGATCGTCGTGTTGAAGCAGCCGGTGCGCTGGCGTCGCCGGCTGGCCATCGGGGCGGCCTTCATCGGTGTGCTGATCGTCGCCCGCCCCGGCTTCCGCGAGCTGCTGCCCGGCCATTTCGCGGCGCTGGGCTGCGCCTTCAGCTCCGCCGTCGTGGTCATCACCGGGCGGATGATCGGGCATTCGGAGAAGCGCTTCACCCTGATCGGGACGGTCTTCCTGTCCACCGCCGTCGCGTCCGGCCTGCTGATGATCCCCGGCTTCGAGTGGCCGACGCAGGAGCAGTGGATTCTGACGGTGGGCTTCGCCACCACGACCTTCGCCGCCCAGGCCCTGTTCACCCTGGCCGCCGCCTTCGCCCCGGCCGACCGGGTGGGGGCAGCCCAGTACAGCCAGATCCTGTGGGCGCTGGCCATCGGGGCGATCTTCTTCGACGAGTGGCCGGACCTGCTGTCTCTGGTCGGCATCGTCATCGTCGTCGGCTCCGGGCTGTTCATCTTCGCCCGCGAGCACGCCCGGCATCCCGACCCTATACCCGAACCGGTTCCCGGCGTGGAGCCGGTGGTCAGCTCAGAATCTCACCCAGAGCAGCCACCAGAGCCCGGTTTTCGTCCTCCCGCCCGACCGTGATGCGCAGGCAGTCGGCCAGACCGTAATCCAGGGTGGGCTTCACCAGGATGCCGCGGCGCGCCAGATGGTCCAGCACCGCCTGGACGCCGAGCGACGGGTCGGTCGGGATGCGCGCCAGGATGAAGTTGCAGACGCTGGGATAGACGCGCACGCCGAGCTGCTCCAGCTCGTGGCTCAACCAGGGCAGCCACGCGCTGTTGTGGGCGAAGGTCGCCTCCTCATGCTCGGTGTCGCCGACGGCGGCCTCCGCCGCGGCCTGGGCGGCGATCCCGACGTTGAAGGGGCCGCGCGTCTGGTTGACCGCCTCGATCACCCCCGCCGGGCCGTAAGCCCAGCCGACGCGCAGCCCGGCCAGCCCATGGAGCTTGGAGAAGGTGCGCACCATCAGCACATTGTCGGAGTTCTCGACGATCTCCGTCCCGTCGCTGTAGTTGTCGCGGCGGCAATAGTCGG
Source organism: Azospirillum brasilense (assembly GCF_003349955.1). GTDB lineage: Bacteria > Pseudomonadota > Alphaproteobacteria > Azospirillales > Azospirillaceae > Azospirillum > Azospirillum brasilense_B. The sequence continues at coordinate 12,589 of NZ_QLKQ01000038.1, forward strand.
CGTAGGCCGAGTCCAGAACCAGCAGAGTGTGCGACGGCAGGCCGGCGCGCAGCCGCAGAACCAGCTCCGCCGGGATGTAGGTGCCGGTAGGGTTGTTCGGGTTGGCGAGGAAGCAGAGCTTCGTCTTCTCGTTCGCCCGGTCGATCATCGCCTCGACATCGACCACCAGATCGCGCTCCGCGGCGATGACCGGAGTCGCCCCGGCGGCGCGGATCGCCTTCATGAAGCCGCGGTAGCCGTGCTCGTGGCACAGCACCTCGTCCCCCGGCCCGGCGAAGGCCTGGGTGACGAGGTGGATCATCTCGTCGGAGCCGTTGGCGCAGGTGATGTGGCCGGCGTCCAGATCGTAGCGCCGGGCGATGGCGTGGCGCAGGCGGTCCTGCGACCAGTCGGGATAGCGGTGGATCTGCGCCGCCATGTGGCGGTAGGCGGTGAGCGCCTTCTTGCCGGGTCCCAGCGGATTGACCGTCAGAGACAGATCGACCCAGGCGGCGCCGTCCTCCGGTGGTCGGGCGGGACGGTAGGGCTTGATCTGGCCAATTCCGGGACGGGGACTCAGCAGCTCCATCAGGCAGGCTCCGTTGTGCATAGCGGCAGACAGCACGAACGGACTGCATTCAACCCGAAACCGCGGCAACCCGCCAGCGTTCCTTGCGGGTTGCGCTGGTTTACCGCGCCGGAACAAGCCGTTCCGGCGCGGTTGTGAGCATCAGTGGTTCAGGATCTGGCTGAGGAACAGCTTCGTCCGGTCCGACTGCGGGCTGTTGAAGAACTCGTTGGGCGTGTTCTGCTCGACGATCTCGCCACGGTCCATGAAGATGACCCGGTCGGCGACCGACTTGGCGAAGCCCATCTCGTGCGTCACGCAGAGCATGGTCATGCCGTCCTCGGCCAGACCGATCATGACGTCCAGCACTTCCTTGACCATCTCGGGGTCGAGAGCGGAGGTCGGCTCGTCGAACAGCATGACCTTCGGGCTCATGCACAGCGAGCGGGCGATCGCCACGCGCTGCTGCTGGCCGCCGGAAAGCTGGCCGGGATACTTGTGCGCCTGCTCGGCGATGCGCACCCGCTTCAGGTAGCGCATCGCCATCTCCTCCGCCTCGGCCTTCGGCTTCTTGCGGACCCAGATGGGGGCGAGCGTGCAGTTCTCCAGCACGGTCAGGTGCGGGAACAGGTTGAAATGCTGGAACACCATGCCGACTTCGCGGCGGACCAGTTCGATGTTCTTCAGGTTGCCGGTCAGCTCGATGCCGTCGACGATGATGGAGCCCTTCTGATGCTCCTCAAGCCGGTTCAGGCAGCGGATCATGGTCGACTTGCCGGAGCCCGAGGGGCCGCAGATCACGATCCGCTCCCCCTTGGCGACCGACAGGTCGATGTTCTTCAGGACGTGGAACTCGCCGTACCACTTGTGCACGCCCTGGCACTGGATGATCGGCTCCCCCTGGGGGAAGCTGCGCGCGGCGCCGGCGGTTTGGGTCATGGTCATCTCTTTTCCCTCTCCCTCAGCGACGGTGACCGCGACGCAGGTCGCGTTCGAGTTTTTGGCTGTATTTGGACATCGAGAAGCAGAACACCCAGTAGATCACGCCGATGAACAGGTAGGCCTCGCGGTAGAAGCCACGCCAGGCCGGGTCGGAGAGCGCCGCCTTGGCGGTTCCCAGCAGGTCGTAGAGGCCGATGATGATGACCAGCGACGTGTCCTTGAAGAAGCTGATGAAGGTGTTCACCAGCGGCGGGATGGAGATGGCGAGCGCCTGCGGCAGGATGATCTTGCCCATCGCCTGCCAGTAGTTCAGGCCGAGCGCGTCCGCCGCCTCGTACTGGCCCTTCGGAATGGCCTGGAGACCGCCGCGGATGGCTTCCGCCATGTAGGCGGCGGCGAACATGATGAAGGCGATCTGGGCGCGCAGCAGCTTGTCGAAGTTCACGCCGGTCGGCAGGAACAGCGGGAACATCACCGAGGCCATGAACAGCAGGCTGATCAGCGGCACGCCGCGGATCAGCTCGATGTAGGTCACCGAGATCACGCGGATGGCCGGAAGCTGCGACCGCCGGCCGAGCGCCAGAAGGACCGACGCCGGGAAGGCCACGGAGAGGCCGACCACCGACAGCATCAGGGTCAGCGGCAGGCCGCCCCACAGCGTGTTTTCGACATAGGTCAGGCCGAGCACGCCGCCCCACATCAGCACGCCCACCGCGGTCAGGCCGGCGATCCAGACGAGGGCCAGCCAGGGCTTCCAGAAGCGGCGGTCGCAGCTCGCCAGCACCAGCGCGATGATGATCACGATGGTGATCAGCGGCCGCCACTGCTCGTCGTACGGGAAGGTGCCGAACATGACGAAGCGCAGCTTCTCGCTGACGAAGGTCCAGCAGGCGCCACCCTCCTGCCGGCACACCTGGGGCGGTGTGCCGAAGCTGTTGGCGCTGAAGATCAGCCAGTCGAGAAGCGGCGGGATCGCCTTGAACAGAAGCCAGGCGATCAGGATCGTCAGGAGCGCGTTGTACCAGGTGTTGAACAGGTTGTTGCGCAGCCACGCCACGGGGCCGACGGTGTTGGACGGCGGACGCTCGTCGGGGATGTTGCCGGAATGGACGTTGCCGGTATGAACGTTGTTTGCCATGGCCGTCAGCGCTCCACCAGCGCGATGCGCTTGTTGTACCAGTTCATGAAGATCGAGATGCCCAGGCTGATGACCAGATAGGTGCCCATGATCATCGCCACGCCCTCGATCGCCTGACCGGTCTGGTTCAGCGTCGTGTTGGCGATCGACACCAGATCCGGGTAGCCGATGGCGAGCGCCAGGGAGCTGTTCTTGGTCAGGTTCAGATACTGGCTGGTCAGCGGCGGCACGATCACCCGCAGCGCCTGCGGCAGCACGACGAGCCGCAGCGTCTTGCCGCTGTCGATGCCGAGCGCCCTCGCGGCTTCCGTCTGGCCCCAGTTGACCGCCAGGATGCCGCTGCGCACCACCTCGGCGATGAAGGCCGCGGTGTAGACGACCAGACCGACCAGGATCGCGAAGAATTCCGGGGTGATGACCACGCCGCCGACGAAGTTGAAGCCCTGCAGCTTCGGCACGTCCAGCGCCGTCGGCGCGCCGCCGGCGATGTAGGCGATCAGCGGCAGGCCGATCAGCAGCCCGAGGCTCGCCGAGCCGACCGGGAAGGGCTGGCCCGTCCGCTCCTGCCGGGCCTTGGCCCAGCGCCGCAGGAAGATCACGGCGATCACCGCGATGGCGAGCGCGAAGCCCATCGTTCCCCACACCGGGTCGGCGGAGGGCACCGGCACGAACAGGCCGCGCTGCGACAGGAACACGCCGGGAATCGGGTTCAGCGCCTGCCGCACCGGCGGCATGCTTTCCGAGACCAGCGCGTACCAGAAGAAGAGCTGGAGCAGCGGCGGGATGTTGCGGACGATCTCCACATAGGTGGAGGCCAGCTTGGCGATCAGCCAGTTGCTCGACAGGCGGGCGACGCCGATCAGCGTGCCCAGCACGGTCGCCAGGACGACGCCGATGATCGACACCTTCAGCGTGTTCAGCACGCCGACCAGGAAGGCCCGGCCGTAGCTGTCCCGCGGATGATAGTCGATGAGGCTCTCACCGATGCCGAAGGAGGCCTCGCGATCCAGGAAACCGAATCCCGTCGCGATGGACCGCTTCGACAGGTTGTCGAGCGTGTTGTGGATAAGGAACCAGCCGACCGCGATGACGATGCCGACCACCAGAACCTGGTAGAACACGGCACGCACCGTCGGGTCGCTGAGGGAAAATGAAACACCGCCAGGCGCGCTTGGGCGCGCGGTGTCCCGGGTCTCGCTGGCCACGGTTCTCTCCCCTCACCAGCATGGCATAAGGGCGTCGGCCGCCTCCCGAACGTCCGCCGCAACTTGCGCCACGTATATCGTCTCCCAAACGGGCCTGCGGCACGGGCCTTGATTCTTGTCGCCCTGCAACCGCCCCGCCCGTCGTCAAAAAAGGAAGGACCGCGGGCCTCCCTGTGGTCCGCGGTCCCCCTTTCCGTCCTTAGCGGATCGGCATCGCGTACTGCAGACCGCCGTTGGTCCACAGCGCGTTCAGACCGCGCTCCAGCTTCAGCGGGGTCTTCGTGCCGACGTTGCGCTCGAAGATCTCACCATAGTTGCCCATGGTCTTGATGATGTTGTAGGCCCACTTCTCGTCAAGGCCCAGCGCCTTGCCCATGCCCGGCGAGGTGCCGAGGATGCGCTGGATCTCCGGGTTCTTGCTGTTCACGAACTCGTCGACGTTCTTGGAGGTGATGCCCATCTCTTCGGCCTGGATGGTGGCGTAGACGGTCCACTTCACCACATCGAACCACTGATCGTCACCGTGACGGACGGCGGGGGCCAGCGGCTCTTTGGAGATGATCTCCGGGAGGATGAGGTGGTCGTCCGGAACCGGGGCCACGCCGGCGCGGGTGCCGGCCAGACCGGAGGCGTCGGTCGTCAGCACGTCGCAGCGGCCGGCGAAGTAGGCGGCGTTCACCTCGTCGTTCGACTCGATGACGACCGGGTTGTAGGACATGTTGTTGGTGCGGAAATAGTCCGCCAGGTTCAGTTCGGTCGTGGTGCCGGCCTGGACGCAGACGGTGGCGCCGTTCAGCTCCTTGGCGCTCTTCACGCCGAGCTTCTTGTTCACCATGAAGCCCTGGCCGTCATAATAGGTGACCGGGGCGAAGTTCAGGCCGACCGAGGTGTCGCGGGTCAGCGTGACGGTGGTGTTGCGCGACAGCAGATCGACCTCGCCCGACTGGATGGCGGGGAAACGCTGCTGGGCCGACAGCGGGGTGAACTTGACCTTGTTCGGGTCGTTGAACAGCGCAACCGCGACCGCGCGGCAGTAATCGACATCGAGACCGGTCCAGTTGCCCGAGCTGTCGGGGTTGCCGAAGCCCGGAAGGCCGGCGTTCACGCCGCACTGGACGAAGCCGCGGCCCTTGACGGCGTCCAGCGTCGGACCGGCCTGGGCACCGGTGACGGCGCCGAACACCACGGCCGCGGCAGCAGCGGCGAGGATTCCCGATTTCATATTAAGCTCCACCCTGTTCTTGCGTTTTTACGCTTAGGTTCGTGCATTGCGCGCCCCGCATGGCGGACACGCGCGTGTGACAAGAGTGCACCAACAGCAACCGGCTTGTCGAATCATCCTTAAGCCGTGCATTTGGCTTGGTTATCCCTTACAGAGGCTTGGGGAAAAGAAATCTTTGGCGGCCGGGTCCATCCTGGAAAGTCGGGATACGACCACCGTCACTGTTGTTGCGGGAAGACCCATGAAAGACGCACGAAAAGATACGGTCCTCGGACACGCCGGCCGCAGCCCGCGTGAGAATCACGGAATTGTGAATCCGCCGGTCTACCATTGTTCGACCGTGCTCTTCCCGACGCTGGAGGATTTGGAGGCGGGCGACCAGGCTCCTTTCGACCGCATCAACTACGGGCGCATCGGGACTCCGACCACGCTGGCCTTCGAGCAGGCGGTGGCCGAGCTTGAGGGCGCCTATCGCGCGGTCAACACGGGATCGGGCCTGAACGCCATCGCCACGGCGCTGATCGCCTTCACCAAGGCCGGCGACCATGTGCTGATCACCGACAGCGCCTACGGTCCGACCCGCCGATTCGCCAACGACACTCTGGTGCCTTACGGCGTCGAGGTCGAGTATTTCGACCCCACCATCGGCGCCGGAATCACCGCGTTGCTGAAGCCGAACACCAGCGTGGTATTCCTCGAATCGCCGGGCTCCCTGACCTTCGAGGTGCAGGACGTCCCGGCCATCGCCGCGGCGGCCAAGACCGTGGGCGCCACGGTGATGATCGACAACACCTGGGCCACCCCCCTCTTTTTCCAGCCGCTGCGGCACGGGGTGGACGTGTCGATCCACTCGGCCACCAAATACATCGTCGGTCACGCCGACGCGATGCTGGGCGTGATCTCCTGCGCCACCGAGGCGCATTGGCTGGCGGTGAAGAAGGCCGCCACGCGGACGGGCACCTGCGCCGGACCGGACGACATCTATTTGGGGCTGCGCGGCCTGCGCACCCTGTCCGTCCGCCTGAAGCAGCATGAGGAAAGCGCGCTCGCGCTCGCCGGTTGGCTGTCGAAGCAGCCCGAAGTCACGCGCATCCTGCATCCGGCCTTCCCCGATTGCCCGGGCCACGCGCTGTGGAAGCGTGACATCGGGCGCTCCTCCGGCCTGTTCTCCATGGTCATGAACGCGGTGCCGAAGCCGGCCCTGGCGGCCATGCTGAACTCCCTGGAGCTGTTCGGGCTGGGCTACAGCTGGGGCGGGTTCGAGAGCCTGATCCTGCCGACGCGCCCCGCCGCCGTCCGTACGGCGACGCGCTGGACCGATCCCGGCACCGTTCTGCGCCTGCACGCCGGCCTGGAGGACGTGGACGATCTCATCCGGGATCTGGATGGCGCCTTCACCCGCCTGAGGGCCGCCCGGTAACACTCGGGCACCAACACGAGGACTGGACACCATGACGGACGCCATTGCGCCCGAGCCGGCGTACGACGACGTGATCGCCGCCATCGCCTTCAACGCCGACGGGCTGGTCCCCGCCATCGCCCAGGCCGAAGGGACCGGCGAGATTCTGATGATGGCCTGGATGAACCGAGAGGCCGTTCTGGAAACGCTGCGCACCGGCCGCGTCTGCTACTGGTCGCGGTCCCGCAAGGGGTTGTGGCGAAAGGGCGAGACCTCCGGCCAGATGCAGCGGCTGAAGGATTTCCGCATCGACTGCGACGGCGACACCCTGCTGGTGATCGTGGAGCAGGACGGCGTGGCCTGCCACACCGGCCGGCGCAGTTGTTTCTACCGCGCGCTGCGCGACGGCAAGCTCGAGATCATTCAGGACGTTGAGACCGATCCTTCGGTTCTCTACGGACACACGCATAAGTAAGACGCTAAACCTTCGCTGCAATGCGAAAAGTGTTTGATCTATGTCAACGTAGCCCGGAGCGGGAAGAGGTAGAACGCTCTTGTCTCTAACCCTCCCTGTATTCGCCTATGCCGGGGGTTCCAATGGAACCCTCGGCTATTTTTTTGTCCAAAGTCAAAACCGGTCCGGTTGCAGCGGAACGATAAAATTATCGCCGATTGATGCAGATCAACGAAGCGTGTCGTCCGAACAGTTAAACAGTCCTTGTCTCTAACCCTCCCTGTATTCACTTAACCGGAGATCCACTGGATCTCCGGTTTTTTCTTGTTCGGGCGGTGGAGACTGGGATTGCGTCACGGGCGGTGGCGCGTGCGGGTCCAGCGCATGACCGCCCCGATCACGGACAGCGGGACGACGATCACCGCTCCGATCAGGATGTAGGGCAGCGCCCAATGGAACATGTCCGCGGCGAGCCGGGCGATGTCCTGAATCGTCGCCCAACTGTTGGTCAGGATGCTTGCCGGATTGATGTCGAGGAAGGACATCACCAGCCCGACCACGAAGCACAACAGAAGCGTTCTGACGACCCAACCCACCAAGACATCACCTCGTACTGACGCCGAACGGCGTGGGATTGACCATGCGGCCCGTGAAACGGCACCGGAACGGAGTCCGTTCCTCGCGGTAGATGGTTATGGCGGCGGCGCATGGGAACGCCTTGGTCCAGCCTCCCGCCAACGCGTACGGGTTATCCCCATTTTCTGTGGATAACTTTGTGGATGAGTCCCGAAGCCCGTTGGAGTGACGACCGCTTGCCGTCATGCCCCCAAATTGGGCATGGTCATCGCGACGCGAAACCATTGGATACACTGCAAATCGTCAGTGCTGTACCGCAACCGACGACCCACCGATTCCTTTGCCTACGACAAAAGGAATATGGGGATAACTGTGTTGACCGTTTGGGAATCGGCTTGCGCTCCGCCGGTGGACACCGGTGGAACGCGCGGCTCCATCTTGATCGGACGGACGTGAGGGGGAAGGTGGCGACCCCAGCAGGATTCGAACCTGCGACCTATCGCTTAGAAGGCGATTGCTCTATCCAACTGAGCTATGGGGCCCCGGTCCGGCTCAGAAGCGCGGACGGTCCATGCGGAAGTTGTCCGCGTAGTTGCGCGGGCGGACGCGGCGCACCGGCGCATCCTGGACCGTGTAGTCCCAGCCCTTGCGCTGGGCGAAGGCGACCGCCTCCTCCGAGGTTTCGAAACCGATGCGCACCTGGTTCAGCGTGTCGCCGGAGCTGATCCAGCCCATCAGCGGCTCCGGACGGCGCGGGGTTTCGATCTCGTACTCGAGCAACCAACGATGCGTCTTGGCACGCCCGGACTGAGTGGCCGCTTTGCTCGGCTGGTAGATCCGGACCTTCATGACGCGGCATCTCCTCTGATACGTGCGTGGTGCATCGTTCGAATTTCGTTGGTCGGGGCGCCCGGATTCGAACCGGGGGCCTCCAGTACCCAAAACTGGCGCGCTGACCAGACTGCGCTACGCCCCGACGTCGCGCAGTGGAATACACGAACCCCGCGCGGACGGCAAGACGCAGCCGCATCTATCCCGCAGGGTGGACCTTCCGTATGATGCCGCCCCGTCCCGACCGCGCCGAACATTCCCCGTGAACAGCCCGTCCATGCCCCCTCCCCGTCTTGCCCTTTTCGTGTCCGGGCTGGACGACACGCCCGCCGGCCAGGCGGCCGTAGCCCTGGCCGAAGCCTTGCGGCAGCGCGGCTTCGGACTCGATGTGGTCGCGCCGATGGGGGGCGGGACGTTGCGGGCGACGCTGCACCCTGGCATCGGCCAGATCGACCTCGCCAAGCGCCACACCGCCGGTTCGGTCCTCGCCCTCGCGCGGATCGTCGCCGAGCGGCGGCCGGTCGGGCTGATCGGGGTGGGATCGGATGCCGGGCTTGTCGCCCTTGGCGCCGTCCGGCTGGCGCGGCAAGGCACGCCTACGGCGGTGCTGGAGGAGCCTTCCGCGGCGTCCGGCGGGGTGTTGCGGCGCGCCCTGCGTGGGTGGCTGCACCCGCGCGCCGCCGCGGTGTTGCACGGCGCCGCGGACCCCGGGGCGGCGGCCGGGCGCCTCCTGGCCGCCTTCGGGTGTCCCGGGGAGATCCGCTAGCGGCGCGGCGCCGTCACTTCGCGGTGCCGAAGGCCGAATGCGCCACGCGGTCGCCCGGACGGATTCCCAGGCGCGCGCTCATGCCGCCGTTGATCTCCAGGATGCCCTTCACCGGACCGGCCGAATTCACCGCGTCCAGCGACTGCGGCACGGCGTTGGCGTGGATGTTCACGATGCGGCCGTCCGCCCCGATAAAGATCATGTCGAGCGGAAGCAGCGTGTTCTTCATCCAGAAGCTGGCCGGCTGCGGGCGGTCGTAGATGAACAGCATGCCGGCGTCGGCGGCCATTCTCTCGCGGAACATCAGCCCCTGCGCCTGCTGCGCCGGGGTTTCCGCCAGTTCGATGTCGAAACGGTACTTGCCGCCGCCCGCCGTCTCGACGGTCAGGGTGGAGCGCGCGAAGCTCTCCAGCGCCGCCGCCGGCAAGACCGACAGCAGAATCGCGGCCCCCATCAGAAGCCCGCCCAAAAGGCCACGCACAGCCCGTCCGATCATCGCGACCAACCCATCCTTGACGTTCGAGAGCTTGGACGATGCCGCCGCGCCGCGCGCCTGTCCAGCGGCGTCTCCGTGGCGGCGTTACGCCGCCGTCCGGTCGGTGGCGGTGGTGTAGATGTCCTTGGTCAGCGGCTTGACCTGCTTGATCTGGTAGCCGGGGCGGGCGCTGAAGCGGCGGATGGCCCGCTCGCCGGCTTCCCGGTCGCTTTCGGCCCAGACGAGATAGTCGCGTCCGCGCGCCCATTCGACGGCCAGCGGGTGCAGCGCGTCGATCTCGCCGACCTGGGTGTTGACGACGGTCACCAGCCATTCCCTGTCGTTCGGATTGCGCCGGTCTGTCAGAATCAGGAGCTGCGGCCGCTGCTTGGTCTGCGCCTCGGACAGGCGCCGCTGGATCTCCGACTGCTTGCGGCGCGCCTCGACCGTGTCGGCCATGCACTCGTCGATCTCCTTGACGAGGTTCTCCTCCTCGCGCTGGAGCCTGCGGATCGTCGCCTCCAGCTTGCCGATGGTGTCCTTGGTGGCGCGCATCCGGCTGCGGCTCTGCGCCATCTGGGCATCGACCGCCAGCAGAACGTTGCCCAGCCACGCGCCGATGGCGATGATCCCCAGGATGATGAGGAAATTGATCATCATGATGCGGGCGCCTTGATCCGGCCGGGGTTGGGGCGGCCCTGCGTCTTCTGGAACGTCTTGGTGAAGCCCATCTTGAAGGGGAACGCCACTTCCACGAGTTGCCTGGCTTCCTCCGCGTTGGACGCCCAGACCTCCGCCACGTTGGCGCAGCGCCAGATCGGGTTGACCTGGGACTTGTCGCCGCCGGACGAGGCCTTCTCCTGGGAGACGTTCACCAGGAACTTCGACAGGCCGGCCTTGGGATCGCCCACCTCGTGCACAAACACCGGCGGCTGGAGGGCGATTTCCGCGATCGCACGCTCCATCTTGCGGTTCTCGGTTTCCGCTCGGTGCTTCTCGGCGGACACTTGGTTGCGCCGCTGCACCTTGCCGTTCACCCGGTCCTGAAGCTCGTGGATTTCCGAATGAAGGACGTAGATGCGGTTCTCGAGCTGGCCGATCCCCGCGGAGCGATGAAGGAATTCGGGGAGGAAACGCTTCAGCATCATGGCGACCGGGACGGCGGCCAGCATCATCGCGGCGATGGTCAACAGGAGCAAGGTGGTGTTGGACATCGGCGGCCGGCCCCCCTCCTTCTCTCCAACGTCCGGTTTCCAGCGTGACGGGGCTGCTCGGATCGGCCTGCGGACAGCGCGAGTCGCGCGAATCAGGCTGGCCGATTCGTCCCAATACGTCAACTGCGTGACATACGTGAATGAAAAACTTTCCAAAGATTATCCAGAGCGGACCATCTTCGCAATTGCCGCAGCGGCAACGCGACGCACCTCCTCGCGCAGCGGCCCGGGACGCGGCGCATCGGCGAGGGTGGTGAACCAATGCTCCGGCGGGTTGCGCCCGGCGGCGCGCGACCAGGAGAGCGACCGCAGCACGCCCTCCGCCTCCGGCGTCGGCGGCACCGCCGGGTCGATGCCGTTCAGCACCGCCCAGATCCCCGCCCAGCAGCGACCGACGGACCAGGGATTGTAGCCACCGCCGCCAACCACCATCAGGCGCGGCGCAAGCTCCATCAGCGCCCTCACCGCCCGCCACAGCGCGCCGTTCGACAGCTCCAGCCGGCTCAGCGGATCTTCGGCCAGCGCGTCGGCCCCGGTCTGGATGACCAGCGCCTGGGGGCGGAACCCCCGCCCCAGCGGCAGGATCGCCGTCTCCAGAAGATGATCCATCTCCGTGTCGTTGAACCCCGGCGGGACCGGCAGATTGAAGGCCAGGGCGCCGGGCCGGTCCTCCGCCTTGCCGGTGAAGGGCCAGCGCCCGTCCTCGTGCACTGACAAGGTCAGCACCCGGTCGTCGTCGGCGAAGGCGTCCTCCACCCCGTCGCCATGGTGGGCGTCGAGATCCACGTACAGCACCCGATCGATTCCGGAGTCGAGCAAAGCCAGGATGCCCAGCACCGGGGCGTTGAGGTAGCAGAAGCCGCTGGCCCGCCCCGGACGGGCGTGGTGGGTGCCGCTCGCCGGGCTGTAGACGATGCCGGCGCCCCCCCCCGCCAGCAGGCGCCCGGCCAGGATGGCGGCGCCCGTGCTGATGGCGGGACGGCGATACATCTCGGGAAAGACCGGATTCTCCAACCGGCCGAGGTTGTAGCGCTCCCCGGTTTCCGCATCCACGCGCTGGTCGGCCTCGGCGCGGTGAAGGGCGGCGATGTAGTCCGGGCTGTGGAAGCGGCGCAGTTCCTCCGGCGTCGCCAGCGGGCTGTCGCGATAGATCGCGTCGGGCAGCCAGCCCATGGCGCGGCTGAGGTCGATGGCGGTGGACACCCGCGGGATGGCCAGCGGGTGCTTCGCACCGTAGCTGGAGCCCCGGTAGATCTCGCTGCCCAGGAACAGGGGGCGGGCGGGAAACTCGTTCGGAAAATCGGTCGGCATGGGGTGGAGAGGTGGCGCGGCGGCGCCCATCCGTCAACGCCCCGTTCACGAAGCCCCTTGTCGCGGCGGCGTGACGAACTCTTTTCTTGAGGGGTACGGGCGAAAACATCCGCGGGGGAGACACGGCATGGACGGTGCGTGGCGTCTGGCGGGGGTGGCCGTCGCGATTCTCGTGGCCGGCGGAGCGGGAGCGCCGGCTCGGGCCGACACGCCGGTCGATCTGGAACTGGTGCTGGCGGTGGACGTGTCGGGCAGCGTCGACGCGGAGGAAGGCCGTCTCCAGCGCGAGGGCTACGTCGCCGCCCTCACCGACCCGAAGATCCAGGCGGCGATCCGCGGCGGTCCCTATGGCCGCATCGCCGTCACCTACGTCGAATGGGCCGGCGACAGCTTCCAGCGCATCACCGTGCCCTGGACCTTGCTGAACGACCAGGGCAGCGCCGAGGCCTTCGCCTCTTCCATCGCCGAATCGCCTACCCTCAGCGCGCAGTGGACGTCGATCAGCGCGGCCATCGACTTCAGCGCCCGCCTGTTCAACGACAACGGATTCGAAGGGACGCGGCGGGTCATCGACGTGTCGGGCGACGGGGTCAACAACCGCGGCCGTCCCGTGCAATGGGCGCGCGACGAGGCGGTGGCCGCCGGGATCACCATCAACGGCCTGCCGATCCTGAACGATCGGCCCAATCCCTGGGGCGGGGCGGCGCCGACGAACCTCGACGGTTATTACGAGGAGCATGTGATTGGCGGACCCGGCGCCTTCCTGGTCCCCGCCGTCAGCTTCGAGGCCTTCGCCGACGCCATCCTGAGCAAGCTGCTTCTGGAAATCTCCGGCCTCACCCCCGACCAAGGCGCGGACGGGCGCACCGGCCTCGCCAGCCGTTAGCCGGATCGTTGCCAGATTGGTTCAACAAACATTACCTATGGAGTGCCGGTCATCCGGTTCGAAACCTGCGAGCGAGACCCATGCCGATCAAGACGATCCTGCTGCACATGTCGAACGACGACCGCCACGCCCAGCGGCTTGAGGTCGCGGTCGGTCTTGCCAAGCGCTTCTCCGCCTTTGTCGAGGTGCTGTTCGTGGCGACGCCGGTGTCGATGCCCCCAGCGGTGACCGGACGCGCCGCCTCCTACGCCTACATCGCCGAGGCCACGGCCATCGCCCACGAGAAGGCCGGACAGATCGAACAGGAGGTCCGGTCGGCGCTGAAGGACTGCTCCTATTCCTGGACGGTTGACGAAGGGGACCATGTGGAGCTGCTGGCCGCCCGCGCCGCCTATGCCGACCTCGCCATCGTGAGCCAGAGCCACGGCGACGATCTCAGTGATCGGGTGATGCTCCAGGTGCCGGACCGCCTTCCGCTGACCAGTTCCTGCCCGACCCTGGTGCTTCCCCACAACTTCCCGCCCCGGACCGAGATTGGCCGTCACGTGGTGGTGGCCTGGAAGAACACGCGGGAAGCCGGGCGCGCCGTGCGCAACGCCATGCCCTTCCTCGCGGCCGCGGGGCGGGTCACGGTGGTTACCATCGACCCGCCGGGCAATGCGTTGGATGGCGGCCGTGACCTGATGATCTGGCTGGAGCGCCATGGCGTTCGCAGCCAGCATCAGGCCAGCATCTTCCAGGGCGGCGATGTCGGGGAGATCATTCTGGACAGCCACCGCAGCCTGGGCGGCGATCTGCTGGTGATGGGTGCCTACGGCCATTCCCGTCTGCGCGAGATGGTGCTGGGCGGGGCGACGCGCACGGTGTTGTCGAACCTCACCACCCCGGTCCTGATGGCCCATTGAGGTTTGGCAGGCGGGAGGTGCTTCGGCACGGCCCGCCTGCTTATGGAGGGGGACCTAGAGGAAGAACACCCAGGTCACCAGGACGAATAGCGGCACCAGGATGCCGAAGGACCACAGCATGTAGCCGAAGAAGCTCGGCATCGCCACGCCGCGCTCCTCCGCGATGGCCTTGACCATGAAGTTTGGTGCGTTGCCGATGTAGGTGTTGGCGCCCATGAACACCGCGCCCGCCGAAATGGCCGCCAGGGTCACGGCGAGGTCGGTCATCAGCACCTGCGCGTCGCCGCCGGCGGTGTTGAAGAAGATCAGGTAGGTCGGCGCGTTGTCGAGGAAGCTGGACAGCAGGCCAGCCGCCCAGAAATAGGCCGCCGGAACCGGCTGGCCGTCCTGGTTCACCGCCGCAATGATGGCGCCCAGCGCCCCGTCCGTGCCCGCCCGCAGGATGGCGATGGCCGGGATGATGGTCAGGAAGATCGCGGCGAAAAGCTTCGCCACCTCCAGAATCGGGCCCCAGGTGAAGGCGTTCAGGCGCCGGCTGCGCGCGCTGGTCAGCTTCAGCGACAGGCCGGTGATGCCGAGAAGCAGCAGGTTGCTGACGATCGTCTCCAGCGGAACATGGATGTGGTAGATCTCCACCCCCACCCCTGGATGCCAGACGCCGCTGAGCAGCACCGCGCCGACCACGGCGACGAGCAGGAGCAGGTTTACCGCCCCTTCGAGCCGCACCGGCTCGCGCTCATGCACGCCCTCGATCAGCGGGTGTTTTCCGGGGTCCTTGGTGTGCAGGTAGAGGTCGACCAGGAAGTAGATCGCCAACAGGCAGCCAGCCACCAGCATCATCGGCCAGAACAGGTGCACAGTCGGCCAGAAGAAGCCGACCCCCTTCAGGAAGCCCAGGAACAGCGGCGGATCGCCCAGCGGAGTCAGGGAACCGCCGACGTTCGACACCAGGAAGATGAAGAAGACGATGGTGTGCACCTTGTGCCGCCGGTGCTCGTTGGCGCGGATCAGCGGGCGGATTAGCAGCATCGAGGCGCCGGTCGTCCCCATCAGGCTCGCCAGCAGCGTGCCCAGCCCGAGCCCCAGCGTGTTCGCCAGTGGCGTGCCCACCAGCGTTCCACAGATCCGCACGCCTCCGGCCACCGTGAACAGGGCGGTCAGCAGAACGATGAAGGGGATGTATTCGAGCAGCAGGGTGTGCAGCAGCTCGTAGGTGGCGAGGCTGGCCCCGAAGGTCAGCGCGAAGGGCAACAGGAAGGCGGCGGCCCAGCCGGCGGCGACCTTGCCGAAATGATGGTGCCAGAAGGATGGCGCCAGCAGCGGCATGAGCGCGATGGACAGCAGAATCCCGGCGAAGGGAATCACCCAGAAGACATTCAGGTCGCGCCCGTCGAGATGCGGAGCCCCAGCCGCTTCCGCCGCCAGGGCCACCCCTGGCAGTCCAGCGGCAACGAGGCCTGCCAGAGCGGCCAGGGGCACGGACAGTGATCGGGTGAGGCGGTGTCGGGTGGGTTGGGCGTCGGTCATAACACGCATTCATCTGTAATATCAGTTGCCGAAGTATGCGTCTCCGAAAGGGCTAAGCCAAGCCGGATCGCCCCCACGGAATCACCCTACCCGCCGTGCGTGAAAAACGTGTCTTCAGCCGCAGGGCTTCAGTTCGAGGGGACTTGGGACCGGCCCGCCGATCCAGCCGTGAAGCGGGCGGCATGTTCCGCCCGCGCACAGTGTGTGGTCCGGTGTGAAGGAGGAAGCGGCCAGGACCACCCGTTCCAGCGGCGGCACCGCCGGCACCCATATCCACCAGCCATCGGCGAGGCGGGCACCCTGCGGCGGCTCCATCCCGGCGCCGCTGCCCTTTACCCGGGCTTCGGTCAGGACAAGGCGCCCATCCTCGATGCGCCACTCCTCCCGCCATTCGGTCTTCTCGACCGAATGGGTCCAGGAGAGGGTGAAGGCCGGACCCGGCAGGGCGGCCAGAACCGCCCCACCGAGCGCCGACAGGCACAAGGCCACACTCATGCCGGGGCGCTGCTCCGTCCCAGACGGCGCAGGCGATGGCGCTGCCACAGCAGGAAGGCCGCCGTCATCGCGAAGCCGATCTCGTCCGTCACCGGAAGCGCGACGACGAACAGGAAGGCCCCGGCCGCCGCGAACACCCGCTCCGCCAGCTTCAGCGGTGTCCAGAAGAAGCCGATGGTCGCCGCCCCCCACAGGCCGATGGCGATCAGCGCCTTGAACAGGACGTAGGCCACGGCCAGCGGATCGGTGGTCTGGAGCATCAGCGCGGGGGAATAGACCGCCATGAAGGGCACGACATAGCCGGCCATGGCGATCCGCGTGGCGATGAAGCCGACCTGCATGTGCCCGGCCCGACAGATGGACGAGGCGGCCAGCGCCGCCAGCGCCACCGGCGGTGTCAGGTCGGCCATGATGCCGAAGTAGAAGACGAACATGTGGGAGACGATCAGCGGAACGCCCATCTGCAGCAGGGCCGGCGCCGCGATGGCCGCGGTGACGATGTAGTTGGCCGTCGTCGGCAGTCCGGTGCCCAGCAGGATGCAGGCCAGCATGGTGAGAATCAGCGCGACCAGAAGGTTGCCGCCGGACAGCTGGACGATGGTTCCGGCAAAGCTGGAGGCCAGCCCGGTCAGCGTCAGGATGCCGATCAGCACACCCACCAGCGCGCAGGCCACGCCGACGCCCACGGCGTTCTTGGCGCCGTCGGCGAGGCTGTTCACCAGCATCGCCAGAGTCTCCCGCCCACCTTTTACGATCAGGCAGGGAATGACCAGAAGCCCGACGATGGCGAAGGCCTGATGCTCCGTCCGCCAGCCCATCCGCCACAGCGCCGCGGCAACGAGGCCCAGCACGACCCAGAAGGCGACGCGCAGGGCCATCGGCCCGATGGAACCCACGATTGTCGTGCCGAGGATCAACGCGATGGTCGACGCGATGCCGATCACCCCGGCGAACAGCGGCGTGAAGCCGGAGAACAGCAGGTAGACCAGCGCCGCCAGCGGCAGGATCAGGTACCAGCCCTCGATCAGCGCGCGGGACACGCTGGGGCATTGGTCCTTCGGCAAGCCGACGAGGTTGCGCTTCCCCGCCTCCAGATGGACCATCCAGAAGGCGCTGCCGAAATAGAGAATGGCCGGGATCGCCGCGGCGATGGCGATGTCGCTGAAGGGAACGCCGATGGTCTCGGCCATGATGAAGGCGGCGGCCCCCATGACCGGCGGCATCAGCTGCCCGCCCATGCTGGCCGTCGCCTCGACCGCCCCGGCGAAGGCCGGGCGGTAGCCGAAACGCATCATCAGGGGAATGGTGAACTGGCCGGTGGTCAACACGTTCGCCACGCCCGAGCCGTTGATCGTCCCCATGAAGCCGGAGGAGATGACCGCCACCTTCGCCGGCCCCCCCTTGGCCGACCCGACGAGGCCCAGCGACACGTCGTTGAACAGCTTGATCATGCCGGCGCGCTCCAGGAAGGCGCCGAACAGGATGAACAGGAAGATGAAGGTCGCGGAGACGAAGGTGGGCGTGCCGTAGATGCCCTCGGTCGACAGGTACAGGTTGTCGATGACCTGATCGATGTCGTAGCCGCGGTGGGCCAGCCCGAAGGGCAGATGCCGCCCGAACAGCGCGTAGGGGATGAAGACGCCGCAGATGATCGGCAGCGCCCAACCCATGATGCGCCGGGCGCCCTCGAACACCAGCGCGATGGTGATCGCGCCGACGATCAGGTCCGTCATGTTCGGATCGCCGGCCCGCTGGATCAGATCGACCTCGAACACATAGTGATACAAGCCCAGCGCGAAAGCGCCGAGGCCGAGCAGCCAGTCGTACCAGGGCACGCTGCGCCTCTCCCCGTGCGAGCGGAAGCCGAACAGGGTGAAGGTCATCAGCAGGAGGAAGCCGACATGGACCGAGCGGACGACCATGCTGGACAGCGGGTTGAACGCCGCCGTCCAGATCTGGAACAGCGAAAAGGCGACGGCGATGGCGAAGACGGCCTTTCCGGCGACGCCTTCGAAGGCCACGACCGTCGAGGGATTCTCGCGGTCGATGGCCTGGCGGATCTTGTTGTCCGCGTCTTGGGAGGATGCGCTCATCGCACGGGGGGTCCGGGACGACGGGGCGCGCTTACATCAGGCCCTTTTCCTTGTAGAACTTCTCCGCCCCCGGATGCAGCGGCACCGGCGACTGGATGGTGGCCGCGTCCAGCTTGATCTGCTTGGCGGCGGCATGGGCGGCGGCCATGGCGTCGAGATTCTCGAACATCGCCTTGGTCATCGCATAGACCGCGTCGTCCGACACGCCGGCGTGGGTGACCAGCAGGTTGCGCACCGCCGCCGTCGGCACCGGCTCGCTCTGGCCGCTGTAGCTGTTGGCCGGGATGGTCTCGGCGATGTAGGCGGAGTCGCCCACCTTCTGCACGACATCGGCCGGGATCGACACGATGGTGATGTCCTGCGAGGTCGCCAGATCCTTGATCGCCGCCACGCCGAGGCCCGCGGAGATCAGGGTCGCGTCGAGCTGCCGGTTCTTGATCAGGTCCACCGATTCGGCGAAGGGCAGATACTCGGTCTTGGCGAAGTCCTTGTAGCCCAGCCCGGCGGCGGCGAAGATCGCGCGGGCGTTCAGCTCCGTTCCCGACTTCGGCGCACCGACCGAGACGCGCTTGCCCTTCAGGTCGGCCAGCGTCTTCACGCCGGAATCCTTGCTGGCGACGATCTGGATGTAGTTGGGATAGATGGCGGCGACGGTGCGCAGCTTGGTCAGCTTGCTCTTGAAGCCGGCCTCCTCGTCGCCCTTCCAGGCGCCGCTCAGCGAGTCGCCGAGCGAGAAGGCGATCTCGCCGCGCTCCGACTGGAGGAGGTTCAGGTTCTCCACCGACGCCTTGGTCGCCTGGACCGTGACCTTCGCCCCCGGGATGGCCTTGCCGTAGATGCCCGACAGCGCCACGCCCAGCGGGTAGTAGACGCCGCTGGTGCCGCCGGTCAGGACGGTGACGAACTGCTCGGCCTGGGCCGGCAGCGCGGTGAGCATGCAAACGCCGACCGCGGCCAGAAAACGCTTCATTCTGCTTCCCTCCCAAAAGGCTGTCCGTCTCGGATCGTTCATGAGACGCTTTGGTTTGCGTCGGATTGTTGGCTATCCTAACTTGTGGGCGGTGGGTCCGCCAGTCCGTAGGATCCGAAAGAAACGCGGCGGTTCGGCACAAGCATTCTCCCTTCGGAGGAGGCCGAACGGCGTCTTGACCGGATGGGACGGCGCCCCCCTATCCTTGTTCCGGTTGGTCCTGCACCACACTTTATCCCGCAGATTTGGAAGAGCCGTCGAAGGAAGCGTCGCGAAGGTCGGGGCAACAGAACGTCACCAACAATGGGAGGACAGCGGATGCCGTGTACCGTTTCCATGACCGTCAACGGAAAGACGGTCTCGCGCGAGGTGGAGGAGCGGACCCTGCTGGTCACCTTCCTCCGTGACCAGCTCGGCCTGACCGGCACCCATGTCGGCTGCGACACCAGCCAGTGCGGCGCCTGCGTCGTCCACATCGACGGGCGGTCGGTGAAGTCCTGCACCATGCTGGCGGCCCAGGCCGACGGCGCCGCGGTCACCACCATCGAAGGGCTGGCAGCGGCGGACGGTACGCTGCACCCGATGCAGGCGGCCTTCCGCGAGCATCACGGCCTGCAATGCGGCTTCTGCACGCCGGGCATGGTGATGAGCGCCGTCGATCTGGTGACCGCCAACCCCTCCCCCAGCGAGCATGAGGTCCGCGAAGGGCTGGAGGGCAACATCTGTCGCTGCACCGGTTACCACAACATCGTCAAGGCGGTGATGGCCGGGGCCGAGGCGATGCAGGGCGGCACGATGAAGGCCGCCGCCGAATAACAACGGGCAAAGGCTCTCATGGGAGGAACACGAAGATGGCGAACCCCACCGGCATCGGCGCTTCCGTGCGCCGGCGCGAGGACGCGCGCTTCCTGACCGGGCGCGGCACCTACACCGACGACATCAACCGGCCCGGCCAGACCCACGCGGTCTTCGTCCGGTCCCCCTACGCCCACGCCCGCATCACCGGGATCGACGCGGCCGAGGCCATGCAGGCCCCCGGCGTGATCGCCGTGCTGACCGGCGCCGATATGGAGGCCGACAAGGTCGGCAGCCTGCCCTGTGGCTGGCAGATCCACTCCAAGGACGGCTCCCCGATGAAGGAGCCGCCGCACTTCCCGATCGCCCGCGACCGGGCGCGCTACGTCGGCGACGCCGTCGCGGTGGTGATCGCCGAAACGCGCGAGCAGGCCAAGGACGCCGCCGAACTGGTGATGGTCGATTACGAGGAGCTGCCAGCGGCGGTGACCTCGCTGAAGGCGCTGGAGGGCGGCGCCCCCCTGGTCCATGACGACGTGGGCGGCAACCTGTGCTTCGACTGGCATCTCGGCGACGCGGCGGCGGTGGACGCGGCCTTCGCGCAGGCGGCGCATGTCGCCAAGCTCGATCTGGTCAACCAGCGCCTCGTCCCCAACGCCATGGAGCCACGGGCGGCGCTCGGCGAGTACGACCGGGCGACCGGCGAGCACACGCTGACCACCACCAGCCAGAATCCGCACGTCATCCGCCTGCTGATGGGCGCCTTCGTGCTGGGCATCCCGGAGCACAAGCTGCGCGTCGTCGCCCCCGACGTCGGCGGGGGCTTCGGCTCCAAGATCTTCCATTACGGAGAGGAGGCCGTCGTCACCTGGGCGGCGAAGAAGGTCGGGCGCCCGGTGAAATGGACCGCCGAGCGTTCCGAGAGCTTCCTGACCGACGCCCACGGCCGCGACCATGTCAGTCACGCCGAGCTGGCGATGGACAAGGACGGCAATTTCCTGGCGCTGCGCGTCGCGACCATCGCCAACATGGGCGCCTATCTGTCGACTTTCGCGCCGTCGATCCCGACCTACCTCTACGCCACGCTGCTGGCCGGCCAGTACAAGACCCCGGCGATCTACGCCGAGGTGAAGGCGGTCTTCACCAACACGGTGCCGGTGGACGCCTACCGGGGCGCCGGGCGTCCGGAGGCCTGCTACCTGATCGAGCGGCTGGTCGAGGTCGCCGCCGCCGAGACGGGAATCGACAAGGCGGAGCTGCGCCGCCGCAACTTCGTGCCGGCCAGCGCCATGCCCTACCAGACCCCGGTGGCGCTCCAGTACGACACCGGCGACTTCGCCAAGAATCTCGACATCGCCCTGCCGCTGGTCGATTACGACGGCTTCGCGGCGCGCAAGGCAGAATCCGCCCGGCGCGGCAAGCTGCGCGGCATTGGTTTCGCCACCTACATCGAAGCCTGCGGCATCGCGCCGAGCAACGTCGCGGGCGCGCTGGGCGCGCGGGCCGGATTGTACGAATCGGCGGAGGTGCGCTTCCACCCCACCGGTTCGGTGACGGTCTTCACCGGCTCCCACAGCCATGGGCAGGGGCACGAGACGACCTTCGCGCAGCTCGTCTCCGAGCGCTTCGGCGTGCCCATCGAGAATGTGGAGATCGTCCACGGCGACACCAGCAAGATCCCCTTCGGCATGGGCACCTACGGCTCCCGCTCGCTGGCGGTCGGCGGGTCGGCCATCGTCAAGGCGATGGACAAGGTGGAGCGCAAGGCCAAGAAGATCGCCGCCCACATGCTGGAAGCCGCCGAGGCCGACATCGAGGTGAAGGACGGGCGCTTCGTCGTGGCCGGCACCGACAAGGCGCTGACCATCGGCGACATCGCCCTGCAGGCCTACGTCCCGCACAACTTCCCGCTCGACGAGCTGGAACCGGGGCTGGACGAGCAGGCCTTCTACGACCCGAAGAACTTCACCTACCCCAACGGCTGCCACGTCTGCGAGGTGGAGATCGACCCCGACACCGGTGTGGTCCAGGTGGTCAGCTTCGCCGCCGTGGACGATTTCGGGCGCGTCATCAACCCGCTGATCGTCGAGGGGCAGGTCCATGGCGGGCTGGTCCAGGGCATCGGGCAGGCGCTCTACGAGAACTGCGTCTACGACGAGGAGTCGGGGCAGCTCATCACCGGCTCCTACATGGATTACTGCATGCCGCGGGCGGACGACGTGCCGTCCTTCACGGTGCGCTACCATGAGGACCAGCCCTGCACGCACAACCCGCTGGGCGTGAAGGGATGCGGCGAGGCCGGGACCATCGGCGCCTCGGCCGCCGTGATGAACGCGGTGGTGCACGCCCTGTCCGAGTACGGCGTCACGCATCTCGACATGCCGGCGACCCCGGAACGGGTCTGGCAGGCGATCCGGCGCCACACCCCCGCCCAGGCGGCCGAGTAAGAGGGAGGAGACATCATGTACGCCTTCACCTATCACCGCCCCAAGAGCGTCGCCGACGCCGTCGCCCTGCTCGGCCAGTTCGAAGACCCGAAGCTGCTGGGCGGCGGGCAGACGCTCCTGCCGACGCTCAAGCAGCGTCTCGCCCGGCCGAGCGACCTGATCGACCTCGGCCAGATCCCGGAGCTTCAGGGCATCCGGGAGGAGGCCGGCGGCCTGACCGTCGGCGCCTTCACCCGCCACGCCCAGGTCGCCCATTCCGAGACGGTGCAACGCGTCATCCCGGCGCTGGCCAGCCTTGCCGAGGGCATCGGCGACCGGCAGGTGCGCAACATGGGCACGCTCGGCGGGTCGATCTGCAACGCCGACCCCTCCGCCGACTACCCGGCCGCGGTCGTCGCGCTGAAGGCCACGGTGCGCACCGACCGGCGGGAGATATCCTGCGACGACTTCTTCACCGGCATGTTCGAGACGGCGCTGGAGCCCGGCGAGATCGTCACCGCCGTGCATTTCCAGAAGCCCGACAAGGCCGCCTACGCCAAGTTCCGCAACCCGGCCAGCCGTTACGCCATCGTCGGCGTTTTCGTGGCCGTGTTCGGCAGCGAGGTCCGCGTGGCGGTGACCGGCGCCGGCCCGTCGGTCTTCCGGGCGGACGACATGGAGGCGGCGCTGGCCCAGGACTTCCGCGCGGATGCCCTGAACGGCGCGTCGGTGCCGGCGGCCGGGCTGAACGCCGACATCCACGCCAGCGCCGACTACCGCGCCCATCTGGTGCGGGTGATGGCGCGGCGCGCGGTGGAAGCGTGTGGTTAAAGCCCTTAACCTCTAAAGTCCCCTCTCCCCTCCGGGGAGAGGGTTAGGGTGAGGGGGTTGCGCTTTTGCCGGACTTCTCATAAGCGCAACCCCCTCCGCCCGCTTCGCGGGCACCCTCTCCCCAGAGGGGAGAGGGTTACATTCCTCCGTAAGGCATTCCGCCCACCATGCCCAACACCCTCCCCGCTTCCGTCGATGACACGCTGGACCTGCTGCGGCGGGGAAACTACGTCGCCGACCGCTCTCTGGCGACGGCGCTGTACCTCGCGCTGAAGCTGCGGCGTCCGCTGTTCCTGGAGGGCGAGGCCGGGGTCGGCAAGACCGAGATCGCCAAGGTGCTGTCCGCCACGCTGGGCCGGCGCCTGCTGCGGCTGCAATGCTACGAGGGGCTCGACGTCGCCGCGGCGGTCTACGAGTGGAACTACGCCCGGCAGATGATGGAAATCCGGCTGGCCGAGGCGTCGGGCGACCGCGACCGGGACGCGCTCGCCGCCGATCTCTTCTCCGAACGCTTCCTCATCAAACGCCCGCTGCTGCAAGCGCTGGAGCCCGATCCGGCCGGCGCACCCGTCCTGCTGATCGACGAGCTGGACCGCACCGACGAGCCGTTCGAAGCCTATCTCCTGGAAATCCTCTCCGACTTCCAGGTCTCGATCCCGGAGTTCGGCACCGTCGCGGCGCCGGAGCCGCCCATCGTCATCCTGACCTCCAACCGCACCCGCGAGATTCACGACGCGCTCAAGCGGCGCTGTTTCTACCACTGGGTCGACTATCCCAACGCCGAGCGCGAGCGCGCGATCCTGGCGGTGAAGGCGCCGGAGGCCGACGCGCGGCTGGCCGCCCAGGTGGTCGGCGTCGTGCAGAGCCTGCGCGGGATGGACCTCTACAAGGCGCCGGGCGTCGCCGAGACGCTGGACTGGGCGCAGGCGCTGGTCGAGCTGAACCAGTTGGAGCTTGAGCCCTCGGTCATCAACGACACGCTGGGCACGCTGCTGAAGTACCAGGACGACATCGCCCGCATCCAGGGCAGCGAGGCCGCGCGCATCCTGGCCCAGGTCAAGACGGAACTCGCCGCCTCCACGGCGCGGTGAACAAGGCCATGCAGGGCGGCCTCGCCATCAACCTGATGCATTTCGCCCGCGCGCTGCGGGCGGCGGGGCTGCCGGTCGGGCCGGGCAAGCTGCTCCAGGCCGTGGAAGCCGTCGAGGCGGTGGGGATCGGCAACCGGGCGGACTTCTACTGGGCGCTGCACGCCGTCTTCGTGAATCGGCGCGACCAGCGCGAGGTCTTCGACCAGGCCTTCCACGTCTTCTGGCGCAACCCGGACATCCTGAAGCGGATGATGGGGCTGATG
This sequence comes from Azospirillum brasilense, assembly GCF_003349955.1. Taxonomy (GTDB): domain Bacteria; phylum Pseudomonadota; class Alphaproteobacteria; order Azospirillales; family Azospirillaceae; genus Azospirillum; species Azospirillum brasilense_B. The sequence continues at coordinate 36,951 of NZ_QLKQ01000038.1, forward strand.
CTGCCGACCATCCGCACGGAGTCGCCGGACACCCAGGACCCAATGTCCCGCCGCGTCGCCGACGCGCTGCGCGGCACCGCGCCGGAGGCCGAGGGGCCGGAAAAGTCTGAAATCGAGGTGGACGCCGCCTTCACCGTTTCGGCCCAGGAACGGTTGCAGCAGAAGGATTTCGAGAAGATGTCGGCGGCGGAGATGGCCGAGGCCAAGCGCATGCTTGCCCGCATCGCCCTGCCGGTGGCCGAGGTGACGACTCGCCGCCACCGCCCCGACCCGCGGGGGTCGCGCGTGGACCCGCGGGCGACGCTGCGGCGGATGCTGCGCTCCGGCGGCGATCTGGCCGATCTGGCGCGGCGCAGCCGCCGCACCCGCCCGCCACCGCTGGTCGTGCTGTGCGACATCTCCGGCTCCATGACGCGCTATTCGCGGATGCTGCTGCATTTCATGCACGCGGTCAGCAACGACCGCGACCGGGTGCACAGCTTCGTCTTCGGCACCCGCCTGACCAACATCACCCGCCATCTGCGGCACAAGGACGTGGACGTGGCGCTGGACGCCGTGTCGGCGGCGGTGGCGGACTGGTCGGGTGGGACGCGCATCGGCACGGCGCTGCACGCCTTCAACCGGACCTGGGCGCGGCGGGTCCTCGGCCAGGGGGCGGTGGTCCTGCTCATCACCGACGGGCTGGACCGGGATGCCGGCGAGGGGCTTGCAGTGGAGGCCGAACGGCTGCACAAGAGCTGCCGCCGTCTGGTCTGGCTGAACCCGCTCTTGCGGTGGGAGGGGTTCGCACCAAAATCCAGCGGTATCCGGGCCTTGTTGCCGCATGTGGACGACTTTCGCCCGGTCCACAATCTGAACAGTCTGGCCGGGCTCGCCGACGCGTTGAACCGCGACGGGCCGCGACGGGCCGAAAGCCTGCGCAAGTGGCTGAAGGAGGCCGCATGAGGGACGATATTCTGGAGCAGGCCGCGGGCTGGCGCGCGGAGGGCCGCAAGGTGGCCCTGGCGACGGTGGTCGCCACCTGGGGGTCCTCCCCCCGCCCGGTGGGCAGCCAGATGGCCGTGGACGATGCCGGTTCGATGATCGGCTCGGTCTCCGGCGGCTGCATCGAGGGGGCCGTGGTGCACGAGGCGCGCAAGACCATGGAGGATGGCGAGCCCCGGATGATCTCGTTCGGAGTCAGCAACGAAATGGCCTGGGAGGTCGGGCTGGCCTGCGGCGGCCGGGTGCAGGTCTATGTCGAGGCCGTGGAATGAAGCGCGACATCACCGAACGGCTGTTGGCCGCCCGCAAGGCCGGGCGCCCCGTGGCCCTGGTCACCGACCTCGGCACCGGTCTGCAAACGCTGGTCTACGAGGACGCCATCCATGGCGGCTTCGGGCTGGAGGACGACCTGCTGGAGGAGGTGCGGGAGAGGCTGCGCCAGGATCGTTCCGGCCTCGTCAGCGATTTGGAGGAGGATGAGGACGGCGTCCAGCTGTTCGTCCAGACCCACAACCCGCCGCTGCGGCTGCTGGTGGTCGGCGCCGTGCACATCGCCCAGGCGCTGGCCCCGCTCGCCGCGCTGACCGGCTACGCCGTCACGGTGATCGACCCGCGCGGCTCCTTCGCCACGGAATCGCGCTTCCCCGGCGTCGCCCTGCACGAGTCCTGGCCGGACGAGGCGCTGTCCGCCCTGACCATCGACAACCGCACCGCCGTGGTGACCCTGACCCACGACCCCAAGCTGGACGACCCGGCGCTGCTGGTGGCGCTGCGCTCCCCGGCCTTCTACGTCGGGTCCCTCGGCAGCAAGCGCACCCACGCCAAGCGGCTGGAGCGGCTGAAGGAGCAAGGCGTGACCGACGCGGAGCTGGCGCGCATCCACGCCCCGGTCGGGCTGGACATCGGCGCCGTGACCCCGGCGGAAATCGCCCTGTCGGTCATGGCCCAGATCACCGCCGTTCGGCGCAAGGCCGGCGCGGCCTGACAGGAGTTCATCACCATGTTTTTCGGCCCGCTGCCCCTGCGGGAGCTGGAGGGCGCCATCCTGGCGCATTCGGTCCGCCGCGGCTCCGTCAGCTTCAAGAAGGGCCGCGTCCTCAGCGCCGAGGACGTGACGGCGCTGCGCGATGCCGGCCTCACCACCGTGACCGTCGCCAAGCCCGGCCCTGACGACGTGGGCGAGGACGCCGCCGCCGCCCGCATCGCCGCCGCCCTGAAGGGGCAGGAGATCACCGTCGGCGCCGCCTTCACCGGCCGCGTCAACCTGTTCGCGGAGTCGCGCGGCCTGTTCGTTCCGGATGTCGAACGGATCAACGCGCTGAACCTCATCGACGAAAGCGTAACGGTCGCCACCCTGCCCGCCTTCGCGCCGGTCGAGCCCGGCCAGATGGTCGCCACGGTCAAGATCATCCCCTTCGCCGCCCCCCGCGGCGCCGTGGAGGGGGCGGAGGTCGAGGCGTCCGCCGGGATGCCGGCGCTGCGCGTCGCCCCCTTCCGCCCGTTGACCGCGGCGCTGATCCAGACCCGCCTGCCCGGTGTAAAGGACAGCGTCCTCGACAAGACCGTGTCTGTGACGCGGCAACGTTTGGAGGCGATGGGTGGGCGGCTGGTCCGCGATTCGCGCTGCTACCACGGCGAGGCGGCTCTGGCCGACGCCATCGCGGCGGCGGGGCGCGTCGACCTGCTGCTCATCGCCGGGGCCTCGGCCATCACCGACCGGCGTGACGTGCTGCCGGCGGGCATCGAGCGGGCGGGCGGGGTGATCGAGCATTTCGGCATGCCGGTCGACCCTGGCAATCTGCTGCTGCTCGCCCGCATCGGCGAGACGCCGGTGCTCGGCCTGCCCGGCTGCGCGCGGTCGCCCAAGCTGAACGGCTTCGACTGGGTGCTCCAGCGCATCGCCGCGGGGATTCCGGTGACGCGGGCCGACGTGATGCGCATGGGCGTTGGCGGCCTGCTGGCCGAGATTCCCAGCCGGCCCCTGCCCCGCGCCGGCACCGTCGCGGTGGAGCCGCCGCGCGCGCCGCGCATCGCCGCGCTGGTTCTGGCCGCCGGGCGGTCGAGCCGGATGGGCGGCAGCAACAAGCTGCTCGCCGATGTCGGCGGGGAGCCGCTGGTCGTCCGCACGGTTGAAGCGGTGCTGGCCTCGCAGGCCAAGCCGGTGGTGGTGGTCACCGGCCACATGGCGGAGGCGGTGTCCGCGCCGCTCGCCGGGCGGCCGCTGACCATCGTCCACAACCCGTCCTTCGCCGACGGGCTCAGCGCCTCGCTGCGCGCCGGGCTGGCCGCCCTGCCGGCGGACATCGACGGTGTGGTGGTGTGCCTCGGCGACATGCCGCGCGTCACGCCGCAGGCCATCGACCGGCTGATCGCCGCCTACAACCCGCTGGAGGGCCGGACCGTCTGCGTCCCGACCGTCCATGGCAAGCGCGGCAACCCCGTCCTGTGGGACCGCGGCTTCTTCGCGGAGATGGCGAAGCTCTCCGGTGACGCCGGGGCCAAGACCCTGCTGGCCACCCACGCCGATCAGGTGGTCGAGGTGCCGGTGGAGGACGGCGGCATCCTCTACGACGTGGACACGCCGGAGCTTCTGGCGGAACTGCGCGGCTAACGTTCAGGCGGCCCGTTCGATCACCAGATCCAGCCAGCGGCGGGAGATCGTCCGGGCGACCGCCCCGGCGGCGGGCAGGTGCCGCTCCAGCGCCGCGTCCAGCCCGTCGAGGACCGACCGGTTGCGCTCCCGCGAGTCGACGCCGAATTTTTCCGCCCAGCCGCGGACGATGGCGGCGTCGGCCTCCGGGTGGAACTGGAAGGCGTAGAGGTTGCGGCCCAGCCGGAAGGCTTGGCGCATGCAGGCGTCGCTCCAAGCCAGAGGCACGGCACCCTCGGGAAATTCGAAGGTGTCGTAGTGCCACTGCACCATGTGCAGCTCCGGCGCCAGCCCGCCGAGCAGCGGATCGTCCGAAGCGGCGTTGAACAGCCGGACCGCGCCCACGCCGATCTCCGCTACCGAATGGCGGTAGACACGGGCGCCGAAAGCGCGGGCGGCCAACTGCGCGCCCAGGCAGATGCCCATCACCGGGCGCTCCTCCGCCGCGAAGGCGCGGATCAGCGTCATAACCTGTGGGAAATGCGGGCCTTGCGCGTCGTTCCAGGCGTCCTGCGGGCCGCCGAGAACCAGCAGCCCGTGATAGCCCTCCGGCGTGGTGGGCAGCGCCTCCCCCTCGTCCGCGGCGACGGTGACCAGCGTCGCCCCGAACTCGGCCAGCGCGTCCCCGACGAGTCCGGCGGGAGCGTTTCGGTTGTTCTGAACAACGAGGATGCGCATGGAGGGGCCATGTCGGTGAAAGCGGATGCCCCGTTCATGAGCGGCCTCGGTGGCGAAATCAAGCGCTGCAAGGCGGCTATGCGCCGCGCCGCGGGACGGCGTACAGTGCGGGGACGCGAAGGAAGCCAATCAACTTCCCCAGGGAGACGAGATCGATGCTGACCCGGATTCGCACGCTGGCGGGGGCCGCCGTCCTTGCCGGCGCCCTGCTGTTCCCCGCGACCCTGTTGTTTCCGACCGCCGCCACCGCGCAGAACGGCACGGTGACCTTCCTGCACTTCAATGACATCTACGAGATTTCCCCGGTGAAGGGCCGTGGCGGCTTCGCCCCCGTGATGACGGTGCTGAAGGCGGAGCGGCAGCGCAGCGCCGGAGCGCTGACGACGGTCGGCGGCGATTTCCTGTCCCCCTCCCTGCTCTCCGGGACGACGCGGGGCGCGCAAATGCCCGACCTGTTCAACGCCATGGGCGTGGACGTCGTCGGCTTCGGGAATCACGAGTTCGACTTCGGTACGGAGGTGCTGAAAGCCCGCATCGCCGAATCGAAATTCCCCTGGGTCGGCACCAACATCGCCGGGCCGGACGGCCAGACGTTTCCCGGCTCGGTCGCCACCTGGACGAAGATGGTCGGCGACGTCAAGGTCGGCTTCCTCGGCCTCCTGACCCCCGAGACCGCGCATCTGTCCAGCGGCGGGGCGGAGGCCACCTTCACCAACGTGCAGGCCGCCGCGGCCCTGGCGGTGAAGGCGCTGCGCGACGGGGGGGCAAACGTCGTCGTCGCGCTGACTCACCAGACCATCGCGGAGGACCGTGATCTGGCCGTGAAGGTCAAGGGCATCGACCTCGTGCTGGGCGGCCACGACCACGACCCGATCAGCTTCTACGAGGGTTCGACCCTGATCCTGAAGGCCGGGGCGGACGGCCACTATCTTGGCGTCATCGATCTGGCGGTCAGCACCAAGGCCACGGACAAGGGACCAGCCACGAGCGTGGCGCCCGCCGGCTGGCGGTTCGTCACCACCGCCGGGGTGGCCCCGGACGCGGGGATCGGTGCGCTGGTCAAGCGCTACACCGACCAGCTCGACGCAACGCTGGCCGGGGTGATCGGACGGACGGAAACCGATCTGGACAGCCGCAAGGACGTCGTCCGCTCGCAGGAGACGACGATGGGCAACCTGATCGCCGACGCGTTGCGCGACGGGCTGAAGGCCGACGTCGCCATCACCAACGGCGGCGGCATCCGCGCCGACACGCTGCACCCGGCGGGCAGTTCCCTGACCCGCAAGGATATCTTCGCGGAGATGCCCTTCGGCAACGTCGCCGTGCTGACGCAACTGTCCGGCGCCGACCTGCTGGCCGCGCTGGAGCATGGCGTGTCGAAGGTGGAGGACAAGGCCGGCCGCTTCCCGCAGGTGTCGGGCCTGAGCTTCACCTATGACCCGAAGCTGCCGTCGGGCACCCGCGTGACCGGCGTGACGGTGGGTGGCCAGCCGCTCGACCCCGCCCGGACCTACCGCGTGGCGACCAACGACTACATGCTGAAGGGCGGGGACGGCTACGCGGCGCTGTCCCGCGGCCGGACGGTGGTGGACGCCTCCGGCGCCGTGCTGATGGCGACGATGGTCATGGACTATGTGGAGGCGAAGAAGACGGTCGCCCCGAAGGTGGAAGGCCGCATCGTCGCGAAGTGACCGGAGCGCGCGCAAAAAAGAACGCCCCTGGACCGGCTGGTCCGGGGGCGCAAGGCCAGGATGGATCGTTGGTGAAGCGTCAGGCGCTGCGACGGGCGTGGCGCGCAGCCCCTTCGGCCCGCGCGTTCAGCCGCCGCACCGCGTCGTTCGCGGTTTTCGCCGACAGTTCCGAAATCTTGACGCTGCGGTTCAGCAGAAGTTCCATCTCGTCTTTGACCATGCTGCTCTGCGCGGCGTAGAGGTCCTGGACCGACCGGCTGCGCATCATCGCATTCATGCCTTCGGCGTTGCGGGCCATGGCCTCCTGGGCAAAGCCCATCCATTCGCGCATGATGGACTGCATACCGTCCATCAGCACGGACCCGCACTGCGTCATGACGTCCATGTTCTCGCGGGCCTGCTGGGCAACCTCGCCCTGCGCTTCCGCGGACAGACCCATCATGCGCTTGAGCTGATCGGAGGTCTGACCGGCGACTTGGCCGGCGACTTGGCCGGCGACCTGACTCGCCTTCCCCATCACATCGCTGGCCGTGTCGGCGCCGCGCTGGGTCGTCTCCGCGGCGGTTTCCGCCATGCGGCGAGTGGTGTCCTCGGCAACATTCCGGCCCTTGGCGGCGGTGTCGCGCGCGATGGTCTGCGCGTCCTTCTCTGAAGCCATCTGCCTTGCTCCTGGTTTCGTTCCGTCCGATTCGGACGCTTCCCCCAATTTTTCTTGGATGCCGCGAATTTTGTGCAGTGCGACACAATCATCCATATACCATGGTGGCGAAGAATTGTTCCACAACTCTAAGAAATAGCCCTTTCACCTTTTTTGCGGATATGGACAAGTCTCCCCCAGGATTTACTCCGGTGATTTTTTTATCAAATTCTATGCAATGATTTGCTTGATCCGAAGAAATCCACCCGATGGCGTCATAAGAGAGGTGCGGATGGCCCGCGCGCTCCCCAATTCTCAGGTAAGCAAACCTGAACCGGTGCACCGCCTCGTCCTGGTCCGGCGCCGGCCCACCCGCGGAGGATGCCCATGCTCATCGGCGTGCCGACGGAAATCAAAAACCATGAATACCGCGTCGGCCTGACCCCGGCCTCGGTCCGTGAACTGACGCATCACGGGCATGGCGTGCTGGTGCAGAGCGGAGCCGGTGCGGCCATCGGATTGGAGGACGATCAGTACGAGGCTGCCGGGGCGGAAATCGCGCCGGACGCCGCAACCGTCTTCGCCCGAGCGGAGATGGTGGTGAAGGTGAAGGAGCCCCAGCCGCAGGAATGCGCGATGCTGCGCCGGGGGCAGGTCCTGTTCACCTATCTGCACCTCGCCCCCGATCCGGAGCAGACCAAACTTCTGCTGGATTCCGGCGCGGTCGCCATCGCCTACGAGACGGTGACGGACTCCCGCGGCGGCCTGCCGCTCCTGGCGCCGATGAGCGAGGTGGCGGGCCGCATGTCGGTGCAGGCCGGAGCCCATTGCCTGGAGAAGGCGCAGGGCGGGCGCGGCGTCCTGCTCGGCGGCGTGCCCGGCGTTCCCGCGGCCAAGGTGGTGGTGCTGGGCGGCGGCGTGGTCGGCACCAACGCCGCCCGCATGGCCATGGGGCTGGAGGCGAAGGTGGTCGTCATCGACAAGTCCCTGCCCCGCCTGAAGGAGCTGGACCTGCAATTCGGCGCCAAGCTGCAGACGCTCTATTCGACGGTCGACACGATCGAGGAGCACGTGCTCGACGCCGACCTCGTCATCGGTGCGGTCCTTGTGCCGGGGGCCGAGGCGCCGAAGCTGGTGACCAAGGCGATGGTGGAGCGGATGCGGCGGGGCGCCGTGGTGGTGGACGTCGCCATCGACCAGGGAGGATGCTTCGAGACCTCGCACCCCACCACCCACGCCGATCCGACCTATCTGGTGGATGGGGTGGTCCATTACTGCGTCGCCAACATGCCGGGGGCGGTCGCCCGCACCTCGACCTTCGCGTTGAACAACGCCACCCTGCCCTTCACGCTGGCGCTCGCCGATCAGGGCTATCGCGCGGCTCTGGCGCGCGACCCGCACCTGCGGGCCGGGCTGAACATCCACGCCGGCGCCGTCACCTGCAAGGCGGTGGCCGACGCCCAGGGGCTGGCCCATCAGCCGACAGAGGAGGCGCTGCGGCTTTAGGGGCCGTTTCCGCCCCCTGGCGGGAGCCGCGAAAATCGGAAATCGCAGTGGGTGGCGCCACCCGCCAGGGTTTGTGTCCTTTCCAGATGGACGCCGCGTGTCGCGTAGGCGTCGAAATCGAGACCGCAGATGTTCGGCAGGATGTCCTTGTCGCCGTGACGGGCCGCGAACTTGCAGAACCCGCAGGCTTTGTAGTTGATGCCGAACGCGAAATGGTCCCCTGGACCCGGCTCGACGAAGTCGTAGACGAAATCCTCGGGGAACTGCTCCTGACGGCTTTTCTCCGCCTGCTCACGCAAAAACGCCTGATTCTCCGGCGACAGGAATTGGCGCCCTGCGGCAAGACGTTCCACTTCGGGCACGGTGAGCAGTTGGGCCTTGTAGGCTTCCCGCTCGACATCGCCGATCACCGACAACGGCACGCCGTGCCGCCGGAGCACCCGGCTGATGGCCATGAAGCCGAGGAGCCGCATGAAGAAGTCGCTCATGCGGCTGTCTGCGCCCCCGACATAGGGCATCTGGGTGAGCACGATGCCAAACTCGTCCATCACCGCCCGCTTGATACCATCGATGTCGGATGGGTGGACATGCTCGCCCAACATCCCTTCGGCAAGGTCGAGGCGCTGGCGCATGGATGCCTCCATGGCCTCGCGGTGTGCTTCGTAGAAAGGGTGGATGGCCTCGGCCATTGGCGTCTCCCAGGATGAACCGAAATCGGTCGGCGCCGTCGCCCCGCTCACGTCACCCCGCTCACGGGCGCTTGCCGACGAACCGGGCGGCGATCTCGCCGACAATGCCGCGGCGGAACAGCAGCACGCAGGCGACGAAGATCACGCCGATCACCACCGGCACCGGCAGGTTGCTCGCCGCCAGATAATTCTCCAGCGTCACCACCAGCGCCGCCCCGACCACCGGCCCGAACAGCGTCCCGATGCCGCCGAGCAGGGTCATCAGAACCACCGCGCCGGACATCTGCCACTGCACATCGGTCAGGGTGGCGAGCTGGAAGACGATGGCCTTGGTGCCGCCGGCCAGCCCCGCCAGGGCGGCGGACAGGACGAAGGCCATCAGCTTGTAATGGTCGGTGCGGTAGCCGAGTGAGATGGCGCGCGGCTCGTTCTCGCGGATCGCCTTCAGGACCTGCCCGAAGGGCGAATGGACGGTGCGCCAGATCACCAGGAATCCAAACAGGAAGACCGCCAGCACCGTGTAGTACATCGCCATCGGCTGGCTGAGATCGATCATGCCGAACAGATGGCCGCGCGGCACCGCCTGGATGCCATCCTCGCCGCCGGTGAACTTGAGCTGCAGGGCCATGAAGAAGACCATCTGCGACAGCGCCAGGGTGATCATGGCGAAGTAGATGCCCTGCCGGCGGATCGCCAGCGCCCCGAAGGCCAGCCCGAGCGTCGCGGAAAAGGCGGTGCCCAGCAGGATGCCGAGTTCCGGGGGCAGCCCCCAGACCTTCACCGTGTGGGCGGTGATGTAGGCCGCCCCGCCGAAGAAGGCGGCGTGGCCGAAGCTGAGCAGACCGGCGAAACCGATCAGCAGGTTGAAGGCGCAGGCGAACAGCGCGAAGCACAGCACCTTCATCACGAAGACGGGGTACAGCACGTAGGGCGCGGCGATCAGAACCAGCAGCAGCACGGCCAGAGCCACGAGGCCCGGCATGGATGGCCTGCCCGTGGTGGGGGCCGCGGTTTCGCGGCGGACGGCGTGGATTTCGGTCGCCATGGGTCACCTCTCCCGCCCGAACAGGCCGGCGGGCTTGATCAGCAGCACCACGGCCATGATGACGAAGACGACGATGTTGGACGCCTCCGGATAGAACACCTTCGTCAGACCTTCCAGCAGCCCTAGCCCGTAGCCGGTCAGCACCGCCCCCAGAATCGAGCCCATGCCACCGATCACCACCACGGCGAAGACGACGATGATCAGGTTGGAGCCCATCAGAGGCGACACCTGATAGATCGGCGCGGCGAGAACGCCGGCCAGCCCGGCCAGCGCGACGCCGAAGCCGTAGGTCGCCGTGATCATCAGCGGCACATTGATGCCGAAGGCCTGGACCAGCACCGGATTCTCGGTGGCGGCGCGCAGGTAGGCGCCGAGCTTCGTCCGCTCGATGGCGTACCAGGTGGCGAGGCAGACGACCAGCGAGGCGACAACGACCCAGCCGCGGTAGTTGGGCAGGAACATGAAGCCGAGATTCTGCCCGCCGCGCAGCAGGTCGGGAATCGGGTAGGGCTGGCCCGACACGCCGTAGAAATGGCGGAACGCCCCCTCCACGATCAGCGCGAGGCCGAAGGTCAGCAACAGCCCGTAGAGATGGTCCAGCTTGTAGAGGCGGCTGAGCAGCGTCTTTTCCAGCACCACGCCGAAGGCGCCGACGACCAGCGGCGCCAGCAGCAGCGCCCACCAGTAGCCGATCCCCGCCGTGGTCAGCAGCAGCCACGCCACGAAGGCCCCCAGCATGTAAAGGGCGCCGTGGGCGAAGTTGATGACGTTCAGCATGCCGAAGATGACCGCCAGCCCGAGGCTGAGCAGCGCGTAGAAGGACCCGTTGATCAGCCCCAGCAGAAGCTGCCCGAACAGCGCCTGGGGCGGGATGCCGAAGATTGTGGACATGTCGCTCGCTTCCGGCCGTTCTGCGCGGCGGGTGATCGCCCCGGCGTTCCATCCCCACGCGCGGCGGCGGACGGAACGCCGGGGCGGGCGGGGATCAGCCCGGCAGCTTGCAGCCGCTTTCCGCCAGGGTGGCGAAGGCCTCGTCGCCGGGGATGGTTCGGATGATCTCGTAATAATCCCACGGCCCCTTGGACTCGCTGGGCTTCTTCACGCGGGCCAGATACATGTCGTGGACCATGCGCCCGTTCGGCAGGATCTTGCCGTTCTTGGCGAACATGTCGTTGACCGGCATCTCCTTCATCTTGGCGGCGACGGTCGGCCCGTCGTCGGTCCCCGCCGCCTCGACAGCCTTCAGGTAGTGCTTGACCGAGGAGTAGCTGCCGGCTTGCACCATGGTCGGCATCTTGCCGGTCTTCGCCTTGTACTTTTCCGACCAGGCGCGTTTCTCGTCGTCCATGTCCCAGTAGAAGCCGGTGGTGAGGACGAGGTCCTGGGCGACCTGGAGCCCCAACGCGTGCACGTCCGACAGGAAGATCAGCAGCCCGGCCAGCTTCTGCTGCCCGCTCTGCGTCAGGCCGAACTCGGACGCCTGCTTGATCGAGGTGATGGTGTCGCCGCCGGCGTTGGCGAGGCCGATGACCTGCGCGCCCGACGACTGCGCCTGCAGCAGGAAGGAGGAGAAGTCCGCCGTGTTCAGCGGCGCGCGCACCGCACCGACGACCGAGCCGCCGGCCTTCTTGACCTGTGCGGCCGTGTCGGTTTCGAGCTGGTGGCCGAAGGCGTAGTCGGCGGTCAGGAAGAACCAGCTCTTGCCGCCCTCCTTCACGATGGCCTGCCCGGTGCCGACGGCCAGCGCGCGGGTGTCGTAGGCCCAGTGGAAGCCGGTGGGCGAGCAGGCGTCGCCGGTCAGGCGCGAGGTCGCCGGCCCCTGCATGAGGAAGATGGTCTTCTTCTCGCGAGTCACCTCCTGAACCGCCAGGGCGACGCCGGAGTTCGGGACGTCGACGATGACGTCCACCCCGTCGCGGTCGATCCATTCGCGGGACAGGTTGGAGCCGATGTCCGGCTTGTTCTGGTGGTCGGCCGAAACGACCTCGATGGGCTTGCCGAGAATCTTGCCGCCCACCTCCTCGACCGCCATGCGGACGGCGACCGCCGAGCCCTCGCCGCCGAGGTCGGCATAGAGGCCGGAACGGTCGTTGAGGACGCCGATCTTCACGACGTCGCCGGAGATTTTGCCCTGCTGGGCCTGCGCGGAACCGACGGCCAGCGCGGCAAGCGCCGCCCCGGCAAGCAGACGTGCAATCATTCCATTCCTCCCGGTTCGAATTCGAGCGTTTCTGCTTGTTGATTCAGACACCCAGATACGTGTGCAACTTCTCCATGTTGGCGGCGAGCTGGTTGTTCGGGATCATGTCCATCACGCGGCCTTCCTCCATCATGTAATGGCGGTCGGCGATGGTGGCGGCGAAGCGGAAGTTCTGCTCCACCAGAAGGACGGTGAAGCCGCGCTGCTTCAGCTTGCGGACGGCCACCCCGATCTGCTCGATGATCACCGGTGCCAGCCCTTCCGTCGGCTCGTCGAGAAGGATCATGGTGGCGCCGGTGCGCAGGATGCGCGCGATGGCCAGCATCTGCTGCTCGCCGCCCGACAGGCGGGTGCCCTGGGTCGAGCCCCGACCCTGGAGGTTGGGGAACAGCTCGTGGATCTGCTGGACCGTCATGCCGCCGTCCTTCACGACCGGCGGCAGCGTCAGGTTCTCCTCGACGTTGAGCGAGGCGAAGATCCCGCGCTCCTCCGGCACATAGCCGATGCCCAGGCGTGGAATCCTGTGCGGCGCCATGCTGATCAACTCCTGACCCTGGAATCGGACGGAGCCGTTGCGCTTGCCGACGATGCCCATGATCGAGCGCATGGTGGTCGTCTTGCCGGCGCCGTTGCGGCCCAGCAGGGTCACCACCTCGCCCTGGCGGACCTCCAGGTTGACCCCGTGCAGGACGTGGCTCTCGCCATAGAAGGCGTGGAGATCGGAAACCTCCAGCATCGCCGTCCTCACCGTTGCGCCGTCAGGCATGACCGCTCCCCATATAGGCTTCCCGGACCTTCGGGTGGCGCGACACCTCGGCGTAGGGCCCCTCGGCCAGCACCTCGCCGCGGGCCAGCACGGTGATCCAGTCCGACAGGTTGGACACCACGGACAGGTTGTGCTCCACCATCAGGATCGTGCGGTTGGCTGAGACCCGCTTGATCAGCGCGGCGATGCGGTCGATGTCCTCGTGCCCCATGCCGGCCATCGGCTCGTCCAGCAGCAGCATCTCCGGCTCCAGGGCCAGCGTCGTGGCGATCTCCAGCGCCCGCTTGCGGCCGTAGGGTAGCTCCGCCGCCGGCCGGTGGGCGTAGCCGGCCAGCCCGACATCCTCCAGCAGCTCCATCGCCCGCCCGTTCAGCCGGTCGAGCACCGATTCCGATGTCCAGAAGTGGAAGGAGTTGCCGAGCGGCCGTTGCAGCCCGACGCGCACATTCTCCAGAACCGACAGATGCGGGAACACCGCCGAAATCTGAAAGGAGCGGATGATGCCCAGCCGTGCCACGTCCGCCGGCTTGACCGCGGTGATGTCGCGCCCGTTGAACAGGATGTTCCCGGAGCTGGGTTGAAGAAACTTGGTGAGCAGATTGAAAACGGTCGTTTTTCCGGCCCCGTTGGGACCGATCAGCGCATGGATGGACCCCCGTTTCACCCGCAGGCTGACGTCGCGGACGGCGACGAAGCCCCGGAATTCCTTGGTCAGTCCGCGCGTCTCCAGAATGACGTCACTTGCCATATCCTCCCCATTCCCTGTTTTTCAGCGGCCTTCCGCGAGACCGCCTGTTGTTTGGTTCAGGTTAGCAGCAATCTGTCACACGTACAGCTTACGGAAAGAACTTAATCCCGTCCATCCGGAAGCACTTATGGCGCGACAATGCGTTGCCGGACGGCGAGTCCGGAGGGGGAAAGGACCTTGTGGGTGGCCAAAACGCGGGCATGAAAAAAGCGGCCACGCAGGGCCGCACACCGACTCGCGGCACGCCCCCGGACCCGAGGCCGGAGGCGTGCCTTTCTCTTTCGACGCAGGAGCCGGAAACCGCGGTGCCGATACGACTCAGGCGGCCCCGGCTCAGGCCGCCGAGGTCAGCGGAAAGCCGCTGTAGTCGAGCGAGGCGGACCAGAAGCGTTCGAGCTTGCGCAGGGTCTCGTTCGCCTTGACCAGCTCCTCGTCGCTGAAGCCGGCCTTCTCCAGCGCCGTCAGGTGGCGCTCGAACATGCGGCTGATCTTCTCGCGGAGATCGAGGCCCTTCTCCGACAGGCGGACGCGCACCGACCGGCGGTCGTGCGGCGAACGCTCCTGCCCGAGATAGCCGTTCTCGACCATCTTCTTGACGTTGTAGGACACGTTGGAGCCGAGATAGTAGCCGCGCGCCGTCAGCTCGCCGACGGTCATCTCGTCCTCGCCGATGTTGTACAGGATCAGGCTCTGGACGTTGTTGATGTCCTGGATACCGAGCCGGTCAAGCTCGGTCTTCAGCACCTCGAGAAAGTGGCGGTGAAGCCGTTCGATCAAGAGGATGCTTTCGTAATAGGGTTTGCGCACCGCGGTCTCCTTTGGCTCGTACCGGACATGGGCCGACCTGTGGCCTTTCCGGGGTCCTTAAGGGGAGATTAACCGATCATTGTCCGGCAATCACCTCAATAATGCCCCAAAAGCACGGCCCGGGTTGTAGAACAGCCTGGCCCTGCGGAATACCCCCGTCCTGCCGTGCCAAGCCCCGTCGCGTGCCGGAATGTGCCCGGAATCCGGGCATCCCGGCGGCATTCCCGCCCGGCGAACCGGGCGGCAAGCCGACCCGTCCCACCCGACCTTTCATAACAACCGTCAGGTTTGAGACAAGTCCCGCAAGGATTTCCCTGATACTAACGCAGAAACACGCGGAATGTGCCCGCATCCTTGCACGTCCTGAGTGCAATAAAGGAGAGCGGGCCTCTTCATTCGGTAAAGCGCAAATCCCCGCCAACGGGTTCGGCGAAGTAACCGGCGACCTCTTCAGCCGTCACGTCGGCCAGAGAGGCCGGCGACCAGCGCGGGTTCCGGTCCTTGTCGACCAGCGCCGCGCGGATGCCTTCGTAGAAATCATGGCGGGCGAGGAAGGCGAGGCTGAGGCGAAGCTCCTGGATCATGCAGCCGTCGAAGTCCAGCGCTGCGCCGCGGCGCAGCGCCTCCAGCGTCACCTTCAGGCTGGTCGGCGACACCCGCTTCAGCGTGGCGAGCTGGCCGGCGGCCCACTCCGTGCCTTCGGCCTCCAAAGCGGCGACGATGGCCTCCACGCCGTCATGGGCGTAGCAGCGGTCGATGGCCGCGCGGTTGGCGGCGACCGGCGGTTCGCCGGCTTCCTCACGATGGCGGGCGACCGCCTCGTCGGCCGGCACGCCGTCGGCCAGCTCGGCGATCAGGGACTCCAGCTTGGCGCTGGGCACGAAGGCGTCGGCGGCGCCGACCTCGATCATGTCGGCCGCCTTCAGACGGTCGCCGGTCAGGCCCAGCCAGATGCCGACCTGTCCGGGCAGGCGCGGCAGGAAATAGGTGCCGCCGACGTCCGGATAGAGCCCGATGCCCGTCTCCGGCATGGCGAACATCGTCCGTTCGGTCACGATGCGATGTGACCCGTGCACCGACAGGCCGACGCCGCCGCCCATGCTGATGCCATCGATCAGCGCGACATAGGGCTTCGGGCAGGTATGGATCAGGCGGTTGAGGACATATTCCTCGCTGAAGAAGGCGCGGATGGACGCGCCGTCGTCCTGCCCCGCCTTGGCAGCCTTGCCCGTCTCGTACAGGTTCACCACGTCGCCGCCGGCGCAGAAGGCCTTCTCCCCCGCACCCTGCACGACGATGGCCTTGACCTCGGGATCGGCGATCCAGGCGCGCAACTGCGGATCGAACAGGCGGATCATGCCCAGCGTCAGGGCGTTCAGCGCCTTTGGGCGGTTCAGCGTCACCAGCCCGATGGAGCCGCGGCGTTCGAACAGGATCTCGGCGTTCTGGGTTTCGGCGTTCTGGGTCTGGGCGGGGTCGCTCATGGTTCCGGTCGTTTCCATTTGTTCGTTTGTGGGGCGAATTGATCGGTTTCGGGCGATGATACGGGCGGCGGGCGGCGTGTCAAACCGCGGTTTCGCAGCGCAGCGTCGCGGAACACCGCCCCGGCCTCAGCCGTTGCCGCACCCACAGTCATGAGCGGGACAGTTCCATGATGGCAGCCTCAGCAGCGCAAGCGTCACGTCAGGAGGGAGCTGGCCGCAAGACGGCCATCATCCTCAACCGGTCCGCGGGAACGCTGGCCGGACAGCCGATCGACGACACGGTGGCGGCGATCCGCAGCGCCTTCGAACGGCACGGGGCGGAGGTGTCGCTGACCGCGGTGGAGCCGGCCGACTGCGCGTCGGAAATCCGCAAGGCGATCGACTCCGACGCGGAGCTGGTCATCGTCGGCGGCGGCGACGGGACCATCCACACCGCGGTCAACATGATCCTGCCCACCGGCAAGATCCTGGGCATCCTGCCGCTCGGCACCATGAACCTGCTGGCGCGCGACCTGAAGACGCCGCTGGACCTCGACGAGGCGTACGAGGCCCTGGCCGCCGGGGAGGTGAGCAGCATCGACGTGGCGGAGGTGAACGGCGAGGTCTACCTGAACAGCTCCGTCCTCGGCTTCTACCCGCAAGTGGTCCAGGAGCGCGAGGAGAAGCGCAAGCGGCACCGCCTGCTGAAATGGCCGGCGATGGCGCTCGCCATGGTCCGCACCTTCCGCCGCCTGCCCCTGCTCGACGTGCGGATCGACTGGGGCGACGGGCCCCGCCGCGTGCGCACACCGATTCTCGTGGTGTCCAACAACCCCTTCGACGGCGAGGCGGGCAGCATGCTCCTGCGCCGCAACACGCTCGATTCCGGCAAGCTCGGCGTCTATGTGGCGCGGCAGCGCGACCCCTGGGGGCTGCTGCGGCTGATGGGCCGCACCATGCTCGGAACTTGGCAGCATGATGAGGAGTTGGAAACGCTGACGGCCACGCAACTGACGGTGCACAGCCGCCGGCGGCGGCTGAAGATGGTCAACGACGGCGAAATCCTGCAGATGGAGCCCCCACTGAACTACCGCATCCGTCCCAAGGCGCTGAAGGTCCTGCTGCCCAAGGCGCCGCCTGAAGGCGACGGCGCGTGACGGGAATGATTGCCGGGGAGGTGTCGTGAAGAAGCTCGCCCACATCTCGGACCTGCATTTCGGGCGGATCGACCCGCTGGTGGTCGACGGCCTGCTGGCCGACCTGACGGCGGCGCGGCCCGACCTGATCGTCATCTCCGGCGATCTGGTCCAGCGCGCCAAGGCCCGCCATTTCCTGGAGGCGCGGGCCTTTCTGGAAAAGCTGCCCTTCCCCTATCTGGTCGTGCCGGGCAACCACGACATCCCGGTCTACAACGTGGTGCGCCGTTTCCTCGACCCGTTCGGCAACTACAAGCGCTACATCACCACCGACCTCAGCCCCTTCCACATCGATTCGGAAATCGCCGTTCTGGGGATCAACACGGCGCGCTCGGTCATCGCGGATTTTTCCGAAGGGCGCATGAACAAGGCGCAGATCAAGCGCGTGCGCGAGGTGTTCTGCGAGGTGCCGGACACCGTCTTCAAGGTGCTGTTCACCCACCACCCCTTCCTGCCGCCCCCCGACGCGCCGAAGACGAAGCTGGTCGGGCGGCACAAGCTGGCTCTGCCGGCGCTGGAAAGCTGCGGGGTCGATCTGCTGCTGGCCGGGCATCTGCACCGCGCCTATTCCGGCGACATCATGACCCACCACACCCAGGTGGCCCGCTCCATCCTGGTCGCCCAGGCCTCCACCGCGACCTCCACGCGGCTGCGCAACGAGGCCAACGCCTACAACCTCATCGCCATCGAGCCGCCGCGCGTCACCTTCGAGGTGCGGTCCTGGGAGGGGGCAGCCTTCACCGGCGGCCTCGTCTCGCAATGGCGCAAGGACGGCCACCGCTGGGTCATGGAGATGCAGGACTCGGGATTCAGACCTGTGAGCGGTGCGGCTTGAGTCACGGCCGCCTTGCGGCGTAGGATCGCGCCGCAAGTTTTAAGAGCACATCAGGTCCCCCGCATGTCCGCTTCGCATTTCCGGTCCCCGGCGTCCTTCCCGCGCACCCGGCTTCGCCGCAATCGCGCCGATTCCTGGACCCGCCGCCTCGTCGCCGAAAACCGCCTGACCGTGGACGACCTGATCTGGCCGGTCTTCGTCATCGAGGGGCAGAACGAGCGGGTGCCCGTGGCCTCCATGCCCGGCGTGGAGCGTCTGACCATCGACCTGCTGACCGAGGCGGTGGCCGCGGCCGGCGACCTCGGCATCCCCTGCGTCGCCCTGTTCCCGGTCGTCGGCGCCGAGGGCAAGTCGGAGGACGCGGCGGAGGCCTACCGCCCCGACAACCTGATGAACCGCGCCATCCGCGCGCTGAAGGCCGCGGTGCCCCATGTCGGCATCCTGGGCGACGTGGCGCTGGACCCCTACACCACCCACGGCCACGACGGTCTGATGCGCGACGGCTACATCCAGAACGACGAGACGGTCGAGGTGCTGGCCCGGCAGGCGCTGTCGCAGGCCGACGCCGGCGTGGACATCGTCGCCCCGTCGGACATGATGGACGGCCGCATCGGCCTGATCCGCGACCGGCTGGACAGCCATGGGCATGAGCTGGTGCGGCTGTGCTCCTACGCCGCCAAATACGCCTCGGCCTTCTATGGACCCTTCCGCGACGCGGTGAATTCGGGTGGTTTCCTGAAGGGCGACAAGAAGACCTACCAGATGAACCCCGCCAACACCGACGAGGCCCTGCACGAGGTCGCCCTCGACCTGCAGGAAGGGGCGGACATGGTGATGGTGAAGCCCGGCCTGCCCTATCTGGACGTCATCCGCCGGGTAAAGGACACCTTCGCCGTCCCGACCTTCGCCTACCACGTCTCCGGTGAATACGCGATGCTGCGCGCCGCCGCGCAGAACGGCTGGCTGGATTACGACAAGGCGCTGCTGGAGACCCTGACCGGCTTCAAGCGCGCCGGCTGCGACGCCATCCTCACCTATGGCGCCGTTGATGCGGCACGGCGGCTGCAGGAGGGGTGACCCGTCCGCGCGGGGCCGCGCTCCGGCGCGGCCTCCGCTCGCTTGTCCGTTACTTCGGCGTGCCCTTCCACACCTGGAACTGCGGCGTCTCCAGCAGCAGGTCGGCGTGGCCGAAGGCCGTCTTGAACAGCTTGCCCACCCCCGCCGTCCGCTGGGTCACCGCGACCAGCGAGCCGCGCAGCTTCAGATACTGTTTCGTGCCGGCGACCAGCGCCTCCAGCATCCCGAAATCCTCGTCCTTGCCGCGGTGGAGCGGCGGGTTCGAGACGATCAGCCCGAAGCGCTCCCGCACGCCGAGCCCGGCCAGCCCGTCGCTCAGCACGCACTCCGCGTCCGGCACGTTCTGGCGGGCGGCGTGCAGGGCCACCGCGTCGATGTCGAGCAGGGTCAGCCGGGCGTCCGGCGTGCGCTCCCGCACCGCCCGCGCGATCACCCCGGCGCCGCAGCCGAAGTCCAGGACGGCGGTTCCCGCCGCGATCTCCGGCAGGACCTGGAGCAGGCATTCCGTGCCGGTGTCGAGACGGCCATGGGCGAACAGGCCGGGGTAGGACACCAGATCGAGCGCGCTGTCACGCCCCGGCAGCGGCAGGGCGACGGTTTCCCGCCAATCCTCCAGATTGCCCTTGGCGGCATCGCTGGTCCGGCGGGTTTCCAGCAGGCGGGCACGGCGCTTGATGGTCAGCGTCTCCGCGCCCTCCGCCAGCCCGTCGAAGCGTTTCGGTGCCGAGGTGATGCCCTCGTCGTTGCTGCCGGCGATCCACAGCGGCGCCCCCGCCGGCAAACGGGCGGCCAGGGCGTGCAGCGCCATTTCGAAGGCGGCCCAGCCGCGCGGCAGGCGCAGGACCGCGCCGTCGAAGGCGCCGTCCGCCGGCCAGGGCGTGGCCGGTTTGCCCTCCAGCCCCAGACGGTGCCAGGAGACGACCTCCGCCCCGCCCTCGGCCAGGGCCTCCTCCATGGCGCCGTCGGTGTCGCCGGCCACCAGGATTCGGCCCTGCGGGCGGCGGTCGGCCAGCGCCTCCGCGGCGACGCCGGCCACGGTGGAATCGCGGTCGGTCGCGCGGTTGGACAATCGGCTCACAGGCTCTTTCCCTTTATCCCCTGGTCTCAACCCTTGTCGCGCATCAGGCGCGCCTTGTCGCGCTGCCACGACCGTTCCTTCTCGGACTCGCGCTTGTCGTGCTTCTTCTTGCCCGTGGCGAGGCCGACCTCGACCTTGGCGATGCCGCGGTCGTTGAAGTAGACGGTCATCGGGATCAGCGTGATCCCCTTCTGCTTGATGGCGCCCATGAGCTTGCTCAGCTCGCGGCGGTGCACCAGCATCTTGCGCGGGCGCTTGGTCTCGTGCTGAAGCCAGCGTCCCGCCTGCCCGTATTCCGGGATGTAGGCGTTGAACAGGTACAGTTCCCCGTTCTTGAGGCCGGCGTACGCCTCGTTGATGCTGGCACGGCCGCCGCGCAACGACTTCACCTCGGTGCCGGTCAGCATCAGACCGGCCTCCAGAGTGTCTTCGATGAAATAGTCGAAGCGTGCGCGGCGGTTCTGTGCCGCCATGCGCCTTGGTTCGGGCTCGCGGGCGGCCACGGATCCTCCTTCCCTGGGGCGGGGTGCTGCTGTCCCTTAGGACAGCAGCCCGGCCTTCTTCATCGCGTCGCGGACGGTGGTCCGCGTGCTTTCCGACGCGGCGACCAGCGGCAGACGAACCTCGTCCGAGGACTTGCCGAGCAGGCTGGCGGCGTATTTCACCGGCGCCGGGCTCGTCTCCACGAACATGGAATCGTGCAGCGGGGTCAGCAGGTCGCGGTACTTGTAGGCGGTGGCGAGATCGCCCTTCCGCCAGGCGTCCTGCATCGCGGCGCACTGGGCCGGCGCGATGTTCGCCGTCACCGAGATGCAGCCGACGCCGCCCTGCGCGTTGAAGGCCAGCGCCGTCGCGTCCTCGCCCGAGAGCTGGATGAAGTCGGGACCGACCTCCTGCAGCAGGCGGACCGGGCGGGCCAGATCCGCCGTGGCGTCCTTCACGCCGACGATGTTCGGCAGCTTGGCGAGGCGGGCCATCGTTGCCACCGACATATCCACGACACTGCGGCCGGGAATGTTGTAGATAACGATCGGCAAATCCGCCGCGTCATGGATCGCTTTGAAATGCTGGTACAGACCTTCTTGCGTCGGCTTGTTGTAATAGGGCGTGACGACCAGCGCCGCGGTGGCGCCGGCCTTCTTGGCGTGCTGGGTCAGCGAGATCGCCTCCTCGGTGGAGTTCGACCCGGTGCCGGCGACGACCGGAACCTTCCCGCCCGCGGCCTCGATGCACAGCTCGACGACCCGGTTGTGCTCCTCGTGGGAGAGGGTGGGCGACTCGCCCGTTGTGCCGCACGGAACGAGACCGTGGGTGCCCTGCGCAACCTGCCACTCGACGAAGGACTGGAAGGCGGCCTCGTCCACTTTCCCGTTTTTAAACGGGGTCAAAAGAGCGACGATGGAACCGTACAACATGCCTGCCACCTCCGACGGACTACAAGAAAAGTGTCGCGCACCTTAGCCGCACCCGTTCCCCCGAGCAAGAGCGCCCGGATGATCATCCGACATGCCACCCGTTCCGCCACCCGTTCCGCCATCGCCGCCGCCCTGCTGGGGCTGATCGTGCTGTCTCAGCCCGCCGGGGCGGCCAGCCTGACGGCGCAGGACCTCGCCGTCTACCGGCAGGCCTTCAAGGCGGCCGACAACGACCGCCACGACGAGGCGTTGCGCATCGCCGCACAAGCCTCCAACAAGCTGCCGGCCAAGGTGATCCGCTGGATGGCCCTGGCGACTCCCGGCGGCGGCAGCTTCGACGAGATCGCCGCTTTCATCCGCGAGAACGGCGACTGGCCCAACCAGGCGCAGCTTCGCCGTCAGGCGGAAAAGGCGATGCCCATCGACCTGGACGAGGACCGGGTGCTCGCCTGGTTCAAGCAGTACCCGCCCCTGTCCAACGAAGGCTTCATGCGCCACGCCGACACGCTGCTGGCGACCGGCAACGCCGAGCGGGCGGTGCGGATGGTGCGCGACCGCTGGGTGGAGGCGAACTTCACGTCGGCGGACGAGGAGCAGTTCCTGGCCCGCTACCGCTCGCACCTGCGTCCGCAGGAGCACAAGGCGCGCATCGACCGCCTGCTGTGGGAGCGCCAGGAAGCCGCGGTGCGCCGCATGCTGCCCTTCTTCGACGAGGCCTACGACCTGCTGATCGAGGCGCGGATCGCCCTGGACAGCGACGCCAAGAACGCCGACGCGGCGCTGGCCCGCGTCCCCGCCTCGCTGCGCACCGATCCCGGCCTGCTGTTCGACCGCGCCCGCTACCGCCGCCGCAAGGGCGACGACGCCGGAGCGCTGGAGATCATCGCGCAGGCGCCCAAGGACATGGGCCGCCCGCAGGCCTGGTGGACGGAGCGCCACATCCTGGCCCGCCGCGCCATGGTGAACGGCGACCACAACCTCGCCTACCGTCTGGTGACGGCGCACGGTCAGACCGAGGGCAACGGTGCTGCGGAGGCGGAATTCCTCGCCGGCTTCCTGGCGCTGCGCTTCCTCGACGATCCGTCGAGCGCCTTCAACCATTTCCACAAGCTCTACCGCTCGGTCGGCGCGCCGATCAGCAAGGCGCGCGGCGCCTACTGGTGCGGGCGCGCGGCGGAGGCGTTGGGCCAGACGGCGCAGGCCAAGGACTGGTACGCCAAGGCCGCCCAGTACGGGACAACCTTCTACGGCCAGCTCGCCGCCCGCCACGCCGGGAACGGGCGCATCGCCCTGCCCGCCGAACCGCGCGTGTCCAACGCCGACGCCACCGCCTTCGAACGGCGGGAGGTGGTCCGCGTGACCAAGCTGCTGGCCGAGATCGAGGGCAACACCGACGAGCGGGTGACCGCCTTCCTGCGCCGCATCAGCCTCGACGCCAAGGAACCGGCGGATTATGTGCTGGCGGCCAAGCTGGCCCGCGAGGTCGGGCGCCGCGACCTCGCCGTCGCCGCCGCCAAGGACGCCGCGCAGAACGACGTGTTCCTGGTCGAAGCCGGCTACCCGATGATCGAGAGCCGGCCGTCCGCTCCGGAAATCGCCCTCGTGCACGCCATCATCCGGCAGGAGAGCACCTTCAACACCCGCGTGGTGTCGTCGGCCGGGGCGCGCGGACTGATGCAGCTCATGCCCGGAACCGCGCAGCTGGTCGCCGGCAAGCTCGGCGTCAAGCACGATACCGCCAAGCTGATCAGCGACCCGGACTACAACGTGCGGCTCGGCTCGACCTATCTGGCGGACATGATCGACCGCTTCAACGGCTCCTACATCATGGCCATCGCCGCCTACAACGCCGGCCCGACCCGTGTCCGCCAATGGATCGACACCTACGGCGACCCGCGCGGCGAGGCCATCGACGCGGTGGACTGGCTGGAACTGATCCCGATCTACGAGACCCGCAACTACGTGCAGCGGGTGATGGAGGCCATGCTGGTCTACCGGGCGCGCATCCAGGGCGCCAAGGCGGAGCTGAACCTCGACAAGGAAATCCGTCGTTGATTTTTCGGCGGTCCTTCGCCCCTCACCGGACGAAGGACCGCCGCACCGCTCAAAAACGAATATTCGAAAGTCACAAGAGTCGGCCTAACTCTGTCACATACCAAAATCGAAATCGTCCAATTTTCACCCTTTTCGTCTGAAGTGGTAACTCTTCTTCCTGTCCGGAAGATGAATTGCATTTAATGCTCTATTAACCACAACCCGACAGAATTCCCACGCACGGACGGACCGTGTTTCTCTTTATTCCGTGATTGGGAGCCTACCATGCCAGCACCGATGGTCGCCGATGAAGTCCGCCAGGCGTGCCGCATCCACGCGCGCCTTTTAGACGCCTTCATCACCTTGACGGAACAGGAGCTGGCGCAGCTCGCCCCCGGCTTCGCCGAGGAAAGCCTCATGGAATCGCTGGAGAAGATGCGCGCCGCCCGCAAGAGCTACGGCGCGCTGGGCGGTGTCGTCGCCCTGGACGTGGTGGCGTCGAACGCCGCCTGACCGGAGGCGTTGCGTTCGGGCAGGCCTTCCGCTCGGGAACAGGGGACCGCTAATCCTGCGGCGAGTCCCCGTTGCCCGCTCCACCGGACTGCCGACGCTGCACCTCGCGCCACTTGGCGACGTTGCGGTTGTGATCCGGCAGGGTCTTCGCGAAGACATGCCCCCCGGTGCCGTCGGCGACGAAATACAGGAAGTCGTGCTTCTCCGGATGAAGCGCCGCCTGGATGGACGCCCGCCCCGGATTGGCGATCGGCCCCGGCGGAAGCCCCGCCGCGACGTAGGTGTTGTAAGGGGACTCGAACTTCCAGTCGTTGCGGGTCAGGGTCCGCCCCAACTCGCCGCTGCCGTCGGTCAACGCGTAGATCACGGTCGGGTCCGACTGGAGCTTCATCCCGGTCTCCAGGCGGTTGACGAAGACGCCCGCCACCTTGGCGCGCTCGGCCGCGACGCCGGTCTCCTTCTCCACGATGGACGCCATGGTCAGGGCCTGCTGCGGAGTCTCGTAGGGCAGGTCCGGGCCGCGGTTCTTCCACGCCTCGTTCAAGGCCTGGGTCATGGCGTGCTGCATCCGCTCGACCAGGGACGAACGCGAATCGCCGTAGGAATAGTGATAGGTTTCAGGGAGTACGGTGCCGTTCTTCGGAACCGTCTTCAACTCGCCGGTCAGCGCCGGCTCGGCATCGAGCAACGCCACCACCTGCGCGGAGGTCAGCCCCTCCGGCACCGTGAAGCGGCGGACCACCGTCTTGCCCTGGCGCAGCATCTCCAGAACGCCATCGACGCTGATTCCCGCAGGGAAGGCATACTCGCCCGCCTTCAACGGCCCTTGGAGTTTCGCGGCGAAGAGGAAGAGGATCGGAGAGTCGACGACCCCGGCATCCTCCAGAGTCAGCGCGATGGCTTCCAGCCCGCTGCCGCGCGGAATGACCACCGTCTCGGCGTGCTCAAGCGGTCCGGGGGCCATCACGCGGAGGGCACCCCAGAACACCAAGCCGCTGCCCGCGGTGAGGACGGTCAACGCCCCCGCCGCGATTCGGAGGCCCCAACCCATTGGCGGTCTCCGCGATGCTTCGCCGCTCAGGCGAATTCCTTGAAGATCAGCGAGGCGTTGGTGCCGCCGAAGCCGAAGGAGTTCGACAGCGCGGCCCGCACGCGGCGCTCCTGCGCAACCTTCGGAACGAGGTTGACGCCGAGGCAGCTCTCCGACGGGTTCTCAAGGTTCAGCGTCGGCGGCACCAGGCTGTGGTTGATCGCCTTGATCGAGTAGATCGCCTCGACCGCACCGGCGGCCCCCAGCAGATGGCCGATGGCCGACTTGGTGGAGGACATGGCGACGTTGTCCATCGCCGCACCGAACAGACGCTTCACCGCGCCCAGCTCGATCTCGTCGCCCAGCGGCGTCGAGGTGCCGTGCGCGTTGACGTAGTCGATGTCCGACGGCTCGAGCCCGGCCCGCTTCAGCGCGTTGCGCATGGCGCGGAAACCGCCGTTGCCGTCCTCCGCCGGGGCGGAGATGTGGTAGGCGTCGCCGGACATGCCGTAGCCGATCACTTCGGCGTAGATGTGGGCACCGCGCTTCTTGGCGTGCTCCAGTTCCTCGAGGACGACGACACCGGCGCCCTCGCCGATCACGAAGCCGTCGCGATCCTTGTCGTAGGGGCGCGACGCCTTTTCCGGCGTGTCGTTGAAATTCGTGGACAGGGCGCGCATGGCGGCGAAACCGCCGACGCCCAGGCGGCTGACCGCCGCTTCCGTGCCGCCGGCGACCATCACATCGGCGTCACCCAGCATGATCAGGCGCGAAGCATCGCCGATGGCGTGCGCGCCGGTCGAGCAGGCCGTGACCACAGCGTGGTTGGGGCCCTTGAAGCCGTGCTGGATGGAGATGTGACCGGACGCCAGATTGATGAGGCAGGCCGGAATGAAGAAGGGGGAAATGCGGCGCGGGCCCTTCTCGGCCAGCGTGACCGCACCATCGGCGATGCCCGGCAGGCCGCCGATGCCCGAGCCCACCATGACGCCGGTGAGTTCGCGCTCTTCCTCGGTCTGGGGGACCCAGCCGGAATCCTTGATCGCTTCGTGGGCGGCGGCGATGGCGAAGATGATGAAATCATCCATCTTCCGCTGGTCCTTCGGCGGAACGAAGGCATCGGGGTTGAACAACCCGTCGCCATCCCCGCGCGGAACCTGCCCGGCAACTTTCGAGGCCAGATCGGAGGCGTCAAAACCCGTGATGGCGCGGATGCCCGATTGGCCGGCGGTCAGACGCTCCCAGTTGAGCTTATGGCCGACACCGAGCGGCGTGACCAGACCAAGGCCGGTAACGACGACACGTCTCATGGGGTATTCCTTGACCTTTCCTCGGAAAACTCAGCGACGGCCAGGCCACTTGGGAAAGCTGCCTGGCCTTTCACGTCAGCGCCTGATCAGGCGGCGGCGTTCGCCTTGATGAAGTCGATGGCGTCCTTCACCGTCAGAATCTTCTCGGCGGCGTCGTCCGGAATCTCGCAGCCGAACTCTTCCTCGAAAGCCATAACCAGCTCGACCGTGTCGAGGCTGTCGGCGCCGAGATCGTCGATGAAGGAGGCGTTCTCCGTCACCTTCGACTCCTCGACCCCGAGGTGGTCCACAACGATCTTCTTAACGCGCTCGGCGACATCGCTCATTTTTTAAGACCTTCCAATCCTTGAGACCGCTCGGGCGAATTCGGCCGGCTCAACACGCGGCTGCGTGCCTTCCTGCCACAAAAAGCCCCGTCCGATAACACATTTTTACAGCCTTGACCAGCGCCCGCGGACGCCGGTCCGAACCTGTGGTTCAGGCAGCGAATCCGCCTCAGATCATGGCCATGCCGCCGTTGATGTGCAGCGTCTGGCCGGTGACATAGGCGGCCTCATCGCTCGCCAGGTACACGACTCCGGCGGCGATTTCCCCCGGCTCGCCCATGCGGCCGGAAGGAATGGCGGTGAGCAGCTTGTCCTTCTGCTCGGAATTCAGGGCGTCGGTCATCGCCGTCGTGATGAAGCCCGGCGCGACGCAGTTCACGGTGATGCCGCGCGACGCGACCTCCGCGGCCAGCGACTTCGACATGCCGATCATGCCGGCCTTGGAGGCGGCGTAGTTGGCCTGGCCGGGATTGCCGGTGACGCCGACGATCGAAGTGATGCCGATGATGCGGCCCCAGCGGCGCTTCATCATGCCGCGCAGCACGGCGCGCGACAGGCGGAAGGCGGCGGTCAGGTTGACGTCCAGCACCGACTGCCAGTCGTCGTCCTTCATGCGCATGGCCAGCTGGTCGCGGGTCAGGCCGGCGTTGTTCACCAGGATGTCGATCTGGCCGAGGGCGGCCTCTGCGTCCTTGGCGAGTTGCTCGGTTCCGGCGGCGTCGGCGAGGTTGCCGGGCACCACCAGGGCGCGCTCGCCCAGTTCGGCGGCGAGCGCCTCCAGCGGGGCGACGCGGGTGCCGGACAGGGCGACGGTGGCGCCCTGCGCGTGCAGCGCGCGGGCGATCTGCGCCCCGATGCCACCCGAGGCGCCGGTGACCAGCGCCTTCTTTCCGGTCAGATCGAACATGGAATGCCTCACAGGGTCTTCAGGAACGATTCGACGTCGGCCGGGCCCTGGACGGAGGTGCCGGCCAATTCCTTGTCGATGCGCTTGGCGAGACCCGACAGCACCTTGCCGGAGCCGAGTTCGACCAGCGTGTCGACCCCCTGCTCCTTCATATAGAGCACGCTCTCGCGCCAGCGAACCATGCCGGTCACCTGCTCCACGAGAAGACGGCGGATCTCGTTGGGGTCCGACACGGCCGACGCGGTCACGTTGGCGACCACCGGAACCGCCGGCGCGCCGATCGTCACGGTGGCCAGGGCCTCGGCCATGGCGTCGGCGGCGGGCTGCATCAGCGGACAATGGAAGGGCGCGCTGACCGGCAGGCGCACGGTGCGCTTCAGCCCGCGCTCCGCCGCGATCACGATGGCGCGCTCGATGGCCTCGGCGTGGCCGGAGATCACCACCTGCCCCGACGAGTTGTCGTTGGCGACGGTGCAGACCTCGGTCTGGCCCGCGGGGGTCCTGGCGGCGTCGGCGGCGATGGCCTGGGCCTGTTCCAGCTCGGCGCCCAGCAGGGCGGCCATGGCGCCCTGCCCGACCGGCACGGCCTTCTGCATGGCCTGGCCGCGCAGCTTCAGCAGACGCGCGGTGTCGGCCAGGGTGAAGGCGCCGGCGGCGCACAGGGCCGAATATTCACCAAGCGAATGACCGGCGACGAAGGCCGCGTGCTTGCCCAGGTCGAGCCCGCCCTGATCCTTCAACACCCGCAGAACGGCGACGCTCACGGCCATCAGGGCCGGCTGGGCGTTCTCGGTCAGCGTCAGGTCGGCCTCGGGGCCTTCGAACATCAGGCGGGACAGACGCTGGTTCAGCGCGTCATCCACCTCTTCAAAGGTGAGCCGCGCGACCTCGAACGCCTCGGCCAGCTCACGGCCCATGCCGACGGCTTGGCTGCCCTGGCCCGGAAAGACGAACGCCCTGGTCATGCTGTCTGGGAACCCTAGTAATAAGGCGCGCCACCCGCGACGCCGCCGTTGAATTCGGCGACAGTCATACCCGGCCTTTCGGGCAAGTCAAGCGATGCTCAACGTTGACGAGGTCGAATTGGTGCCTTTCTGTTGCTTTTTCGGCGTTTTTTCATTGGTGCGATGCAAAGGCGAACGGAGAAAAGGGTCATTCCAAGGCGCATCAAAGGCAGTGGCGGAGGAATCGTCGGCCGGCTCGTGTTTCCGCTTGTCGGGATAGGGCTTTTGTGCATACTGCGCCGCTTCATAACTCCTTGCCGGTGGCCCGCGTGCCGCCGGCTAGGCCCGGGCGGCTGATCCTGTCCATAGGGGATGGGGCGCAGCGCCGGACCATGAACAGCCATGGGGAGTACAATGGCTCTTTACGAGTGCGTGCTGATCGCGCGCCAGGACATCTCGGCCGCCCAGGCCGAGCAGCTCGGCGAGCAGTTCGCCCAGATCATTCGCGACAACGGCGGCCAGGTCGCCAAGACCGAATACTGGGGCCTGAAGACGCTCACCTACAAGATCAAGAAGAACCGCAAGGGTCACTACACCCTGTTCAACCTTGACGCCCCCGCCGCCGCCGTCCTCGAGATGGAGCGCAACATGGGCATCAACGAGGACGTGCTGCGCTTCATGACCGTCCGCGTCGACGCGCTGGACGCCAACCCGTCGGTGATGATGCAGAGCCGTGGCGAGCGTGGTGACCGCGGCGATCGCGGCGACCGCGGCCCGCGCCGCTTCGACGACCGTGGCCCGCGCCCGCCGCGTCGCCAGGAGCCCACCGTTGCCGAAGGGGAGAACGCCTAAATGTCCGACAAGCAGACCTCGGGCGCTCCGGCCCGCACCGGTGGCGGTCCCCGCCGTCCGTTCTTCCGCCGCCGCAAGACCTGCCCGTTCTCGGGCGCGAACGCCCCGGCGATCGACTACAAGGACGTCAAGCTCCTGTCCCGCTTCATCTCCGAGCGTGGCAAGATCGTGCCGAGCCGCATCACCGCGGTTTCCGCGAAGAAGCAGCGCGAACTCGCCCGCGCCATCAAGCGCGCCCGCTTCCTGGCCCTGCTTCCCTACGTGGTGAAGTAAGGACCGAAGCGGACAACAGGCAAAGGCAATCCCATGGCCTCGCCCCTGGCCGCCCCTCTGGCGGCTGCCATCGGTGTCGGCGTGGTCAGCGCTTTCTTCTATCTCGCCGTTCTGTTCGGCGGGTTCGGGGCGCTGATCCTGGGCTATCTGGCGCCGCTGCCGCTGTTCCTCGCGGGACTGTGGCTCGGCTCCACCGCCTCCCTTCTCGCCGGTGCGGTGGGAACGGTGGCGGTCCTGGCGGTGTCGTCCAGCGTCCTGGTGTCTCTCGCCTATCTGGTGACCGCGGCTGTCCCGGTCATCCTGGTGGTGCGGCAGGCGCTGCTGGCGCGGGCGGCTCCCGACGGGAGTGTTGAATGGTATCCTCCGGGCCGGCTCCTGATGGCGCTGACCGGAATGGGACTGGCGGGCCTTCTGGGTGCCGCGGTTCTGACGCTCGATCAGCCCGGTGGGCTGGAGGGCGCGGTGCGGGAAACGCTGAGCCGCATGGCGGACCAGATGTTCTCCGCGCAGGGCCAGCCGGCCCCGGACCCGCAGGACATCTGGATGGCCGAGGTGTTGCCGGGCTTCGCGGTGATCTCATGGCTCGTCATGACGATCGTCAACGGGGCCCTGGCGCAGGGCGTCCTGATGCGGTTCGGCCGCAACCGGCGCCCCGCCATGCGGCTGGACGACGTGGAGCTGCCCCGGTGGCTCGCCACCGCGTTCCTGCTGACCATGGTGGCCGCCTCGCTGGCGTCGGACCCGGTCGGGTTCCTCGCGGTCAACGCCGCGCTGATCCTGTCCCTGCCATTCGCCTTTGCCGGGCTTTCGGTGGTGCATGTGTTCGCCCGACGCCGATCGGCCAAGCTGCCGATCCTCATCGGGTTCTACATGTTCCTGTTTCTTTTCGGTTGGCCGATCGTGCTGATGGTCGGTCTGGGCATGATCGAGCAATGGATTGGGCTGCGTCGCCGTCTCCGGCCCGCCGGCCCCGATCAGGAGGACGAGTGATGGAAGTTATTCTGCTGGAGCGGGTCGAGAAGCTCGGCCAGATGGGCCAGGTCGTGAAGGTGCGTCCCGGCTTCGCCCGCAACTATCTGCTGCCGCAGAAGAAGGCCATGCGCGCCACCAAGGCGAACATGGCGTTCTTCGAGAAGCAGAAGGCCCACCTGGAGGCCGTCAACCTCGAGCGCCGCAAGGACGCCGAGCAGGTTGCCGCCAAGATGAACGACGTGACGGTCGTCGTGATCCGTCAGGCCGGCGAGACCGGCGTGCTGTACGGTTCGGTGACGCCGCGCGACGTCGCGGACGCCCTTGACGCCGCCGGCTACAAGGTCGACCGCAAGCAGGTGTCGATCGAGACCCCGATCAAGACGCTGGGCCTGTTCAAGCTGCGCGTCGTCCTGCACCCCGAGGTGAGCATCTCCGTCACGGTGAACGTCGCCCGCTCGCAGGAAGAGGCTGAACTGCAGCTCTCCCGCGGCGGCATGGTCACCGCGGCCGACCTGCGCGACGACGAGGACGAGATCGAGGAGGCCCCCGAGGCCGCCGAGGCCGAGGTTTCCGAGGAGGGCTGACCGCCCGCTCAACGAGACCAGTCCGCTCGTCCGGAAGCCGCCCGCCCCCAAAAGGGGCGAGGCGGCTTTTCCGTTTTCCGCACTCCGCCACATTCGGCCCCTCCCCCTTCCGGATGCGCCGGACGCACCGCCC
>NZ_QLKQ01000039.1 GCF_003349955.1 Azospirillum brasilense
GACAAAACTCCCTCCCCTGCGAGAGCGGGGGAGGGCCGGGGTGGGGGCAAGCGCCTCCAACACACCGACAACGGTCCACCAATCCCATGTCCCCCCTCTTCACTCCGCTGAAGCCGGTCGCTCCGGCGCTGCGCACGGCGCTGGGCATCGCCTGTTTCGTGCTGTTCTTCCTGGGCTGGGGCATCGCCACCTACGGCGGCTTCGTGAAGCCGCTGTTCCTGGCCTCGCCCGGCGACACGCTGACGGCGGGCATCGCTCTGTTCCGGGAGTTCGGCTTCGCCGAGGACATCGCCGTCACGGTCTGGCGCGTCTTCGCCGGCTTCGCCATGGCCGCCGCCCTGGCGGTGCCGCTGGGCATCCTGATGGGGGCCTTCAAGCCGGTGGAG
Organism: Azospirillum brasilense; assembly: GCF_003349955.1. Lineage (GTDB taxonomy): Bacteria > Pseudomonadota > Alphaproteobacteria > Azospirillales > Azospirillaceae > Azospirillum > Azospirillum brasilense_B. The sequence goes on from NZ_QLKQ01000039.1 coordinate 387, forward strand.
GCCTTCTTCGAGGCTTTCGTGTCCTTCGCCCGCTACCTGCCGGCCTCGGCCTTCATCCCGCTGCTGATCCTGTGGGCGGGTGTGGGCGAGCTTCAGAAGATCCTGGTCATCTTCATCGGCTCGGTCTTCCAGCTCATCATCATGGTGACGGTCATCGTGTCGGGCATCCGCAGCGATCTGGTGGAGGCCGCCTACACGCTGGGCGCCAAGCGCGACGGCGTGGTGCTGCGCGTCCTGCTGCCCGCCGCCTCGCCGCAGATCTTCGAGGCGCTGCGCCTCGTGCTCGGCTGGGCCTGGACCTACGTGATCGTGGCGGAACTGGTGGGCGCGTCGCGCGGCATCGGCCACATGATCATCGACGCCCAACGCTTCCTCGACACCGGCCAGATGATCTTCGGCATCTTCATCATCGGCGTGATCGGCCTGATCACCGACCTGCTGTTCCGGGCGCTCAACGCCCGTCTCTTCCCGTGGGCCAAAGGACGATAAGCGCCGGCCATGAGCAAGCTGTCCATCCGCAACGTCGAGAAGACCTTCCCCGGCCGCAACAGCACGGCGCCCACCCGCGCGCTGGTGCCGACGAGCCTGGAGGTCGCCGACAACGACTTCATCACCATCCTGGGGCCGTCGGGCTGCGGCAAGTCCACGCTGCTGCGCATCGTCGCTGGTCTGGAAACCCCCACCGCCGGCGAGGTGCTGCTGGAGGGCAAGGCGGTGTCCGGCCCCGGCCCCGACCGTGGCATGGTCTTCCAGTCCTACACCCTGTTCCCCTGGCTGACCGTGCGCGACAACGTCTGCTTCGGCCTGCGCGAGCGCGGCCTGCCGCGGGCGGAGCAGTTGGCGATCGCCGACCGCTTTCTGGCCCAGGTCGGGCTGAAGGGCTTCGAGAACCACCACCCCGCCCAGCTGTCCGGCGGCATGCAGCAGCGCACGGCGCTGGCCCGCGCGCTGGCCAACGACCCGAAGATGCTGCTGCTCGACGAGCCCTTCGGCGCGCTGGACCACCAGACGCGCGAGCTGATGCAGGAGCTGCTGCTGGGCATCTGGGAGGCCGACCGCAAGACGGTGATGTTCGTCACCCACGACATCGACGAGGCCATCTTCATGGCCAGCCGCGTGGTGGTGATGTCGGCCCGGCCGGGCCGCATCAAGTGCGACATCCCGATCGATCTGCCGCACCCCCGTTCCTACAAGGTCAAGACCACCCCGGAGTTCGCCGCCTACAAGGAGCGGCTGACCGAGGAGATCCGCGTCGAGACCATCAAGGCCGTGACGATGGAGCGCTGACGCGGCGCCATCCCGGACCGGCATACGCGAAGGAGCGGCGCTCGCGGGCGCCGCTCTTTTCTTTTTCGCACCGCTTTCCCTGCAACGGCCGGATCAGGACTGGCGGCCGGTGTTCATGACCAGATCGGACAGGGCGACGCCGGCGCGCTCGGCGTCCGACGCGAGGGAGCGCGGACAGTTCCAGTGCATCCGTCCCGCGATTTCGAGCATCCGGCCCCGCTGCTTCACCACCCACACACCGGTGGTCGCCATATGGATGACGCGCGCCAGCGGCTCCCCGCCGGAGACTGCGCGGGGCTGGGACGGGGATTGGGCAACGGCCGCCGGAACCGCCGCCGGATTTGCCGAATGGGTCGCCGCATCCGAACGTTCGAAGATCGGAGCGCAAGGATGGAGACGGACCGGCTGCAATGGATGCCGTTCGCGGCGGTCACTCGGGCGGCTCGCCGGGAGAACGGCAAGGGCCTGCGGCCTGGAAAGATGCAGCATGGTGGGCATCCTGGGACGTTTCCGAAGAGCCTGCGTCTGCCATGTGGCGCAGGTCGTTAGGACACTGAACCTTCCATGCAACTTTGGTGATGTAAAGGGGAAACGCGCCAAAGTCAGTGCAACGTTTCGACGCGGCATGATGGTAAACAAGTAATAACCAGAAAATAACTACAGTTTTTCACTGGAACCTGCACGCCGTTCCCATCGGCTTTGCTGAACGACCCCGCCCACCCATCTTAGGGAGAGGGTTGGGAAAGCGAAGCCACGCTCTTAGGGATGGTTTCGATGCCTTTCGCCCCGGAATAGTCACACGCGGACGGGTGTTCATTCCGTAAGCATGCGTGACAAGCGCAAGCTTGGCCGCCGGTCTCTCAGGCTGGCGCCACCCAAGAATGCAGGGAAGAAAATGGGTAGGATCATGGTGAAGAAACTGGCAGTGATCGTCGTTGGCGGCCTTGTTCTGACGGGCTGCTCGAACCTCAGCCACCGCGAACAGCGGACCTTGTCGGGTGGCGCCATCGGTGCCGCAGGCGGTGCCGCGGTCGGCGCCCTGACGGGAGGCAGCGCCGTGATGGGCGGCGTGATTGGTGGCGCGGCCGGCGCCGCGGTTGGCGCCTTGACCTCCAACAACGGCAAGCACCGGTAAACACGGTTTCAAAACACCGGTTTCACAACGGGGCTCGGGCCGCCGGACCAATGTCCGCGGCCACCCCGAGCTTCCGCGCACCTTGAACGTCAAGGTCTCAGCAGATTTTGATTTTCAAGGAGATTTTGGAGCGGGTGAAGGGAATCGAACCCTCGTCGTAAGCTTGGGAAGCGGATTTTGCCGCTCCCCAAGCTTCGATATTGTTGTAAGCAGTTGTAGCAACAGGAAAGTGCATTACCACTATCTCCTTCTGCCTACCGTGATCTACCGCCTTCCGTGTCACAGATTGTCACGCGCTGGGTGGCTGTCGCCGCCGCCCAAAACGCGATGCATCACCCAAGCGATGCCCAGGGTGGGTGGCGGGCGCAGGTCGACCTGTTCGTGACTGCTGACCAGATCGTGGTGGACATCCTCGACGATGGCCCTGGTATTCCCGAGGCCGAGCGGGAGAAGGTGTTTCAGTCCTTCTACCGCATCGAACACTCTCGCAGCCGCGAGTCGGGCGAGTTCGGCCTTGGCATGACGGTCGCTTGCGCAACGATCCGAGCGCAAGGCGGGGGCATCGTGCTCGTCGACCGGCCGGAAGGAGGGGGGCGTGTGGCGGTTTCCCTGCCGCCGTCGCCCTGATCAGGAGTACGCCTCCCTTCAGACGCTCAATCAGTTATAGGATACTCAATAAAAGCCCGATCAGTAACCCATTTCCGACCACAGGTTAGCATCCCTTTCTACTTGGAGATCGGCCAGCGGTACTGAGATCCTGGTGAAGTCGATGCGGTACATCGGGAGCTGCCAGTCATTGTACAGCGGGCCGAGTTGTTCTTCTCGTGCTGCATCAGTTATGAGCCCTGCTTTTTGCAATGCAATGAGCATCTCTCGGGTTAGGTTTCTGGCATCACTCCAGTTCTGCGTTTCCGCAAAGTCAATTTGGCTCCATATGGACGAGGTTATGTCAAGCCCTGCCCTTGTGAAGGCGCCCATGTCCCGGAGAGCTTGGCACAATCGCCAAGCGAGGGGCTCGCCATAACGGAACGCTGGTGCCAGTGCGTCCGGTTCGTTCCACATCGGCTCACCGTCTTCATGAGTGACAATGTCGGCGTAAAGCAGGCTTTCTCGCGCATATATTGTCCAGTTTGGCAGGATGTACTCGCCCACCGCACCTTCAAGATAGTGAGACTTGCGATTGTCATCGACGTAATCCTGAAGCTGCTTAACATCGACAGGCCTCCAGCTCTGCGCTTCAACATAGATCAGTCTAGCGAGATGGTCGTAGAACCACCCCATCATCGGTCCGATACGCGACTGCCGCAGCTTCGGCGGACAACGCACAATGTCCATAAGGATCAGGATCTTTGCAATCTCTTCCCTGGCGTGACCATCCAGGATGGTTGCTCCCCGATGGTGCTCGTCCAGCGCCTTCGAGGCCGCAAGCAGGTCCTCTGCGCTCTTCATCAAGACCGGCAGACCTTCGGCAATGACGTCTAACTGCTTCGTCTGAGGTAAGTTCGGTAGTATGCGTCCACGCCGCATACCGATGTCGTCCGACTTCTTCGCTTCCATCGTCTGCCCGCAAATGGGATACGCTGCGCGTGCTGCAATCCAAAGCCGCCGCGCACATCAGGCTCAGCGTGCCTCCTGGTCACATCACACTATAGCTTAAAACGTGGCCGGTTGAGAGGATCCCTGGTACACGAGCCGTCCGAACTGAAGCGGCAATTCGGAGGCCAATGGTATGGATCCGGACGCGTAGTGATAAAGGTAACAATCAGCTGTGAGCACGGCTATTAGGCCACCGCGAGTGAATTGCACCCCCTCAATCCCGCTGCCCCGGTCAGAGCAGACATCTAACTGTTGGACAATTTGCCCGTCTCGGGCGTCCAGGAGGTAAACGATGCCCTCCGAGCTTCCGACCGCTATAATTGGAACGTCTCGCGAAGCGGAACTGAACATCAACGCATTTAGGGCGAGCTGTGACTCGCAAAAATCGCGCTGATCAGCCGTAAGAGTAGATGGATGGAAGAGAAAATTCGTTATCATTTCCCCCTGTACCGTATCTACTAGCGACTCTCTTCTTGCTATTGTACTTTGCATATGCTTTGAGAGCTTAAATGTTTTCGATATTTTAGCTGATTTTACCGAAAATATATCAATCTTTCCATTGCCGAATGTTATGGCTAATTCGTTACGCGTCGGGACGTACGCCATAGAGTAGGCGTGGGACCAGGGACGCGAGCGACTGTCCACCTCAACCTCTCTCAGTGAATACCTCCCGCGCCGTATCACAAGGCGCGCAATTTTCTCATTCTGGCCGGCAATCCATGCTTCGTTATTGCTTACGAATGCTGCGCAGTATGGCTCCCAGGGGAGGTCGCGCGCGAATATTATTTCGAAAGTTTTGCTTGAGATATTAACGGACATTACGCCTTCGCGCCCATAAATTAACAACCTCATTCCATTTGGCGATATCTTAACGCCATGGGGTGTGATTCCTGAAATTTTTGCTACCATTATGCTTTTTCTATTCCAAATGAAAACATTTCCTTCGCTATCGATGGCCACATGTCGATCCGGGCCAGCCATAGCCGTTCCGATGACCGACGAAGGCATGAGCCGATCAAGCGTGTAGACGGACGACACGGTGAATAAATGGAGCGCCGAATTGCCAGAGCTTACCATCGTTTCAAAGCAGTCATAATCACCGGACAGCGACGGAATGTCGCCAATTGCACCGCGAGGAACTCGCTTGGTATGGATTAACTTGAACTCATCCATATCACTGAATTTTACACGATCGTTCAAGCTAGAATAGTACCAAGGACGCTGCGCTCCTCCTGTCATCCTCATCACATCAAATCCAACTTTCTTAAACACGTCCTCTATTGTCAGTCCGTGGAGGAGCGCATAGTCACAGAATTTTTTACAATACAAACTATTCCCATCCTTTCCGTCCTTCGCAATTTCTCCAAAACTTGTAGAGTACGCAATAAGCGTATCATCAACGTTTGATTCCTGTTCCCGAATGACATCCAAAAAATTCCCGCTTCGATTCCACTCTTCCGCCGACCATCCCTTCACACCCTCCCGGCAAGCGTCCACGACCAAAACCTTAGGCCCTCCGCAACCACGTAGAGCCCTAATGAGGGCTGACGTTGGGACGCAAAAATAATCAAGAGATCCTGCGCTTAATGGAAATTCAGCATCCACAGGAATTATGTATCCGGCTCCGCGGAATTCCACGCCATGACCAGCAAAGTAGATCAATGCCATTTCCGATTCTGACGCCATCTTCTCAAAAGCATCTAGGTGACTTTCGAGATTGGCTCGATCAATATCGGTAATTAACGTTGCTGAAAATCCACGAAGCTGGAGGAGGCTGTGCACTTTCAACGCATCGCCAATTGGATTGTCAAGCGGAAGATCTTTGTATTCTCCATTCCCAATTATTAGGGCGGCCCGCTTTCTCATCGAAGTTACCCTTGTATATTTTAGATATCGAAGCGTTGAGGCTAGATTAATTGGTAAAACTGGTGGGAAACTTACGTCGTGGCGAGGGGTTGTGAAATTTTAGCATATTTGATCGAGCATGCACGCAATTTGTAGCGGATGCGGAAGAAGGCTCTCGCTTGACGAGTTGATCTAACATTTCCGCAATTAATCGGTAGAGGCAATCGCGGAAGAGAGTGTGGGTGGCACTCGGTCACAATCAGAAGCGCGGGTTCGTTCGCACCCTGAAGGCCGGGGCCATGTGGTCGCCATGGCGGGGGATGGCGTCAACGACGCGCCGGCACTCGCCGAGGCCGGCATCGGCATCGCAATGGGCACCGCGACGCGGACGTGGCCGTCCATTGCGCCGGCGTGCCCCTGGTGAAGGCGACATGGCCGGCATCGTGCGGGCACGGGCCTTGAGCCGGGCGACGATGCGGAACATCCGGCAGAACCTGTTCCTGGCGTTCGTCTACAACGCGGTGTGGCGTGCCGGTCGCGGCTGGCGTCTTCTATCCGCTGTTCGGCTGGACACTGAGCCCCATCATCGCCGTGGCGGCGATGGCGCTCAGTTCGGTCAACGTGATCGGAAATGCCCTACGATTGCGGCCCCTCTGCCTATAGAATGGAAGGTCCATTGGCAGGCTGGCCGCCAAGGGACGGTTTCGCCCGTCCGCAAAAAGGGTGACAGTGATTCCAGCGTTTCGAGTACATCGGAGGGGTGATCCAGAATGTCTTACAAGTCCGGGCACACTTACCAGACGCTGAAGAGCGCCCTCTCGTCGACTCGTTCGTCGTTTCCTGATCATTCAACCGTGGCCGAGATGAGGCCGCACTCTCAAACCATTCATCTGCACCGTGTGAGGGAGGAAACGTACAAGGACGATATTCGTGCACATCGCTTCGATCTCGCGCGTCCATCGGTGGAGACGATCTTCCACGAGCTGACGCATTGGGCCGACTTGGTGAGCACCGTGTGGGGGCAGGAATATCTTGTCGGCTTGTTCGACGCCTACGACGTCATTGTGCGGACACAGGGCGATGAGAGTACATACTGGAAGGTGATCGAGCATTTCGACCAAGATCGCCGCATCATGCTTCCGCGCTATTATCGAACCGTCGCTAAGGAACAACAACTGCACAGCGTTAGCCGACCTTGGACGATTGAGTTCAGTTGCGGGCAGGAATTTTCCCCCGATGGCAGGATAAACCCTGCACATCCCTTGATGTTTGTTCGTTTTGGCGAGAATCCTTCTGGTGCGCTGGTCGCGCGCCAACCGCTGACCGTCGGCGCTCTTCTCGAGACAATAGCCACGTACTCAGAACTGAAATCTGGCATGCCCTTGCTCTACAAGCCAGATCCGATCGAGATGAAGATTGACTCGCAGAATTGGTCGAAAGAGAAATCATCCATTCTGTACCAAGCCGAGCTGACGACGTACACGGCTCCTGCTCATCTTTTATCTTTTAGAACAAAGACGGGCGAGATGTTGCTGAGCTATGAGAAGGCGGCGAGCCTCGCATATGTGTGCCTAAATCTAACGGACGAGTCCTTTGACCGCCTTAAGCATCCTAAGGAGTACGAGCCTTTTGGAGAGGACCGCCTTGCCGCCTTCATCAAGGCCAGAAATCGGGGCTATGCTTTTGCGGCCATTGCGACGTATGCTCCGGTGCATGATGATGCTGTCGCGACGCAAGATTGGTTGAATCTTGCAATGGAGAACGCCGGTCTATTGAGCATTGGGGAACTCCAGCAACGAGCCTATGCCCATTTTGAGAGCCTGTCGCGCCAACTCACGGTCCGCAACGATCTTGACTTGGTGAGGGATTACCTTCTCGAAATCGGGCGGCAGGTCTTTGGCATTCGGTCGCAGATTGGCAGTCCAGAAATCACACAGTCCGCACTGAGCAACCGGAAAATGCCTCTTCCTCCGCTCTTCGACTCCGAGGGCACACTGATGGAGGTCGGAGAGGTTCCTTGGGATCGCAGTCGCCATGATCCGGAGCATATGTTCGAGTGCGAGTGGGCTTTGCGGGAGTTTAGAGACAACTTCCTCAAGGGCTGCCGCGGAATTGGTCGGCAGGAGGAGGACGAATAGTCCAAAACGGAAACTGCCGATGGTTCTGCCGGCTCGGTCTGGAAGGTGACGTGCCGGATCACTCGACCTTCTCCAAGAACCGGCACGGCCGCTTCCGCGACAGCGAACTCCTGCGGAAGCTGTTCGAAACGACCGTGCAGCGCTGCCTGGAGGCCGGGCTGGTCGGCGGCGACGGCTTTGCGGTCGATGCAGCCTGATCCGGGCGGACGCCAACAAGCAGCGCTCGGCGGCGGGATCGGAGGAGGTCGACTGAGAGGCGATGGCGGCAACCCGCCGCTCGGTCCGGGAGTATCTCGACACGCTGGACGAGGCTGCCTGGGGCGCCGCCAGCGAGGTGAAGCCCAAGTTCGTCTAGCGCTCGGATCCGGCCGCGCAGCGGACGGGGGCACAGAAGGGCCATGCGTTCTTCGCCTACGCCACCAACTACCTGATCGATCTGACGCGAGCGGAAGTAGGTCGAGATGCTGTTCGCCCACCTCAAACACATCCTGAGGCTCGACCGGCTGCGATTGAGGGGGCCGAACGGCGCCCGCGACGAGTTCCACCTCGCCGCCGTCGCCCAGAACCTTCGCAAGCTCGCCAAGCGGATTTTGTCACATCCCAAGCTGCGACGTTCTTGTAAGTTGTTGTAATATAGGGGAAAGCCATTACCGCTATCTCCCCGTGTCTACCGTGATCTACCGCCTCCCGTGTCACAGATTGTTACGCGCCACCGGGGCGGCTGTGGTGGCGTTCAGATGGCCCCCTTGGCGGCTGCCCTCGGCGCACTCGTGCCTTTGTATGCAGCTCCCGGCGGGAGAAATTGGGTGGAAGAGCTGTTTTCCTGGTTTCGCCAAATCGATCTTCGTCCGGAGGAGACAGGGCGGAGGCTCCTGGACCGATCCCCCATGCCGACCAAGCGTCGCCGGCCACCATATCGCAAGCGTGACGAAAAGATAACTTACTTGGTCGCCGTGACCGGGTGGGAGCACTATTACGGTTTCCGGATCGCCACCGGCAGCGCATGGGAACCTGGCCCCTATTATGAGCTCGCGACGCTGATCCTGCGGGGCGAGGTCGTGCGCCCGGAAGGCTTCAAGCACCCCTGCGGGGAGGTCACGCTGAGTTCCCGAGCGGGCATGCTCCAAGAGGCGGGGGAACCAAAGTGCATTGGAAGCCTCAGCGTACGCGGTGACCTCCTTCAAGCATACGTCTTCATTCCGGCCGAGCGGCTGGCGGAACTGGTTGCCGTTGCGGCGAGCGGCCGCATCCGTATCGCCGCAGTGGGTGGAACCAAGCTGCGATACCGCAGCGGCACCATACACTCCGTGACCCTGAACACGGAGTTCGACCCAGAGGAGTGGTGAGCGGAGGGAGGGTTCCGCTGCGTGATGATCTCGCCGTCACCTTGCCCACTGCGTCCGCGTAATGATCCCAGCCAGATCTGCCGAAGACCATAAGGGCACCGTGGCGCTTTCACCACGCCTCGGGCCACAACCAAGTGCGAGCCCACTCGCCGAGTAGCAGGCGCTTCACACACCACCTGGGGCAGGTGCGCGCAAATGGCAAGCTCAAGAGATCGAATTCTGCGTTTACGCATGTCTCGATGATTGTGGCGCGCCTGAGTTGCTAAAACAAAAATTTCTGTTAGAGAATGGATGGATTTTCCCAGACGCAGGTCCCTGAAATGCCGTCCGACTCTCCTGATGCATCCGCTCTCGAAGAAGCTCGGACTTTCATCATCAACAACTGCTTAGCCCGTAACCCGGTGATCGTGCTCGGCAGCGGCGCCTCGGTCCGGCACGGACTGCCAACCATGGACCAGCTCAAGGGCGCCATCGTCGACGCAGTCGATCCTCTGAAGCGTACCGGCGCGGAGGACGAGGCCTGGAAGCAGTTCAAGGCCGTTCTGGCCGAGAAGGATTCCAGAACTGGCCAAGCCACGGACCTGGAGACCGCGTTGCAGCGTGTCGGCCTGCACGAGCATCCGGCCCTCCACGACGCCGTGATCGATGCCAGTTGGTCCCGCGTGGCGGCCGATGACCAGAAGGCGTTCCTGTCGTTCCTGGCCGGAGGAGAACTGCCGCTCGCCCGGCTGTTCCGCTTCCTGCTGAACAGCCAGCACCGCCGCGTCACCGTGGTCACGCCCAACTACGACCGCATCGCCGAGTACGCGGCGGACGTCGCCGGATTCTGCCACCGTACCGGCTTCGGCTCCGGCTACATTCGGACGTGGCAGGAGATGGACCGGCCGGTGCGCTTCTACCACGCCGACCTAAAGGTCGAGGAGCGCACGATCGACATCTGGAAGGTGCACGGCTCCATCGACTGGTTCCGAATCGGTGATCCGGGGCGGGAGCGTATCCTCAGCCTGCCCATCGACGCGTCCGACACCGCGCCGCCCACGCGGATGTCTATAGCGCGCCCAGTGATCGTGCCGCCTGGTCGGGGCAAGTACGAGGAGACGCACCGCGACCCTTACCGCTCCTGCATGCGTGAGGCCGATCGCAGCTTGGGGCAGGCGCAAGCCTTCCTGTGCGTCGGCTACGGCTTCAACGACAGCCACCTTCAGGAGCGGTTGGTGAGCCGCTGCCGCGACGCCAGGCTGCCGGTGGTGCTCGTAACCCGCGACATTACGCCGAAAGCCAAGGAGTTGTTGATCGACGCCAAGGCCAACTGCGTGATTCTGTCCAAGGGCAAAGCCGCGGGGATGACTCTCATTCATACGCCGACCCAGCGCGACGGCGTCGCGGTGGAGGGGGCCGACCTGTGGGACTTCCCGCATTTCCTCGACTTCGTGCTGTAGGAGCCCGCCATGTTCGTCTTCCGCGACGAGACCGCACTGGGCAAGGTTGTGTCGGTCGACACTGGGACCGTGGTAGTCCAGGTGCACGCCCCAGACCGGCTGCAGCGGCTTCAGGTCAATCGGCTCGTAGTGCTCCAGGCCCGGCCGGGGCAGCCGCTGATCGGTGTGGTACGGAAGATCACCAGGCAGATGGACGGCGAGGGGGTGGACGAGGAGACGCTGCCCGGGCTGACTCTGTCGGAGAGCAACTTCGTCCGCATCGCCCTGGTCGGCACGCTGTTCCACCGCGACCGCGGCCAGCGGCACGTATTCCGGCGCTCACTGGAGGCGGTCCCGCAGATCGACGCCCTGTGTTTCGCTCTGGAGGGACCGGATCTTACCGCGTTCATGCAGGTGGTCTCGCAGATCGGTGCCGGCGACACGGAAGCGCTGTCGCTCGGCAGCTACACGCTGGACGCTGGGGCCGCCGCACTGCTGAATGGCAACCGCTTTTTCCAGCGCCATGCCGTCGTCGTCGGCAGCACCGGGTCGGGCAAGAGCTGGACGACGGCGCGCCTACTGGAGCAGGTGGCCGATCTGCCGAACGCCAATGCGCTGGTGTTCGACATCCACGGCGAGTACCGCACGCTGACCGGTTCCGGCTTCCGCCACCTCCGAGTCGCCGGCCCGGCCGATTTGGACGAAGGAACGGCCTCGCCCGACGTGCTGTACCTTCCCTATTGGCTGCTGAACTACGATGCCCTGCGCACACTGCTGGTGGAGCGCAGCGACCAGAACGCGCCCAACCAGTCGATGCTGATCGGCCGGCTGGTGCGGGAGGCGAAGGAGAAGTTCCTGCAGGAGGCTGATCGCAAGGATCTGCTGGCGGGCTTCACTGTGGACAGCCCGATCCCGTTCGACCTTGACTGGGTGCTGAGCCGCTTGGGTGAACACAACGAGGCCATGGAAGTCAATCCACACACCAAGAAGGAGCGTCAAGCCGAGTTCAACAACAAGCTCGGCCGGCTGATCGCGCGGCTGGAGGCGAAGACCCAGGACCGCCGCCACGGGTTCCTGTTCGGCGGTCGGCCGGCGACCGGCGAACTCGGCTACCTCGACACGCTGGTCGAGCGCCTGTTGGCCGGACGGCGCGGGCAGTCGGACGAGAAGGGCGGCGTCAAGATCATCGACTTCTCCGAGGTGCCCTCGGACATCCTGCCGCTGATCATCGCCATGGTGGCGGGGCTGGCCTTCTCGGTACAGCAGTGGACCCCTTCGGACCGGCGTCACCCCATCGCGCTGTTCTGCGACGAGGCGCACAACTACATCTCCGACCTTGCCCAGGACGACTCCGAGGCGCGCGTCGCCGTCCGCACCTTCGAACGGCTGGCCAAGGAGGGCCGCAAGTACGGCGTTGGGCTGGTGATCATCAGCCAGCGTCCAGCCGAGGTGAGCCGCACGGTGATCAGCCAGTGCAACAATGTTATCGCCATGCGCCTGACCAATGCCGAGGACCAGAGCAGGGTGCGCAGCCTGCTGCCCGACACGCTAGCTGGTTTCGCCGACCTACTGCCGGTTCTCGACGTCGGCGAGGCGGTAGTGGTGGGTGACGCCAGCCTGCTGCCGGCCCGCGTGCGGATTGCCGAACCGCGCAGCAAGCCCGATAGCTTGACTGTTGAGTTCTGGACGCGCTGGTCGGCCGACAACAATCCCGGTGGTCTTAGCAACGCCTGCGAGGCATGGCGCCGACAGAGTTTCGTGACGACTGCAGTACAGCCTGTGGCAGCGCTCGAAGCGGAAATCGCATAGGCATGATGCCGCCCAGAGGTGGTTGCTTTCATCCGTCCGGGCGAGGTGCGAGCATAACAGCCTTTCGTCATTTCCAAGATTTCTCTAAAAAGGGCAAGAAGATGACCCTCGGCGCCAGCCCAAGCTCCCAATAGGCATCTTAAATAAATCAAGGAAAACCCTTTGGGTTTGTGCCTCTAAACGTCTATAACTCCGTCAGTATTGACCCATATGAGAGATAAATTCGCCAATCCAGATAATGATCCGCGTGGTCCGTACTGCGCTGTTGATCTAACGATGCCGGGATCGAAGCCACCATTACTCTACGAATGGCAGGGCATTCTGCCGCCACGTGGACGCTGCTGGCGAATCACTCGTGAACGCGGGGAGGAAATGGAGGCTGATGGCCGTGTCATATGGCCGAAGAGAAGCCGACTTCCGCGCATGAAACGATACTTGGCTGATCTGCCAGATCATCGGAACGATGATGTGCTCGATGCATCTGGGGCTGCGACAAAAATTCAATTAGTCCTCCGAAAGGCTCTTCGTGCCATCGCAAGCGAGATTGCGCGGACGCCGAGAGCATTAGGTGCTGTAGAATGGAGAGATTTGGAGCGAGTGCTGCGTGAAGTTTTTGAATCCATTGGATTCGACACTCGATTAACGCGCCCTGGACGCGATGGCGGATTCGATTTAGAAGTATCTTGTTTCGAAGAGGGGCGCAAAGAGGTTTACTTAGTTGAGGTAAAACATTGGAAGCCTCCTTCAAGACCAGGGATGGCGATTGTTTCTCGATTCACTGAAGTTGTCATTGCCGAACGGGCGGATCGTGGGCTGCTGTTGTCAAGCTCTGGATTCACTAGGGAGGTGATTCGCGGGCGATCAGAGGTGGAACAGCAGCTCGTGCGCATTGGTTCGGACAGCAAAATTGTGACGCTGTGCCAGTTATATGTTCGCAATGGACGCGGGGCTTGGCTTTCGACATCAGCGCTTCCTGAGATTCTTTTCCACGGTACTATTTGAGGTGATGATAAAGATATTGGCATTACGCGAAGACATCCGCCGTATGTAAATTGTATAAATTTTAGTATTGCGACAGAACTCTTCCGTGTCTATAACTAAAATAGTGCGAATCATACCTGAGTTATTAAGCTATATTGCTTGGAAAGGTCGGCCGCATGTGATAAATATGGTCACCTAAAACCATTTTTCGGCGAAAGCGAGAGCTGAATATTTGTGCCGCCGCTTTGTGGATCCGCCTGGGCGAGTGTCGTGGTGATGCCCGCCGATGTAACCTCCTTCTGGTAACTGAAACGGGCTTCTTTCCGTCCGTACACGCCGAATGCGAGTTATTGCATGCCATTCTGGACTGCTCAGAGAAGCTCGATTAGCTTTACGCGCGTTGCGGATATGATCGCATCTTCGCTAGCGTAAGGGATATTCGATGGGATCGCTCTACCTGAATCGGCTTGGCAAGGATGAACGTCAGGTTCTTGTTGCTCAGCTTTGGCAGCAGCAGGCAGGGAAATGCTTTATTTCCGGCAAGCCAATCGATCTGGCGTTGCACGAGGTGGACGTCGACCACATCATCCCAACACGGGATAATGGCAAGGACGATCCGACCAATTTCGCCCTTACGCTCTCCCACTATAACCGGTCTAAACAGGCGAGTGACCTGCGCATTGCGCGGGTGCTCGCCCGGTTCGAGGACATCAAAGCCACTGCTGACAGTGACGACCGCGGCGCCAACCTGAACGACGTGCTGCGGTCGGTGGGCGGCTCTTCGGCGCCGTTGCGCGTGTCGGTCGATGAGCACACAGTGTCCTACCTGACTCCCGGCTCCGCCGATCCGGTGCGGTTGCCCCTGCACATGGATTCGCTGTCCGGCATGCGCTACTTCTTCGCCGTGCTGCCGGTGGAGTGCGTCTTCCACGACGACCGCATCAACCCACGCCCGATCGGCAGCAACCTGCGCGGCCTGATCGAGGAGTTCCACCGCCGGCGGCCTCAACTTCACGTCGCGCTGGGCTGGATCGAGACCGCCCGCCTCCCCGAAGCGCAGGTGCGCGTGTTCGATGGCCAGCACAAGGCCGCCGCGCAGATTCTGCTGGGGGTCCGGCACATTCCCCTGCGTGTGTTCGTTGATCCCGATCTCGACCGTCTGCTGACTGCCAACACCAACGCCGGCACGACTCTGCGGCAGGTGGCGTTCGACAAGTCGGTGCAGCGCCGGCTGGGTAGTTCGATCCTGCTCGACCGGATCGCCCGCTACCGCGCCGAAAAGAACCTGCCGGACGACTATGAAGAATTCTCTGAGAAGACGCTCGTCGAGCACTTTAAGGGGGAGCAGAAGGCGATGACTCGTTACATCCTCGACAGCGTGCGCGATGCCATCACCCACGACCCGAACAACAAGCTGATGGATTTCGTCGAGTACGCCGGCAAGGGTTACGCCAAGCCGTTCTCCTACAGCGCCCTCGAGAAGACCTTCTATAGCCAGTTCATCTACGGCGGGCTGCTCGAAACCCCCTGGAACTACCGTGCCGACTTCGGCGAAAACCCACGTGAGCTGGAAAAGACGCAGATCGTCCGGCTGATGACGCTGATCGCCGAAAAGCTCTACATCGGCCGATACGATGAGGAAGTCGGAACCCGCCGCCTGGAAAACGCGGTGCAGGGCGGCGACGACGTGCCGGAGCCCCATCTGCGCGCCTTCCGCATGGCGAAGGAGGAGATCCTGCAGTGCTGGCTCGGCTACATCCGCCGCATCGCGGAGCAGCACTTTCTGGTCATGGGCAAGAACGTGCGGCCGGAAAAGCTGTTCCAGTATCCGTTCCCGGAACAGCTGTGGACCAACATCGGCCATTTCATCGACAACCTCGCCCGCCTGCCCTTGTGGGTGAATCGCGAGGCGTCTTCGACCGTGTTCGGGGCCAAGCAGACCTATGGGTTTTGGCAGAGCATCTTCGAGGACGGGCTTACCCCGTCGCGCCAGCGGATCATGCCGGCCGGCCTCGACATCATGGACATGATCAAGGGCTGACGGCGCGTGCAGGCCGGTGGCCCGCCTACCTCGTCCGTGGTAGGGTCCGGTCGTTTCGCGTCAACCATCACCGACTGTTCCACACCCCATGCCCATTCTGCACTGGCTGACCCGTGACCAGGACATCACGGCCGCGCGCACCGTTCCCTACCGCCTTTTGGAGGAGGTTCCCGACCTCGGCTATGGAGACTGCGACGTCGGCAACATGCTGATTCAGGGCGATAATCTGGACGCCCTGAAGGCACTGCTGCCGTTTTATGCAGGGCAGGTAAAGTGCATCTTCATCGATCCACCGTACAACACCATGTCGGCGTTCGAGCATTATGACGACAACCTGGAGCACAGCCAGTGGTTGGCAATGATGTGGCCCCGGCTGGAGTTGTTGCGCGAGTTGTTGAGTGAGGACGGCTCGATTTGGATTTCGATTGACGACAATGAAGGGCATTACCTTAAAATTATCATGGACGAGATCTTTGGAAGGCGCAATTTTGTTGACACAATAATATGGGAAAAAGCCGACTCTCCGCGAAATTCTGCGCGGCAATTTTCATCTGACCACGATTATATTTTTTTATATTCAAAAACTGACGAATGGCAGCCAAATAAGTTGCCGCGCACTGAAGAAGCAAACTCCATATACGTTAATCCTGACAACGATAAAAGGGGGGCTTGGCTTCCTGGCGATCCATACGCAAACAAGCCTTATTCTAAGGGTACATATACCATTACTGGACCTACTGGCCGCACTTTTTCCCCGCCCCCAGGACGTTTTTGGAGAATTGCGGAGGAGCGACTTTGGGAACTTGACAAGGAAGGGCGCATTTGGTGGGGACCGGAAGGAAGCGCGCGACCAAGTATAAAACGCTATCTATCCGAAGTTTCAGATCTTGTCCCACGGACGCTTTGGTCAAAAACGGATGTTGGAAGCAATAGAACGTCAAAGAACGAAATGAGGTTGCTCTTTCCAGGAACAGTATCATTTGGCACACCGAAACCAGAGGCGCTTATTCAAAGAGCAATTCATATATCTACTGGTCCTGGAGACATCGTTCTTGATTCGTTCCTTGGCTCCGGCACCACCGCCGCCGTTGCGCAGAAAATGGGGCGTCGGTACATCGGCATCGAAATGGGTGACCATGCGATTACCCACTGCGTTCCACGCCTGAAAAAAGTGATCGATGGCGAACAGGGGGGCATCTCCAAGGCCGTTGGCTGGCAGGGCGGCGGCGGGTTCCGCTTCTACCGGCTCGGCCCGCCGGTATTCGAGGCCGACGGCGCCATCCGCCGGGACATTCGCTTCCCGGTGCTGGCCGCCCATGTCTGGTTCTCGGAAACGGGCGCGCCCTGGCCTGGCCCGGCGGAGTCACCCTTCCTCGGCGTGCACGACGGGCGCGGCTACGCGCTGCTGTACAACGGGATCCTCGGCGAACGGCGGCCGAACGGCGGCAACGTGCTGACGCGCCCCGTTCTGGCGCTGCTGCGCGAGGCCATCCAGCGGCAGGCGCCAGGCTTTGCCGGGCCGCTGACGGTCTACGGCGAACGCTCCGCCCTGTCGACGGCAGCGCTGGCGGCGGATTCCATCACCTTCAAGCAGACCCCGTACGACGTGAAGGCGCGGCGATAGGACGGCATCATGGACCTGAAGACATACCAGCGGGAAACACTCGGCGCGCTGCGGGAATTTTTGGAGCAGGCCCGGCTGGAGGGGCCAAAGGCTGCCTACGACGCCATGGTGCGTCGGCCGGAGCTGGCGGGCCGCCTGGGCCGGTACGGCGACCAGTACCGGCCGTTGGAGGGATTGCCGCAGGTTCCCTACGTTTGTCTGCGGCTGCCGACCGGCGGCGGCAAGACGATCCTCGCCGCGCACGGCGTGGAAACCGTGAAGGACGCCTGGACGGAGAAAGATTACCCGGTTGTGCTCTGGCTGGTGCCCAGCAACACAATCCGCCGGCAGACAGTGGAGGCGCTGAAGAACCCCCGCCACCCCTACCGGCAGGCGCTCGACAAGCCCTTCGGCGACCGCGTACGGGTGTTCGACATCGCCGACTTCGAGCAGATCCCGGCGCATGACCTCGGCACGCAGCTCTGCGTCGTCGTCGGGACGATCCAGACGCTGCGGGTGCAGAACACCGAGGGGCGCCGCGTCTACGCCAACAATGAGAACCTGGAACCGCATTTCGCCAAGGTGCCGCACGGGACGCCGGGCCTGGAACGGCTGCCGGACGGAAAGCCGAAACACTCCTTCGCCAACCTGCTGCACGTCCACCGTCCGCTGATGATCGTGGACGAGGCGCACAACGCGGTCACCGGCCTGACGCGCGACATGCAGCAGCGCGTGAACCCCTGCGCCATCATCGAGTTCACCGCCACGCCGCGGCTCGGTAGCAACACGCTCTACAGCGTGACCGCGCAGGAGCTGAAGGGCGAGGAGATGATCAAGCTGCCCGTCGTCCTATCCGAACACAAGACTTGGCAGGGCGCGGTGTCGGACGCGATCGCTCGGCGCGCCACCCTGGACACGGCGGCCAAGGGCGAGCGGGAATACATCCGCCCCATCGTCCTGTTCCAGGCCCAGCCCAAGAACCAGGAGGTGACCGTCGACGTGCTGCGCCAGCACCTGATCGACGTCGAGAACATTCCCGAACAGCGCATCGCCGTCGCCACCGGCGACCAGCGAGACCTGGACGGCATCGACTTGTTTGACCGGAGCTGCCCTATCGAGTTCATCATCACGGTGGAGGCGCTGAAGGAAGGGTGGGACTGCTCGTTCGCCTACGTCTTCTGCTCAGTCGCCAACATCCGCAGCGCCGTCGATGTGGAACAGCTGTTGGGCCGGGTCCTGCGCATGCCCTACGCGCGCCGCCGCCGCGCGGCCGTATTGAACCGCGCCTACGCCCACGTGACGGCTACCGCCTTCGCCGAGGCCGCGAACGCGCTGTGCGAGCGCATGGTGAACATGGGCTTCGACGAAGAGGAGGCGAAGGAGAACATCGAGCCGCAGCGCGAACTCGATTACGGCGATGAGGGCCTGTTCGGCTATCGCCCGCCGCCGGTGCCGAGCTTTTCGCACACAATCGCGGCGGACCCTGCCGTGATCGACGCGCTGACCGGGGCGGCCACGCATGGTGTGCGCGTGACGGCCGCTCCGGACGGCGCCGCGACGGTTGTCGTGAGCGGGGCGCTCAGCGCCGCCGCCGAGCAGGCCATCGCCACCGCCCTGCCGGAGAACCTGCGCCGGGGATTCCGGGAGGCGGCGGCGCAGTACAGGATGGACGTCCACGGCCGTCTATCACCCGCCCAGAGGGGCGAGCGGTTCGTCGTCCCGGCACTGGTGGCGGAGGTGCAGGGCAGTTTCCTCTTCGCCGACAGCGACCTGTTCCTAGAGTCGGTGGAGTGGTCCCCCCTCGATCACCCCGCCCGGCTGGACGCGGACGAGTTCAATCTGCGCGAAACCGCCGCAAGCTTCGAGATCGACCTCGACGGCAAGCGCGTCGTAATGCAGATCGCCGGCGAAAGCGAACAGCTGCCGCTCGGCATCGACGTGGAAGGCTGGACTGAGGAGGGGCTGGTCCTCTGGCTCGACCGGCAGACGCGCCACCCGGAGGTCTCGCAGGGCGATCTGATCCGCTGGCTGAGCGAGCTCGTGCATGATCTGGTGAAGGGACGCGGGATGCCAGTCGCCGCCCTGATGCGGGCGAAGTTCATCCTTGCACGGAAAATCCGAGAGAAGATCGCCGGCTTCCGGAGTGAAGCCCGCGCCGGCGCCTATCAGCGTTTCCTGTTCGACCCGCAGGCGCGCGTGGAGGTCAGCTTCGACGATGCCTTCGCCTTCGCGTTCAAGGAGGGCATGTACGACGACCAGCGTTTCTACCGCGGCCGCATGAAGTTTCGCCGGCACTTCCTCGGCCCCGACAAGGTGCCGGCCTTCGACGGCGTCGCCGGCGGCGAGGAGGAACGGTGCGCCATCGCGATCGACGGCATCGACGACATCGCCTTCTGGATCCGCAACGTGAGGCAGCACCGGAACTCCTTCCGGCTGCCGACCTCGTCCGACAATTTTTACCCGGACTTCGTCGCCCGGCTGAAAGACGGCCGCACCCTGGTCATCGAATACAAGGGCAAGCAGGGTTCCTCGACCGACGACACCCGCGAGAAGCGCGCCGTCGGGCTGCTGTGGGAACAGCGCAGCAAGGGCGAGGGACTGTTCCTCGTCGTCGAGGAAAAGGTGGAGGGCATGGACATGCGCACGCAGATCATACGCAAGATCACCAGCAGCCCGGCTCGCTGACGCCCGTCACGGCCCACGTGCGTCATCCGCGCGCAGCGCACTGCGCAGGATCACGGTTACCGGTTCGCCGGCCTCCAGCGTGATCATCGGGGCGCGGTCCAGCATGTCCTTGGTGGCTTTGTCGAGCGGGCTGTCCAGGTTGCGGCCAAGCAGGGCGCCAAGCAGGCTGCCGCCTCCGGTCAGGACGGCGGTGGTCACGTCCACGGCGGTGCTGGCGGCGATCAGTAGGCCGGTTCGGAACCAGGGCACTTCAACGCTGCCGGGCAGGCCGCTGGCGCCGGTGGCGTCGGCGGTCATGGCGGCGATGGTGACGGTGTCGTTCTTCGGCCAGGGCCGGGTGATCACCGGGTTGGCGATCTCCAGACGTTTCTGTCCGCGCGTTACGGCCGGGGCGTAGGCCATGGTCAGCGTGGAGCCGGCAGGCACCGCCAGACAGGAAAAGCCAGCGTCCCACACGTCGCGCGTCACCATGGCGGTGAGAATGCCGCCCCGTTCGCTCACCACCCGCGTGATCGTCTGCGCCGGAATCGGCGTGCCGGCCGGCACCACGCAGGCGCCGTCCGCTGGCGTGAAATCGGACGCAGCGCGGATAGCCTCGCTTCCCGTGCCCTCCTCCCTGCGGCTCCAACCGCCCACACCGGCGTCTATGGCCTTCTTGCCCAATTCGTCCTCCTTCGGGACGGCCCTTGCCTGCGGTCGCACCGACGGAGGCGGCGGCTCCGTCGTCTTTATGCGGAGCACCGGTGGCGGTGCCGGAGCCGGCTTCGGTGCTATGTCCTCATAGCCCGGTAGCTTCGGCTCGCCGCGCGGCAGTTCGAGGCTGCCCAACACCTTGGGCAGGCCGGAGCCCTGGCTGCGGCCCAGCATGTAAGCGGCCAGGCCGAGCCCGAGCACGACGGCCGCCACCAGCAGGATGCGGACGACATGCGGACCGGAGGTGATCACCCGGTGGCGGGCCAGCGGATCGGGCGGCAGCGGCGGCGGGGTGTCGTTGACCGATGTCACGGGCGGGTCCTCCGGATGTGCACCTCCTGCGCGCCGATCGCCAACAGCAGGTGGTCGTGGATGCCGGCGACGCGGTAAGTGGCGTTCATCCGGCCATACTGGACGGGGATGCGGGTGCCGTCGGCGCCGATGCGCCAGAGGATCGGCGCGCCGTAGGTGCCGAGCGCGCCGGGGGTGAAGTTGATGATGGTCACCTCGCCGT
Organism: Azospirillum brasilense; assembly: GCF_003349955.1. Taxonomy (GTDB): domain Bacteria; phylum Pseudomonadota; class Alphaproteobacteria; order Azospirillales; family Azospirillaceae; genus Azospirillum; species Azospirillum brasilense_B. The sequence continues at coordinate 21,478 of NZ_QLKQ01000039.1, forward strand.
CATCGCACACCGGCGGCTGGCCGTCGGGGGTCGGCACCGGCCGCCACTCGGGCGTGTCGCCGTCCAGCGTGTAGGTGCAGCGGCGGTCCCGGTAGGCCAGCTCGGTGGTGCGGTCGCGCCGGTCGCCGGCGGCGGTGGGAAGGGCGGCCGCCTGACCGTTCAGGGTGGCGAGGTAGTCTTCGGGGTAGCGCCAGCGCACCTCGACGTGGTGGGTGCGCTTGTGGGTCTCGACGTTCAGGTCGTATTTCCGCTCGCTGGTGAAGAGGGAAATCTGCTGGTTGAGGCCGGCCCGGCGCGGCATGAAGGCGATGCACTCGGTGCGCTGCGGCCCTTTGCCGAAGCTGTAGGGCTGGTGGGGAATCCACACCTGGGCGCCCGGCGCCACAATGTCGCGCACCACCTCGCCGGGCTTGAGGCAGACCAGCGTCTGGTTCCCCTCGGCCATGTAGACGAGGTATTGCAGGTCGGGCTGGTACCAATATTCGCAGCTCTTGCCCTTGAAGCAGGTGAGCGTCGGCAGGTCGAGGGCCGCCTCGTTGGCCTGCCCCACCCAACTGCGCGTCTGCGCCCGCGACGGCCGCGGCGATGCCTTCTCCTTCGGCTCCCGCTCCATCGCCGTCGGTGGGATGTGCAGGTCGGCCAGGGTGTAGGGACGATGTGGGGTGGCAGGACCGGCGGCCGGCGCCGAGGACGGCTCGGTGGCGCAGGCGGCCAACAGCGGCAGCGCCAGCAGGGAAGCCGGGAGTCTCATGGCTGGGGCTCCATCGTCTCGGATTGGGGGATGGGGTGGGCTTTGGCCGGCTCCTTCGTCTCGGCCTTCAGCGGCGTGCCGCTGGGCTCGGAGAAGCCGGAGATCGAGACGCCGTCGAGCGCACCGTCGCGCGAGGGACCGTCGACGGTGACCACGGCGGCGCTCATCAGCGTCTTCGCGCGCGGCTTGAAGTCCCGGTACACCGTCTCGGTCCACACCACGTAGAAGGCCGAGGTACCGGTCTTCGGGTCGGCCTCACGCTCCTGGACGCGGATGTCGGCGACGTCGCGGGTCCAGCCCTCGCCCGGAGCGAGGTCGGATGCCAGCAGGGCGTCCCACTTGCGCTCGGCCCCGCCGGTCAGCCGGGCGCGGGCGGCGGCGCGGTCCTTGGCCAGCATCACCGGGTCGGTGCCGATCTGCCGCTGCCAGCGGACGAACCACTGGACGGCGTTGATCCGGGCGCCCTTGGTAACGGTGATGGTGTTGTCGAGCAGCACGAGGCGCTGGTGGCCATCCATCTCCTGCTCCACCCGGTAGACCGGCTTGTACCGGGCGATCTCCACCAGCTTACCGGCGATGCGCAGGTTGTCCCAGGTCATCAGCGAGCCCCAGGACAAGCCGAGCACCGCCAGGGCGAAGGTCCAGCGCTTCAGCCGCAGCGCCTTGGCCTCCCGGCTGGCGCGGTAGGTCATGGCGGCGAGGTATTTGGCACTGTCGGGCACGGCCGCCGGTGGCGGGTCGTAGACGTTGACGACGCGCTCCTTCATGACGGGTCGATCTCCTTGTCGTCGGCGCGGCGATCCGTTCCGGGCGACTGGCCCGGCGGGTCCTGTGGCCGTTCGGTGGCGTTGGAGGCGGTGCGGCGCAGCCACGACTCTTCGCCGCCCCAGCGCTCGATGAGCCGGCTGGCCTGCCCGCGGGTGAGATTAGGATCGACGGTGCGGCCGGCGGCGAGGCGGTCGAGTTCGCCGCGCTGGGCATCGGTCATCGGCTTGTCCCAGCCGCTGCCACGCGGGGCCGAGGCCCGGGAGCCACCGAAGCGGCCGCCCGGGTAGCGGCGCCCGGCCGAGGCGCCGCCGGTTCCGCCACCAGCACCGCCACCGGCCCCGCCGGTGCTGCCGACGGACGCGGTTGCACCAGTCGTCACATGACGCAGGCCGCTCCACACCGCCGAGGCGCTGACGGCGAGGCTGCCGGGCGCCCCGGTGGTGGCCGCCGCCGCGCCGGCCATGGTGCGCATGCCAAGCCAGCCGGTGGTCCACAGGGCGGCCAGCGCCGTCATGCCGTCCATCACCGGGCCGCCGTTGACCAAGCCGGCGGCGGCGCGCGGCGCCTTGATGGCCAGCACGAAGATCGCCGCCGCCAGAACCGCCACCCCGAAGGCCTGGGCCAGGGTCGGGGTGCCCTGGAAGGTCAGCGCCAGCAGCGTGGCGCTGCACATGGCGATGACGCAGCCGAGCACCAGCAGCTTGAGCGCGGTGGCCGCGATGTAGCCGATGGCGCGCTCGGCCACGAAGCTGGTGGGGCCGAGCACGGCGAAGGGGATGGCGAGGTAGGCGGCGAGCGACAGCAGGCGGTATTCCAGGAAGGCGAGGAACACCTGAATGGCTAGGATGCAGAAGCTGACGATCACCACCAGGGCGGCCAGCAGGAAGATGACGATCTCGACGAAGTTCAGGAAGAAATCGACCGGCCCCAGCATCTCCTTGACGCGCTGCATCAGCGGGATCACCGCCTGGATGCCGAGATGGGCGATGTAGCCGGGGTCGTCGAGCGCGAAGCCGCCGCCGGGCACGAGATTGAGCCCCTGCCGGGCGGCGGCCTGCATCAGCGCCGCCGAGCCGGCGGGGAACCACTCGACCAGGGCGCCGATGGCGGCGAACTTCAGCAGCATGCGCAGGAAGGGGCCGTGCACCGGCGCCTTGCCCTCGAACAGCCAGAGCAGCAGCGCCAGCGTATAGGAGAGCATCATCAGCAGGCGCAGGGCGGTCTGCACGTCCGGCCCGAGCAGGCCAAGGCCGGTGACCACGGCGGCGGTGAGCTGATGCAGGACGACTGACAGGGCGCTGACGTCCATGGCGGTCACCTTCCCGGCGTGGTGTACGTGCCGATGCCCTGCCAGGCCGGGTTGCTGCGCTCCAGCCGCTCCAGGGCGGACGCCCCGTCGTCGGAGCGGGCGTAGAGGACCAAGGCCACGGCGCCGATGACGCTGACGAGGAGCATCGCGCCGAGGGCGAGGAGGATGTGCCGGATGCTCATGGGTCAACTCCCGGGCGCGCCGTAGGTGTCGAGGCCCTGCCAGTTGATGCGGGTGTGCTGGCGGGCGCGCTCGACGGCGGCCTGCTCGTAGTCGAGCTGGGCTTCCGCCGCCCGGTGGTGCGCCGCCTGCATCATCAGGAGCTGGCCGGCGACCTCGGCGTTGAGCAGCGTCGCCTGAGTGCCGGCGTCGATGGCGCAGGTCTGGCCGTCGCACCCCTTCAGCGCCGCCATGAGTGCATGGGCACGGGCCGGGTAGTCCTCGATGCCGGTCATGACGTCGGCCGAGACCAGCTTGCTGGCCCGGCTGGCGTCCCGGGCGAGGCGGGCCTGCTCGGCTTGGTGTTCCGCCAGCGCCTCGGCGCTCATGCCCTCCGGCAGGGCGTCCGGGTAGAGGTCGGCGAACTGCTGTCCGACGCCGTCCAGGCTCCAAAGCACCCGGTCCACCAAGCCGGCGGCGCGGCGGGCGTCGCCGAGCCGGACGGCCACCGCGACGCGCGTGTCGAGATCGGACAACCGGCGCATGCGGATCATGTTGTCGATCTGGGTCAGCATGTGCGCGGTCTGGGCGATGATCTCGACCTCCTGGCGCTGCACCATCTCCTCGACGATGCGCGGCCGGCTCTCCACGATCGGGCAGCCGGGCGCCTGGGTGCCGCCGCTCCCCGTCACGCCGGATGCGGCCCCCATGACGGCTCCGGCGGCTCCGCCGGTGACGTAACCGGCGACGACCGAAAGCGCGGTGCCGAACAGCCCGTCGCCCTCCTCGGAGAAGCAGCCGCCTCCGCCACCACCGCCGAAGAAGCTGTTCAGGAGCCCGCCCAGGAAGGCATGGGCCGGGGGCGGCGAACCGACGGTGACGGCCAGAACCACGGCCATGGCCGTGGACGTGCGCATCCAACGCGGGCTCATGGTATTTCTCCTTCATGTTCATGGGTCGTCTCCAGGGTGGCGGCGGCCTCGTCCAAGCCGTTGCAGCGCAGCCATTCCGCGGCGAAACGCTGCGGCCCGGCGTTCGCCATCAGCTCGAAGGCGCGGCGCTTGTGGGCGGCCCCGCCGCAGCCGCACACGGCGAGCGCCGCCGGGTCGAGGGTGAGCTGGCCGAGCCGGCTGCCTTCGGGGGTCTTGAAGAAGAGGTCGCGGCGCGGCATGGCACGGGCGACCTGGCCGGCCTGGGTGGCGTTCAGCCCCCAGTCGCGCAGGATGGAGCGCTTGGCGGCGTTGGGATCGGCGAGCAGCACCAGGACCTGGATGGTCTTCAGCATCGCCGCGATGGCCGAGCCCTCGATGTCGTCGAGCTGGTGGGTGGCGAGCACCAGGGCGACGTTCTTCTTCGGCCCGCGCCGGCGCAGCTCGTCCAGCTCGGCGGGCTGGTGCTTGAGCGCTTTGAACGCCTCGTCGACGAGGAACAAGGTCGGCCGGCCGTCCTCGAACAGCCGGTAGAAGCGGCGAAACAGCGCCTTGATCACCGGCGCCGCACCGGGGCCGCGGTCGATCAGCGCGCCGATGTCCACGGTGGTCCAGGCGGAACCGAGGAAGCGGTCCTCGGCCGCGTCAACGAGGTCGCCGTAGGGGCCGCCGCGGCAATAGGGCTCCAGCGCAATGCGGACGATGTTGTCCTGCACCAGATGGGCGAGGTGCGACAGCGTACGCTCGGACGGCGGCGAGACGGCCAGCAGGTGCAGCGCCGCGTCCACCGCGTCGCCCGCCTCGGCGGCCGACAGGTTACCCGGTCCCAGGACGCCCTGAAGACGCAGCAGGTCCATGACGAAGCCATGGCCCCAGGCGAAGCCGTTGGGGGTGTCCACGTCGGCCAGCGGCTGCAAGGCGAGGTCATTGAGCGTGCCGTCGCCCGAGCCCATGGACAGGAACTCGCCGCCGGCCGCCCAGGTCGCCACCAGCGACGTGCTCTCCGTGGCGTCGACGTCGATCCAGACGACGCGGGCACCGGCGGCGCGGGCGAGGAACTGGTGGCCCATGAAGGCCAGCACGGTGGACTTGCCGGTGCGCGGTGGGCCGATCACCAGCGCCGCCCCGTCCTGCCCCTGGTGGATGTCGAGCATCAGTGGCGTGCCGCCCTCGGCCTCCAACTGCATGAGGGGATCGCATTTGAGGTGCGGGTTGCGCTCCGGCCCGCCCCAGGCCGAGGAGAGGATGAGGAAGTCGGCGAGCTGGACCTGGGTCAGCGGCACTTTGCGCGGGTTCGGACGGACATGGCCGGGCAGCGTGCCGTACCACGCCCGCTCGGCGCCCCAGGTCTCCTCGATGACGGTGAAGCCCAGCGTGCGCAGCGCCTTGACCAGGTCGTCGCGGCGCTCCTCCACCTCCTCGACCGAACGGCCCCACAGCACGGCGGTGGGCGTCATCCAGCCGGAGCTGGTGCCGGCCTGCTCGGCCTCCAGCCGGGCGGCCTCCGCTTCCAGCGCCTCCATGACGCCGACCGGGTCGTGGCGCAGGGCGGCGTAGCCGCCGACGGCGCGCAGCAGAACCGAGCGCCAGTCGTAGGAGGTGTCGTCGTGCTTGCGCCACAGGGCGGCGAAGACGCCGCGCGCCTGGACGTGGTCCATCGCCTCGAAGCGCACCGACCAGCGGAACTCGAAGGGCAGCGTGTCCAGCAGGTTGAGCAGACCGGGATGGCTGGCCTTGGGGTAGCCGCCAATGCCGATCATGCGGACCGGCCATTCCGTCCCGCCGTTGCTCCAGGCCGGGAACGAGCCGGGTTTGAAGCCGACGTCCACGAGGTTGGCCTTGATCGGAAAGCCGGGGATGTCGGGGGCGGTGACGTGGCGCTGGTAGAGGGGCGAGACGCAGTTGTGCAGCAGGGTCTGCACGCCGTCGTCGTCCAGCATCCTGGCCCACCCCACCGCCCGGCCGAGCAGGGAGGCGAACTGGAGCACCAATTGCCGGAAGGGCTCGACGTGGTCGCGCATGACATCCGGCTTGGCGCGCTCGGGCGGGTTGCGGGTGAACCAGGAGGCCACCGTGCGCGTGGTCGGCCGCGACGGCGTGTGGGTGATCGCCACGAAGGTGCGGGTGCGGAGCTGCCGGCCGGCGTCGTCGAGGCGGTCACGCCGCTCGCCGTCGATCAACTCGGACACCGGGTGCGTTCCGGTGGAGCGCGGGTAACCGCCGACCTCCCGCCGCTGCATCTCGAAATGGAAGGTCCAGCCGCCGGTGAAGGGGAACAGGACGTTGCCGGCGGCCAGCGCCGTCTGCATCCGCTCGGCCGGGTCCTGGCCGTCCTGGTCGCGGCCGCCGTACTCGACGACGGCCATCAGCGCGCCGTCCTCCTCCAGCAGCACCACGCCGGGCCAGACGAATCCATCCCACGGCAGGTGCCGGGACAGGGAATCGAAGCCGTCGTCGAAGGCGGTCAGGTCGAGCATGCCTCACCTCGGGGCGCGGTAGGAGGAGAGGGACAGCGACCGGCCGCGGGTGCGCAACGCCCGCAGCAGCCAAGCCGAGGCGTTCTGGCGGACGATCTCCAGCCACCAGGGATCGCGGCGGGTGAGATAGCGCGCCGTCAGGAAGACCAGTAGGAACCCCGCCACCGCCTGCGGGATGGCGCCGAGTGCCAGCCACAGCTCCGCGGCCAGCCAGACGGCGATGGCCAGCAGCTCCATCGGCACGCCGAGCGGCATCTTGCTGAGTGGTCCTTCTTACTTCCCAAACAGCCATCACCTATTCTTCTCGGTAGCCGCCGGACGCCTGTCTTCGCCGCCGTTCCTACGCCACACCACGCCCGGTCCCGGAACCGTTCGGGACCCCGCCTCGCTCAGCCCGTTTTCCCTGTCCGGCCACGGCCGAACACCTCATCGACCAGCCGCCGGACATCGACCTCGGCCGGCCCGATGAAGTCGATCTCCTGCACCAGCAGGCCGGTGCCCCGGCTCATGGCGAAGCTCATCCGTTCCCCCACCACCGCGGCGGCCACGGGCAGACGCAGACCGCAGACGGTCATCTCGGTGCCCGGCTCGATCTCCAGGCCCGCGGGGGCATGCGTCAGGACCACCGACGCCGTCATGGCCGGTTCGACCGCCAGCGCCTCGACCACCAGCTGCATGGTGGCGGCGCAGCGTCCCACGGCGTCCCGTTCGGGATGGGTCGGCACCAGCACGGTGTCCGCCGCCAGCAGCGCCGCGCGCAGGGCTGCGGTGGAGGCCGCCGGGGTGTCAATGATCACGTGGTCGAAGCGGGCGTGCAGGCCCCAGACGCCGCAGCGCAGGTCCGGGCTGGCGATGCCGATGGTCTCGAACAGCGCCGGCAGGTCGTTGCGCCGCCGGCTCTCGGCCCACTCCAGGGCACCGGAGCGCTGGCCGGTGTCGAGCAGCGCCACCCGCTTGCCTTGCAGAGCCAGCTCGCCGGCGAGATGCACCGCCAGCGTCGTCCGTCCGGCGCCACGGGCCTGGTTCACAAGCGCCACGATCATGATGTGCCCTCCTCGGGAAAGGCGCCGTCCAGCAGCTCGCGCAGCAGCACCGCCATGGTCACACCCCGGCGGAAGGCGGCGATCCTGATCCGCCCGCGCAGCTCGGGGGTGACGTCCACCGTGAGCCGCGCGGTGTAGAGGTCCGCCTTGGGGGTGGCCGGCCCGTCGCCCTGGCGCACCCAGGTGTCGGGGGTGCCGGGACGCGCCCCGAAGCCGATCCGCCCGCCGCTCACCGGAGCGTCCCCAGCACTTCGGCGGCAAGCGCCACCATCTCGCGGGCGGCCTGCGATCCGGGCGCCTCCTCGGCCGCCAGCCGGCCGGCGCGGGCGCAACGGGCGAAGACGACGCGCTGACCCACCGTCGTCGCCAGGGCCGGCGGCAGCGTGCCGGCGAGTTCCCGGCGGGCGTCGCGCAGCAGCAGCGTGCGGGCGATGCAGCGGTTGAGCACGAAGCGCGCCTCCAGGCCGGGCTTCCAGCCGCGGGCGTCGTCGAGCAGGCGCAGCAGCTCCGCCGACGCCCAGGCATCGTAGGGGCTCGGCTGCACCGGGATGAGGACGAGGTCGGCGGCCAGCAGCGCCGAACGGACGAGGCCGGTGACGCGCGGCGGCCCGTCGATGACCACGTGCCGGTAGCCGCGGGCCAGTTCCGGCACCTCGCGGTGCAGCGTCTCGCGGGCCAAGCCGGTCATCGCGAACAGCCGGGGCAGGCCCCCGCGGTCGCGCTGCACGGACCAGTCGAGCGCGGAGCCTTGGGGATCGGCGTCGATGAGCAGGACCCGGTGGCCCGGGCGCGCCAGCTCGGCGGCGAGGTGGGTGGCGAGCGTCGTCTTGCCGACGCCGCCCTTCTGGTTGAGCAGCGCCACGATCATGACGCCGCTCCCCGGGCTGCGGCGTGGAGCCGGCTTTCCTCGGCATCCCCGCGGCCCATCAACAAAGACTCGTTAGACTCTCTGTTAGATACGTTAAGGGCGCGAATCGGCCCTGTATACCAAGGGCCTGGATGGTGTCCGTGCACCCGATAGCACGAGTGCCGTGCACCCGATGGCACGAGCGTTTGCACACCCGATAGCACGAGCGGTGTCACCGGTTTATCCCCCGTGTCTGTGGATAAGTCTGCGGCGCGAAGCGCAGCCGTTCGCTGCCGTCCGGCTGGCGCTCGACGGCCAGCCGGTAACCCGGCAGCCGCTGGCACCGGGCGACGGTGCGCAGGTCAATGGCGAAATTGGCGAAGCGGGCGAGGCTGCCCGACTTGGCGTGTAGGTGGCGGAAATCGAAGGCCCAGCCCTCGGCCTGGCGGCCGGCGTGCTTGCGGGCGAGCCGGTACAGCCAGCGCTCGATGCCGCCGGTGAGGCCGAAGTATTCCCGCCCAATGGTCAGCACGAAGGCGTCGGCGAGGACGCCCTGGTAGAACCAGTCCGGCAGGATCAGTTCCAGCCCCAGCGGCCGGCCGGCGGCGTCGGTGCGCTCCTTCCACTCGTTGATCCAGGAGAAGCGGTGCCGGCGCCGCAGGTCGGGCTGGCGGAGGTTGGTGACCACCGTGGTCGCCTGAAGCCGGTCGAGGGCGGCGCGCAGGCGCTGGTAGTCGCGCAGCGAGGTGCCGCGCCCGGTGAAGGTGAGGATCTGGTGTGGTGTCGCACTGAGCAGGCGCGCGGTGCGCAGGCCGGCGTCGCGCGCCTCGACGAGTTGGCTGGCCGCCCAGATCAGCACGTCGGCGTCCCAGATGGTGGCGATGCCGTGCTCGGCGGTGCCCTCGACGCGGATGCGCACCTCGCCCGCGGCGTAGTCGATGGGCTCGGTGCGCTTCGACTTGGCGAGCGAGAAGAACGGGTGCGCCATCAGGTCCTGCTGGTCGCGCACCGCCATGTCGCCGGGCAGCGCAACGAACAGGTCGAGCTGCATTTGCCGTTCGCTGTTGCGGAAGACCCCGTACATGGCGCAGCTCAGCGGCTCGCCGGGCGGGCCGGCCGCACGGTGCCGGTGCCGGGATCGGAGGTGGAGGTGCGCAGGCCCTGGTCGGCCCAGCTCTTCAGGTCCTCGACGGCGTAGACCACCCGGCCGCCGATCTTGCGATAGCGCGGGCCGGTGCCGTAGACGCGATGCATCTCCAGCGTTCGGCCGGACAGGCCGAGGAAACGCGCGGCCTCGGGCGTGCGCAGGAAGCGTGGGGGAAGGCCACCGGTCTTGTCGTCCATTCGTCCGTCTCCGTGTGCTGCGGGCACCCCAGGGACAGAGGGGCGCGTCGTGGAGCACGGTGGCGGAGGGGAGGCATGGCCAGGGAGGGGAAAGACCTTGCGGGGGTGAGTCCCCCGGTGGGGAGCGATCAAGACCTCGAAAATGCTTGGTTTCAGCGCCGTTCAATCACCGGGGCAAGGCAGAGTGGACAATAATCTTGCCTGAAGAACAGCGCGATGCCGCTGGATCAGCGGAAATCCGGATTTCCGGATCGGCTTTTTTCGGATAGGCGCCAGGAGCGGATACCCAATACTTGCGCCTTAAAGAACTGAGTTGGAGGCGCCTATCGCAACGGCTGACGTCTCGTTGGGGCGGGTCAGGCGCCGAAGCCACAAAAGGTCGGTGTGGCGCACGCAACTGTCGGAGACAGGCTGACGGTAAGGCATCGGTGTGGTATGCAACCCGTCGATACCGGTCCGCGCTTCTGGGGCTCTGACATGCCGACCAAAGTCCGCGTTTTCATCAGTAGCACAATGGAAGACCTCGCCAACGAGCGTCAGGCAGTAGTAGAGCAGGTACGTGGTCTGGGGCTTGAGCCAGTGAATGCCGAAGGCTTGCTGCCGAACGGCGAAACCAGTTGGAATTTGCTGGCGGATGAGATCCGTACATCTCATGTTTTCATCCTTATCCTCGGCGACAGGTATGGCTGGATTCCCACCACGGGCTATGGCGCAGGACAGAATAAGGGGGTGACGCACTTGGAGGTTGATCTTGCTCGCTCCTTGAATATTCCTATTTTGCCATTCTTTAAAAAGCTAAAATATGGTTCAGATGCATCAAGTGACGATGCAGTCCGCCGCGATCACTTTAGGACTGAAATCGGGGACTGGTCGAAAGGAATATTTAGAGCTGAATTTGATTGGGCAATTGACCTTGGGCAAAAAGTTCGAACGGCTCTTCTAGATGTGTTCCAGGACACTTATCTCAAGCAGCTAGTGCGAAAACTTGAGGCTGGAAGATCGACGATCACCGAGCCAACTTCCCAGCCCCCCCTCGGTTTCGGTAGTGGGCCCCAACGTTCGCCTAGTTCAATACTCTTCGCTGGCGCAGGCTTTTCTATAGCAGCCGGTTACCCGACAGCGAGCGCTTTAGCAGAGATATTGGGCCAACGGTTGGGGTTGCAGTCAAGTGGCGTTGAGATTCTCAGCCGCCATTCGTTTACTGATGTTGCCGCCCTTGCCGAAGCTAAGTTGGGACGCGCTAGCATAATACGCGCTATACAGGAATTGCTTGATACGCCTCTCCCCGTTACCCCGACTCGCGCCCATCTTGCGGCAGTCCAGGCATTTCCAATAATCATTACAACGAACTATGATCTACTTTTCGAACGCGCCTGCAAGATGCTAAGTATTAACTATGCTGTTTATACACCGACCTCTTTCCGCCCCAACGGGCAGGCCGATGTTACAATCTACAAGATTGATGGATCAATTTCTGATCCGGACACCTTGATCCTCACGGATGCAGATGCTTACCGTGCCCAGATCACTAGCGCGTTTTGGAACCCGATAGCGAGCGCATTACAGAATTGCCGCCTTGTTATCGTCGGGCACTCGGTGCGAGACCCTACCAGCCGACGGATTCTTAACAGCCGGAACCGTGAACTTCCGGGAGTCTACGTCTCACCTTATTTGGATGAGCTGGACGCCGTTCTCCTTCATCGCTACAGCCTAGAAGGAATTAAGACTGACGCTGATACCTATATGACCGCAGCCCTTAGCTTGAGCGCGCATCCGTTAAATTTGTCGTCTTAAAGGTTCTTATGCATCTCGTTGTTATACTACGCAGTCTTTTCAGTCTGCCTCGAGTCAAAAGCAGATATTGGATTTTGTTCAGGAAAAATCGCTCCGGTTCCCCGGTAGGTAGGACGCACGCAAGGAAAGGTCACCCATCATCCTTTGCTTTCCTCGTGCCACGGCGCCACGCCCAAATCGTAGCGTCATTGTCCTGTACCCAATCGGCCAATTTCTCGACTTCGGTAATGGCTTCCAGCAACCGCTCCCGGCTGACCTCGATGGGAAGGCCGTGCCACGGCATGTCCTGCTCGACGTCCCAGCGCTGGCGATCCTCGCTGACGAAGAAAGGGTTTGGGTGCTTCTCCAGCGTTTTAATATTGTGATTGCTTTGGAAAGTTAGGAAATCATTGCTGTGATGAAAGTCGTTGCGAGCCAGGACAACCTGTTCGATGAGGTCGAAACGAATTGGACAACTAGCGTAGATCTCTCCCATAATATGCTCAAGTATTTGTCGATAAGCTTCAACAAAGCCCTTCTTGAAGTGCTGCTTGCGAGCTTCCTTCGAGGTAAACTCGAGCCCGATTTCTCGCTCCAACGCCATAAAGTACAGTCTGAGCGTATCCGACAGCAGAGACACGGCCAACATACCGACAAGTTCGCGTGTCTGCTCGGCTTCCATCCATTCGTTCAGAAATGGCGGTTCCTCACTGTCATAGTCGGGATTGAATGGAGGCGGTTCGAACGGAGACACGCCGTCTTCAATTCGCTGCTTCAACTGCTCGAACGGAATGCGTGCTTCCTCGTAGAAGAGACGGATGATTCTGGTGCGCTCCCGCATGAAGTAGGAGAGGTCCATGCAGATTACTCCCTAGCTTGGCAGGTCGAGGCTGCGGCTTGTTAACGGCCTTTGTCCACGGGAATGTCTGCTAAGGGTCATAGCAGCCGTTGACCCAGTGCGGACTTTCCCGAGGTCTGCTTCGGGTTTATTTAAATTAATTGCGCCTAGTTGAGCCACCGTGCACCAGCAACGGGCGGCCTGAGGTATTTTCAAATGGCCTTGTGTGAGAATTTCACCGTCGTGCCGTCTGTTCTATTCACCCAGAAGCACTTGGTCCCGAACTCAGCGCTTCGTACGCTAAAATCCTTCACGCCGGTGCCGATTTTCTCCTTGGCTTCTGGATGACGGGCTAAGGCAGCCTCCAGCACGATAGCATCGGCCGCGCTGACCCTGTCACCAACATCGTATTTATTAAGCATCGCGTTTAGGTAGGCGACGGCATCGCCCTTCTTATCAAAGTACATGGGGCCGAGCGTCACGGCAATTTTCCTAGCCATCTACGACTCCTCACACGTTACTCAGTTGCTTCCGCAGGCCCGCCATCGTCGATCACAAGCAATCGCTCACGTAGCTCTCTAATAATGGCAGCCGGTATTTCCATGCCGCCGAGTTGGTCGGCGCGCTCTACGACCCACTCGCGGCACTCTTCCTGTCCAAGATCGTCGCGTGCGATCTTCTCATACAGGGCGACGGCGCTCATGCGGGACAAGCCAAGTTCCATCAGCGAAATCAGCGTTCGGGAGGATACGCCGAACTCAAGCTGCGTGCCGATGTCCAGCCCGTGGTCTATCAAGTCCTCACGGCCGATCGACCTAAGATGCAAGTGCAATACGTCCATATAGGCCGACAAGTACTTCGGCGCTCTAAAGCGCGCGATCTGCTCAACTAGGGCCATGGTGTCGCGTATGAGCGCTGGCAGCTTATAGGGGCGGTTGACCTCTATATGCCACGCGATATTCCTGCGGATAATCTCCGCCAGAGACTGGCCTCTCAACCACTGGAAGACGATCAAGGCATAGAGCTTGATGCGGCTTTCGGGCTCGAACGCCGGAAACAGGCTCACATTGATCCGGCGCATGATCGTGACGAAGCGGTCGTAGCTGTCATCACTCGCCACCTCGGCTGGCAGTAGGTTCTCAGGTTCGCCCTTGTATGACCTGAAGGTGTCCAGCAGGCGCTGTAATCCGACGGGGCTGACGCCCGGATGGCGGGCTGCCAGATCGGCATCAATGTCCAACTGGCTTGCAAGACCATGCAGCACATCGTCGAGCCTCGCGATGAAGGCAGAGGTGTGCCGCTTGGCGAGATCTGCCTGAGAAATTGACCCCAAGCGCATGTAGGACGTTAAAAGGTAGGCGCCAACCTGCTCGAACTCCTCGCTGCCTTCCAAATCCGATGGGGTCCGCTCGCCTCGTTTCGCTAGATAGTCGAGGAGCGCGTCGCCGAGGTCGAGCACTGCATCGCTCTCCCGTTTGATTGGGTATCTTGAACGAAGAGGAACTCCCTTTGGCCATGCGACCGGGTCGTTCGGGTCGATGCAGATGATGTTACCCTGGAACTCGGCCCCCCAGCGTCCGGCCCGACCCGCGAGGTTCCAGAAGTCGTGCGGCTCCATGGGATGGCCCTTACCCCTGCGTGGGCCGCGCACGACGATCGTGCGGCACGACAGGTTGACGCCCTCCACTAGTGTCGACGTGCAGACAAGGAAACGGATCTTTCCCGATCGGAACAGCCGCTCGATTTCGAGTCGGAGGAGCGATGGCATGTTCCCGAAGTGGAACGCTACGCCCCGCTCGACCAAGGGCGCCAGCCGAAAGTTTGGATGCACGCCCTTGCGGGCGAGTTCGGCCAAAGCGGTGAGCTCCGGATCAGTTAACTTTGGGTCGACCTTCGGCTGAAGCTGACTGATCAGATCCGCTATGTCCTCGGAATCCGCCGCGCCGTTGGCGTATACGAGCGTGCCGCCCCGTTCGCCGGCCGCGGCAGCGATGAAGGCGAGGCGCTTGATAAAGCTGGCGGGCGTATTCGCGAGTTCGAGCACCCCGATTGGGATTGTGGCCTCTGCCTGTCTTGTCTCCAGGGTCCATCGCCTGGGCTTCCCCGGAACCTGCCGAGCCAGCAGCAAATTCTGGAGGACAGTTGGGGCGTCACTATTGACCGCTACCGTCTCGATGCCCTCTGGCGCATCCGCCAGTAGCTCTTCCGGGTTCTGGGTAGCCGGACTTATGAAGACGAGCTTCATCATGGGGTTCGTGCGCGACGCGCGCTCGACCGCATCCTGCAAGATGACGCCCCGTCCGTCATCGCCGATTTTGTGGGCCTCATCCACGATCAAGAGATCGACGAGAAAAGCGTCGCCCAACACATTGGCAAGGAGGTGCATCCGCTCTTGCGTCAGGACGAGCACGAGCCGAGAGCCGCCAGTGCGCGCCGCGTCGTACTTGCTGCGCAAAGGCAACGAAGACACCTCAATGCCTTTCGCGTCGCTCAGGAGATTCTGCAGATTCGTCTCGATCTCAGAGACAAGCGCCCGGGTAGGAGCGAGGTATATGGCTACCGCAGCTTCGGCCGCGCCGAGCTGATCGACAAGCCATTGCAATACCAAGAAAGTCTTCCCCGAAGCGGTGGGCGCCGATGCCGAAAGCCATCTAGCCAGCGAGGCATTCGTCCAGAACCGCTGTTGGAAGTCGTTCACCTGCATCCACTTTCCGGTGGTCTCGACGAGGATTGAACGATCCATTTCGCGGCGCTGGGCCTCGAGGCGGAGCGCGATCCCCAGCCGACTGTCGAGATCACCTGCCACAAGGGCGCGATTGACCGCCAGCGAGACAGCCCGAAAATTGGAGAGCTTGCCGAGCAGCACAGCGCCCGCATCCCTCACGCCTCTGTCGTCCGTCAAAGTGATAGCGGCGACTGCTATCCTGAGCGCGGCCTCTTGATCGGTTCGCATTTCTGACCGGGCCAGGATGCTGCCTGCAAAGATGAGTCGCTGCCAGTCAATACCGTCCGCACCAGTCTCGTGGGCCTCCCCCGCAAGGTTGTCCAGTTCGGACCGGACTGTCAGCCGGACGATCTTGGTCAAATCGTCGCGCACACCTTCCGCGAGCAGCCAAGCTTGCAAATCTTCAAGGCTCATTTCTTCAATCCCATGGCCTCGAGGAATGCGTCTCGAAAGTCCTGCGCGGACGGCAGAGGGATGCAGAAGAACTCGATCTCAAGGCTTTCGAGCTTGTTCGCGGTAAGGCTCTTACCAATCTTCTCCCGCCAGTCGACGAGCGCCTCGCGTGCCGCCTTCGCAATCTCGTCTGCTACTGCCTGAGCGTCGTTCTTAGGGTAGAAAGGCGCTCCGAAGCCCACTAGCGCCAGCCCGCAGTAGCGGACCCTATTCGACTGAGGCGACGACCGGTCGAAATACTTCCTGAGGGCGGCAGTGAGCGCCGGGTCGCTTAGATCCGCCCTGTCGCTCAGCAGGAGAAGATCGCGCTCTCGCTCGGCGCCTTCGTGCTCAGACTCGATAAGGTAGGGAGCCAGCGAGCCGAGGCAGGATCGGATTGCATCGCCCGCGTCTTCGTAGATCTTAGACTCGCCCCAGTAGAGTTTCAGCACGCCTTCCGATGTAACACCAGCGTAAACGCCATCGGCACCATGGTAGTGTAGACGGCCATCGGTCTTCAAATCCATCTTGCACAATATCTGGGGCAGCTTGAGAAACCGCTCCGCCAGCATAAAAAGCAGCATTTCTCCGCCCTCGCCCGTCTTCGCTAGGTCGGTAAAGGAACGCTTGGCCCGTTCGACCAGCTCGGCGATCGCCTCTGTGCTGTTGAACTTGGTGTCGCGTGCCTTCGCTTCTGCGACCTTGGATCGCGGCAGTGCGTAATCAGCCGCCAAGTTCCTCATGAACTCGGCGAGGCGACGCAACTGGATGCGACCATTGCCGTCCACGGCGAGGCAGTGGCAGTGAATTTTGACTGAGTGGCCTGTGATCAAAACGTCCCGCTCAACGAGCGCAAGATGGACACCTAGCACTTCGGGGTTGCCTGTTACTGCGGCTTCTAAAGCTTCCGCGTTTATCTCCGACAGGCCCGCTACCCCCATTTGGACTGGCCCGCTTCCTAAAAATCATTCGAGCTTCGAATTCCTGAAGTTTACACGAACTCGTCGTTGTTCAACAATTGTTTTTCGCCGTAACGATTCTTCCTCGTGGAGGGTTGCTTAGGACGCGCCGGGTCGATGAACGTGCGGTTCGGGGGCAGGCGCTCAGCGTCAGCTCCTGGCGCAAAGCGGATGAATCGGTTGACTCTGTATGTGTCTTCGCGCTTTCAGACCCCGCAACCGCTCTACAGCGACAGCCGGAGCAAATCGCGATAGCCGCCGTCCATCAATTGGCGCCCCCGACGGATGAGGTAGCGCACCTGGTCGCGCAAGGGGGTGTTCCGGTACCAGTCGGCCTTAACGCGCTCGGCACCGAACAGCGCTTCGGCCGTCTGCCGTGTGTTGGCCCCGTCGTGGTAGGCGTCGAGCGCCTGGAGGGTGCGCATCAGCATGCGGGTCTGGTACGGCGTCAGGTCCGGGGGAGCGGCCGGGTTGGTCACCGCATCGTGGAACCGGCGGAGCGCGGCGACCTGGGCGTCCAGGTCATCGTCCAGCGCGACCAACGCCCGCAGCGGCGTGCCGGGTTTGGGAAGGCGCTTGCCCTCGATCCAGAAGCGCCGCTCGCGCGGCCCGTCGGCCAGCGCGACGTGGAAGCCGTCTCCCGTGTCGAGGACGGCTTGGCGCGACGCCCCCCACCAGGGATCAAGGCAAGGAGATGGCCCGGCGTAGGGCCTTGGGGCCGGCGACAGCCGGACCAGGGCCGGCAGCACCTCCGGTCTCCAGAACACCAGCGTCTCAGCGCCGCTTTTGCCCGGGTCCTCCAGGACAGTGCAACCCCCAATGGCCAGTGCCGTCGGAGGATGCCGACTCGCCGCGCTGCCCAGCCACCTCCGTTTGATAATCCCCGTTGCGGCGCAGGAACTCCCACGCCCAACAGGAAGCAGGGATGGTCAGGGCATACTGGTAGGCGGCCGATGCTCGCCAATCATTCATAGCGGTCATGATGTCTTCGCTCGCGCGCAGCGTCAGGTTGCGCCCGAATCGAAAAAGTGAGCCGCTACCCTGAAATTGCGACAGCGCTGACGGCGTAGAGCCCGGCGGGAACGGCGTACTTCAGCGGACTCCGCCGATCCGGCCCCCCGGAACGGCGGATTTCCGGAAATCCGGCGATGCGGAATTCAGTGCATGCCCTGGCGGAGCAGGTCGCGGTAGCCGACGCGCGTCATCCACTGCGCCCGCGCCAGATGGGTGGCGTGGGCGTGCCGGGCGCGGTCGGGCTCGCGCGCGGGGTCGATGCGCAGCACGATGCGGGCGACTTCGTCCGGGTCGGCCCCATCCGCCTCGGCGTCGAGCAGGCGCAGGTAGGTGACGAGGTGCAAGCGGTCGTAGTCGGTCAGGGTCTCCGAAAGAGGCGGCGCGTCGGCAACCGGCGGTTCGAGCTGCGGCGTCGTCATCGGCTGATCTCTCCCCTCTGTGTGTGGCCCCGCACCGAAGCGATGGGTGTTTTCATATAATCGTATGTAGGGACGATCCGGAGCGGTGTCGCGGAGTGGCACCGAAACATCGTCGGTTTGTCCGGCGTGCTCCGAATGGGAGATGTATCCCGTGGAGACCCGTCCCGCAATCCTGCTCCATCCTGCCGATGGAGGACATGCCCGACATCCTGGCCCTGAACATCCGCCGCCTGCGCCTCGCCAAGGGCATCACGCAGGAGGAGCTGGCGCATCGCGCCGGCATGGACCGCAGCTATCTGGGCGGTATCGAGCGGGCCGAGCACAAGGCGACAGTCGTCACCGTTGGCCGTCTGGCGATGGCCCTCTCGGTGCTTCCCCGTGATCTCCTGGAACTTCCCCCCAACCACCCCTACCTCGCACAGCTTGCCGGAAATCCGTAGGTCCGGAACGGCGGCGCTGCGCATCGGACATCACGCCGCCGCCGTGTCTTTAGATGCCTTGTGATGGGTGGTTGCCAACGGCGCATCTGGCGGGGTTTAGCTAAACTTTCAGTCTATTCTTCAGCCTTGCGGGATGGACGGGCATCGATCCCGGAGCGGGAACCGGCGCGTCGTCCGCACCGGTCCCCTGCCGGCGGTCACGCCGCCTGCCGCACCGGCGGCTGAAGCCCGTGCAGGAAATCGACGGCGCGCTGGGCATGAGCGGCGGCGCTGACGATGAAGCGCGTGTCGTTGCGCAGCACCTCCAGCCAGGAGGCGATGTAGGCGGCGTGGTCCTCGCGCACCTCCGGGGTGATGCCGAGGTCGGCGCACAGAAAGGCGCTGCCGATCTCCGCCACCAGCTCCTCGGCGGCGTAGCCCTCGTCGCCCCAGCGCTTGCGTCCAAGGTCGCGGGCGAGCCGCGACGGGTGACGGGTCCAATGCACCGTTTCATGGCCGAGCGTGGCCGCATGGCTCTCGGCGTCACGGAAGCTCTCGACGGGTGGCATCTGGATGTGGTCCGAGCCGATGGCGTAGTAGGCCCGCGTGCCGCCGGTGTGGATGTCGGCTCCGGTGGCGGCGAAGAAGCCGTCCGCCGCCGCGATACGCTGCATGGGGTCCAGCGGCACCGGGGCTGGGATATGGAAATGTTCGGGCAGGCCGTCCACCTGCTCGGCGTTGAACACCGTGTAGCCCTTCAGGAAATGGATGTCGCGTTCGCCCTCCTCGCCGTCGCCGTCCGGTTCCCGGCGGGTAACCGTGCCGGCGTAAACGACCAGTGTGCCGTGCTCACTCCGGCGCACCTGTCCGCCGAGCCCCTGCGCCTGCCGGTAGCTGAGCCAGAACGGCGAGGCATAGCCGCGCTCCATGGCGGTCATCCACAGCATGAGGGTGTTGATGCCGCGGTAGGGCTGGCCGGTGGCGCGCAACGGCCGGGCGATGCGGCCCGCAGCGTGACCGGCGTCCCACGGCTTCATCCAGGGCCGCACGCCCCGTTCCAGGTCGGCAAGGATGCGGTTGGTGACGCGGGTGTAAACGTCGGTGCGGTCGTGCGTGGGAGCGGTCATTTCGGGTCCTCCGTGTCGGGCTGCCGTGCAGCGCGCTGGCTGCTGCACGGTTGCCCGTCGGCGAGACCGGGGTACGGGGGAGGCCCTGCCGGCGGGCGGGGCCGGGCTGCGCGGCCCGCGGGGCTTCGAGCCCCGCCCGGGACGGGCGGCCCTGCTCCGCCGTAGGCGGCGGGGCCGGCGGGGCGTAGGGGCGGCGCCCCTCGACTCCCCGCACCGGCGGCGCCGGAGGCGCCGATCCGTGGGAATGCGTCAGGGATCGGCGCACGCGTGGGGCCGAGACGCGCGACACGCCGGCGCACCTCGCGGCGGCCAGCCCCTCATAGAACGAACCGGAGGGATTAATAGGAATGCAGCAGATCAGCAGCGGCCATAGGTCGGGCTTATGCTCATCGGCAAACGATGCCGCCTGCTAGGTTTGGTCTGCGCTTCGATCCACCGTGCATCCAGGTCGAGATCAAAGCACGTCCACCCAACTGCCGATCTCGGTGGCATCATCCATGAGTTGGTGGGCATCAAGCTTGGCGCCGAGCCTCTCCGGCGAAGCTTGGTGGCGCAGCAGTTCGGCATGCCCGCGCGCCCAGTCGACAAAACGTCGGCAGGAGTCCGGCAGCTCGGAATAACCGTACTTTGCCAGATAATCCTCAACAAACGCGTCGATCCGGCGCGCTTTGGCGAAGGCCTCCGCCTGGGCATCCAGGAGCTCGATACGTTTCTGTTCCAGGACTCTCCGCCGCTCGGCCTCCCGGCGGCGGCGCGCCTCTTCCTCGGCAGCCTGCTTGCGCCGCGCCTCTTCAGCGTGGCGTGCCTTCCTCGCCGCGGCGATCACCCGACCCGCCGCAAGCACGTCGTCGATCATATCCTCCGCACGTTTCCGTTTGCTGTTCGCAAAGCGGCGCCGCAGCCCGTCCCAGTGGTGCCCCTTATCAAGTTCAAACGCGAGGATGCCGTTCGGTACATAGTCCCATTCCGGGACCTTCGGCTTGTCCCAGTCACTGAACCAGTTGCCGCGCCGCTGCCTGCGTTCCCGATCCGCTTCCCATTTCCTTAATGCTGTCATTTCGGCTTCGGTCGGCTTATGAGGAATCTTGTCGGTCTGCTCCACGAGAGAGAGTGTCATGCTCTCCTCGTCGGCTACCAGTTGAAGTCCGCCGGGGGCGGACACGAAGCGGCAAGCCTGCGTGGGGGCCAACGCAATCAGCCTTTCGGCAATGAGCAGTGCCCGGGCGCCGGACGCGGGACTGATGACTATCGAGAAGAGCGATGAGTCGGACAGCCGGATGAAGCCGTCAGGCCCCACCTTGGCTGCCTCCAGTTTCTTTGCAAGCTGCACCAGAACGGGATGGTTGTCCTGACTGGATGGCATAGGGAGAGGGGGCATCACATTGCGCCTCTCCCGATCCAGTTTGGCCTTGGCGCGCGCGGCCCTTACCTCAGGCGGCAACGCTGCCGTCGGACTTCCTTGTATGACGATCCTGTCAACCAGCGGATCTGAGACGTCCCGAAACAGCGGCCGCTTGGACGGTTTGCCGGCCGCCACCTTCGCCCAATACCCACGGCTTGGCGTTGGGATACGGTGCTTGTCGCAAATCTTATGGAGCGCGACATCGGAAATGCCCAGTTCAGCGGCAACTTTCGTCATCGGGCGGGCCCAGATCATCTCGTAGAGTTCGCGGCGGGTCAGTTCGGCCGGCATGCGCATCACCCCACTGAGGATTGTATCGGACACATCGTTGCCGTCCGAATGACAGATGGCAACGGCCGTCGTGTCGATATGGTATTAACGATGTGCCAAAATGCACTTGGGCTCGCGACAAGGGCAAACTGTGGGGCCGCGGCACTGTTTTGGGTAGCGCCCAGCGGTGTAGCAAGGGCCGTGAGCCGCGCTTTTGCTCATCTGCAAACGATACCACCGACTGTGGCGATCCACCGAGCCCGGTCTGGCGGGCAACGGCTGAGCCACTGTTCAAACAGAAGTCAGATCCGTTATCGGAACAGAGCCGAGGAGCCAGCAGGAAAGCGATTAGCCGTGCTTTTGTCGTGGTGGCTTAGGTGTCTCCTGCTGCATCGCAGGCGCCTCCCCTTGTTGGTCAACCAGCATGACGCCGAGGCCGCGGGCCGACGACAGGAAGATGACGCCGTTCTCCTCCAGCGTCTTGCGCACGGCGTCGCGCGTCGTGTCCCGCACATCGAGGCGGTCCGACTCCAGCCGCTTCAGGGCGGTCAAGGCGACCAGGGCCGTATCCGCCAGCGTTTCCTGCGTCCAGCCGAGGAGCGCCCGTGCCGCCCGTATTTGCCTGGGTGTGATCATCACAGATCACATTCCCGATGCGCGCGCCCAGCGCCACTAAGACGACTATTTTAGTCGCATCCAGGTTCCGAAACCGCTACACTCTCCGGCTGTAGTTGTCCGCCGTCTTTTCCCGGTTGTAGGATGATGATGGAGGGGCCGCGTTCCCGTCCCGCCTCACCACCGGCATTGTCCAGCCGCACACGCAGCGACAAACACCTGGGAAAAAGCCGGCAACGGTATGGAGGACGAGGGCGATGCCGCGTGTCTGGGAACTTGCCGCCTTGGTAACGCGCTACGAGCGGTGCATGACCGACGGCGATGCCTCGACGCCCACCGATCTGCCCGCAGCGGTGGACAGTTATTGGCAGGCGGTGGACATCAAAGACCTGATCTACGCCGAGGCCGTGCGCTTCGGCGTTCCCATGCCGTGCGCCGGATGCTGGCAGGACGATTTGCAGACCGTGCAGGCGTTCATCGCCGGGGGCGGCTGGCAGTAGATGGCCGAGACCTGCTCGGCGACTCGGCTTCCCGGCACCCGGTGCCGTGCCGACCACAGACGGACTGAGGCGGCTGTCCTGGCGGATGCGTCCGCTCGAAGCGACGGCGCGCTGCTCACCGTCCTCCGGCAGGACCTCGGCGAGACGGTGTTCCAAGACGTCCTGGCCGCGCTCGACGACGAAATGGAGCGCCGGCTGCGCTCGCTTCACCGGGAACCGTGGGATTGGCCCCGCATCCGTGACGACACCCGGGCGATGCTGTCGCTGGCTGCCGGCTTCGACTTCGGCACGCTGGCCGCCCTGTCCCGCGCCGTTCTGTCCGCCGGCGAGTGTCCGGCGCACCGCCCGCCGGAGGTGCTACGGCCCTACGAGGCCGAGGTGCAGCGGCTGCGTTCGACCATCGCCGCATTCCGCCCCACGGCCAGCCTGGATAGAGGAGGAGCGGTGATCGTCGGCGCGCCGCCGGCATGGACCGGCGCATCCTGAGGTGGATGGAGGACGACAGCCATGATCAAGGACACGCCCATCCATGTCCTCGTCGCCGAGGACGATGTGCTGGTCGCCTGGGCGCTGCGTGCCATCCTGGAGGAGGCCGGCTACCACGTCACGCTCGCCCACGATGGCGTGCAGGCGCTCGCCCTCCAGGCCCAGACTCCCGCCGACGTGCTACTGACCGATCTCCAGATGCCCCGCCTCGGCGGCTTGGCGCTGATCCGGCAGTTGCGGGCGGCGTGTCCCACGCTGCCGGTGGTCGTGATGACCGGCGCCGCGGACGCCAGCGCTCTTGACGAACTGCACGGTGAGGTAGGGGTCGGCACCATCATCATGGCCAAACCGGTCGGCCCCCAGCCGGTGCTTACGGCCCTCCGAGACCTGCTCGGGGTGAGTAGTGTCTCAGTTTGAATGACCGCATCGGGTGAGAAGCGAACTGCGGAGTCGGTTCGCAGGGCCGACTGTGGCCTTGAACGGCGCAATGACCTGATGCAGCGCTGGACGGTCATGCTTGCCTGAGCGTTCCCTTTCCGCCGAAGAGCGGCACCATCAGGCGACTGGAGGCCGCCAAGCGATGACGCCTTCCGTTCTGGCCCGCACCTCGGGCGAGGCCAAGCATGTGGCGACGGCCTCGTAGCCGGGCGTGCCGGGATACGGGGCGACATAGGTCGGCGGGCTATGGTTGGCGGGGCAGAGAATGATCGCTTCGTCCGTGCCAACCGCCGTCAAGTCCAGGATCGCGCTTGAACGTGTCAGCATGAAAATCGGCGGGGCACCGGGGCTGCGACGCCGAAGATGGGCGATCATTGCCTCTTGAGTGGGCTGATCCAGCCCCTGTTCAATCATGTCGACCACCATGATGGCCGGACCATCCGACTCCAGGCCGGCGATCAGCGCGCTGAGTGCGTCTGATACGGTGGCTCCGTCCTCCACCAGCCAAGCCAGCGTCCGATCGACCCGCGACCTGAGAGCCGGGTCCGCATCCATGCGAGCGTAAGCAACTGCACCGCCATCCACCAATCGGTCGAGGCCGAGGAAGACCGCGTTGGGCAACGTCTCGGCCAAGCGCTGTGCCAGCCGTGTCTTGCCGCTGCCTAACGGGCCTATGATATAATTCAAGAGCCGGACACGGCCCAGTTCGAACCGCTCGCCATCCCAGGGATAAGGCAGGTCAAAGGCAACGGTGAGCGCGGAATCCGGTGCCGTCAGGCGCGCCAGTTCCCCGGCTGTCGGCCCCTTGCCCCGAGCGAGGTCGTCACGCAGGCTCCCGATCGTTTCTATCATCCCGACCAACTGACGCAGCCGGTCTTCGAGGACGGTCTGATGCGTCGCCAAAGCTGGTTCGAGGCCGCGAGGGTCGCCAGCCAACACTCGCGCTATTTGGGCGAGGCTGAAGCCAAGGGCGCGCAGCGCCACGATCTCGCCGGCGCGACTCATTTCGTTGGGACCATAGGCCCGCCATCCGGCCGTGCTGCGGATCGGAGCGATCAAACCACGCTGCTCGTAGAGACGCAGGGCCTTGGCTGAAACCCCGAGCCGGCCGGCGGCTTCGGATGCGTTCAGGTACCTTGCGGAAGAGTTCATGAGCCACCTCGCGATTGCTTGACCGCTGCCCTTATCGCTGGTTGCCCCTGGGACCGAGTCAAGAGGGATGTGCAGCAACATCCCCGCAGAAGGTGTGCGAGACGGCCGTTTTGGGTTCACAAGGGAAAAAGTTTCAAACTGAGACCGCACCTCGGGGTGCGGTGAATGGGGCCGGACTGCTCAGCCTGCACCGCGGCCGCAGGCGGGATGCGGCGCGTCCCCGCATCCCTGAAGCACCACCCGGTTCTAGCCGGTGCGCTTCGCCTCGTAGAGCGCGACGTCCGCCTGCCGGCCCGAACCACGCTACGCCTCCCTTGCGGCCAGCGCGGTCAGATCGGCGAGAACACCGCGGATGAAGTCCCAGGGATAGCCGTCGGCGTCCGGCTCCAGCTCGCTCCATTCGGTCGCGATGGCGAGCTTGGCGATGACGCCGGGGATCGACCGTGCGGACGTCCGGGACGCGGTCCTGAGCAACTCGTCCACCCGCCGGTCTGCGACGGCCTCCTGCTCGACGGCGTTGGTGAGGCCGACCGCCGCCGCCTCGGCGTCCCAGCGCGCCTGCGCGGCGGCAAGGTCACGCTTCAGCCGCCGGCGCAGCAATCGGGTGGCCGGCGCTGTCCCCAGCACCCGGTCGATCTGGCGGGCGTCCGTGGCAACCACCGAAGGGCGCCCCGGATGGTCGAGGGGGATTTCGACACGGGGAAAGCCGATCTTCTCAGCCAGTTCCCGTTCCAGGCGCTGGGCCTCGTGGCACAGCCGCTGCGAGGAGGCGAAAGTCTCCCGCCACTCCTGCCAAAGCAGGATGACCGGGTCGGCGTCCTGCCTCTCTTGCAAAGTGAAGGTCAGTAGACGAGCAGCGGCAGCGATGCTCCCTTTTCGGGACTTACGGCTCATCTGTGGCGCTCGCGTCTTTGAAGACACGTCACCTCCTTTGCGGCTTTCGTCGCAACTGATATGGTGCAAAATGACATTGATAATGACACCATAAAAAATGACTGATGCCAAGAATAATGTTATTTCCCCTGCGCAATGTCGTGCTGGACGGGCTCTGGTGCGGATGAACCAGCAGGAATTGGCGAAGGCAGCAGAGGTCTCGACGAAGACCGTGGCCGACTTCGAACGGGAAATTGAGCGCCAGCTCAACGTCCGAACCCTACGCGCCATCCGGGCAGCGCTGGAGGCAGCCGGCGTGGAGTTTTTCCCAGAAAACGGTGGCGGCGAAGGGGTTCGGTTCAAGAAGGATCGGCCGCAGGAGACGGACGTCATTTGATCACGCCCTCGACCGCTCCCACGGTCGCCTTGACCAGATCGAAGATCCCCCGACGCACGCGTGGGTCTTTGATCCGGTAGTAGCATTTCACCAGTTCCAGCGTCTCCCGCCGCCCCATCGGTGGCGTTTCGGGATCGGGCGGTTCGGAGGCACGGGGCGCCGCGTCCGGCATATCGTCGAAGAAGAAGCTGACCGGAACATCGAGTATGTCCGCCAACTGCCAGAGCCGCGACGCGGCGATACCGTTGGCGCCGTGCTCGTACTTCTGGATTTGCTGGAAGGTCAGGCCGACCCGCCGCCCCAATTCGGCCTGCGACAGGCCGAGCAGCGTGCGGCGCAGCCGCAGCCGTCCACCCACATGGGTGTCCACCGTGTCCAGGCCGGTCCCGGCCTCCGGCCTGCGACCACGCCCTTTGTGTCTCGCCCCTGCTACGACGTCCACGAAGTCTCCTCCTGCATCGCACCTTCGGTTGCGGTATGCGACCATGCCTTTTCTCGCGTGCCGGCTGTGCAGCATGGACCGTCGCGCGCATGCTCTCAAGAAAATGTTACTCATAGTCTGTAGACCAATAGGCTACACGCGGGCTAGCTGCCCGGATGGACATCCGCAGGCAGGTCGGGCTCAACGTTCAGCGGATCAGGCGCACGCGCGGCTGGTCGCAGGAGGAGCTTGCCTTCGAGTCGGGTCTGCACCGCACCTACATCAGCGGCATCGAGCGCGGCGCCCGCAACCCGACCATCACGGTGCTGAAGGAACTGGCCGACGCGCTGGGCGTGCCGCCGGGAGCGCTGATGGACACCCAGGGGGCCCCGTCCTCCGGCTGAAGCAACGCTGGCCGCCCCAGGCGGCCGGCTCGAATTTTCCAGGCGGAGGGCCGCCCTCCTGAAGGAGGGCGGCGGTATCGCCTACTCGGCGGCCATGGGCAGGTCCGACTCGGGAACGCGGTCGCTCTCCGCGTCCGGCTCCGTACCGAAGCGCATGGCATCGGGGAGCCAGTCGCGCCCCTTGACCTGCCAGTCCGGCGCCTCGGCCCCGGCCTCGGCCGTCCGCTCGAAATGCTTCGCCAGCGCGGTGACTAGACCGGACTTCTTGTAGTCCGACAGCCGCGCCATGGTCACGGTGGCGCCGCTCTCCTGAGCGATGGCGCAGAGCTGATCGCGGGTGCGCCCGCCGAGGAAGGTCTCGTCCGGCCGCCACCAGTCGCGCATGTCGGCCCCGAGGTCGCGCGCCACCCGGTTGAACAGGCTATCGCCGTGGTCGATGGCGTCCATGTCGCCCTGGCCGAAGGCGAGGATGGTCAGCAGCAGGTGCAGGCCGTCCAGGTCCTCGTCGCTCAGCCGCTTGACCCGCTCGTACAGGTCGGCGCCGTCCTTCGGTTCGCCCACCAGCCGCTCCCAGGCACCCCGGCTGCGCGGCCCGTAGGTGGGCTCGTCGTCCTCGGCCGGTGCCAGCCCGAGCAGACGCTCGAAATACGCTGCCGCCGCCTCGATGGCGTCATAACTGCGGGGCCGGGGTCCGTCCCCGCCCGAGAACAGCGCGCACGCGGGGTGCACCTCCACCGACGCCCGGCCATGGTGGCCATCGGCGCCGCGCATCAGCATCACCACCGCCACCTCCCGGGCCGTGCGCCGGGCGGCGATCAGCAGCGTCTGCACCGCCAGCGTCTTGTGCGCGGCCATGTGGCGGACCAGCCAGGACGGGTATTCCGGGCGCTCCCGACGCACTGCCAGCGGGCTCTCCCGTGTCTCGGCGACGACGGTGCGCTGCACGTCGTGGCGCATCAGTCCGTCGCGTACCTCAACCCGGCCGGCCGGCGTCAGGTTGATCACCACACCGCCGTTCTCCCCGTCCTGCGCCGCGCGGTAGTGCCACCACGGCGCGCCCTGCGTGTCGAACAGGTCCACGAAGGCGGCGGTCTTCGCTCGTTCCGCCGCCAGTTCCTCAACGGCCTGCCGCTGCAAGGCGTGAAACTGCGGGGCGTCGTCGAAGTAGGTGGCTTCGGCCTCGGCGAACAGGTCGGAGGTGACGGTGCCGCTGTAGCGCTCCAGCGGGAACACCGCCATGGCGACGGACGGCTTCTCCTCAATCAGCCGGGCGCGCACGTCGTCGGCATCGTACCAGCCGCCGTCCGCGATGTCGGCGAGGATGCGGGCCTGCTGCTCGTGGGTGCCGAGCGTCAGCGCCTCGGCGATGCCGAGCCCGATGGCGCCGTCGCGCACCGCCTGCTTGGCCTCGGCGCACAGTCCGGCCAGCGCCAGCCGGCGCCTGACGGTGGTGGTGCTCAAGCCGGTCTGCGCCGCCACGTCGTCCAGCGTGGCGCCCTTCTGGAGCAGGGTCGCGAAGCCGTCCGCCTCGTCGATGGCGTCCAGCGCCTCGCGCTGCACGTTCTCCACCAGGGCGATGCGCCGGGCGTCGGCGGTGCTCAGCCCATGGCGCACCTCGACCGGGACCCCGTAGTCGCTGCCGATCTCGCCCCGGCTCTCCAGCAGCTTCAAGGCCCGGTAGCGCCGTTCGCCGGTGACGACGCGGAAGCGGTCGCCCTTGAGGCACTTGACGACGAGGTTCTGGAGCACGCCGTCGGTCTTGATGCTCTGGGCCAGCCCCTTGATGCCGGCGGGGTCGATGCGCTTGCGCGGGTTGGCGGTCGGCGGGAGAAGCTGGGACAGGGGAACGCGCTGAGTGCTCATGGTTCATCTCCCTCTCTTGAAGCTGCGAAGCAGCAGCCTTGCCGCTGCTGCTTCCCGGGGCCGCGCGAGCGGTGGGTGAGAGGGGGGCGAGGGACGGCGCGCCGGGCCGGGTTGCCCGGGCGAGGGGCACGCCCCATGCCCTGAGCCGGCGGCCCTGCCCGGCAACAGGCGGCCCTCGCGGGGGAGAGAGCGGCAACGCCCTCTTTCCCCACGTCGAGCTGGCGCCGGCGTCACGCCGACGCCAGCTCCAAAAGTTCGGCGACGGCCGGCAACATCATGCGCGAGGGATCGTCACCCGCAGGGACCGAAACGCAGCCCACTGCGGCTCGGTGGCGCAGCCATAGAGCCCGGCCCGCAGGGTGCGCCGAACAGCAAGGGCCCATCAGGCAACGGGGTGCCGACGAGCCGCTCCTTCACAGCGACCGGAGAATGATTGCTTTCGCGCGCTGAACCAGAAGGTCGTTCCCATCTCTTCGATATTCAGCGACGGAGCTTCTTTTTCTGCGCCGGAGGAAAACGACTCCTCCAAATCGAAGCCTCGCCACTCCAAAAAGAGACTGTAGCTCACGCGCGCTCATGGCGGGATCATGCTGCTCTGGCTGAGGATTGCCTCTTCCTCGGGTTTATGGGAGGCCCTATGACCTCCCGAATTCCACCCGGAATGACTTGGCTGACCGTTGCCGACCTAGCCGTCATCCTCGGCCTGAAGAAGCAGACGATCTACAACCGCTTGAGCTCGTGTCCGGAGACCCTGCCGCCACCGACGCGCGTCCCCATGCTACGCGGGCCCCGCTGGTCACCGCGGGTCGTGCAGGAATGGCAAGCCCAATACGACCCAGTGGGGCTGCTGGACAATCCGCCCCGCCCTGGTCGTCCGACCAAGGCCGAAGAGATAGCCCGACGGCTCAAGGGAAACGCGAGCTAGGCTCGTGCGGTGCGGGCAACGTAAGCAGCCGCCAATACCTGGTCGTAGAATGACAATCCTGGGCCACCTGTTCGTCACTCATGAGATTTCCATCATCGGAAGGTATGGCTCCGCTTCCAAATTCAGAGCCGAGATCTTTGCCTTCAAGAGCCGGCGAAGGTCGATTCGTTGATCGAGCACCGCGCGGAGATCGAAACCTTCCATTAGGAAGATGGCCTTGTTTGGATTTTGCTTGAGAAGAGGGACAACGTGCTCCGACCACCCCTCGACGGAGAGGAACATGCCCATCGTCTGCCGTCCTGAGCGCGCTACTTGGCCGGCCAAGCCGTCGAGCTGTCGGATGTCAGCTAGGCGCGTGCGCCAGCGGCATTCGACGATGTAGTGCCACCCGTCCAACTCGAAGGCGGCGTCGATCTGCTCGCCACCGCCGTTCCGTCGGAAGGCACGGAGCACCGGAACGCCGTAGAGGTCGAAGGTGCGGTTCAACAAGTCCTCGAGCAGGTAGCCGCGCTGCTGATGTTCGCCAGAAGACGCCGCTTGGTCGAGTTGAGCGAGAAGCAGAGCGCTTTGACGTTTGATCATCTCGCTTTGTTCGCGTTGGCGCTGCTGAGCGGCTGCCTCCCGTCGGGCTTCGGCCTCCGCCAGCTCGCGCGCATCAGCAGCGGCGAGCACGCCGCGCAACTCACGTGCTTTTTGAACGACAGCCCGCGCTTGATATTCATTCTGCGCAAGGTGAAACGCTGACCAGTCCGCAGCGAGGGCGACGATGTTGCGGATGACCGCATGGTCACCGCCGGTGCGGGCCAATTCTTCCAGCACAAGGGCGCCCGCATCGCGCTTGGATCGCTTCTCGCCTGTTGCCGGGTCGCGTTCGGTCAAGAAGCGGCGGATGAGATCCTCGGGGACACCCACACGCCTAAGCACTTGGTCGGCGGCGGTCTTCTTTACGTAAACGAGTGTCGCAATTGCTTCGAGCGCCAACCGGCGGGCATCGGCGTCGGTCAGCGTGGTGGCACGCGTTTCGTGATCGGTCATCATGCCGCACCTCGGGAGCGGATATCTCGGAGTTCCGCCAGGAAGGTGGTGGCAGTGGAGGTGGCCTCCGTGGCAGCCTCCTCTCCGACGTCGAGGCCGTGCGCCGCCCGGTTGAGCACCTGGAGTGCCGAGCGGAACCGGTCAGCGTTGGCCGGTGCGAGGCCGAGTCGGCCGAGCTCGCTGAGGCTCGCCATAATGCTCAAGGGGCGCTCGCTGGTGCCGCGTTCGTCGATCATGGCGCGAAGCTCGCGTTCAATTTCGATCCGCAGCTTGACCAACGACATCAACGGAAATTCACGAGCGAATTCCGCCACGGTCGGCAGTTCGGCCTGCAGAACGTCGGGGAGGGCAGCCGAGAGGCGATACTCGGCGACTCCCATCGGCTTCGCCGAATCACGCAGTGCATATTCGACGATCACCTCGTTCTTGCCCTTGCAGAGAATAATTCCGATGCTCGGCGCATCGGTTTCATGGCGGAGCTGATCATCGACCGCAGACAGATAAAAATTCATCTTTCCCGCGAACTCAGGCTTGAAGTCCTCGATTTTAAGCTCGACGATGACAAAGCAACGCAGACGAAGATGATAAAAGAGCAGATCCAGGTAGTAGTCTTGGCCGCCAACTTCGAGATGATACTGGCTCCCGACAAAGGCGAATCCCTTGCCAAGTTCCAGGATCAGGGCGCGCAGATGCTCAAGGAGGCCAAGCTCCAACTCACGTTCCGATATGTCTGGGCCGAGCGAGAGGAAATCGAAGCTATAGGGATCTTTGATCAGCTCCTGCGCGAGGTCCGATTGTGGGGCGGGCAGGGTCCGGGCGAAGTTGGTAAGCGCTTTGCCTTGGCGAGCGTAGAGGCCGCTTTCGATCTGATGAACAAGAACGTTGCGGCTCCACCCATGTTCGACCGCTTGCCGGGCGTACCAGAGACGCTCAACGGAGTCCTTGATGGTTTCGACCAGCTTGACCGCATGCCCCCAGGGCAATCGTGCAACAACCTGTTGCACAATTTGACGATCGGGAAAGGCCTCCGCGAGAGCCCTCATATACTTGAGGTTCCGAGGTGAGAGCCCGGTCATTTCCGGGAAATCACGCCGAAGGTCGGCGGCCAGCCGGTCGACGATGCGGGCGCCCCAACCCGCCGCGGTCTGCCGGTCGAGGATATCCCGGCCGATGCTCCAATACAGGAGGATCAGTTCTTGATTCACGGCGACGGCTGCCCTCAGGCGAGCTGTGCGGATACGTTCCTTGAGCTCGGCCAAGAGAGAAGCGTAGCCGTCGCTGTCCGGAGGGAAGGCAGGCGTGGTCATAAGCAGACCTTAGCAGACTAAGACGCGAACAGCTTAGCGCTCGATGACCGGATGGAAAACCTCTGCGATCTCCTTAGGCGCCGCGGTGAAGAATGCGGCGCCTGGGATTGCTGAAGCGGTGCTCAACCGATTACAGCTCTTCGCCAGCCCTCTGGAAAACTCAACAACTGCCTAACCGAGTCGTGCTGCCAATCGATGAGAGCGTAGATGGCTGTATCGCTTCAGCATCTCCGGGGAGAGGTGCCCGGTGATGGCCATGATCTCATGGTCGCGCAGGTCGGTGTTCTCGAACAGCCGGCTGATCGCCTCGTGCCGGAGGTCATGCCAGCGCAGATCGGGGAACCGGTCCTCCTTCACGGCGGTGCGGAACGCGTGTCCAATGGCCCGCGGCGTCTCGATGGGGAAGACCCGGCGCTTGCCGATGGCGCTCACGCCGTCCGGCAACAGCGAGCGGAACGCCGCGACGGCGCGTGTGCTCAGCGGCACGCGCCTGGGGCGGTCGTTCTTGGTCCGTGGCAGATCGGCGTGAGGGTGGGGGCCGTCAAGGTGGACGCGGTCGCCGGTGAGGCCGGCCAGTTCCGCCTGCCGCATGCTGGTTTCCAGCGCGATCCGCACCGCGGCCCCGAGCCACGTCGATTTAGACGTGTCGCACACCGCGTAAAGCCGGTCCTCCTCGGTCTTGCCGTCCTGGTCGGACTCTGGGTCAAGACGGCGGCTTCGGCCGTTGTCGAGCGTCGGGCGGACGCCCCGGACCACCGGGTTCTCGATTGCGACTTGATGGATGAGCGACCATTGACCGTACAGGTGGGAGATCAGGTTGAGTCGGTGCACGCAGGTCTGCGCGCTGAACGCCGCCTCGGGGCCAATCTGCCCGCCGTCCTCGGCATTGTCCTCGTCCAGGACCTCGCGGCGCCAGTCCAGCAGGTCCCAGGGACGGAGCGACAGCAGCGACCAGTCGGCGAATCGGCTCGCCTTCCAGTAGGCGACCTGGCTCATCTTCACCTTGGCCGACCGCGGCGTCTTGGGGACGATCACCCGCGCGTACCAGTCGAGGGCTTGTGACAGCGTCGTGTCACGGGCCTTGCCTCGGTCGACGAATTCGTCGCCGGTGACCTTGCCCTCCATGATGCGAGCCCACTCTTCGGCCTCGCGCCGGCTCTCGAACGTCTTGGTTTCGGAAACGCCTTTGCGGCGGATGCGGACGCAATACTGATATGGTCCGCGTTCCCAGATCGTGGCCATGGGACACCCTCTGTGACAGAGGGAGTGTCACATATTGTCACGAAAATGGCCAGGAAATTGGAGCGGGTGAAGGGAATCGAACCCTCGTCGTAAGCTTGGGAAGCTTCTGCTCTACCATTGAGCTACACCCGCGCGCCGCATGTTTATAGGCGACGCTTTCGCCGCTTTCAAGCGGTTCGAGCATGCCACAGGCGGGATTCGGCAAGTTCCCGTGGGGAGGCGGCGAAAACCGACACCAGCGGCGAGATCAGTCGCGGAAACAAGGCGGTGCCGCCGGCCGCCGGCCGAACGTCCTCGTTCGCGGGCACGCCGTAGCCCTCGTCCGTCGCCGGGACGGTCACCATGCCGGCGGCGCCGGCCAGGGCGCCGGGGACCAGTTCCAGACCCAGGAAGCGGTCGAGATCGACCGGACCCGGCAGGGCCATGTCCAGCGTCAGCTCCCGCGTGAAGCCGAACCGCGCGTAATAGGGCGCGTCGCCCACCAGGATCACCGCCCGGTGACCCAGCGCCGCCGCCTTGTTCAGGCTCATCCGGATCAGCTTGCTGCCCAGCCCGCCGCCCTGCAGCCGGTCCGACACCGCGATCGGGCCGAGCAGGAGCGCCGGCACCGTGCCGCCGATGGTCACCGGCCAATAGCGGATCGTGCCCTCCAGGATCTCGTTGCCCAGCTCGTCATGCTCGATGGCGACGAAGCCGAGTTCCGGGATCGGGGCCACGCCCTCCCGCAGCTTGTAGGCGGTCTTCTTAAAACGATCCGGGCCGAAGGACCGGTCGAGCAGGGCTTCGATCGCCGCGTCGTGCCGCGGCTCTTCCAGGGAGATCATCATGTCAGGGGCTTCCCGGCAAAAGGACTGTGGTCGGAGGCGGACCGCGCCGCCGCGCCGGGGGAGCGCCGGATCAGTGCCGGCGGAGACCCGAAGCGTCCGCACGCGACCCAAGGACGGCCGCAACCGCGCGCAGCGCGGCGTGGCGTCGTCGTCGGATGCTGATGCTGTGCGGACGAGACATGGGCAAGGCTCTTCGGCCGTTGCAGGGACCTCGCATATAACACCAGTGGACAGGGGGTTCAAGCGATCGTGAAAGGGCCGGAACCGGCCCCCCGCGCATGGCTTCCCGGTGTGTCCCGCATGCATCGCCGCAGCCCCCGTCCCGCCGCTTCCGGGCATCCGGAGGGGGTGTCCCCCGCTCCGCCACTGGACAGGCGCTTTCCCCCGCCCCTATTCTCAGGACCGGGAGTGCCGCCATGTACACGAAAGTCACCCGCGCGATCCGCGTCACCGTCCAGCCGGTCTTTCTCGACGAGCAATCGATGCCCGCCGAAAGCCGCTATGTCTGGGCCTATCACGTCCGGATCGAGAACGAAGGCCAGGAAACCGTCCGGCTGCGCACACGCTATTGGCACATCACCGACGCGCTGGGGCGCGTGCAGGAGGTCCGCGGGCCGGGCGTGGTGGGCGAACAGCCGGTGCTGGAGCCCGGCGGCAGCTTCGAATACACCAGCGGAACACCGCTTCCCACGCCCTCCGGCATCATGGTCGGCTCCTACCGCTTCGAAACGGGCGCCGGCGAGGCCTTCGACGTGGCGGTCCCCGCCTTCTCGCTGGACAGCCCGCATCAGCCGCGCCAGTTGAACTGACTCCGCCCGCGCCGCGGTCGCCGTTGAACATCCCCTGGCGCCTGCAACCAATCGCCGCAGGGCGGGTTGAACGGCCGGATTCGGCGCCTTGATGTGGGGCAGGCGCCCCCACTTGCGCCATACTCCACACCGCTGCCTGCCTTCGAAGGATTGCAGTGATCCAGGCGAGCGGCGGGTCGTATGTATACCCGACAAGCCGGCTGTGGCATCGGCGCGGCGCGCGACCGGGCCGCCTGTCGCCAGGACCCATCCGACCGAGACTCGACCAGGAATCGAAAGGCTTCGCCCCGTGACGGCTTCCAA
Source organism: Azospirillum brasilense (assembly GCF_003349955.1). Classification (GTDB taxonomy): domain Bacteria; phylum Pseudomonadota; class Alphaproteobacteria; order Azospirillales; family Azospirillaceae; genus Azospirillum; species Azospirillum brasilense_B. Next base: position 56,080 of record NZ_QLKQ01000039.1, read on the forward strand.
GACCCCGCACGCCGACAACATTCTCCGCGGCCCCGGCCACCCGGCCGACACCGACCACGGCGCGACCGCGCGGCCCACCCGCGCCGAAGCCGAGGATGCCGTCCGCACGCTGATCCGCTGGGCCGGCGACAACCCGTCGCGCGAGGGTCTGGTCGGCACGCCCGACCGGGTGGTCCGCTCCTACGAGGAATTCTTCGCCGGCTACGCCATTGATCCGGAGGAGATCCTCGCGCGCACCTTCGAGGAAACCGACGGCTACGACGAGATGGTCGTCCTGCGCGACATCCGGCTGGAATCCTACTGCGAGCACCACATGGTGCCGATCATCGGCAAGGCCCACGTCGCCTATCTGCCCCGCCAGCGCGTCGTCGGCATCTCCAAGCTGGCGCGGCTCGTCGAGGCCTACGCCAAGCGCCTGCAGATCCAGGAGAAGATGACGGCGCAGATCGCCAACGCCATCGATCAGGTGCTCCAGCCCGAAGGCGTCGCCGTGGTGATCGAGGCGCAGCACCAGTGCATGACCACCCGCGGCGTGCACAAGACCGGCGTCACCATGGTGACCAGCCGGATGCTGGGCGCCTTCCGCAGCGACCCGTCGACCCGCCGGGAGTTCCTGTCGATGATCGGCAATCCCGGCTCGCGCGCGGAGTGAGCCAAGCCCACGCTAATCGGCGCGGATGCCGTGCTGGCGCAGCAGGCTGTAGAGCGTCGGGCGGCTGACCCCGAGCAGGCGCGCCGTCGCCGACAGGTTGCCACCGGAGCGGGCCAGCGAATCGAGCAGGGCGCGCCGCTCCGTCTCGTCACGCAGGACGCGCAGGGTCGGCGGAGCGTCCCCGGTGGCCAGCCGGCGCCCCTCCAGCTCCAGGTCGGCGCGTCGGAAGGCGCGCTGCACCACCCCGGCCAGTTCCTGCGCGTCGATCGGCTTGCCGCACACCTCGTGGGCGCCGCGGGCCACCGCGCGCACCGCCAGCACCCGCTGGTCGTACGGGGCGAGCGCGATGACCTTGATCGAGGGCGCCTCGCCCAGGATCAGCGACAGGGCGTCCAGACCATCACCGCCGCCGCCGTTCGGCGATTCCGCCAGTTGGGCCAGATCGACCGATAGGGCCACCACCGGGGGCCGGTGCGCCCGCACCGCCTCCAGCGCGTCCGCCACGCCGCCCGCGGCGACGATCCGGCACACCGGCAGGGCGTCCTGGACCCGGCCTTCCAGGGTGGGATCGTCATCGACGACAAGCAGCGTGCGTGGGACCATGATTCTCCAACTCTCCGACCGGGAAACGGGCCGGCGCTCAGAATCGCGGCAGGCGGCCCGTCTGTCCAAGGCGCGTTGGCATGAACACCGGCGCAATTTGGGCAAAATTGCGCCGTCGAAAGGGGTGCACCGCGGCAAGGCGCCCCTCCCGCCGCCAGCCTCTCCCCCTCGCCCGGACGGTCTGCTAAGGTTCGGACACGCAAGGGCGAATCCGCGCCCGGGGGAGCAAGGTCATCATGGCGGCGAAGGTCACACCGGCGGTGAACGCGGCGAAGGCGGCGGGGGTTGCCCACCGCCTGATGGAGTATGAGTACGACCCCTCGGCGGACGCCATCGGCCTGCACGCCGCCGCCGCCATGGGCCTGGACCCGGCGGTGGTCTACAAGACGCTGATCGTACAGTTGGAGCCGAAGGCGCTGGCCTGCGTCGTCATCCCCGTCGCGGCGAAACTGGACCTCAAGGCGCTGGCCGCCGCCGCCGGGGCGAAGAAGGCCGATCTCGCCGACCCCGCGCTGGCGGAGCGCACCACCGGCTACATGGTCGGCGGCATCAGCCCGCTGGGCCAGCGCAAGGCCCTGCCGACCTTCATCGATTCCAGCGCCGAGGCGCTGCCGGAGATCGTCGTCAACGGCGGGCGGCGCGGCCTGCAGATCGCCCTGGCCCCGGCGGATCTCGCCCGCGCCACCAGGGCCGTGGTGCGGCGGATCGTCGTCCAGTAGGCGAACCGCCCACCCACACCCCCGCCATGCCGCCGCCGCACTACCACCGCGGCGGGGTTCCGGATAGGGTGCCGGCACGATGTCCTGCCCCGCGCCCCACCCCGCCCCCGCGAAGCTCCCGCCATGCTGACCGCCAACCTCGCCGCCCTGGGGGCCGCGCTCTGCTGGGCGGCCAGCGGGCTGATCGCCATCGGCCCGGTGCGGGCCATCGGATCGGTCGCCTTCAACCGCCTGCGCATGAGCATCGTCTTCGTCGGCACGGCGCTCGCCGCGACGCTGCTCGGCGGCTGGCAGACGCTCGACCTGCAGGGCGCGGCGATCCTGGCGCTGTCCGGGGCGGTCGGCATCGTCATGGGCGACACCGCGCTGTTCTGGGCGCTGGGGCGCATCGGGCCGCGCCGCAACTCGGTCATCTACGCCACCAACGCGCCGATCACAGCGCTCCTCGCCTGGGCCGTGCTGGGGGAGGCGCTGGGGCCGTGGACGGCGGTCGGCATCGCGCTGGTCACCGCCGGGGTGATGCTGGCGATCTTCTTCCGCGCCAGCCCGGTCCCCAACGGCACCGGCGCCGTTCCCCACGACTGGGAGTCGGTGCGCGGGCGCCTGCTGGTCGGTGTCGGCGCCTGCCTGATCGCCGCCGTCTGCCAGGCCGCCGGCTCGGTCATCGCCCGGCCGGTGATGGCGGCGGGCGCCGACCCCATCGCCGCGGCGGCGGTGCGCGTCGGCATGTCGGGGCTGCTGCTCTTCGCGGGCGGGCTGCTGCCCGGCCAGCGCTTCGGCTTCGGCCCCGGCCTGACGCCGCGCATCTTTGCTCAGATTGTGGTGAACGGCTTCATCGGGCTGGGGCTGGGCATGACGCTTCTGCTGATCGGGCTGGCCCACGGCAACGCCGGCGTGGTCGCCACCCTGTCGGCGACCAGCCCGGTGCTGATCCTGCCGATGCTGTGGGTCTGGACCCGCCAGCGCCCGGGGGCCGGAGCCTGGGCGGGCGCCATCGTCGCGGTGCTGGGCGTGGCGCTGATTGTCAACCGCTGACGCGGACCGAAATTTTTATCTGAAACGGTTGCGTCCGCCAATTTCCGGGGCAGGATGGAGAAACCGGCTCCCGGTTCCCGCATTCCGATAAGGCGCGACACCCCATGGCCTCCCCCCGCCGCAAGCGTTCCGGCGCCGATTCCGCCGCGCCGCTGCTGCATCTGACCCGCTTCCTGCCCTACCGCTTGGCGGTGCTGTCCAACACGGTCAGCCACACGGTGGCGAAGCTGTACGAGAAGCGATTCGGCATCACCATCCCGGAATGGCGGGTCATCGCCGTGCTGGGCGGCGGCGAGACGCTGAGCGCGGGGGAGATCGCCCAGCGCACCGCCATGGACAAGGTGCAGGTCAGCCGGGCGATCAGCCGGATGCTCGATTCGGGCCTGATCCTGCGCGAATCGGGCGCCACCGACCGCCGCAAGGCGCAGCTGACCCTGACGCCGAAGGCGCTGGCGATCTACACGGAGATCGTCCCCCTCGCCCTGGCCTACGAGCGGGAGCTGACCGACGCCCTGACGGAGGGGGAGATGGGCCAGCTCGACGATCTGCTGGCCAAGCTCCAGGCGCGGGCCGACGCGCTGGCCGCCCGCCCCGCCCCGCAGCCCTCGGAAGACGACTGAGCGCCTACGCGAAGTCCTTGAAGCTGTCCGCCGCCGCGCGGTCGTAGCCCTGGCTGGCGCGCAGGAGCTGCCGGGTGTAGTCCTCCCGCGCCGCGCCCCGGCGCAGGGCCTCCACGTCCATCTCCTCGACGATGCGGCCGCGGTTCATCACGGCCAGCCGGTCGCACATGGTGGCGACCACCGCCAGATTGTGGCTGACCAGCACGTAGGTCAGCGCGTGCTCCGCCCGCAGCCGCTTCAGCAGGTTGAGGATTTCCGCCTGCACCGACACGTCGAGCGCCGAGGTCGGCTCGTCCAGCAGCAGCACGCGCGGCTCCAGCACCAGGGCGCGGGCGATGGCGACGCGCTGGCGCTGGCCGCCGGAGAGCTGGTGCGGGTAGCGGAAGCGGAACTGCGGCCCCAGCCCGACGTCGCGCAGCACCCGGTCGATCCGCGCGTCGGCGTCGCGCAGGCCGTGGATGGCGATGGGCTCGGCCAGGATGCGGTCGATGGTGTGGCGCGGGTGCAGCGAGCCGTAAGGGTCCTGGAAGACCATCTGGCAGGACTTGAAGAAGCCCTTCTCGCGGCGCCGGCTTTGCGCGGCGCCGGCCACGGCGATGGACCCGGTCCAGTCGTGGTTCAGCCCGACGACGGCGCGCAGCACGGTGGACTTGCCCGAGCCCGATTCGCCGACCAGCCCGAAGCTCTCGCCCTCCCGCACGGCGAAGGACACCCCCTGCACGGCGGCCACCGCGTCGGCGCCATGGCCGAAGGTGACGCGCAGATCCTTGACGTCGATCATCGCCCGCCCTCCGCCGGACCATGTCCCCTCTCCCCTCTGGGGAGAGGGTTAGGGTGAGGGGGTTGCGCTTTTCCCGAACCTTCCGGCGATGCCGACGCCCCCTCACCCCGACCCTCTCCCCGGGGGGGAGAGGGAGAAACGCCCTCCAGCCAGGACGGGTCGCGCGCCAGCACCGGCAGCTCCGCCCGCGTGTCGTCCAGGCGCGGCAGGCTGTCGAGCAGGCCGCGGGTGTAGGGGTGCTTGGCCGCGTGCAGCTCCGACGCGCGGCAGGTCTCGACCACACGGCCGGCGTACATGATCAGGATGCGGTCGCAGAAGGACGCCACGAGGTTCAGATCGTGGCTGACGAAGATCATCCCCATGCCGCGGCTGGAGCACAGTTCGTCCATGATCGCCAGCACCTGCATCTGCACCGTGACGTCGAGCGCCGAGGTCGGCTCGTCGGCGATCAGCAGGTCGGGGTTGGGGATCAGCATCATGGCGATCATGATGCGCTGGCCCATGCCGCCCGACACCTCGTGCGGGTAGAGGCCGTAGACGCGCTCCGGGTTGCGGATGCGCACGGCCTCCAGCATCTCCAGCGCGCGCCGCTTCGCCTCCGCCGTGCCGGCGCTGGAATGGACGCGGTAGGCCTCGGCGATCTGCGCGCCGATGGTCATCACCGGGTTCAGCGAGAATTTCGGGTCCTGCATGACCATGGAGATGCGCCGCCCGCGGATGCCGCGCAGCCGCTTCTCCGGCAGGGTCAGCAGGTCCTCGCCCTGGAAGCGCAGCCGGTCGGCGGTGACGATGCCGGGCGGCGGGACCAGCCGCAGGATGGCCCGCCCGGTCATCGACTTGCCGGAGCCGGACTCGCCGACGATGCCCAGCTTTTCCCGGCCCACGGTGAAGGAGACGCCGCGCACCGCCTGCGTCACGCCCGTCCGGGTGGGGAAGGAGATGCGGAGGTTCTCGACCTCCAGCAGAGGTTTGTCGCTCATTGGCGGTTGGCTCATTGGCCTTTCGGGTCCAGAACGTCGCGCAGGCCGTCGCCCAGCAGGTTGAAGCCCAGGCTGACCACGAAGATGGCGATGCCGGGCATGGTGGCGACCCACCACTGCTCCAGCACATACTGGCGCCCGGTGGCGATCATCGCGCCCCATTCCGGGGCGGGCGGCTGCGCGCCGAGGCCGAGGAAGCCCAGCCCCGCCGCCGTCAGGATGATCCCCGCCATGTCCAGCGTCACCCGCACGATCAGCGAGGAGGAGCAGAGCGGCACCACATGGCCGAGGATGATCCGCGGCGTCGAGGCGCCCTGGAGCCGGGCCGCGCTGATGAAGTCGCTCTTGCGGATGGTGATCGTCTCGGCGCGCGCGATGCGGGCGTAGGGCGGCCAGCTGGTGATCGCGATGGCGATGATGGCATTCTCGATGCCCGGTCCCAGCGCCGAGACGAAGGCCAGCGCCAGGATCAGCTTCGGAAAGGCCAGGAAGATGTCGGTGACGCGCATCAGCGCCCCGTCCACCCAGCCGCCGAGATAGCCCGCCACCGTCCCGATCAGCAGCCCGGCCACCGGCGCCGTCACCGCGACCAGCGCCACGATCATCAGCGTCAGGCGGGAGCCGTAGAGGATGCGCGACAGGATGTCCCGCCCGAAGGCGTCGGTGCCCAGCCAGTGCGCCGCGCTCGGCGGCAGCAGCCGCTGCGACAGATCCTGCGTGTAGGGATCGTAGGGGGCGAGCAGCGGGGCCAGCGCCGCCATCAGCACCAGCAGCAGCACGATGCCCAGCCCGATCATCGCCAGCCGGTTGCGCGCGAAGGCCAGCCAGCCCAGATAGACCCGGCCCAGCCGGGCCTGCCCGCGGGAGTGCGGCGTCTCCGCCGTCAGCCACGCCCGCAGCCCGTTTTCGGTGGTGTGCATCATCGAGCCCTCGGATCGAGGAGGCGGTACAGCAGGTCGGACAGCAGGTTCAGGCCGATGAAGACCGCCCCCACCACCAGCGTGCCGCCCAGCACCGCGTTCATGTCCGCCGACAGCAGGGAGTTGGTGATGTAGAGCCCCAGCCCCGGCCAGGCGAACACCGTCTCCGTCAGCACCGACCCCTCCAGCAGCGAGGCGTAGGACAGCGCCACCACCGTGGTCAGCGGCACGGCAATGTTGCCCAGCGCGTGGCGCCAGATCACCCGCGCCTCGGACATGCCCTTGACGCGGGCCGTCGTGATGTATTCCTGGCGGAGCTGGTCCAGCATGAAGCTGCGCGTCATGCGCGCGATGTAGGCCACGCTGTAGAGGCCGAGGATGCCCGCCGGCAGCACCAGATGGTGCAGCGCGTTCCAGAACACGTCGGTTTCTCCGGCCAGCAGCGCGTCCGCCGTGATGATTCCCGTCACCGGATCGACGAGCCCTTCGTAGAAGACGTCCACCCGCCCCGGCCCCGGCGCCCAGTCGAGCCGCGCGTAGAAGACCAGCAGGGCCATCAGCCCCAGCCAGAAGATCGGAATGGAATGGCCGATCAGCCCGATCACCCGGATCAGATGGTCCGGCCAGCGCCCGCGGTGGACGGCGGCCATCACCCCCGCCGGGATGCCCAGCAGAACGCCGACGACCAGCGCGGCGGTCGCCAGTTCCAGCGTCGCCGGGAAGACGCGCAGGATGTCCTCCAGCACCGGGCGGGAGGTCAGCACCGAGGTGCCGAAATCGCCCTGGATCACGTCGCCGACGTAGCGCAGGAACTGCTGCCACAGCGGCAGGTCCAGCCCCAGCTCCTGCCGGACGCGGGCGTAGGTGTCGGCGGACACGCGGTCGCCGACCACGGCGATCACCGGGTCGATGGGCACCACGCGCCCGATCAGGAAGGTGACGAGCAGAAGGCCGAGGACGGTCAGCGCCACCGAGACGAGCAACCCCGCCCCGCGAATCGCATGACGCCGCCCCGGCATCCCCGGTCGTTTCAAGATAGCGGCCAAGTTTCACCCGAGTTTGAAGCAAAAACCCTCTCCCCCCTGGGGAGAGGGGAGGGTGAGGGGGGTTCGCTTTTGCCGAAGGTCCGGGCCGTGCGAGTCCCCCTCACCCTAACCCTCTCCCCAGGGGGGAGAGGGGAAGACGTATCGGGAAGGATAAAGCCCGCCTTACTTCTTGCTGACCTTCCAGTAGTAGTTGCTGTCGAAGCTCGGCCCCCAGACCAGCCCCTCGACGTTGCTGCGCTCCGCGATCACCTCGGTCTGCTGGAACATGATGACGAAGGGCGAGGTCTCCAGAACCTCGCGCTGAAGCTCCTGGTACATCGCCGCGCGCTTGGCGGTGTCGCGCTCCTCCACCGCGGCGGCGGTCTTCTTGGTCAGCTCGGGGATGTCCCAGGCGTTGCGCCAGGACAGCGGCTTGGCCTTCGCATCGTCGGCGTTGTCCGGGTTGGCGGCGAAGGTGTCGGCGTTGGTGTTCGGGTCCTGGTAGTCGGCGCCCCACTGGTACAGCAGCGCCTCGTGGTTGCGGGCGCGGTACTTGGTGACCACCTGCTTGCCGTCCGCCGGCAGCAGGTTGATCTTGATGCCCGCCGCCGCGGCACTGCCCTGGATGGCCTGGGCCATGTCCATGCTGGGCGAGGTGTTGCGGACGTCCATCGTCACCGTGATGCCGTCCGGATAGCCGGCTTGGCGGAGCAGCTCCTTCGCCTTGGCCGGGTCGTACGTGTACGGGTTCTCCTCAAGCGCGCCGAGGAAGCCCTTGGGCAGGAAGGCCTGATGGACGGTGCCGAGGCCGTTCATGATGGTCTTCGCCATGCCGTCGTAATCCACGGCGTACTTGAAGGCCTTGCGCACGTCGGGCTTGGCCAGCACCTCGTTCTTCTGGTTCAGGCCGAAATAATAGAGCGTGCCCTTGGGCGCCTGGACGATGCGGATCTTGTCGTTGCCGCGCAGCGGTTCGAACTGCTCCGGCTTCAGGTTGCGGGCCACGTCGACGTCGCCCTTCTCCAGCAGCAGGCGCTGGGTCGCCGGCTCCGCGATGTGGCGGATCAGCACGCGCTTCACCGCCGGGGCGCCGCCCCAATAGTTGGCGTTGGCCTCCAGCGACAGAAGCTCGCTGGCCTTCCACTGGCGCAGCACGAAGGGGCCGGACCCGGCGGAGTTGGTCTTCAGGAAGGCGGCGCCGAAATCGCCGTTGACCTCCTTGCTCTTGACCAGCTTGGCATCGACCACGCCGGAGACGTCGGCGGTCAGGCAGTAGAGGACGAAGGTCGGGGCGTAGGTCTTGTCCGTCTCGAAGACCAGGGTGCGCGGGTTGGTCGCGCGGACCTTCTGCTCGACGTTCTCCGGCGTCAGGCCGAACTGGGTCAGGATGAAGGCCGGCCCCTTGTTCATCTTCACGGCGCGCTGGAGCGAGTAGGCCACGTCCTCCGCCGTCAGCGGGTTGCCGGAGTGGAACTTGATGCCGTCGCGGATGGTGAAGGTGAAGGTCTTGCCGTCGTCGGAGACGGTCCAGCTTTCCGCGACCTGCCCGTAAATCTTGCTGACGTCGTTGACGTCGAAGCGGATCAGCCGGTCATAGACCTGGGCGCCGTATTCGGCCCCCGACAGCTCGAAGATTTCGCCGGGATCGAGCGTCACGATGTCGTCGAACTGCCAGGCCATGACCAGCGTGTCCTTCGGCGTGTCGGCCAGGACCGGCGTGGCCGCAAGGCCGAAGGAAAGACCGGCGGACAGAAGGGCGGCGCCGGCCAGACGGCGCGCGAGCGTGTTCATGGTTCCCATACTCCCTGCGTGATCCCGGAACGACCCCGGACGGGGCGAATTCTCTTTGGAATTCTTAGCGGTTAACGGCCGGATGATCCGGCGGCGCGGGTTCGCCTGTCAAGCGGGCGGCGGTCATAGCGGCCCCCCGCGACCGAACGCGAACGCCTTAACCCGGTCCGCAACAGGCTTGCCGATCCCGCCCGTCCGTCCACATCACTGGCGAAGCGATGGAGGACCCATGGACCAGGACCACGAGAACGGCCAGTCACGCGTGCCCAAGCCGCCGAGCCGCGACGAGGTGGAAAAAATCAGCGACGCGCAGCGCTACATCACCGACGACTGGACCGGCGACGGCGGGAAACCGGCGGATCAGCCGGCGGACGATGCCAAAGGTTGACATGGCGAGCGTTGAGTCCGGCACCGTCCCCGCGTAGCTTCGGCGGCTAACAACCACACGCGCGGGGACGACCATGATCGGGAACGACGGAAAGCCGGTGTCGAAGGACGGACTGCGCCAGCACCTCGCCGCCTACAACACGCAGTCGCGCGGCTCGAAGGAATTCGCGGCCATCCCGCGGGCGCTGGTCACCGTCTGCGACAACCTGAAGGCCGGCAAGACCACCTACGTGAAGTGCCTGGACGGCCAGTTGCAGCTGTCCCGGCGGAAGGACAACAGCGTCCAGGCGGCGTAGCGGCCCGTCACTCCTCGCCCTTCACCGGAAAATCGAACCAGGGCAGGCGCAGGAATGCGTGCTCCCGCAGCCGCGGCGTTCGCCCGCGCCGCGCCCAGTCATGGAGAACCGCGTAGGGCGCGGCCTGGTCGAGCGTCCAGGCCGCCTCGCCGCGGTCGAAGAACCAGCCGATGTAGGCGCACACGAGGCCGAGGAACTCCCGCCCCGCCACGCTCGGCGCGACGCCGAAAAAACTCACGATGATGTCGTCGAACGGCCCACGGGCGCGGCGGTCGCGCATGATCGTCAGGTCCCAGCCCGCCCCGTCGCGCAGATCCGACGGAAGCGGAGCCGTGCAACGGGCGTCGATGTCGGTGATGAAGACCGGCGCCCCCGTCCGCTCCAGCAGGTCCAGGGCCACGAAGAAGCGCGCGCAGGCGTAATAGGTCGTCTCCGCCCCCGGCGCGTGGACGGGCAGGTCGATGCGCTCCAGCGACCAGGACAGCCGCCCCGGCTGGGCGGCGCAGCGGCGGTCGAGATCGGCGCGGTCCGCCGCGCCGGGGTTGACGATGTGGACATGCACGCGGTCGCCCGGCGCGTCCTTCAGCGCATGGGAGAGGAACCAATCGCCGAAGCGCCGCCAATAGCCGGAATCGACGCTGACCAGCAGGATCGCGCCACCACCCGCCGTGGGCGGAACCGGCATCGACCGTTCCCCCGCCTCGGCGATGCACGGCCGATACCCGGCGAGCGCATCGAGGAAGACCGGGCGCGCATCGACCTGCCGCCATTTCGCCGCCTGCGGGTCGGCACGGATCGCCTCATCCGACCAGTCGCGCAAGTATCGCCGGGCGAGGCGCGAGGCGGCCACCAGCCGGCCCCGCCGGTAGAGACCATGGGCGATGCAGGCCGCCGCCGCGCCATCGGCCGGCACCCGGCGCAGCCGGTCCCGCGCCCGCCCGGCGATCCGCTCCAGCCGCCCGTCGTCCAGCATGCCGCGGTGGATGGTCAGCACGGCGGTGCGGAACAGCGCCGCCTCCGCCACCTCCCCCGCCCCACGCTCCAGCGCCGCCAGGAACAGGTCGAGCGCGCGGGCGAGCGGTTCGCCCCAGCTTGCCTCCAGGCGGTCGGCGCGGGGAAACTCCGGCAGGGCGCCGCTGGCCTGCAAGACCGCCATGGCGAGGTTGCTCAGCGCCGCCCCATCCCCCGGACGCAGCCGTGCCGCCCGGCCATAGCCCGTCACCGCCACATCGGCC
>NZ_QLKQ01000004.1 GCF_003349955.1 Azospirillum brasilense
CGCTCGTCCTCGCCCCCGGCACGCATTCCGGCCCCGTCGTGGTCCGCAAGCCGGTGACGCTGCTCGGCGAGCCGGGGGCCGTCATCGACGGGGGAGGGGAGGGGAACGCCGTGACGGTCTTCGCCCCCGACGTGACCGTACGCAACGTCGAGGTCCGCAATTCCGGCATCAGCCTGTCCGAGCAGAACACCGGAATCTTCCTGGGCAAGGAGGCGCACCGCGGCGTGATCGAGGGCAACCGGCTGCGCGACAACCTGATCGGCATCTATGTCTGGGGCGCCCACGACGTGATGGTCCAGCGCAACGACGTCATCGGGCGCACCGACCTGCGCCTGTCCGAACGCGGCAACGGCATCCAGCTGTGGAACGCGCCGGGCACGCAGGTGGTGGACAACCGCGTCCAGGACGGGCGCGACGGCATCTTCACCACGACGTCGAAGAAGAACCTGTTCGCCCGCAACCGGTTCGAGCGGGTGCGCTTCGCCGTCCATTACATGTACACGAACGATTCCGAGGTGTCGGACAACCTGTCGGTCGGCAACCATGTCGGCTACGCGATCATGTATTCCAACAACCTGGTGATCCGGAACAACCGCTCGCAGGGCGACCGGGAGCACGGGCTGCTGCTGAACTACGCCAACAGCGCGCTCATCGAGGGCAACGTGATCGACGGCCATCTGTCGCCCGAACAGGCGGCGCCGGTGGAGGTGGTGGCCGACAAGGACATGCCGGTGGCGACCGACGGCCCGGTGGAGGGCCAGCGCACCGGCACCTGGAAATGCGTCTTCATCTACAACGCCAACAAGAACCGCTTCACCGGAAACCGGTTCGAGGGCTGCGAGATCGGCGTGCACTTCACCGCCGGGTCGGAGCGCAACACGCTGACCGGCAACGCCTTCATCAGCAACCGCACCCAGGTCAAGTATGTCGGGACCCGTCACCTCGACTGGTCGGAGAAGGGGCGCGGCAACTACTGGTCCGACAACGCCGCCTTCGACCTGAACGGCGACGGCGTCGCCGACGAGGCCTACCGCCCCAACGACGTCGTCGATCGCGTGATGTGGGCCTATCCGGCGGCGAAGCTGCTGATGAACAGCCCCGGCGTGCAGGTGATCCGCTGGGCGCAGAAGCAGTTCCCGGCGCTGCACCCCGGCGGCGTGATCGACAGCGCCCCCCTGATGAGCCCGCCGCCGTCTCCGGCGCTGCGCCAAACGGCGGAAAGGAACGACCAATGACCGACACAGCGACCATCCGTGTGGAGGGAGTCTCCAAGCGCTACGGCGACGCCTTCGCCGTGCGCGAGGTGGATCTGGACCTCGCCGCCGGAGAATGCGTGGCCATGGTCGGCCACAACGGCGCCGGCAAGAGCTCGCTGATCAAGCTGATGCTCGGGCTGACCACGCCGACCGCCGGCAGCGTCCGCGTGCTGGGCGGCGACCCGGCGAGTGCCGCCGCCTCGCACATCCGGCGGCAGGTCGGCTTCCTGCCGGAAAGCGTCGCCTTCCACCCCAGCATGACGGGGCGGGAGACGCTGGACTTCTACGCCCGGCTGAAGCGCGTGCCGCGCGACGGCAACGACGCGCTGTTCGAGCGGGTGGGGCTGGAGCCCGCCGCGGTGAAGCGCCGTGTCGGCACCTATTCGAAGGGCATGCGGCAGCGGCTGGCGCTGGCCCAGGCGCTGCTCGGCGGGCCGAAGGTGCTGTTCCTCGACGAGCCGACGACCGGCCTCGACCCGGCGCTCCGCCAGAGCTTCTACGAGATCGTGCGGGACCTGCGCGACGCCGGCACCACCGTCCTGCTGTGCAGCCACGCCCTGACCGAGCTGGAGGGGCAGGCCGACCGCGTCGTGGTGATGAACCGCGGGCGCAAGGTCGCCGACGGCTCGCTCGCCACGCTGCGCGGGCTGGCCCAGCTTCCGGTGCGCATCCGCCTGACCCGGCCGTCCGGAGAGGTCGTGGAGACGGCCTGCGCCAACGACGACAAGGTGGCGACGCTCCGCCGGATCGCCTGCGAAGGCCCTGAGCTTGCCGACATCGAGGTCGTCCAGCCGAGCCTGGACGAGATGTACGCCCACTTCCTGCGCCGGGAGGCTGCGGAATGAACACGCTTCTGACCATCGCCGCCAAGGAGGTGCGCGACGGCCTGCGCAACCGCTGGGTCGTCGCCACCACGCTGCTGATGGCGGCGCTGGCGCTGACGCTGAGCTTCCTCGGGGCCGCCCCGACCGGCACGGTCGGCGTCGGCCGGGTGGAGGTGACCATCGTCAGCCTGTCCAGCCTGACCATCTTCCTGCTGCCGCTGATCGCGCTGCTGCTGTCCTTCGACGCGGTGGTGGGCGAGATCGACCGCGGCACCATGACTCTGCTGCTGTCCTATCCGGTGGCACGCTGGCAGGTGCTGATCGGCAAGTTCCTCGGCCACGCCGCGATCATCGCCTTCGCCACCGTGCTCGGCTACGGCGCCGCCGGGGTGGCGCTGGCGATGAGCGGCAGCGAGATCGGGCCGGAGAGCTGGCGCGCCTTCGCCGCCATGATCGGGTCGAGCGTTCTGCTGGGTGCCGCCTTCACGGCCATGGGCTACCTTGCCTCCACGCTGGTCCGCGACCGTGGCACGGCGGCCGGCATCGCCGTGGCGATCTGGCTGGTTCTGGTCCTGCTCTACGACATGGCGCTGCTGGGGCTGCTGGTGGCCGACGGCGGCAAGACGGTGAACGCCGGCCTGCTGAACGGGCTGCTGCTCGCCAACCCGGCGGACGCCTTCCGCCTCTTCAACCTGACCGGCTTCAAGAGCGTCAGCCAGTTCGCCGGCACCGCCGGGCTGGCCGCGCAGGTGCAGGTGTCGGCCTCCGTCCTGCTGGCCGTGCTGGCCGGCTGGGTCGCCGCACCGCTGGCGCTGGCCGCCGTCCTCTTTTCCAGAAGGCAGATCTGATGAACATCGCCCTGAGAGCCACGCTGCTGGCCGCCTGCCTGCTGCTGCCGCTGTCCGCCTGCCAGCAGCAGACGGCGGAGACCGCCCCGCCGCCGCCCGTCGCCATCACCGCCGACGCGATCGGCCATTACTGCGGCATGAACCTCGCCGACCATCCCGGCCCGAAGGGGCAGATCCTGGTCGGCGGGCGCGACCGCCCGGTCTGGCTGTCCTCCGTCCGCGACACCTTCGCCTTCACAATGCTGCCGGAGGAGGAGAAGGACGTCCGCGCCATCTACGTGACCGACGTCGGCCAGGCCCCTGACCCGCGCAAGCCCGACCTGACCGTCTGGATCGAGGCGCGCAAGGCCTGGTACGTGGTGGGCAGCCGCCAGCGCGGCGGCATGGGCGAGGCCGAGCCCTTCCCCTTCGGCGACGAGGCCGCCGCCCGCCGCTTCGCCGCCGACAACGGCGGCGCGATCAAGCGCTTCGCCGAGGTGACCGAGGACGAGATCCTGCATCCCACGCTTCCCTCCGAGCAGACCGCGGCCGACGACGGCATGGAGCATGGCGGCGGCCACGGCGCCGGACACGGAGGCACGCCATGACCACCCGCCGCCGCTTTCTCGGCATCGCCGCGGTGGCCGCCGGGCTGGCGCTTCTGCCGGGCGGCCTCCGCGCGGCGGGCGTGCCGGTGCGGACGTGGCGCGGCGTCGCGCTGGGCGCGGATTCGATGATCCAGCTGGCGCACCCGGACCCCGCCGAGGCCGACCGGCTGATCGCCCTGTGCCTGGAGGAGGTCGCGCGGCTGGAGCGGGTCTTCAGCCTCTACCGGACGGATTCGGCGCTCGCCCGCCTGAACCGCGACGGCGTTCTCGACGCGCCGCCCGCCGATCTGGTCCGGCTGCTGTCCGAGGCCGCGGCCGTCAGCCGCCGCACCAACGGCGCCTTCGACCCGACGGTGCAGCCGCTGTGGCAGCTCTACGCCGGCCATTTCGCCCGCCCCGGCGCCGACCCCGCCGGCCCGCCGGAGGCCGTCCTCCGCGCCGCCCGGGAATTGGTGGATCATCGCAAGCTCCGCATCGAACCGGGCCGCGTCGCCTTCGCCGGGCGCGGCATGGCGGTGACGCTGAACGGCATCGCCCAGGGCTACGTCACCGACCGCGTGTCCGAACGGCTGCGGGCGGAGGGCATGACCGACGTGCTGGTCGATCTGGGCGAAATCCGCGCGCTCGGGCATCACCCTTCGGGCCGCCCCTGGTCGGTCGGCCTCGCCGATCCGCTGGTGGAGGGCCGCAACGCCGGCACGCTGGAGATCGCGGAGCGGGCGGTGGCGACGTCGGGCGGCTACGGCACGCCCTTCGATCCCGCCGGGCGCTTCACCCACCTGTTCGACCCGGCGACGGGCGGCTGCGCGCGGGAGTGGCTGGCGGTCACCGTGCTCGCCCCCGACGCCACCACCGCCGACGCCCTGTCCACCGCCCTGTCGGTTGCGCCGGAAGCGCGGGCCGCCGTCCTGCTCGACCGTTTTCCGGGCACCGCCGCCCGCCTCACCCGCCGCGACGGCAGCGTCCTCGCGCTGCGCGCCTGACCGTCCTTCACCCGGGAGACCATCGTCATGGGAAGTTTCAGCCTGATGCATTGGGCCATCGTCCTGCTGCTCGTCCTGTTGCTGTTCGGGGCGGGCAAGCTGCCCAAGGTCATGGGCGACCTCGCCAAGGGCGTGAAGTCCTTCAAGGCCGGCCTGAAGGACGATGACGCACCGGTTCTCGTCGAGGCGACGCGCAAGCCCGCCTCCGACGCCTGACCGCGACAGCAGAGCCGGGACGATGAGACAGGGCGCCCTGACGCTGATGCGCGGCTTCCCGCTGTTCGAGGGAGTCGGCGACGAGACCTTGGAAGCGCTGACCTACGGGGCGCTTCTCCAATGGTTCCCGCGCGAGACGCGGCTGTTCGCGGAGGGCGAGATCCCCGATTTCCTGCACATCCTCGTCGAAGGCACGGCGATGCTGGCCGGCTGCGACGAGGCGGGGCAGGAGACGGTGATCGACATCGTGCGCCCCGGCGATTGCTTCGTGCCGGCGGCGGTGCTGGCCGACGCGCCTTACCTGATGTCGGCGCGGACGCTGGAACCGTCGCGGATTCTGATGCTGGCCGCTCCCGTCCTGCGCGCGCAGGTGGCCCGCGACCACGCGCTGGCGCTGCGGCTGATGAGCACGCTGGTCGGGCAATGCCGCGGTCTGGTGCGCGAGGTCAAGAATCTGAAGCTGCGCACGACGACCCAGCGGCTTGCCGCCTTCATCCTGTCGCAGGTCGATCCGTCGCCTGAGGACGAGGCGGAGGACGGCGCAACGGTCGAATTGCCGGTCAGCAAGCGTGTGCTGGCCAGCCGCCTCGGCATGACGCCGGAACAGTTGTCGCGCACCTTCACCAAACTGACCCCGCACCAGTTGCACGTCACCGGCAACACCGTCCGGGTGCGGTCGGTCGAGCAACTTCGGCGGCACTGCAACGTCGGTCCGCTGAACGGTCATCACCCGTGATCGGAAGCGGACGGGGCGGGGCCTGACGGTGCCGTTCCGTCCCTTCTTCCTGCTGACGGCGTTGGACGCGCTGCTGGCGGTGGGGCTGTGGCTGCCGGTCCTGCTGGGGTGGGATGTGTCCGGCGTGATCGCCGACCCGGCGGGGTGGCACGGGCGGGCGCTGCTGTTCGGCACGCTGCCGGCGATGATGGCGGGATTCCTGCGCACCGCCCTGCCGCGCTGGACCGGGCAACCGCTGGTCGGCGCGCGCCTCTGGCCGCTCCTCGTGCCGCCCTGGCTGGCGGGACGGGCGCTGTCGCCCTGGGTGGCCACCGCGCACGCGCCGTTCCTCGCTGCGCTGGCCCTGCTCGTGACCGCACAGGTCGTCGCCGCGCGGGACCGGCGCAACGCCATCGTCGCGGCCCTGGTCGGTGCGCTGGCCGGGGCGGCGCTGTGCGACGCCGTCCCGGCCGCCTTGGCGCTGTCGCTCGGGCTGGTCATGCTGCTGGGCGGGCGCATCGCGCCGAGCCTGACCGCCACCCATCTGGGCCTCTCCAGCAAGGCGGCGCTGTTCACCGGGCGTCCCTGGTTCGAGCACGCCGCCGCCCTGGCCGCGGCCTGCGCATTGGCCGGTTGGCTGGCCGCGCCAAATTCGGGAACGACGGCCGCCGCAAGCCTTCTCGCCGCGCTGATGCAGACGGCCCGGCTGCTGCAATGGCGGGGCTGGCGGACGCTCGACCGGTCCTCGGTCCTCGCCGTGCACGCCGCCTACGCCTGCGTCCCGCTGGGTTTCGCCGCCGTGGCGGCGTCGCCCGGCATGGCGGTGCATTTCTGGACGGTCGGGGCGCTCGGGCTGATGGGCTTCGCGGTGATGGCGAGCATGATCCGCAAGCACGCCGGCAACGCCTTCGGACGGTCGGCGGTGGTGACGGGCTGCTACGCGCTGACCGCGCTCGCCGTCGTCCTGCGGGCGGTGGCCGCGGCGGCGGGAGAGGATGGCCCGCTGTGGCTGCTGGCCGCAGCCGGCGCCTGGAGCGCGGCGGTGGTCCTGTTCCTGGTCGCCTTCGGCCGTCTTCTCGTCCGCGGCCGCCCAAACTGCTCCACCGTCAACCAGAACTGACCGTCGCTCATCACAAAGTCCCTTTCCAGGGCTTTGAATCGCAACGATTCCCTTCGGGGAAGGCTCCTTATGGGGTCGGACCCTGGCTGTCTTGTCGGACCCGCTGCGAGGCGACAAGCGACGCTGAACTGATGTGGTGGGCGGTCCTTCCACCACATCAGCTGACACCATTGTCCTGTGGAGTGCTTCACACGGCGATGATCGCGTCGATTTCGACCTGGGCGCCTTTCGGAAGGGCCGAAACCTCGTAGCAGGCACGGGCCGGCTTATGCGTTGAAAATACTTTCGCATACTCATCGTTCAGGGCGGCGAAGGTGGACAGGTCGGTGACCAGAATGGTGAGTTTCAGGGATTTGGCGATGTCCGTGCCGGCGGCCTCGGCAATCGCGGCGATGTTGGCAAGGCATTGGGCCATCTGTTCGACGGGGTCTTCCGACACAAAAGCCCCGGTCGCCGGAACGATGGGAAGCTGGCCCGAAACAAACAGCAGATCGCCGTGGCGCATGGCTTGACAATAGGGGCCGATGGCGGCCGGGGCGTCGTCGGTATGAATGGGGGTCACGGTCTGTCTCCTTATGGCTCGTTATGGCTCGTTATGGCTCGGGGGCGGGGACGTAGGATCAGCCATCGCCGCGGCGAATCAGGGATTCGGCGAAGGCGACGAGCTGGTCGACGTCCGCCTCGGTGTTGAAGTAGTGCGGGGCCGCGCGAACCAGCGTGGGCAGATGGCGGCGTTCGGCGTCCAGGCGGGTGCTTTCCGGCGACGAGGTGCTGATGGCGATGCCACGGGCTGCAGCCCTGGAGACGATGTTCTGCGGGTCCACGGCATCGGAACTGAAGCTGACGATGGCGCTGGGGCACGCGCCCAGGTCGTGAGTCCGGAAGCTGGGCACGCTTGCCAAGCCATCTCGAAGCCGCTGTGCAAGCCGGCGGCAGCGGCGCCAGATGCGGTCGATGCCGATTCCCATCGCATAATCGGCGGCCTCGCCCATGCCGAGCCGCGCCATGTGGTTGCTTTCCCAGCTTTCGTAGCGCCGGGCGTCGTCGCGCAGTTCATAGCGGTTGCGCTCCACCCACCGGGCGCCGATGTGATCGATGAAGGGGGGCTCGCACCGATCCAGCATCGCGCGGCGGACATACAGGAAGCCCGCGCCGCGCGGTCCCCGCAGGAACTTGCGCGACGTCGCGGCCAGAAAGTCACAGCCGAGCGTCTGGACGTCGATCGGCATCTGACCGACCGCCTGGCAGGCATCCAGAAGATAGGGAATGCCGTGCGCGCGGGCGATCCGGCCGACGGCGGCCGCCGGATTGTTCAATCCGCCATTGGTTGGCACCCACGTCAGCGAAATCAGGCGAACCTTCGGATCGATCATCCGCTCAAGCGCCGTCAGATCGACGACGCCCTGCTCGTCCGACGGACACACGCGGATATCGACTCCCCGGCGCCGCTGCATCTGGAGCAGGGTCACATAATTGGCGCCGTACTCCGCCTCGGCGGTGATGATCACATCGCCGGGGGCGAAGTCGAGGGAATGGAAAGCCAGCTGCCACGCGACCGTGGCGTTCTCGACGAGAGCGATCTCGGAGGGTGCTGCGTTGATCAACAGGGCAATCGCCCCATAAACACGTTCCAGTCGCTCCTCGGACGCCGCGAAGGCACCGTATCCGCCCAGCCGGGCTTCCAGATCCAGGTAGTCGTGCATCCGCTCGACCACGGGGCGTGGCATCAGCGACGCGCCGCAACTCAAGAGGAAGGTTTGTCCGGCGAGCCCCGGCGTCTCGGCGCGGAGCGCGTCCAGTTCCTCGTCTAGGATGTCGGCAGGCAAAGGGGATGCGCCGGCCGGACGCGGATCGTTTCCGGTCATATTGTTCATTGGATTGCTTTGTAACGGCCGCCGGGGAAAGGCGCCGCCTTCCCCCGGTGGTCTTGAACATGTGCCGCACCCGCCCGTGGGCGGTCTAAAGCGAACGAAAGTTGGCTTTAGTCTCATGGCGCCTCATTCGCCGGCGGGCTCCGGTCGCATGTGCGACCGGGACCGCCGGCGCGGTCCAAAGCGGATCGCAATCCGCTTTAGCGAACCTCGGCCCAGATGTGCTCCCGGACCACGGCGTCCTTCAGGGTGACGCCATAACCCGGTCCGTCCGGAATCTGCAGGGCGCCGTTCTTCAGGCGGGTCTCGAAGGGCTCCGTCGCCACTTCGATCCAGCCGGGAATGCGGGCCCAGTAGGGGAAGTGTTCCTGCACGTAGAAGTTCGGGATCACCGCGCTGAGATGGGTGGCGATGCTGGCCGCAACGGAACTGCCGCAGACATGGGGCTGCACCTTGACGCCGTAGGCATCGGCCATGGCGGCGATCTTATGGGTTTCGGCGAACCCGCCGGTGTTGCCGATGTCCGGCTGCAGGATGCCGACGGCCCGACGCTCCAGCAGATCGCGGAAGCCGTACCGCAGATATTGCCGCTCGCCGGTGGCGATCGGAATGCTCGTCTTGGCGGCCACCTGTTCCAGCGCACCCAGGTCCCCCGGATCGCTGATTTCCTCGATGAAGGCGATATCCAGGTCTTCCAGGCCATGGACGAAGCGGATGGTGTCGCCCACCGAGAAACCACCGGCCAGATCGAGCATGAGCGAGACGTCGGCGCCCACGGCGCGCCGGACCTGCGCGACGATATCCAAAGCGGTGTTCACCGCGTCGCGGTCATCCGCGTAGCGGTTGACGGTGTGCCGAAGGGTCCCGTTGGGCTGGATGCGCGCCAAAGGGTACATTTTCAGGGCCTTGTGCCCGTCCTTCACGGCCGCCTCCGCTTGGCGCAGCAGATCGGCAACGGAGGTCGCGCCGAAGTACCAGCCATTGGCGTAGTAGGCGAGCGTGTCGCGCATCCGTCCGCCGAACAGCTCGTGGACCGGAACGTTCAGCGCCCGTGCCCGAATGTCCCACAGAGCCTGCTCGATGGCACTGAGGCCGGCTCCGGCAATGCCCCCCGGATTCTTCAGCCAGAAGGACTGGTCGTACATCTCGCCGACCAGGCTGTTGATGCGGGTCGGATCGGCGCCGATCACGAACCGCGCGCACAGATCCTGGATCATGCCCGCGGCGCCGGTCCGGCCGCAGCCATAAGCCGTGGCGACCTCGCCGAGGCCGGATATTCCTTCATCGGTATCGAGCTTGACGATGACGGGTTTGAGGCCCTCGCCGTTGATGACGTAGATCGTGGCTTTGGTGATCTTCATGATGACGCTGTCCGGTGAATGGGATGGGATAAAGGCTCAGGCGCCGAGTTCATCGCGCAGGGACCGGTGGAGCGCGGAAGCCTCCTCCAGCCATCCGAGGCGCATGGCGGCGACCGAGGAGCGCAGCAGCCGGGTGTAGGGATGACGGGGAGCCCCGAGGACCTGCGCCGTGGGGCCTTGTTCGACGACTTCGCCGTTGCGCAGGACCATGATCTTGTCCGACATCGCCGCCACGGCGGAAAGGTCATGGCTGATGAACAGGATGCCGATGTTCAGCTCGCGCTTGAGTTCGTTGATCAGGTCGAGCACCGATGCCGCGACGATGTTGTCGAGCGCCGAGGTGATTTCGTCGCAGATCAGCACGTCCGGCCGGGCGGCGAGAGAGCGGGCCAGATTGACCCGCTGCTTTTCACCGCCGGACATCTGGCTCGGCTTGCGGTCGACGTAGTCGGCGGGCAGATGGACCTGTTCCAGAAGTTCGCGGATCCGCTCGGCGCGGCGCTCCTTGGAGCGTTCTCCGAAGAACGTCAGCACCTGTCCGAGGATGCGGCCCACCGTGTGGTGGCGGTTCAGGGACGTGTCGGCCGACTGGAAGGTGATCTGGACGGCCCGGCGCACGGGGAGGGGACGCTTGAGCACGTCCCGTTCAATCAGCCGTCCGTTGACCAGGACGTCGCCGTGGCTGGGTTGGACCAGGCCGGCGATGGCACGGGCCATGGTGCTCTTGCCCGACCCGGACTCGCCGACCACCGCCATCATCTCGCCACCGTTCAGGGTCAGCGACGCACCGCTGAGCGCCTTCACCGCGAAACCGCCGGTGCCGTAGCACACGGCCAGATCGCGAACCTCGAGAAGCGGCGGCCGGTCGGTCCGGTCGGGCGGGGACACCGCTGCCGCGGTGGCGGCGGTGACGGGGGCCGCCGTGGTCCCGGATTCGGCATCGAAACCGCGGTGCATCTCCAGGAGCCGCCGCGTGTACGGGTGTTCGGGACGATGGAGGATTTGCTCGACCGTGCCGCGCTCGACCACCTCGCCGTTGCGCATCACCAGGATGTGGGTAGCGACCTGGACCACCTGGGCGATGTCGTGGCCGACCAGGATGGCGGCGGTCCCGCTGGCGCGGATCCCCGTGTCCAGGGCCTTCAACACCTCCACCTGAGTGGTGGCGTCAAGGGCGCTGGTCGGTTCGTCACAGACCAGGATTTCGGGCATTTCATGCAGGCCCATGGCGATCATGAACCGCTGCAGTTGCCCGCCGGAAACCTCATGGGGGAATCGGTTGTAAAAGGCTTCGCCGGTGGGCAGGTCAAGAGTCCGATAGACCTCCCGCGCGCGGGCGTGGGCCGCGTCGGGGGACATGGTGTGATGGATGCGGCTGCTTTCCGTGACCTGACGGTCCAACCGGATGCGCGGGTTGAAGGAGACCGCGGCGCTCTGGGCGATGTAGGCCAGCTTGCGGCCACGCAGGCGCGCCAGTGCCCGCCGGCTCATCCGCAGCAGATCCTCGCCTCGGAAGAGCACCTGCCCGGAGACGTGGCGGACGCCCGGCCGCATGTGCCCCAGGGCGGTCAGCGCCAGGGTCGTTTTCCCGGACCCGGATGCCCCGATGAGCGCCAGGATCTGGCCTTTTTCCAGCGTCAGCGAGACGTCCCGCAGAATCGGTTTCCCGCTGTCTGCGGAGAGGTTGAGGTTCTGGATATGGAGAAGCGTCATACCCCGCCTCCCTTCTTTTCACGTTCCTGCAGGCCGTCGACGAACAGGTTCAGCAGGACGGAGACGACCGCGATGGAGAGAGCCGGATAGATCGGTGCCCAGGAACCGATTTGCAGGCCGTCCAGATTTTCGCGGACCAGTCCGCCCCAGTCCGCCATCGGCGGCTGCACGCCAAGACCAAGGAAGCTCAGGCCGCTCATGAAGAGGATGGCGAAGCTCAGGCGCAGGGCGAAATCCGCGGTCAAGGGCATGACCACATGCGGCAGCATCTCGCCGAACAGAAGCCACCGATTGCCCTCGCCGCGGGCACGGGCCACGGTGATGAAGTCCTGTGCGATCAGATCCTGCCCAAGCGCACGGGCGATCCGGAACACGCCGGCGGCATAGACCACGGCGGTCAGAACCACGATGGCGACGAGGGACGGGCCGGTCACGGCGAGCACGACGAGACCCGCAATGATCTTGGGAACGGACAGAACCACGTCGACGATCCGGCTGACGACCGCATCGAACCATCCGCCGCGCAACGCCGCCAGCAGACCCAGCGTGTCGCCGATCAGGTGGGCGAGGATGGTGCTGAGCAAGGCCATGCCAAGGGTGACGCGGCCCGAACTGAGCAGCCGCGCCAGCAGATCGCGGCCGAGGAAGTCGGTGCCCAACCAGTACTCGCCGGACGGCGGAACGAAGCCGTCGCTGCTCAGAAAGGCGTCGGGGTCGTGCAGCGGCAGCAACGGCGCCGCCAGAACGACGAAGGCGACCAGCAGCAGGAGGGCGACGACAACCGACAGCAGCGTCGGCCGGAACAGGCTTTTGAACAGGGTGGATGTCTGGTGCGGCATCATGAGGAAGCCCCCGGTTCCTTGCGGCTGTCGAACAGCTTGGCGACGATGTCGGCGACCATGATCAGGCCGATGTAGGAGGCCGAGAAAATCATCGCGCAGGCCTGGACCACCGGCAGGTCGCGCGCCTGAACCGAATCCGCCATGAGCCGGGCGAGGCCGGGGAAGGCGAAGATGGTTTCGACGATCACCACGCCACTGATGAGGTAGGCGACATTCATCGCGATGATGTTGATCAGCGGGCCGACGGCGTTGCGCAAGGCGTGGACCATGATCACGCGGACCGATCCGGCGCCTTTCAGCCGGGCCGTCTCGACATAAGGCTGTGTCAGGATGTTGCCGACCACCGCGCGGGTCATCCGGGCGAGCTGCGCGGTGACGATGATGGTCATGGTGGCCAACGGCAACAGCATGGATTTGAAGAGGGTCAGGACCCCCGAGCCGGGCGTCACGTAGGAAATCGCCGGCAGCCAGCGCAGATGGATCGAGAAGACGAGCACGCCCAGCGTGGCGACCAGGAATTCCGGCGTCGCGCACAGGCCGACGATGACGATGGTTCCGACCCGGTCCAGACGGGTGCCCTTGTGGACAGCCAGGACCATGCCGATCAGCAAGGCCAGGGGAACCGAGACCAACGTGGTCAGTCCGGCCAGCGTCAACGTGTTGGACAGGCGTTCGGACAACATCACGCTGACGGGTTGGCGGGAGGTCATCGAAACGCCCCAGTCGCCATGACATATGCCCCACAACCAAGCCAGATAGCGAACCGGTGCGGGCTGATCCAATCCCAGTTCGGCCCGCAACGCCGCCACGTTCTCGGGGCTGGCCGACTGTCCAAGCATGATTTGCGCGACATCGCCGGGCAACATCTCGCAGCCGACGAAAATGAGCAGGGAGATGACCAGCAGCAGGACGATGCCTGCTGCCAGCCGCTTGACGATGAATCTGATCACGGCGAGACCCAGCGCTTACGAAAGCCAGACCTGATCGGAGAACCGGAAGCCGGAGAAGTTTCCGATCTGGTTGGGCGTAAGCCCCTGGATGCGGCTTGAGACACCGTCGAGATAGCTCAGGAAGACCGGCATCGTCACCGCACCGCAGTTGTGCAGGATCTCCTGGATCTCATGGTACATGGCGATGCGCTTGTCCACATCCAGGGTGGCCCGGACACCGTCGATGAGGGAGTCCAGGCGCGGGTTGCCGTAGTGGGAGAAGTTCCACTGCGAGCCGCTCTTCCAGGTCACGTTGAGCAGCAGATGCGGCGTCGGACGGGGGAAGAAGTTGGTTGCGAAGAAGCGGCGCTTGCCGGCGACGGCGGTCCAGTAGCTCTCCGACGGCTCGCGGCGCAAGGTCAGGTTGAGGCCCGCCTGGGCGGCGGAGCGCTGCAGAAGCTGGGCGATTTCGACGCTGTAGACCACGCCGTCGCTGACCGAGAGTTCGAGCGGGGTCCGCCCGATTCCCGATTTCTTCAGGTAATGCTTGGCTTTGTCGAGGTCCAGTCCGCGCTGTGGCAGGTTGGCGTTGTAATAGGGGCTCATCTTGCCGACCGGATGGTCGTTGGCGACGGAGCCGTGGCCCTTGAGCACGGTTTCGACGATCTTCGGGCGGTCGAACATGTTGGCGATGGCCAACCCGAGGTTCGGGTCGACGTTGGTGGCGGCGTCGAACTGATAGCCGGCGTAGCGGGTGCTCGGCGTCTCGAAGATCTTCGTGGACGGGTTCGCCGCGACCTGATCGATGCCCGCGCCTTTCAGGTCCGCGGCCATGTCGATGTCGCCGGACAGCAAGGCGCTGACCCGCGCGTTGGCGTCGGTGATCGAGATCATCTCGATCTCGTCCAGATAAGGCTGGCCGTCCTTCCAGAAATTGGTGTTGCGAGTCAGCACGGTGCGAATGCCGGGCTGAAACTCCGCCATGACGAAGGGACCCGTGCCGACCGGCTTGGAAAAGTCCTCCGTGCCGTCCTTCACCACGCAGAACTGCAGCAGGCCGAGCAGAACGGGCAACTCGACGTCCGCCTCAGCCAGGCGGACCAGAATGGTGTCGTCACCTTCCGTGGTCACCGCGGCGATGTTGGCCACCAGGGGCTTCGCCGACGAGGCCTTGGCTTCGTTCTTGTGGCGCATGATGGAGAACGCGATGTCCTGAAGCGACAGGGGCTGGCCATCGCTGAATTCCACGCCTTTGCGGATCTTGAAGCGCCATTCGGTGGCCGACGGGTTGGCTTCCCAGGACAGGGCCAGTTCCGGTTGCGCCTGGCCCGAGCCATCGACGCGGGTCAGCGTGTTGAAGACGGCGGACCCGCGGATGTAGTCGTTGGCGTTGGTGAAACGCGCGCTGTCGAAGGTATCGTTGGTGCTCTGCTGGGCAAGGGCCAGCCGGACGCGGCCACCCTTCTTCGGCGCCATCGCGGAGGGGCTGTTCGTTGTCCCGGCCGCCTGGGCGATGACGGGAATCCCCCCGAGCACGGCTGTCCCCATGGCGGTTCCGAACAAGGTGTGGAAATCACGCCGGCTGATTTTTGAAAAATTCATTCTCTGCTCTCCCTGTTACTTCCTCCGTGTATGGAGCACGGCGACAAGCGTGGGAAGCGGGTTCGCAACAGACTGATAATAAATGATTTGTTTGCTTTGGCGGGGTGCTGTATACCGGCGGCATGGGGGTAATCATAACCAAGGCGCATGATATGAAGAGGATTTTGCCGCCGACGAACCTCTTTCTGGCTTTTGAGGCGGCTGCGCGGCACCGGAATTTTTCGCGCGCTGCGGAAGAATTGGGAATTAGCCAGCCTGCTGTCAGCCGGGCTGTGGCGTCCCTGGAAGAGGCCATCGGTGTGAAGCTGTTCTTGCGGTCAGGGCCGCGCGTGCGTCTGACCACGCGCGGCGCCGAGCTGAGCGGGTTGATGTCCAGCAGCTTCGACGCCATCGAAAAACTGATTGCGTCGTGGAAGGACAAGGAGAGCGGGCGGAAGCCGGTGCTCTTGTCCATCTCTTCATCGATGGCCGCGCATTGGCTGATTCCGCGGCTGTTCGACTTCCGGCTGGCGTTCCCCGACGTGGACCTCCGCTTCGAGCTGATCGCCGGAGGTGTCGGGCAGAGTCCGGTTCGGGCCGATCTGGGCTTGCGCCGCTTTCCAGAAACGGCCAAGGCTCCTCCAGAGAGCCACTTCCTGGATGAGATCATCCAGCCGGTGGCCGCGTTGGACTACATAAAGCGCATGGGGACGCTCGACCAGCCGCGGCGCAACCGGACGCACACCTTGATCACCCTCAGCGATCACTGGTGCGACTGGGATACGTTCGCCCGCCTCGCTGGCATGGAATTGCCTCCGAACCACAAGACGATGGTTTTCTCCGATTATTCGGTGGCACTTCAGTCGGCCTTGAACGGGCAAGGGATCGTCCTGGGATGGCTGTCGGTGACGTCCCGATTGCTTCGCTACCGCTCACTTCTGGCGGCGTCGGACAAAGGTCTCAACACGCGCGCGACATTCAACTTCATACTTGGCGATCAAACGCCGGTGGGTGGTGTTGCGGGAGATGTGCGTGAGTGGTTGTGCGCAGAGGTCGGGAAGGACGTGGCGAAGATCGGCAAAGGGGGACGGCTGCACTCCTTCGAGTGCCATGTTCTGGTGCGCTGACGCAGACATAGGCATCCCAGCACCGGCTCATCGGCGTCTCCCTTTGCGCAGGGCGTCGATCTCGGTTCGCGGCGTGGACGGAAATCCGGTCTCTTCCCCGGCCGGCGCGACGGCCCACCGGATCGCCTCCTCCAGACGCTTCACCGCTTCCCGGCTTTCGGGGAGTTCCTGCCCGTAGGCCTGGAACTCGTGCGTCATATGCTCCCAGACGTCCAGCCGCACCGGCGCGTCCTGGGTCCGGGCGGTCCGGGCGAAGTCGCGGATCATGTCGACCAGGATCTCCTTGCCGCCGGCCTGGAGGTAGAGCGGCGCCAGTCCCCGCAGGTCCTGGTCGATGGGGGAGAGTTCCGCGTCGCCGAAGCCGCCCCCGCCCTTGAGCCAGGCCGCGAATTGCAGCGTCATGTAGCCTTGCACGAGGTCGTAGCGGTCGTTGCCGAACTGGCTGGCGCCGCGCTGCCCGACATCGGTCCACGGGCTGAGGCCGATGCCGATCGCCGGCTGCGGCAGTCCCGCCTTCCGCAGTTCGATCAGTGTCATCAGCATGAGATGGCCACCCGCGGAATCCCCGCAGACGACGAGGCGGGACGGGTCGACGCCTTGCGCGAGCAGGAAGCGGTAGGCGGTCAGCGCGTCCTCGATCTGCGCGGGGTGGGGATGCTCGGGCGTCAGGCGGTAGTCCGGGGCGAAGATGGGGAGCCCCAGCGTGTCGGCCAGCATGGCGATGAGCTGCCGCGTCACGGCGGCGTAGAACGTGTACCCGCCGCCATGGAAGTGGAGCAGGGTGGCCTCGCCCTTGCGGGTGCGCGGGATGAACCAGTCGCCGCGCGGTTCGCCGGGGAGGGAGGGCCGGATGTCGACCTCGGGGGAACTGCCCAGGACGGTAACCAGGCTGTCGAAATAGGCGCGGGCTTCGGCGATGTCCCTGAGCGCGAAGGCATGGTCGAACTGAGCGCGCCAGAACAGATTGCCGATCTCGAACAGAGCGCCCCACTGCGGAACCAACGGCCTGCCGACGGCGCGACGGGCCAGCACGCTGGCCGAGATGAGGGAGATGGTGGCGAGGCTGCGGGCTCTGTGACGCAAGCGCCCCTGGAATTTGGTCTTGGCCATGCTCGGCTCCGATGATTAGATGGCCAGATTGTCCCGGAGCCCGCCCGGCCGTATAGAACGGAAGCGACACCCGCGATGCCGTCCGCCGCCTCCGCCCGCCTGCTGCCGCCGCGCCCGGCCCTCGCCGCCTGCGTGTTCGTCGGCGTGGAGCGCGACACGCGCGGGGTGGCGCTGTCGGACGAGCAGCGGTTCAACCATTACCCGGCCACTCCGATGTCGATGATCTCGTGGATCTTCGACGGCGCGCTCCACATGGTGGAGGAGCGCAGGGCCGATGGGCGCCCGATCCTCGGCCCGCCGTTGCCGCGGCTGGTTCTGTCCGGGCCGCAGCGCCATCCCGTGGCGAGCTGGTCGCCGGGACCGGTCCACGCCCTGTCGGTCGCCTTCTATCCCGACGCCTTGGGCCGGCTCAGTGGAATCGACACCGCCTCCCTTGTCGATCGGATCCTGCCGCTGGAGGAGCTGGTCTCCGGCCCGCTGCTGGCCGCCTGCCAAGCCCTCCTCACGTCCGAGGGGGGAACGGCGGCGTTCCATCGCCTGGAGGACCGGCTCGAGCTGCTGTGGTCGGGCCCGCGCCCATGCAAAACCGGACGGACCCCGCTGATGAGGGACTGGCTGCGCTCGCTGGCGCTGAAGGCGACGCTGTCGAGGACGGGCCGGGGGGTGCGGCAAGTCCAGCGCCGCATCAAGGGATGGACCGGCCTGAGCCACCGGGACTTGCAGCTCTTCGCCCGGGTCGAGGAGGTGGCCGTCCGCGCGGCGCAGGATCGGGAGGGTGGCGAGCTCGACCTGGCGGGGCTCGCCGGTGAACTGGGTTTCGCCGACCAGTCGCACATGGGACGGGAGGTCCGCCGCCTCACCGGACTGTCCCCGGGACGGTTGAATGGACTCATGGCCACCCACGAGGCGTTCTGGTTCTATCGATTGCTTGACGAGAGCTTCGGATGACGGCGGGGCCGCCGACCGGTGATGACCAGACCGTTTCGCCGCCACACCACCCTGTTCAGCTGAAAGCAGCATACCGCTCCGCGCCGGCTGGGATGCCTCGGCTGCAAACATGGTCTCAGGCTCGCTCATCCTGGGAGCGTTTTGCAAACCTCGCCGTACAATGCCTTGGGTTCCCCGTCGGATAGCCAGGCCTCCGGCTTCGGCAGCCCATCCTCGCCAAAGGTCGTGTCGGCGGTGACCGGCGCACGGCGACGCTTGGCGCAGTCGACGATGTGCCGGCTCTTGATCGTTTCCGCGTTGGGCTCCACCAACAGGATGGACACCATCGCCAGATCGGGGTGATCGGGACGACGCATGGTTTCCCGCCCATCCAAGACCATCAGACCACCGGTGCGGGGCCGGATGAGCGTCCAGGGCTCCAGCACGCTGCTGTAGGGAACCGCCGCGATGACGCTCAACCCTTCGGGCAGGGACGAGGCGACGCGGTCGGCCCAACTGTGGCGAAGCCATGCGGTGGCGGCCACGATGCCGATGGCCGCCACGATCGGAATCACGGCCTTGGGCAGCCGCACGCGGAGCAGCCGCGACAGGATCAGCACCACGCCGCTCAGGGCGAAGGCCGCGCAGACGACGATGATGATTTCAAAAAGCATGAATCCACCCGAAGCAACCAATGATCTGCAAGGAAAGCCCGCCGCTAGAAGCGTCCCAGTTGATAGGTCGACGCCATCGCGGTCTGCATTGTCTTGACCACGAAGAAAGCGCTTTTCAAATGGCCTTTTTCGAAACCTGACAACTCTGTGGGAGAGAGGAAATTGTCCGTCGCCTTGCCCTCGCGCGCCATCCGCGCTTGATGACGCAGACGCGTGATGCCAATGAACTCCAACGCACCGACCAAGTCCGCGGCGGTCTTCTGGTTGAGCGTCCGTGCCGCTGCCGCCGCCTGCAACCGCTCGGCGGTGTTGACGGCCGGGCTTCCGGCGGCCAGGGCGTAGAGCCGCGCGATGTCGACGATCGGTACCACGCCATTGTGCTTCAGGTCGAGTGTCCGGTCGTGTTCGCCGCCATGGATCAGCACGAGGTTGCGGAAGAATCCGATGGGCGGGTGCCGCGAAACCGCGTTTCCCGCCATGTAAGTCTGGAAGATCCGGTTGGACCTGGTCTTTTCCAGGACAAAATCGTGCAGTTCATTCAACAATCCCGGATCACCGTGAACGTGCCGCAGGTCAAAGAAGACGCAGGACAGCATCAGCGCCTTGGGTTCCGGCTCTTCGATCCAACGGCGGAAGCAGCTCTTCCAGACCGACAGCGGTTTGCGCCACTGCGGGTTCATCGCCATCATCCCGCCCGGGCAATAGACGTAGCCGCAAGCGTTCAACCCATGGCAGACGGCGTCGGCGAGCGCCTTGAAGTAGGAGCCGTGTTCCTGTTCGTCGTAGCTGTCGTGCAGGAGCAGGCAATTGTCCTGGTCGGACAGCGCCGTCTGCTCCCGGCGGGCCTGCGACCCGGCGGCCAGCCAGGCATAGGGGACCGGGGGCGGGCCGAGGCTTTCCTCCACAAGGCCGAGCAGGCGGACTGTGACGGCGTCGGTCAACGCCGACACGATGTGTCCGATGCTGTGCGCCGTGGCGCCGGACTCCGTCAACTGGTGGACCAGATCCGGCAGGCGCTGCATGGCCTCCTGCACCCGCTGGGGCGATTCGGCGTTGTGGATGTTCTGGGCCATGAAGACGGGCGAGGCCGTGTGACTCTCCACCACCGACGTCGCGGTCAGACAGCCCGCCACGGCACCGTCCCGCATCACCGGCACATGGTGGATGTTGTGGCGCGACATCAGCATCAGCGCATCGAGCGCGTAATCCGTCACCGGCATGCGCAGCGGATCACGGGTCATCACCCGGTCCACCGGCGCGTCGATGGACAGCCCTTCGGCGACGACGCGGTTCCGCAGGTCACGATCGGTAAGGATGCCGACCAGCGCGCCACCATTGGTGATCAACACGCAGGACACCCGCTCGGTGCGCATGATCAGCGCCGCATCACGGATCGGGGTGTCCGTCGGAACCGTGACCGGATCGCGGGTCAACAGGGCCCCGACGCGCTTGTTGAAAAGATCGGAGCCCCGCGCGCTCGGGGTCCCATCCACAACGTCTTGAAAACGGCCGCCCGCGAACGCGGCGAAGTGATAGGCGAAGGGAAGGTGGTTGCGGCGCAGCCGGTCGAACATCTCCGACGGCATCAGCAGAAGCCGCGTGTCTTCGATGGTCTCGGTGCGGTTGACGGCGATGCCGCCCCGCAGGATCGCGCGCACGCCGAAGCATTCGCCCTCGCCCAGCCGGGCGAGCAAATCGCCGTCCGGGCTGCGGGTTTCCACGGCGCCGAAACAGACGATGTAAAGGGTGTTCGCCGGCTCACCCGGCGTCATGACGACCGTGCCGCGCGGCACGTCGTGGACGGCCAGGTCGCCGCTGACCTCGGCCAGGGCGTCGGGCGGCAACAGGTCGAACGGATGGTGCCGCCCCAGGAAGTCGTGGAAGTTGCTCGGTTCGGCGTTCACGGCGGGGCTCCGCAGCGCTGGCGGGAGAAAAGGGGAGAGCGGACCCCGCGCGTGCCGCGGGGTCCGCTCTCCTCACTTGGTCATCTGATCCAGCCGTGTCAGTGGCTGTGAGCGCTTCCGGCGCCGGCCGGCAACCGGATGGTCTCGATCAGTTCCTGCACGTCGCGCGGCGGGGCCGCCGTCATCTTGCTGACGGCGAAGGCCACCAGGAAGTTCAGAAGCATGCCCACCGAGCCGATGCCCTCCGGAGAGATGCCGAGCATCCAGTTGGCCGGAACGTCGGCGGCGAGCGGCGCGATGAAGATGCCCTTGAAGTACAGGATGTAGCCCATCGTGAAGATGAGGCCGGTCAGCATGCCGGCGATCGCGCCCTCGCGGGTGACCGTCCGCGAGAAGATGCCCATCAGGATCGCCGGGAACAGCGATGCCGCGGCCAGACCGAAGGCGAACGCCACCACCTGGGCCACGAAGGCCGGTGGATTCCAGCCGAGGTAGCCGGCGATCAGGATGGCGACCGCCGCGGCCAACCGGCCCGCCGTCAATTCCTGTTTCTCCGTGATGTTCGGGGTGAGCGCCCCCTTCATCAGATCGTGCGAGATCGAGGACGAGATGACGAGCAGCAGCCCCGCGGCCGTGGAGAGCGCCGCGGCGATGCCGCCCGCGGCCACGAGCGCGATCACCCAGTTCGGCAGGTTGGCGATCTCCGGGTTGGCGAGCACCATGATGTCGTTGTTGACGGTCAGCTCGTTGCCCTTCCAGCCCCAAGCCGACGCCTTTTCGACGAACTGCGGATTCTTGTCGTTGTAATACTGGATGCGGCCGTCGCCGTTCTTGTCCTGGAACGCCAGCAGGCCGGTCTTCTCCCAGCGCTTGAACCACTCTGGGCGCTGTTCGTACTCGAGGTTCGCGGTGGCGACGCCGACGTCGCCGTTCTGGATCGTGGTGGTCAGGTTGTAGCGGGCCATGGCGCCGACCGCCGGAGCCACGGTGTAGAGGAGCGCGATGAAGACCAGAGCCCAGCCGGTCGACGAGCGGGCGTCGCGCACCTTCGGCACGGTGAAGAAACGCACGATCACGTGCGGCAGGCCGGCGGTGCCCGCCATCAGCACCAACGTGATGCAGAAAATGTCTATGGTCGTCTTGTTGCCGTCGGTATAAGCCGCGAAGCCCAGGTCGGTCACCAGGGTGTTCAGCCGGTCGAGCATGTACCCGCCCGAGGTCAACTCCGAGCCCATCGCGACCTGCGGCACCGGGTTGCCGGTGAGGTTGAAGGCGATGAAGACCGCCGGCACCGTGTAGGCGGAGATCAGAACGACGTACTGGGCCACCTGGGTGTAGGTGATCCCCTTCATGCCGCCCAGCACCGCGTAGACGAACACGATGCCCATGCCGACGATCAGGCCGGTTTCGACGCTCACTTCCATGAAGCGCGAGAACACGATGCCGACGCCGCGCATCTGGCCGGCGACGTAGGTGAAGGAGATGAAGATCAGGCAGACCACCGCCACCAGTCGGGCGGCCTTGGAATAGTAACGGTCGCCGATGAACTCCGGCACGGTGAACTTGCCGTACTTGCGCAGGTACGGAGCCAGCAGCATGGCGAGCAGCACGTAGCCGCCGGTCCAGCCCATCAGGTAGACCGAGCCGCCATAGCCCAGGAAGGCGATCAGGCCGGCCATGGAGATGAAGGAGGCGGCGCTCATCCAGTCGGCGGCCGTGGCCATGCCGTTGACGACCGGATGCACGCCCTTGCCGGCTACATAGAAGTCGCCCGTGCTGCGCGCCGTGGTGTAGAGGGCGATCCCGAAGTACAGCGCGAAGCTGGCACCGACGACGAGGTAGGTGAGTGTCTTGAGGTCCATTCCCGTTGCCCCTTCGCTCAGTCTTCGTGAACGCCGTGTTGACGGTCGATGACGTTCATTCGCATCGCATAGAAGAAAATCAGGGCGACGAAGACATAGATTGAGCCCTGCTGCGCGAACCAGAAGCCAAGCTTGAAGCCGCCGAGATTGATGGCGTTCAGTTGATCGACGAGAAGAATGCCGAATCCATAGGAAACAACAAACCATATCACCAGGCAGAGCATGATGAGGCGCAGCGATGCCTGCCAGTAGCTGTTGCGTTGTGTCGCCCGCGCTGAATCTGCACTGTTCGCTGTCATGAGTACGATTCCCCTATATTTTGATATTTTATGGCGCATGGCCATTCGCGAGGGGGCTGGGAGCGGCATTCCACGGCGGGCACTCGCGTGACCTGCTTCCTTGTCGTCATATCGCCTTTTTGTGAGGCGGTCTAGTAAAACGTAAACAACGTCAAACAAATAAGCGCCATTCAGAAGATTTATGATAACTAATCTGAGGGCAATACAGTCTGCATTGCGGAAGTAAAAAACACTTCCGCACATCTTTCGAAATATAAAACGTCTCTCGCAGGCGTTATTATCCCTCTATATGAATAGGAAAACTTCCATATGTTTCCTTTCATTTTCAGTTTAAGCTTGTCGTAAATGCAAAAACAAATAGCATTATCATTTGTGCTTTCCGATACAGTAAAGGAATTTATTGACTAAACAATTACGTTGACTCACTGCAACGGAAGAAATACAATGATTTTTGTCACGTAGCGTTGTCAAAATATCGTTACGCAAAACGCCAAGCACGCTGAAGAGTCTATTCTCGCCTATAACGAAATTGTACGTGAGAAATAGTCTATGAAGCCTTGTTCGGCTGGATTATGCTTCCCGATATTGCTGACGGGCGCGATGTGGCGTTTTTCTTTCTAGTGCGCCAGACTTGATCGGCACCTTGGCTTCGGCTGAGGTGCCGATTTTTCGTGTGACGATGTTGCGTTGTGCGCCGTATTTCGACGCGACGGGGGTGATGGTTGGTGGTGGCTTGGAGACGAGACAGGGAAAGGCGCGGAATCGTCCGCCAAAGAGGCGCACCTGTTGCTTCAGCCTCGTTGGGCCGAGCCTTCGGCTAGGCCGCGGAAACCGCTGTTACGTGGCGAAAGAGAGATGTGTCGGAGGACGCCAGCAGGGCGTCGTGCCCCCATGGGGACAGTCGCCGTGCTCGAAGAACAGCACGACGGAATCGGCGAAGATCAGTCGTGGCGATGCCACGAGAGGAACGGCCTCGTCGCCGATTTGTTCGGGGTCCCCGTTGCTGATCTCCAGAATGATGCTGCTGCTGTCCTGCAGGGTGTCGTCGACCTTGGCGACCGCCGAATCCTCCGCATGCGCGGATGTGACATCGTACTGCACATTCATTGGGATGGGCAGTATCTCGGCGTGCGCGCCCTGCGCCGGCATCAGCAATGGCACCAACGACAGCAGCAGGGCTATCGCGATGGCCTTGGCTCCGATCAGCAGGTGGGTTGCCACACACATCATGCCTTAATTTGTGCGTTGGACCCGCAAACAAATCAAGTCCTATCTGCAAGCCAAACGGGTGCGCAGAGCAGCGCTCCCGGACATGGATCCCCCGTTGCTGGGGACGGAACATGTCAATTGCATCGGGTCGCCGGACGCAGAAAGTTGCGCACCCCGTCGTGGGTCCGGCAGAAAAGATGGGCGCTGTCTGGGAGTTGGAATTCGGGGACTGTCAGGAATTTTGTGCGCGGGCGGGCACCCACTGCGAGGCATGCTCGCCTTCGTGCTCGAACACCATCCGAACCGCAAGTTCGCGGACTTCAGGAGCGTGTTTGGGTGATGCTTGCTTCGTCATGTTGACTCCAGTCTCTCAGGAAACGGAGCCTCCGAGAAACCCGGAGCGGTTCAGTATGCTCGGGCGCCTCAACGATTTTCGGCGCATTGCCACACGCTACGACCGTTCCACCATCAATTTCATGGCAGCAATCCTCATCGTGGCAACCGTAGCCTACGGGCTATGGGTCCGGACCCTAAGCTACCGCTTGGATTCCTGGCGGAAGATATGGAAATGCGGAAAAAAGCCCACCGGCGGAGGGCCGATGGGCTTGGGAAGGGGGCAGAAAAACGGGAGGGTACTCGTCCAGCGGGACGCAATCGATCAACGATCGTGCGGTCATCCTAGCCGCTGCGTACCCTCCCATCCTTGACGGCGGTCAAGCCGCCAAGGACATGTGCTGATTTCGTCAGCTGTTTTTTTTCAGATAGGCGATCAAGTCCTTGCGGGCCTGCTCGTTCTTCACCCCGGAGAAGGCCATCTTGTTGCCGGGGACGGCGCTCTTCGGGTCCGCCAGATAGGCGTCGAGCGTCGCCTCGTCCCAGGCCGGAGCGTTCTTCATGGCGTCGGAGTATTTGTAGGTCTCGACGGAGCCGGCCTTGCGACCGACGACGCCGTGCAGGTTGGGGCCGACGCGGTTCGGGCCGCCGGCCTCGATGGTGTGGCAGGCCTTGCACTGGTTGAACACCTTTGCACCGGCATCGGCGTCCTGCGCGGCGGCAAGGCCGGGGGCCGACGCGACCAGCGCGAAGGCGAGCAGGGCAAACATGCGCTTCATAAGCGTTTCCTCGTTCAACGGACTCAAAAGTTTCAACGGACTCAAAGGTCAGCCGGGCCGCGCGAAAGCGACGGTCCGACGGACGTCGGATGGCGGCCGCCTCAGGCGGCCGGGGCGTCGGCGTAGGCCGCGCCCGCCATGTTGTGGAAGAAGCCGTTCTCCAGCGGGACGGCGGTCATGCCGCGCAGCTCCGCCATCACCTCCTGTCCGCTGCGCGCGCCGTCCAGGACGGCGCGGAAGGCCGTGGCGACGGCGACCATGTCGAGGTCCTGCGGCGACAGGCGGAAGCGCCGGATGCCCATCGCCCGCAGCCGGTCGATCTCCGCCGCCAGCGCCAGATAGCCATGCGACAGCGTCTGCGTGCCGTTGACCGACAGGAAGGGCTGGCCGTCGACGGTGCTGACCGGCATGCCATCCGGATCGTTGGCGCAGACGAACTGGCAGCCGTCCTTGTGCAGTGCGTGGGCCCGCGCGTGGTAGCAGCGGGCGGAGATGGCGAGCGGCGCCCGCCCGAACACCTGCACCTCCATGGACAGGCCGAGCGCCGCCCCCGTCTTCGCCATCACGGCGACCGAGGCGGCGGGAAGCTCCGCCGGCAGCGACACGGCGACGGCGCCGCGCCCGGCCAGCCAGGCCAGGGTCGCTTCGTTGTAGCTGTTGATGAAGGGGCCGACGGCGTGGCGGCGTCCATCCAGCAAGGCCAGCGCGCCCATGTCGTTGGCCTCGATCGGCAGCAGGTCGCTCTCCAGGAGGTCGCGCATCGCCGCACGCTCGCGGTCGCTGCCGACCAGGATCGGGCTGGCGAGCCAGACCTCCTTCCCGGCGGCGGCCAGACGGGCGATCACCTCGTCCATGACCGGGGCGAGGAAGGGCGCGCGCTTGGAGCAGACGATCTCGCCGACGACGACGGCGTCGACCGGCGCCTCGTCGGCGATGCGGGCGTAGAAATCGCGCCAGCGCTCCGCCGGCCAGTTGAACAGGACGGGGCCAAGGGTCAGGGTGGGTTTCATGAACGCAACTCCTCAGCGCCACGCGCGGGTGTAGGCGCCGGTGGTCTGGGCCCCGCCCTCGACCATGGCCTCCAGGTCGAGCGCCGGCACCGGCAGCCCGCGGTCGAACGCGTCCAGCGCCCGGCGGTAGGCGGCGACCACGGCGGCGATGTACGCCTTGCCGCGCTGGCGGCCTTCGATCTTCAGGGCGCACACCTTGGCGGCCTTCAGCTCCGGCAGCAGGGCCAGCGCGTTGAGGCTGGTCGGCTCCTCAAACAGATAGGCCGGGTCGCTGGATGTCCCGCCGCCGGGCACGAAGCGGCCCTTGCACAGCGTCGGGTAGCCCGCCGGCTCCCCGGCGCCGAAGACGTTGATGGTGAAGCCGCCGAGGCGCGACGCCAGCGCCTCGCCGCGCGGCTCGTAGCGGACATGGCTGGCCGGGGAGCAGACGCCCTGCTTGTTGGGCGACAACCCGGTCGCGTAGGAGGACAGCGAGCAGCGCCCCTCCGCCATCGGGCAGAGGCCGCCGAAGACGAAGACCTCCGTCTCCACATCGACCTCGGCGTTCAGCCGGGCGATCTCCGGCACCGTCAGCACGCGGGGCAGCACGACCCGCCGCACGCCGAAGGCCTCGCGGTAGAGCCGGATCGCCTCGGCGTTGGCAGCCGACGCCTGGACGGACAGGTGGAGTCGCAGCTCCGGATGGTGCTCCGCCGCGTAGGCGAGCAAACCGAGGTCGGCGAGGATGACGGCGTCCGCCTTCAGCCGCGCGGCGTCGTCCACCGCGCGCTGCCAGGGGGCGAGGTTGCCGGCCTGGGGGTAGGTGTTGATGGCGACGAAGACCTGGACGGACCGCGCGTGGGCGTAGGCGATGGCCTCGGCCAGCTCCGGCCGCGAGAAGTTCAGGCCGGGGAAGTTGCGCGCGTTGGTCTCGTCGCGGAAGCCCAGATAGACGGCGTCGGCGCCCGCGTCCACGGCGGCGCGCAGCGCGGCGGGGCTGCCCGCCGGGCAGATCAGCTCGAAGGAACTCATCCCGTCACGCTCCCTGCCGCGGGCCGGTGAGCCGCCGCTCCAGCATGGTCATGCCCCAGCGCAGCGGCGGCGGGGCGAAGCGGCGCGCCGTGGCGAGCAGGTCGAGCGCCCGCCCGGCGTTGCGCCGCGCCACGGGCAGGGCGTGCCGCAGCGGGCCGGCCGCGGCGGCGACGTCGCCGAACAGGTCCATCTCCTCGCCGTCCAGCGTGTTGCGGAGCGCCAGGATCAGGGCGGTGTCGCCCTCGATGGAGAGTTCGCGGCGGAAGAACAGCGCGTCGCCGTCGATGCGCCCTTCCAGCAGGTCGAGGAGCCGCGCGCAGGGGCCGCGCACCGTGGCCTCCGCCTCGGCGCTGCGGTCGCAGACCCGCAGGGCCAGGGTGGGGCCGACGCGGAGCAGCAGGGCGGCGGGCGCGTCCACCGGGTCGATGAGCAGGCGGGCGTCGGGCAGCTCGCCGAGGGCGGCGAAGGCGCGGGGGTGGCGCGCCTCCAGAATCCGCAGCAGCCGGTCGAACAGCAGGCCGCCGGCCCGGTCGCCGAGCCGCCGCGCGACCCCCAGCCCGGCGCGCGTCAGTTGGACTTCGACGTCGCGGGCACGGGGGTCCGGGGCCGTCTCATGGGCCTGATCCTGAACCATGAATCCGGGATCGCGCATACGCCTGTCTCCTTCCCTTCGGAATGGTCGTGTGGCGGGCGGAGCCCGCCGGGCTTCGGCAATACAGCCCGGTGGTCATACCATCCTTGATGACGGTCAAGCCCAAGGTCCCGAAGCGCCCCCTGGGGCGATCAGCCGCACATCCCGCCGCAGCAGGAGCCGGAGCGCCGGGCGACCAGCCGCTCGTAGGGCAGGTGAAGCTGCCCGGCCGGCGGGATGACTCCCTGCATCAGGTCGAGCACCTGCTCCGTGGTCGTGCCGGGCGGGCAGTCGGTGATCTCGCAGACCAGCCCGCCATCCGCCACGCCGAGCGGCGTCTCGGCGGCGACTGCGCTCGCCTGCCCGCCGCGCCCGATGAGGACCCGCAGGGAGGTCGCCGGGGCGGTGCCGGACTCGGGCCGCCCGATGCGCACCCGCCAGCGCTCCGGCCCGCGCTCCAGATAGGTCCAGCTCACCGCATCGCCGAACAGCGCCTGGATCTGGAGGGAGAGTGGGCGCGGGTCGTGGTCGTTGACCAGCACGAAGCCGCGGCCCGGCGCCAGATCCTGCGTGGCCTGGAGAATCAGCGGGTGGCGCTGGTGGGGCGGAATGGACTGGACGTCGATGACCGGCTCGGCCGCGGTGGACTGTTCGGCGATCTGCATGGGGGAGGTCCGGAGGGTTGCGATGTGGCGGCAAGCCTAAAGGACTGGTCCTTTAGGCTCTTTGTTCCAGGACAAATTGCTACCTTAGTTCCGTCTTCGAGCGTCAAGCCGAGCGCAGGCGGGTTGCGGCGCGGCGCGCGGGCGGTCATCTTGGAAGGCAACCTTTCCGTGACGGCTGCCCGCAGGGGTGGGCGGGCACGACCTTTTGAGGATGGTCCGATGACGCCGCTTGCCCCCGATCCCGCCAGTCTGCGTGGCTTGCGGCTGTTTTCCGGTCTGGACGCGGCGGCCCTGGCGGAGATCGTCCGCTCCGCCCACACCCGGCGGATCGGGAAGGGAACCACCATTTTTTCCCAGGGGGACCGGGCGGCCCTCTGCCACGCGCTGATCGATGGGCGGGTCAAGATCGTCCAGACCGGAGCCGACGGACAGCAGCTGGTGGTGCGTTACATCGGTGCGGGGGAGATGTTCGGCACGGCGGCGGTCTTCTCGGGCGGCATTTACCCCGCCGACGCGCTCGCCATGGTCGATTGCGTCGGCGTCCACTGGACCGCCGCCACCATGGGCGAACTGATGGAGCGCTATCCCCGCATCGCGTTGAACGCCCTGGACATCGTCGGCCGCCGCCTGCAGGAGGTGCAGACCCGCCTGCGCGAGCTGTCCACCGAACGGGTGGAGCGGCGGGTCGCCCACGCCCTCCTGCGTCTGGTCCGTCAGGCGGGCCGCCGGGTCGGGAATGGCGTCGAGATCGACTTTCCGCTGTCCCGGCAGGACATCGCGGAGATGACCGGGACCACGCTGCACACGGTGAGCCGCATCCTCAGCGGCTGGGAGGGGCAGGGGATCGTCGAGGGCGGGCGCCAGCAGGTGACGATCCGCCAGCCGCACGCCCTGGTCGCCATCGCCGAGGATCTGCCCAGGCCGGAGACGCCGGAGGAGAAATAACCGGGGCGGACCCTTCGTCCCGTTTGCGCCGGCGCAAAGAGACGCGCGTTCCGGTGCGCTACGGTGCCGGGATGATCGCCCCGCCATCACACCGCGCCACCGCGGCCTTGCCCTCGTCCTCCGACCTTGTCGAGGATGTGCTGGAGCGCTGGCCGTCGACCATTCCCGTGTTCCTCAAGCACCGGATGGCCTGTCCGGGCTGCCCCATGGCGCGTTTCCAGACGATCGCCGAGGTGGCGGACGACTATGGCCTGGACGCCGACGCTCTGCTCGGCGAGTTCGCCCAGGCCATCGCGGCGGAGGAGTGACGCGCTCAGCGGTTCGCCGTCGTGTCGGCGAGGGCGGCGCGGTCGATGACGTCGTACAGCTCCAGGTCCTCGCGGGCGATGCGGTGCTTGAGGGTGGTCACCACCTCGCGCGTCTCGCGGACGAAGGTTTCCGGGTCCTTGGACACCGCCAGCGGGCCGGGCCAGCTCGCCCGGTAGCGGTCGAAGCGTGCCCGCAGGCTGCCCATTTCGGCCTGGAAGCGCGCCGCCGTGGCGCGCAGCGCCGGGGTCGGGTGGGCCAGCAGGCGCGGGTAGAGCGCGCTGTCCTCCAGCGACAGGTGGACGGTGAACACGCCGAACAGGTCGCGGACCGCCGTGGCGAGAGCGGCGGCGTTCGCCACCGGGGACGGCGCCGCCAGCAGGGAGTCGATCCGGTCGACGAGCTGTCCCACGGTGGCGTGGTGATGGCGGTACAGGGTGGTGCTGATGGCTGCACTGGACATGACGAGGTCTCCAACCGGGGCCGCCAGCGAATGGGCGGTGCGTGACGGTGAGAGTGCCGGCGGAAGCGTCGCCGTTCGTTGTGCCAGCGCAAGCAGGGGACGGGTCGGCGGAGAAACGACGCGGCGGGGAGCGGGGCGCTCGGCCCCGGCTCCCCGCCGCGGTTGAGGCGAAGGCTTCCTCAGGGACGCTCAGTCGTCCCCGTGCCCGTGGGCGAGCGCCGGGCCGGTCGGCAGCGCCGCCGGCTTCCCGGCCCCGACCAGCGTGCGCAGCAGGACGTAGAAGACCGGCGTCAGCAGCAGCCCGAACAGGGTGACGCCGATCATCCCGGCGAACACCGCGACACCCATCGCGTGGCGCATCTCAGCACCGGCGCCGGTGGAGGTGACCAGCGGCACCACGCCCATGATGAAGGCGATGGAGGTCATCAGGATGGGCCGCAGCCGCAGCCGGCTGGCCTCGATGGCGGCCTGCACCACGCTGCGCCCCTGATGCTCCAGCTCGCGGGCGAACTCGACGATCAGGATGGCGTTCTTCGCCGACAGGCCGACCAGCACCATGAAGCCGATCTGCGTGAAGACGTTGTTGTCGCCCCCCGTCAGCCACACGCCGGCCAGCGCCGACATCAGGCTCATCGGCACGATCAGCAGGATGGCCAGCGGCAGGGTCAGGCTCTCGTACTGGGCGGCCAGCACCAGGAAGACGAGCAGGATGCTGATGGGGAAGATCCACAGCGCCGCGTTGCCGGCCAGGATCTCCTGATAGGTCAGGTCGGTCCATTCGAACCGCACGCCGCGCGGCAGGGTCTCGTGGGCGATGCGCTCCGCCGCCGCCTGGGCCTGGCCCGACGAATAGCCGGGAGCCGGGCCGCCGTTGATGTCGGCGGCGGTGTAGCCGTTGTAACGTACGACCATCTCCGGCCCGTAGCTCTGCTTGACGGTGACCAGCGAGGAGAGCGGCACCATGTCGCCCTGGGCGTTGCGCGTCTTCAGCAGGCCGATGTCGGCGGATTCGGCGCGGAAGGGCGCGTCGGCCTGGACGCGGACCTGGTAGACGCGCCCGAAGCTGTTGAAGTCGTTCACATAGAGCGAGCCCAGATAGATCTGCATGGTGTCGAACACCTCGCCGATCGGCACGCCCTGCTGCTTGGCCTTCACGCGGTCGAGATCGACGTCGAGCTGCGGCACGTTGATCTGGTAGCTGGAGAAGGCCGGCCCCAGCTCCGGCGTTTCCATGGCCTTCTTCAGGAAGGAGCCGACCGCCGCGTTCAGCGCCTCGTAGCCCAGCGCGCCGCGGTCCTCGATCTGCATCTTGAAGCCGCCCAGCGTGCCGAGGCCCATCACCGGAGGTGGCGGGAAGATGGCGA
Source organism: Azospirillum brasilense (assembly GCF_003349955.1). GTDB lineage: Bacteria > Pseudomonadota > Alphaproteobacteria > Azospirillales > Azospirillaceae > Azospirillum > Azospirillum brasilense_B. The sequence continues at coordinate 31,466 of NZ_QLKQ01000004.1, forward strand.
CGAAGGCCTCCTTCAGGCCGGCGTAGCGCTTCTGCAGATCACCGGCGATGGCGGCGGCGGAGAGCGACGGATCCTTGCGCTCGGCGAAGGGCTTCAGCGTGACGAAGACGATGCCGGCGCTGGAGCTGTTGGTGAAGCCGTTGACCGACAGGCCGGGGAAGGCGACGGCGCTCTGCACGCCGGGGCGGGCCAGCGCGATGTCGGTCATCTCGCGGATCACCGCCTCCGTGCGGTCGAGCGAGGCGCCGTTGGGAAGCTGGGCGAAGCTGATGAGATATTCCTTGTCCTGTGCCGGGACGAAGCCCATCGGCACGGTGCGGCCGAGCAGCACGGTCACGCCGAGCAGCCCGACATAGACCAGCATCATCAGCCCCTTGTGCCGCACCACCCCGCCGACGCCGCGGCCGTAGCCGGTCGAGGCGCGGTGGAAGACCCGGTTGAACAGCCGGAAGAAGCCGCCGAAGACCTTGTTCATGGCGCGGGTCAGCCAGTCCTGCGGCTGGTCGTGGCCGCGCAGCAGGACCGCCGCCAGGGCCGGCGACAGGGTCAGCGAGTTGAAGGCAGAGATGACGGTGGAGATCGCGATGGTCATCGCGAACTGCTTGTAGAACTCGCCGGTCAGGCCGCTCATGGCCGCCAGCGGGACGAAGACGGCGACCAGCGTCAGCGCGATGGCGATGATCGGGCCGCTGACCTCCCGCATGGCGCGGTAGGTGGCCTCCTTGGCCGACAGGCCGTTCTCGATGTTGCGCTCGACGTTCTCCACGACGACGATGGCGTCGTCCACGACGATGCCGATGGCCAGCACCATGCCGAACAGCGACAGCGCGTTGATCGAGTAGCCCAGCCCCAGCATCAGCGAGAAGGTGCCGACGATGGACACCGGGACCGCCAGCAGCGGGATGATCGAGGCGCGCCACGTCTGAAGGAAGACGATGACCACCAGCACGACCAGGGCGACGGCTTCCAGCAGCGTGTGGATCACCGCGTCGATGCTGGAGCGGACGAACTGCGTCGGGTCGTAGACGATGCTGTAGTCGACGCCGTCCGGCATGTCGGCCTTGAGGTCGGCCATGGTCGCCCGGATGGCGTCGGAGATGGCCAGCGCGTTGGCGCCCGGCGACTGGTTGATGCCCAGCGCCACCGCCGGCTTGTTGTCGAGCAGCGAGCGCAGGCCGTACTGCGCCGCCGCCATCTCGACGCGGGCGACGTCGCGCAGCAGGGTGACGCCGCCCTGCTCCCCGGTCTTCAGGATGATCGCGCCGAACTCCTCCGGCGTCGTCAGGCGTCCCTGCGCGTTGATCGAGAGCTGCAACGGCGTGTCGGGCAGGGAGGGGGAGGCGCCGATGACGCCCGCCGCGACCTGGACGTTCTGCTCCCGGATCGCCGCCACCACGTCGGACGCGGTCAGGCCGCGCTGGGCGACCTTGTTGGGGTCGAGCCAGACGCGCATGGAATAGTCGCCGGCGCCCCACACCTGCACCTCGCCGACGCCGCTGATCCGGCTCAGCCGGTCCTTGACGTTCAGGATGGCGTAGTTGCGCAGGTAGGTCATGTCGTAGCGGTCGTTGGGCGACAGCAGATGCACGACCATGGTCAGGGTGGGCGAGCTTTTGACCGTCGTCACGCCCAGCCGCTGCACGTCGGACGGCAGGCGCGGCAACGCCTGCGCCACCCGGTTCTGCACGAGCTGCTGCGCCTTGTCGGGGTCGGTGCCCAGCCGGAAGGTCACGGTCAGCGCCATGTTGCCGTCGCTGTTGGCCTGCGACTGCATGTACAGCATGTTCTCGACGCCGTTGATCTGCTCCTCCAGCGGGGAGGCGACCGTTTCGGCGATGACCTTAGGGTTGGCGCCCGGGAACTGGGCGCGCACGACGACCGACGGTGGAACGACCTCCGGGTATTCGGAGATGGGCAGCTGGAACAGCGAGATCGCTCCCGCCAGGAACAGCGCCACCGACAGCACGCCCGCGAAGATCGGGCGGTCGATGAAGAATTTCGAGATGTTCATGATGGCCTTCCCAGCGGGCGGCATGGAGTTTGGCGTGGAGTTTGGACGCAAGGCCCCCTCCGTCCCCCGCGGTGCGGAGGACGGTTGGCTACGGACGGCGTGTCCTGTGACGCGGGGGCTGGGCGGTTACTGGTTCGCGGCGGTCTCGATGGCGTCGGCCGGCTTGCCCATCGCCACGGTCTTCGGGCTGATGCGGGCGCCGGGGCGGGCGTGCTGGACGCCGTTGACGACGATGCGCTCCCCGGCGGCGAGGCCGCTTTTCACCACCCGCAGCCCGTTCTGCGCGGCGCCGGGGATGATCTCGCGGTACTGCACGGTGTCGTCGCCGCCGACCACCAGGACGAATTTCTTGTCCTGGTCGGTGTTGATGGCGCGGTCCTCGACCATCAGCGCGTCGTGCGGGGTGCTGCCGCCGACCTTGACGCGGGCGTAGAGGCCGGGCACCAGCATGCCGTCCGGGTTGTCGAACTTGGCGCGCACGCGGATGGTGCCGGACACGGCATCGAGCCGGTTGTCCACATGCTCCACCGTGCCGCCGCGCGAATAGCCGCTCTCGTTGGCGAGGCCGAGCTGGACCGGCACGTCGGCGGCGTCCTTCACGTTGGCGATGTGGCGCAGGTAGGTCTGCTCGTCGACGTCGAAGGAGGCGTAGATCGGCGAGACCGAGACCAGCGTCGTCAGCGGGGCGGCGGAGGCGCCGGACGCCACGACGTTGCCCACCGTCACCTCGGCGCGCGAGACGCGGCCGGAGATGGGGGCGGTGACCTGGGTGTGCTCCAGGTCGATGCGGGCGAGGTCGAGGGCGGCCTGCGCCGCCTTCAGGTTGGCGCCGGCCTCGCGGGCGGCGTTCTCCTTCTCATCCAGCGTCTGGCGCGAGACGGTGTTGTTCTGCACCAGCCGCTGGGCGCGGTCGAGGTCGGCGGTGGTGAAGCGCACCGCGGCCTGCGCGGCGGCGACCTGGGCCTCGGCGCGCGCGACCTCGGCGACGTGGGGGCGCGGGTCGATGGTGAAGAGGGGATCCCCCTTCTTCACCAGCGCGCCGTTGCGGAAATGCACGGCGGTGATGGCGCCGGACACCTGCGGGCGCACCTCCACCCGGTCGACCGCCTCCAGGCGGCCCGAGTAGGACTGCCAGTCGGTGATCTTGCGGGCGACGACCGGCGCGACATCCACCTCGGGCGGCGGCGGGGCGGCGGTGGCCGCCGCGGGGGCGTCGGCGTGGCCCTGGGTGGAGACGACGCCGGCGACACCGGCGGTCGCGGCGCCGACGGCGAGAAGGAGGGCGAGCTTCGAAGGAGACAACGACATGGGACCACTCTCCTGGGGAGGATCAGACGGGGACGCCGCGGCCGTCCGCGGAGGACAGGCGGCGGCGGAAAAAGTCGGCGACCGCCAGCAGCGCCGGGCGATGGCCCGGCAGGGCGGCGTGCGAAATGGCGGGGAAGCGGGTGACCTCGGTGGGCACGCCGGCTCCGATCAGGTTGGCGGCGTATTGCTCCGCCTCGATGCGCAGGACGTCCTTCTGCGCGGTGACGATCAGCGTCGGCGGCAGCCCGGCCAGCCGGCGGGAATCCAATGGTGCGGCGTAGGGGTGCACGCGCTGCGCCGCCTCGGGCAGATAGGCGCGGTAGCAACGGGCGTAGGCGGTCGCCGGAACGTCGCACTGCATGGCCTGGGCGTCGCCGGCGCGGGTCAGGCTGGGGTCCAGCATGGGGCCGAGCAGCGCCTGGGCGCGGATGTCCACCGCGCCCTGATCGCGCGCCAGGAAGGTCAGCGAGGCGGCGACATGGCCGCCGGCGTCATGCCCGGCGACGCCCAGCCCGTCCTTGGCGATGTTCAGGTCGCGGGCTTCGGCCAGGGTCCACAGGGCGGCTTGGTGGGCGTCGTGGGCGGCGGTGGGGAAGCAGTGGGCCGGGGCCAGCGAATAGCCGACCGAGACGACCAGCGCCGGCACGCTCTCGGCGATGGCGGCGGCGGCGGTCTCCGCCTCCTCCAGTGAACCGGAGGTGAAGCCGCCGCCGTGCAGGTACAGCAGGGCCGGGACGGTCAGCCCGATCAGCGGCCGGTAGAGCCGCAGCCGGATGTCCTGGGCGTGGCCGGCGATGGTCCGGTCATCGACCGAAAGCCGGCACGGCTCCGTCCCGGTACTGCGTGTGTTCGACTGATCCGACGAGCGGCCCATGATCCGACGGTGCCCCGGCACCCCTCCCGCATTGCAACAGGAGGGAGTGTGGGCGTTTGACTGGTCGGAATAAATACGCGGTCAACGGCAACACAATTCGGATCGCATGAACAATCCGATCCACAGAAGGCCCGGCTCACACCACGCAGAGACGGGCGCCCTCCGGCTCCGCGGTGGCGGGAGCGGGCTTGGGCTTCTCCCGCTCCGGGCACTCGTAACCGTCGATCTCCTCGCCCTGCATCAGCGGGCAGCCCTCGAACAGCTCGGCGACCCAGTCGACGAAGGCGCGGACCTTGGGCGACAGATGGCGGTTGTGCGGGTAGAGCGCGGAAATCGGCATCAGGGCCGGGCGCCACTCCTTGAGGATCTCCACCAAGGCGCCGCTGCGCAAGTGGGGCAGCGCCATGAAGCGGGCGGTCTGCCCGATGCCCAGCCCCTCCAGCGCGCAGGTGACGTAGGCGTCGGCGTCGTTGACCGAGACGGGGCCGTTCAGCTTCACCTCGTGGATGACGCCGTCGCGCTCGAAACTCATCTCGTGCATCTTGCCGGTGCGCGTGAAGTAGTTGACGGCGCTGTGGCCCTCCAGCTCCTCGATGGTCCGGGGCGTGCCGTGGCGGGCGAGATAGGCCGGGCTGGCGACGGTTACCGGGCGGAAGGCGCCGACCCGGCGGGCGATCAGGCTGGAATCCACCAGATCGCCGACGCGCAGCACGCAATCCACTCCCTCCTGAATCAGGTCGATGGGGCGGTCGCTCATCCCGATCATGATCTCGATGTCGGGATAGCGGGCATGGAACTCGTGGATGGTCGGGATGATGATGAGCCGCCCGACCGAGCCCGGCATGTCCACCCGCAGCCGCCCACGCGGCGTCTTGCGGGCGCTGGTGAAGGAGGTCTCGATCTCCTCCAGGTCGGAGAGGATGCGGGTGGCGCCTTCCAGATAGGCGGCGCCGTCGAGCGTCAGGCTCAGCTTGCGGGTCGTCCGCTGGAGCAGGCGCACGCCGAGCGCCGCCTCCAGATTCTGAATGGTCGTCGTCACCGAGGCGCGCGGCAGGCCCAGCGTGTCGGCGGCCTTGGTGAAGCTGTTGACCTCGACGACGCGGACGAAGACGCGCATCGCGTGCAGTTTGTCCATGGTCGGTCCATCGACGCAGTGGGGGCGGCCAGCACACGAACGGAGCGGGCCGGGTTGCGCCTATCTAAGCACAGCCCGGTCTGATGTCGATGGGGCTTTGGTTGTCCCCTCTCTCCTCTGGGGAGAGGGTTAGGGTGAGGGGGTTGCGCTTTTGCCGAACGTGCCGCTATGGCGGGACCCCCTCACCGGCCCTTCGGGCCACCCTCTCCCCAGAGGGGAGAGGGCTGCTGCGCCAACGCGGGAGTCTTGAATGGGCGCCCTCAGGTGGCTGGCGCCGGCTTGGCGGCCGGGGCGCGGCCCAGCGTCGGGACCAGCAGCGCGGCCCCCAGGCAGAGCAGCCCGGCGATGAAGAAGGCCGGCAGGTAGCTGTCCAGCGTGCTGCGGGCGTAGCCGGCCCCGAAGGCGGCGCAGGCGGCACCGATCTGGTGCCCGGCGAAGACCCAGCCGAAGACGAGGTTGGCGCGCTCCCGCCCGAAGCGTTCCGCCGTCAGCCGGACGGTCGGCGGCACAGTGGCGATCCAGTCCAGCCCGTAGAACACCGCGAACAGCGACAGGCCGTAAAGCGTGAAGTCGGAATAGGGCAGAAACAGCAGCGACAGCCCGCGCAGGCCGTAATACCAGAACAGGAGCCAGCGGTTGTCGTAGCGGTCGGACAGCCAGCCCGAGGCGACCGTGCCGACGAAGTCGAAGACTCCCATCAACGCCAGCAGGCTCGCGGCCCGCACCTCCGGCACGCCGAAATCGACGCAGAGCGGGATCAGGTGGGTCTGGATCAGCCCGTTGGTGCTCGCCCCGCAGATGAAGAAGGTGGCGAACAGCACCCAGAAGACCCGCGTCTTCGACGCGTCGCGCAGGGCGCCCAGCGCGGCGGCCACCACCGATCCGGCAGGCGGCGGCGGGGCGGTCGCCGCACCCTCCTCGCCATAGGCGGCCAGCCCGAGGTCGGACGGACGGTCGCGCATCAGGGCGAGCACGGCCAGCGCCGCCACCCACAGCAGTCCGCAGAGCAGCGCCAGCGCGACGCGCCAACCCATCTGCTCGGTCAGCATCGACAAGAGCGGCATGAAGACGAGCTGCCCGGTGGCCGAGCTGGCGGTCAGCAGGCCGACGACCAGCCCGCGCCGCCGGCTGAACCAGCGCGTCGCCACGGTGGCGCCCAGCACCATGGCGGTCAGGCCGGTGCCGAAGCCGACGACGAAGCCCCAGAGCAGGATCAGCTGCCAGACCTCGCGCATGGCGAGCGACAGCAGCAGCCCGCCGCTGACCAGAGTCAGCGAGGACAGCACCATCCGCTTGACGCCGTAGCGGTTGATGAGCGCGGCGGCGAACGGCCCCATCAGGCCGAACAGCAGCAGGCGGATGGCGAGCGCCACCGAGATGTCGGCGATGGACCAGCCGAACTCGCGCTGCAGGGGCAGCAGCAGGACGCCGGGGGCGCCGACCGCGCCGGCCGACACCAGCATGGTCAGGAAGGTGACGCCGACGACGGCCCAGCCGTAATGGACGTTGCGCCGCGCCAGCGCGGCGGCGACGGGGGAGGACAGCATGGAGGGGGTTCCGGTGTGGCGGACAGGGTCAGGCGGGCCGTTCGACCGCGATGGCCGTGGCCTCGCCGCCGCCGATGCACAGGCTGGCGACACCGCGGCGCAGCCCCCGCGCGGCCAGCGCGTGCAGCAGCGTCACGATCAGCCGCGCGCCGGTGGCGCCGATGGGGTGGCCGAGCGCGCAGGCCCCGCCGTTGACGTTCAGCGCGTCGCGGGGAATGCCGAGGTCGCGCTGCGCCGCCATGGCGACGACCGCGAAGGCCTCGTTGATCTCGAACAGGTCGACGTCGCGGACACCCCAGCCGACGCGGTCGAGCAGCTTGCGGATCGCCGGAATCGGCGCCGTGGTGAACCAGGCCGGGTCCTGGCTGTGGGTGGCGTGGCCGAGGATGGTCGCCAGCACGGGCAGCCCCTCGCGCTCGGCCAGCGAGCGGCGGGTGAGCAGCAGCGCCGCCGCCCCGTCGGCGTTGGCCGAGGAGCTGGCCGCGGTGATCGTGCCGTCGCGGCGGAAGGCCGGCTTCAGGCCGGGGATCTTCTCCGGCGCGACCTTCAGCGGGTTCTCGTCGTCGGCGACGGTGCGCTCGCCACCTTTGACGGCGAGAGTGACGGGCGCGATCTCGGCGGCGAAGGCGCCGCTCGCGATGGCGGCGCGGGCGCGGGTCAGCGTCTCGACGGCGTAGGCGTCCTGCTCGGCGCGGGTGAAGCCGTAGAGGTCGGCGGTCGCCTCGCCGAAATCGCCCATCGGGCGCCCGCCCTCATAGGCGTCCTCCAGCCCGTCGAGCATCAGGTGGTCGAGGATGCGGTCGTGCCCGATGCGGTAGCCGCCGCGCGCCTTGGCCAGCAGATAGGGCGCGTTGGACATCGACTCCATGCCGCCGGCGACCACGAGGTCGGCGGAGCCGGCGCGGATCAGGTCGTGGGCGAGCATCGTCGCCTTCATGCCGGAGCCGCAGACCTTGTTGACGGTGGTGGCGCCGGTGGCGTCGGGCAGACCGGCGCCGCGCGCCGCCTGTCGGGCCGGCGCCTGCCCCTGGCCGGCGGGCAGCACGCAGCCGAGCAGAACCTCGTCCACCCGCCCCGGCGCCAACCCGGCGCGGCTCAGCGCCGCACGGACGGCGTGGGCGCCCAGCGCGTGGGCGGGCAGAGCCGACAGCTCCCCCTGGAAACGGCCGAGCGGCGTGCGCGCGGCGGAGACGATGACGACGGGGTCCGTTGCGTCCATGATCGCGAACTCCTTTATGGGATGGGGATCACTGCACCGTCAGGCCGCCGTCGACGTTGATCGACTGGCCGGTGATGAAGGACGCGGCGTCGGAGCACAGCCAGACCACGGTGTCGGCGACCTCGCGCGGCTGGCCGACGCGACCGACCGGGTGCAGCGGGCCGAGCGCCGCGTTCACCGCCTCCTCCCCGCCGAAGGACCCGGCGCTCATCGGCGTCTGGATGATCGCCGGGCAGACGGCGTTGACGCGCACGCCGGACTTGGCGACCTCGATGGCGACGCTGCGGGTCATGCCCTCGACCGCCGCCTTGCTGGCGGAATAGACGCTGTTGCCGGCCAGACCGATCTGCCCAAGCACCGAGCCGGTGGACACGATGGCGCCCTTGCCCTGCCGCAGCATGATCGGCAGCTCGTGCTTCAGGCACAGCCAGACGCCCTTGATGTTGACGGCGACCATGCGGTCGAAGTCGGCCTCCGTCGTGTCGGCCACCGAGCGGCCGAAATGGATGCCGGCGTTGTTGAAGGCGTAGTCGAGCCGGCCGTGGTCCCGCTCGATCCGGGCGAACAGGGCGGCGACCTCCTCGGCGTCGGCGACGTCCGCCTGGACGAAGACGGCGCGCCCGCCGGCCTGCCGGACGAGGTCCACCGTCTCCAGCCCCTCCGCCTCGCGCCGCCCGGTGACGATGGCCGTGGCGCCCGCCTTGGCGAAGGCCAGCGCGGTCGCCCGCCCGATGCCCGAGGTGCCGCCGGTGACCAGGGCCACGCCGCCGCTCATATCCGTCATTGTCCTCTCCATGTCCGCTGGGTTATGATGATGACCATCATGAATGGACTTATTCATGACGTCCATCATGAATATCGCTGCGACCTCCCGGGCTGGAGGCGTGGCAGCCATGCACAGGGTGACGACGTGAAGGTTTCCAAGGAAAAGGCGGCGGAGAACCGGGCCGCCATCGTCAAGGCGGCGGGACGCCTGTTCCGCGAGCGCGGATTCGACAAGGTCGGGGTGGCGGAGGTCACCAAGGCCGCCGGGCTGACCCACGGCGGTTTCTACGGCCATTTCGCCTCGAAGGACGCGCTGGCCGCCGAGGCCTGCGAGGCAGCCTTCGCGGAGAGTCTCGGCCGGCTGCCCGCCGACGAGGCGTCGCCGGAGGGGGCGCTCGACGCCTTCCTGACGCGCTATCTGAGCGAACGGCACCGCGACCGGCCGGACGCCGGCTGTCCGATGGCCGCCTTCGCCGGGGAGGTGGCGCGGCAGGACCCGGCGGTGCAGGAGCGTTTCGGGACCGGCGTCGAGGGCTTCTTCGCGGCGGTGGAAGAGCGCCTGCCGGAGCGGAGCGGGGAGGGCGCCGCCGAGCGCCGCGACCGCGCCATCGCCATCGTGTCGGCTCTGGTCGGCGGCATGGCGCTGGCCCGCGCCACCGCGCCGACCGATCCGGACCGGTCGGCGGCGATCCTGGCGGCGCTGCGCCGCCAGCTCGGCATCCTGGGAAACGGCGTGGGAGATGGCGTGGGAGAGGGCGGGGCGTGAGCGCGCCCGCCGGTGCTCAGCGCACCAGCGCGACCGGCTCGCCGCTGTCCGGATGGGGGATCACCGCCATCGGCAGGCCGTAGACGGCGCCCAGCCGCGCCGGCGTCATGATCTCGGCCGGGGGGCCGCGGTCGATCAGCCGACCGCCCTGCAGGGCGACGATGTCGTCGCAGAAGCGCGCCGCCATGTTCACGTCGTGCAGCACCGCGACCACGCCGATGCCGCGCTCGCGCGACAGGCGGCGGACCAGGGCCAGCACCTCCACTTGATGGGCGACGTCGAGCGCCGAGATCGGCTCGTCGAGCAGCAGGCAGCCGGCGTCCTGCGCGATCAGCATGGCCAGCCATACCCGCTGCCGCTCGCCGCCCGACAGGCTGTCGACCAGCCGGTCGGCGAAGGGCGCGGTGTCGGTCAGCGCCAGCGCTTCCTCCACCTTGCGGGCGTCCTCCGCGCGGAAGGCGCCGAGCGCGCCGTGCCAGGGATAGCGGCCGAGCGCCACCAGCTCGCGCACCAGAAGCCCGGACGCCGCGGGCATGTGCTGCGGCAGGTAGCCGATGCGGCGGGCGAGGGCGCGCTGCTTCCAGCGGTCCAGGGGCCGGCCGTCGAACAGCACCCGCCCGCCGCTCGGCGGCTGCTGGCGGGCGAGGATCTTCAGCAGGGTCGATTTGCCGGAGCCGTTGTGGCCGATCAGCGCGGTCACCCGGTGGGGGAACAGGTCGCAGGACGGCAGGTCGAGCAGCAGGCGCCCCGGCAAGGCGAAGCGCACCCCGTCGAGGCGGAACATCGGCTCCGTGGCGGGCGTCATGCGGAAATTCCTTTGGCCGACGCTCCCGGCGGGGTGCGCCGCCAGTAGGCGACGGCGAGCATGCGGTCGCGGTCGATGCCGCATCCCCGCAGATGCTCGCGCAGCCGGGCGAGGTCGTCGAACTCGCAGGCGGCCCAGGCGAACAGGGTGGCGGTGTCCGCCGGGAGGGGCAGGGCGCGCACCGCCTCGACCAGCGGGCTTGCCGTCCCGGCGTTGCGGCGGTGCAGCCAGCGGACGGCGAACCCTGCGGGGGCCCGGAGCGGCAGCTCGTCCGCCGCGTCCTCGACCTCGATCAGGGCAGTGCCGCGGGCGTCGTCGGGCAGCTCCTCCAGGATGCGGGCGATGGCGGGGAGGGCCGTCTCGTCGCCGGCCAGCAGGTACCAGGAGGCCGGACGGATGCCGAGCCCGTAGGGGCCGGACATGCCGCAGAGGTCGCCGGGCCGCGCCCGCCGGGCGAAATCGGCGCCGGGGGCCTCGCCGGAATGGCCGTCATCATGGCCGCCATCCTCGTGCAGGACGACGTCGATGTCCAGTTCGCCAGCCTCGGCGTCGACGCGCCGCAGGGTGTAGTAGCGGACCGCCGGCCGGCGCTCGGGGTCGGGCAGGACCGGCCGTCCGTCGGGGCCGGGGCGCGGCCAGGACGGCGCCTCCAGCCCCGGCGGCGGCAGGTAGAGACGGACATGCAGGTTGTCCGACGTCGCGAAGCGTCCAAGGTCCCGGCCGTGGAAGGTGATGCGGCGCAGGCGCGGGGTCAGGTCGCGGACGGCGGCGACGCGGATTTCGCGGAAATCGGCGAACAGCGCCCCGGTCTCGACGTCGCCGGTCCAGACGATCGCCGCGTCCTCCCCGAGCAGGCCGAGCAACTGCTCGGTGACGGAGCCGCGGAACCGCTCCAGGAGGCCGCGGTCGTCCGATTCCGCCCGCAGACGCAGGGCGTCCGTGCCCACGGTCAGCGTCAGGCGGCCGAACGGCCCGTCCGTCGTCAGGCGGTCGCCGTCGCGGGCGAAGGTCAGGCCGTAGGGCTCGGAGGCGGCGACCAGCCAGTCCGCGGCGGCGGCGGGGCTGCCGGGGAGGCGGTCTTGGGGAATCGCGGTGTCGCAGGAGAAGCGGGTCATCAGCGCCGTCCCAGAAGCCAGAGGAGGAAGGGGCCGCCGATCACGGACGCGAGCAGCCCGGCCGGCACTTGATAGGGGAAGATCACGCCGCGTCCAAGCCAGTCGGCGGCCAGCATGACCAGCCCGCCAAGCAGGGCGGAGCCGGCGAGATGGGCCGCCGCCCGCTGCAGGCCGAGCATGCGGGCGAGGTGCGGCCCCATCAGCCCGACGAAGCTCAGCGGCCCGACGATCAGCGTCGCCGCCGCGGTCAGCAGCGCCGACAAACTGAACAGGACGGCGCGGCTGAGCGGCGGGCTGACCCCCAGGGCCGCCGCCACCCCGCCGCCGAGCGGCAGCAGGTCGAGCCAGCGGGCGACGAAGGGGATGGCGGCGACGGCGAGCCCGGCCAGCAGCGCCGCCGCCAGCGCGTCGGTCGGGCCGACCATGTAGGTGGAGCCGGACAGCCAGGTGACGAGCGTCTGGAGGCGCGGATCGTGTCCGGCCATCAGGACGGCGACGACGACCCCGGAGATGGAGCTGGTGGCGATCCCGGCCAGCAGCAGCCGGTCGGGCGAGAAGCCGTCCTTGCGGCCGAGCGCCAGCATCGCCGCCAGCACCGCCGCCGCTCCCGCCCCGCCGGCCAGGATCTGGGCGCCGCGGCCGGGGGTTTCGGCCGAGAACATCAGAACGATCACGCCGAGGATCGCGCCGGAGGACACGCCGAGGATTTCCGGCGCCGCCAGCGGGTTGCCGGTCATCCGTTGCAGCGTGGCGCCGGCCAGTGCCAGCATCGCTCCGCCGGCCAGCGCCGCCAGCGCCCGCGGCAGGCGCCAGGGCTCCACCGCGGCAAGGGCGTTGCCGACGCTCCACTCCCAGCCGTCCGGACCGCGGCCGGCGGCGACCGCCGCCCACAGGGCCAGCGGCAGCAGCAGGGCGCCGGCGGCGAGCAGCAACGCCGGGCGGTGCGCCCGCGGCGGCGGTGCTGTGGCGGCGGTGACCGGCGGTGCCGCCGTGCGCAGGCGGGGCAGCAGCCACAGCAGCATCGGCACCCCCAGCACCGCGGTGACGGCGCCGGTCGGCAGTTCGCGGTAGGTGACCGGGGCCAGAAGCACCAGGGCGTCGGTCGCCCACAGCAGGGCGGCGCCGCACAGCGTCGCCCAGAGCAGGCGTGGACCCAGCCGGCGGGCGCCGGCCATGCCGACGATGGTCGGGGCGGCCAGCCCGACGAAGCTGACCACGCCGACGGCGGCGACGCTCAATGCCGCCAGCATCACCGCGATCACGAGACCGGCCAGCCGGGCGCCCGCCACCGACAGGCCCAGGCTGCGCGCCCCGCCCTCGCCGAGGCCGAGCAGGACCAGCGGGCGCAGCACCAGCGCGGCGGCGAGCGCCAGCACGGCCAGCCGCGGCGCCAGGAAGGCGGCCATGCTCCAATCCTGCTGGTCGAGGAAGCCGGCGCCCCACAGGAACAGGCCGATCAGCAGGTCATGGTTGAACAGCACCATCACACCGCTGACCGACCCAGCGTAGAGGCTGAGGACGAGGCCGGCCAGAACGACGGTGACCGGCGACAGCCCCTTGCGCCAGGACAGCGCCAGCAGCGCCGCCGCCGACAGCCCGGCGCCGGCCAGCGCCACCCATTCCCGCCCCAGCGCCAGCGCGTCGGGCAGCCACAGCGTGGCGATGGCGAGCGACAGGTGGGCGCCGGCGGAGATGCCCAGAGTGGCCGGCTCGGCCAGCGGGTTGCGCAGGACCTGTTGCAGGATGGCCCCGGCGAGGCCCAGCGCCGCCCCGACCAGCAGGGCGACCGCGAAGCGCGGGAACAGGACGTAATGGGCGGCGAGCTGGTCGAGCCGCGCCGGGTCGGGCGCGATGAGCGCCCGCCACCACAGCCCGGCCGGCAACTGCCGCTCAAGGACCAGGGCGGACACCAGCCCGGCCAGCAGGAACAGGCCGAGGACCGGTCCGGCGGGACCGAAGCGGCGGAACGGGGGTGAGGTCGCGGTGTCAGCCATGATGCGGCGCAAGCCCTTCGCCGAGCAGGCGGGCGAAACGTTCCGCCGCCGGGACGCCGCCGTAGAAGAGGATGGGCGGCAGGATGGTGACCCGGCCTTCGCGCAGGAAGGGCAGCCCGGCGAACAGCGGCAGGGCGGCCAGCGCCTCCAGCGCCCGCCCGCCCTCGCTGCCGATGTTGACCAGCCCGGCGTCGGGGCGTCCGGTCAGCCGGTCCATGGTCACCGTGGCGTGGCCGTAGGGGCCGCTGGGGCCGGTCCAGGCGTTCACGATCCCCAGCCGGTCGAGGACATCGTGATAGAGGCTGTTGCGCCCGTGGATGAGGACGCGCCGCCCGTCGAGGACGCTGAGGATGTAGAGCGGGCGGCGCTCCCATCCGGACAGCCGGTCGCGCGCCGCCGCCAGAGTGCGGTCGAGCCGGGCGACCGCCCGCTCCGCCGCCTCCGGCACGCCGAGGTCGGCGGCCAGCCCGCGCAGCGAGGCGACGGCGAAGGCGAGCTGCCCACCCGGCTCCCCGTCCCCGTCGGACCGGGTGTCGAAGGGCGGATGGACGGTGACGGGGGCGATCCGTTCCAGCCGGCCCTGCACCGCCGACAGCGCGCCGTCGCCGACGAAGCGCGCCGGGGCGAGCCGGTCGAGCAGCTCCAGGTTCGGCTCCGCCCGCGCGCCGATGTCCGGAACGCCGTCCGGCACCGCCGGCTCGACCACCGCCCGGCGGTAGCGGTCAAGCTCGGGAATGCCGCGGGGAACGATGCCCAGCGCCAGCAGAGCCTGCGCGCTCGTCCAGTCGAGCGCGCAGAGTCCGCCGTCCGTCCTTCGCTCCGCCGACCACGCGCCGCCGGCCATCAGGCCGGCCGGGAGCAGGATGGCCGGGAGCAGGGCGGCGGCGCGGAGGAGTCGGCGCCGGCTGACGGTGCCGTTGATGCCGGGCATCGAGGACAAGGGGCCGGCCTTACCAGCTGTACTTCAGCGTCGCCAGGATCTGGCGGCGGTTGCCGTACAGCACCGTGTTGTCGTAGAAGCCCGGCGCATAATACTTCTTGTCGGTCAGATTGCTGACGTTGAGCGCGGCGCTGGCCCCCGCCAGCTCTGGACGCAGGGCGCCCAGGTCGTAGCGGATGGCGGCGTCGATCAGCGCGTGCTCGGGGATGCTCGCGGTGTTGGCGATGTTCTTGGACGAGCCGACATAGCGCACCCCCGCCCCGAGGCCGAGCCCGTCGAGCGGCCCCGCCTTGACGGTGTAGTCGCCCCAGGCCGAGGCCATGTGGCGCGGAATCCCCTTCGGCCGCAGCCCGACCGAGCTGGTGGAGGAACCCACGGCCGGGTTGTCCTTGGTGATCTCGGCGTCGATGAAGGCGTAGGAGGCGATCAGGCTGAACGATTCCGTCAGCGCCATCTTGCCCTCCAGCTCGACGCCGCGGCTGCGGATCTCGCCCTCCTGCACGGCGTAGCCGCTGTAGAGCGGGTCGTTGGTCGACACGTTCTGCTGGGTGATGTGGTAGAGCGAGGCGGAGATGAAGCTGGTCCAGCCCGCCGGCTGGTACTTCACGCCGACCTCGTACTGCGTGCCGGTGGTCGGCTTGAAGGTGCCGCCGCCGCGTTCCGGGGCCAGCGTGCCGGTGCTCGGCTGGAACGAGGTCGCGAAGCTGGCGTAGGGCGCGATGCCGTTGTCGAAGACGTAGCCGAGGCCGGCGCGCCCGGTGAAGTCGTGGTCGCGCGTGGTCTGGAAGCCGTTGGAGAGGTAGTCGACCTCCTTGCCGACCACCCAGTCCTGACGGCCGCTGAGCGTCAGGATCCAGTTGTCGTAGCGGAGCTGGTCCTGGAGGTAGGCGCCGATCTGCGACAGCTTGCTCTTCCCGTTCACCCAGGGGTCGGCGTAGATGAACTCCGTCCCCGGATAGGACGGGTTGAAGATGTCGACGACCAGCGAGTTCAGCGTGTTCCGCCGCGTCTCCTTGCCGGAGTAATAGCCGTAATCGACGCCGGCCAGGATGGTGTGCGAGACCGGGCCGGTGGTCAGCTTGCCCTGGATGTTGCTGTCGATCAGGTAGGTGTCGGTGTTCTTCGGACGGTCCTGCAGCCCCACCGGGTAATAGCGGCCGTCCACCAGCTCGACCGGCCATTCGGTGCTGAAGGAGGTCTGGAAGCTGACCCGCGAATGCATGTAGCGGGCGTTCTGGTGGATCGACCAGTTCGGGCTCAGCTCATGCTCGACCTCGTAGCCGATCGACGTGTTCTTCACCCGCCAGTCGGACACGCCGGGAACGCCGAAATAGAGGTCGGTGCCGATCACGTCGAGCGCGCTGCGCGGGATGCTCTGCTCCGACCCGCCCATCTTCAGCGACTGGTGGCTGGCGAGCAGGGTCAGCTTGGTTTTGTCGGTCGGCTTGAAGGTCACCGCCGGCGCGATGTAGAAGCGGTCGTCCGGCGCGTGGTCCACCTGGGTGTCGGACAGGCGGCCGAGCCCGGTCAGGCGGTAGAGCACCTTGCCCTCGCCATCGACCGGCCCGCCGAGATCGAAGGCGGCCTGACGGCGCTTGTAGCTGCCCGTCTGAAGCTGGATTTCGTGCAGCGGCGCGGCGGTCGGCCGCTTGCTGGTCAGGTTCACGACGCCGCCGGGCGCGGTCTGGCCGAACAGGACCGACGAGGGTCCCTTCACGATGTCGACGCGCTCCAGCCCGTAGGGCTCGAAATTGGTGTCGTAGTTGTTGAAACCGGCCCGCAGGCCGTCGCGGTAGATGCCGAACAGGCTGAAGTCGCGGAAGCCGCGCATCGAGAAGTCTGGGGCGCCGGGGCCGCCCGGATAATCGACCACGACGATGCCGGGCGAGTAGGCGACAGCACCGCCGAAATCCTGCACGGCGCGCTGGTCCAGCTCCTCGCGGGTCACGACGGAGATCGTCTGCGGAATCTCGACGAGCGGCGTGTCCACCTTGGTGCCAACGGCGCTGCGCGTCGCGACATAGCCGTCGGTGCCGCCGACGACGCCCTGGACGGTGAGCGGGGCGAGAACCGTGGCGTTGCCGGCCGATCCGCCGTTGACTGTTCCGCCGCCAGCCTGTCCGGCGTCCGGCTGTTGAGCCAGGGCGGTTGGCTGATGCGCCAACGCCGTCATTCCGGCCATCGTCGTCGCCAGCAGGACCGCCTTCAGACGCCCGCGCTTGCCCGTCGCCGGACGGCCGGCCGCTGCGGCCACCCCAACCCCAATCTCCATCTCCATAACCCCCGAATGACTCTCGATCCGGCGGGTTCCGCGTCCTGCGAAACCCGTCTCCTGCCTCTAAGACGAAGGGGGTAGGCGGAACTTAAGGGGATTCTTTCATCGCCGTGAATTTTTTAGCGGGTGAATTCCTCCTGGGCGACCATTCCGGCGGTCAGCCGGAGCAGATGGTCGGCCACGTCGAAATAGCGGTCGTCGTGGGAGATGACGATGATCGTCTTGCCCATCGCCTTCAGGCTGGGCAGCAGCTCGGTGTAGAAGATCCGGCGGAAGGCCGGGTCCTGGTCGGCGGCCCATTCGTCGAACACCAGCACCGGTCGCCCCTCCGTCCAGGCCTGGAGCAGGGCCAGCCGCTTGCGCTGCCCGGTGGACAGGTCGGTGGTGCTGAACACCCCGTCGACCAGACTGACCTTGTGGGCGATCTCCAGCCGTTCCAGATAGGCCTGGGCCTCCTCCGGCACGTTTCCGCCCGCCTGGATCAGGTCGTCGAACAGGAAATAGTCGGCGAAGATGGTGGTGAAGAGCTGGCGGTAGTCGTCGCGCGTCTCCGGCGTCACCGGCTTGCCGTTCAGCAGGATCTCTCCGTCCTGCGGGGCGTAGAGGCCGAGCAGCATCTTGATCAGCGTGGTCTTGCCGCAGCCGTTCTCGCCGACGATGAACAGGATCTCGCCGCGCCCGACGCGCAGCGACACGGGGCCGAGCACGAAGGGGGCCTCGCCCGGCCCGGCCGGCGGGTAGGCGTAGCGGGCGTCGCGCAGCTCCAGCGAGTCGATGGTTTCGGGCGGCCGCCCGTCGTCCTTCATCAGCAGGTGCGGCTCCGGCGAGGCGAAGGCCGCCGACAGCTCGGCGATGCGGCGGAAGGCGACCTGGGCGCGGCTGACGATGGGCAGGGTGCCGATCAGATGCTCCAGCGGCCCTTTCATGTAGAGCAGGACCAGGATGAAGCCGCTGAGCGTCCCGCGGTCGGTGCTGGGCCACAGCGCCTCGACGCCGAGCGCCACCCCGATGACGATGAAGAACAGGGTGGAGCCGAACCCCTTGGCGACGACGAAGAGGGTGATCGAGCGGATCTGGACCTCGCAGATGCGGTCGATGGTGCCGCGCAGCGCCTCGCTTTGCAGGCGCAGCCGGCGCGGCCGGTTGATGCGCAGCTCCTTCGCCCCCTCCGCCAGCGAGCGGTAGTGCTTCTGCAGCTCGTCCTCGTGGGCGCGCGCCTCCTGGAAGCCCTCGATGCCGCGGCCGCGCGCGATGTACTGAACGGCGCTGCCGATCAGGATGGCCGCCGCCGTCGCCAGGAACATCGGCCAGGACAGCAGGGCCAGATAGACGAGGCTGCCCAGAGTGACGCTGAGCGACACCGCCAGCGGCGCGAAGACGAAGGCGAAGTCGCTGATGGTGTCCACGTCGTGGGTCAGCACCGGGATCAGGCGGTGGCTGCGGTAGCGCTCCAGCTGGTCGATCGGCGCCGTCAGGATGCGGTCGCCCAGATCCTTGCGCAGCCGCGCGATGACCCGCTGCCCGATCCGGTTGGTGCCGATGTCGGACAGGACCGACCCGGCCAGCGCCAGCGCGCACAGCCCGGCGAAGGCGAGCAGGAGCCCGGCGCCGGGGCTGTCGCCGGCGTGCAGGATGCGGTTGATGGCGGCCAGCAGCCCGGTCACGCTGAGCCCGCCGAGCACACCAAGAAGGGTGGCGGCGGTCAGCAGCGGCCAGAAGGGGCGCAGGAGATGGAGCAGCGCGGACAGGCTGGAACGGGGGGACGTCGGCATCGGGGTTCCTGGGGGACGGGGCGACGGGCGGCCGCGCGACGCCCCCGCCGGGAAGGCGGACGCGCACGGCCCTGACGATTAGGACGAACGAGCGGGGCAAAACTGAAGCGGTACCGGCGGAGCGGTCGCGGCCATCCCGCCCGCCTTGCGGTGTGGTCCCGGTCTGCCCTATAGCTGGCACACGATTTCCGGAGCCGAGCGCGCCTGTATGCCTCCGTCCCATCCTTCCGACGACGACCGCGTGACCGAAGAGGCGGCGGACTGGTGCCTGCGCCTGCAAGCGGAGGAGGTGAGCGACGCCGACCGGGCCGCCTTCGAGCGCTGGTGCCGGGACGACCCGCGCCATGCGGCGGAATTCGACGCGATGCGGGAGCTGTGGGGCCTGTCCGCCGGGCTGCGGCCGCGGGTGACCGCGCCCCCCGCTCCGGCACGGCCCGTCGAGGTGGTGCGTTCTCCCCTTGTCCGGCCCCTTGTCCGGCCCCTTGTCCGGGCGCCGAAACAGCGGCGCTGGGCGCTGGCGGCCTGCGTCGCGGCGGCCCTGGCCGTCGGCTGGCCGGTGGGCTGGTCGTTCGGTGTGCTGCCCGGCACGGTGGACGTCTTCCTCGGCGGGGACCGGCACCGCGTGGTCGGTCTGCCCGACGGCTCGACGGTGGACCTGAACGTCCGCACCACCCTGTTCTACGCCCAGTTCCGCGACCGCCGCAGCGTGCTGATGGACCATGGCGAGGCCTATTTCGCGGTCGCGGGCGACGCCGCACGGCCCTTCACCGTCTTCACCGCCGCCCATCGGGTCCGGGTGACCGGAACGCGGTTCAACGTCTGGGCCAACGACGGCGAGCTGGCCGTGACGCTGGCCGAGGGCGCGGTGACCGTGAGCGCCGCCGCCGCCGCGGCGGGGGAGGAGCCCCTGCGGCTGACGCCGGGCCAGCAGGGCCGATTCGCCCGCGACAGCCGGTTCGGCAGCGTCGCGCGCGTCGATCCGGCGCGGGTGCTGTCCTGGCGCGAGGGCAAGCTGGTGTTCGACGACATCACCCTGGCCGAGGCGGTCCCGCTGTTGAACCCCTATCTGGCGCAGCCGCTGCGGCTGGCCGACCGCCGGGTCGGGGCGATGCGCATCGGCGGCGTGTACGACGTTGCCGACCTCGACCGCGTGGTGGCGTCGCTGCCGCGGGTGCTGCCGGTGACGATCGCCGCGAAGGACGGCGCGCTGCTCCTCTCCGCCCGCTGAGGCCGGGAGCTGGTCACCAGCGGGCCGGTCACCAGCGGTAGGACAGGGTCGCCAGCACCGCCCGCCGGTTGCCGACGAAGACCGAATCCTCATAGAAGCCCGGCGCGAAATAGCGGCGGTCGAACAGGTTGGTCGCGGTCAGCGTCAGCCCGACCCCGTCGAGCGATGGGGCGAGCCGGTCCAGCTCGTAGCCCAGGCTGACATCGACCAGCGTGTAGGCGGGGACGCGCACGCTGTTCGCGGCGTTGTCCGTCGCGCCGACATACCGCAACCCGATGCCGGCGGTCAGGCCGTCGGCCGGTCCGTCCTCGACACGCTGGCGCAGCCAGAGCGACGCGGCGTGGCGGGGGACCGAGGCCACCCGGTTGCCGGTCTTGTCGGTGCCGCCGGGGGCGGCGGTGTCGCGGGTGACCCGCGCGTCGGTGAGGGTGTAGGCCGCCGTCAGATCGGTCGTCTCGCTGACCGCGGTCCGCGCCTCCAGCTCGACGCCGCGCGACCGCGTCTCGCCGGTCTGGGCCAGATAACCGGGATGGTCCGGGTCGGCGGCGGTGAGGTTGCGCTGCACCGCGCGGAACAGCGACGCGGTGAACAGCCCGTCGAATCCCCCGGGCCGGTAGCGCAGCCCGGCTTCGATCTGCGCGCCGCGGCTCGGCGAGAAGGGACGGCCTTGCGCGTCGCTGCCGCTGGTCGGCTGGAAGGAGGTCGCATAGCCGGCGTAGGGCGTCAGGCCGTTGTCGAAGCGGTAAGCGAGCCCGATGCGCTTGGTGAAGGCGCGGTCGGGCTGGGTCGTCTTCACCGGCACGCTGTCGGACAGCAGGCCGCGGACGTCCGTGCGGCTCCAGTCCAGCCGCCCGCCGAGGGTCAGCCGCCAGCCCCCGGCGGCGATCTCGTCCTGGAGATAGAGGCCGGTCTGGCGGATGCGGTCGGTCAGGTCGTTGAGCAGCGTCGCGTCCCAGGCGTAGGGTCCGCCATAGACCGGGGCGAAGACGTCGATCGGGTCGGCCACCGTGCCGTGCCGCCGCGTTTCGTGCACCCGGTAGCGGGCGTGATCGGCGCCGACCAGCAGGCTGTGGCGCAGCGGTCCGGTGGTGACGGCGCCCTGCAGGTTGGCGTCGGCCAGCAGGGTGGAGCTGGTCTTGGGCCGGTCCTGCAGCCCGAACCGGTAGTAGCGGTCCGCCTCCAGCGCGCCGGAGTCCGCCGAGCTCCACCGGTAGCCGACGCGGCTGCGGCTGTGGCGCAGGCTGTGGCGCAGCGTCCAGTCGCCGGCCAGGACCTTGCCCAGCGCGTGGCGGACCTCGTAGCCGGCCGAGAGGGTGCGCGAACGGTAGGAACTCACCCCCGGATAGCCCAGGAACAGGCTTGGATCGAGGCGGCCGTAGGGGTTGTCCAGCACCGTGCCCGACACCGGGAAGCTCTGCTCCGCCCCCATTTTGCGGAAGTCGAGGAGGCTGGCGAGCAGGGTGATCTCGGTGCCCTCGCCGGCCGACCAGGACAGCGCGGGGGCGACGTAGAGGCGGTCGTCCGGCGTGTGGTCGACCTGCGTGCCGCTGCGCCGTGACAGCGCGGTCAGCCGGTAGCGCAGCGATCCTTCGGCGTCGATGCGGTCGCTCAGATCGGCGGTGACCTGCCGCCGGTCATGACTGCCGCCCTGGAGCTGGAGCCGGTGGAGCGGTTGATCGGTCGGGCGCTTGCTGGTCAGGGCGATGGCGCCGCCGGGCGGCATCGCGCCGTAGATGGCCGAGGCCGGTCCCTTCAGCACCTCCAGCCGCTCCACGCCGAAGGGCTCGTACTCCAGCCCGTAGGGGTTGAAACCGCTGCGCAGCCCGTCGATCAGGACGGAATCGGAACTCTGGCGGAAGCCGCGGACATAGACGTCGATGGCGCCCTGGCCGCCGGGATAGTCGATGGGGCGCACCCCGGCGCTGTAGGCCAGCGCGCCGTTGATGTCCTGGACGTCGCGCCGGTCGAGATCGGCGCGCGTGACGATGGAGAGCCCCTGCGGCAGGTCTTCGACGGGGGTTTCGGTGCGGCCGACGCTGCGGTCGGGGCTGGCGAGGCTCGCCGCCCGGCCGCTGTGCGGCGGTCGGCCCTCCACCGTCAAGGGGGGCAGGACGTCGGCGGTTTCCTGCGGCCGGCCGATGGTCGCCATCCCGTCGCGCAGGTCGAAGGACAGGCCGGTCCCGCCCAGCAGTTCGGCGAGGGCCGCCGCCGGGGCCATCCGTCCCGCCAGGGCGCGCGACCGGCGGCCCGACACGAGGTCCGGGCTGTAGAGGATCTGCAAACCGGTCTGCTGGCCGAAGCGGGTCAGCGCCTCGCCCAGCGGAAGGGCCGGGATCGCCAGCGGCCTGTCTTGGGAAACGGCCTGCACGGAATCGGACAGGGTGGCGGGCAGGGCGGGGGAAGGCGCGCCGGGCACCGAGCAGCCGAGCGCCAGCCCGCCGAGCAGAAAGCCTGCGAGGCGCGGGGTCATTCAGAACTCGCGCAACGAATACTAGAAATCACCGCAGGAATTTCTGCCTTTTCCTCATTTGCAAATGACTGTCAGTTGCATTAGCTTGCGACGGCTTGTCAAGCCTTGGGGTTTGCTGCCCCGCCGCGGCGTCGCTTTGCACAAGGATCGTCCCATGCGACCGGTAGGAACCGCCGAGAATCAGACCCTGACCGACGTCTTCACGACGCATCGGCGGTCGCTGATCGGGATGGCCGAGCGGATCACCGGGTGCCGCCACCACGCCGAGGACGTGGTTCAGGACGCCTTCGTGAAGCTGCTGGGGACGGAGTCGACCAGTTCCATCCGGGCCAAGGCGGGCTACCTGATGATGGTCGTGCGCAATCTCGCGATCGATCACTACCGCCGGAAAGGCCTGGAATCGCGTCTGATGGCGGCGGAGGAGGAAGGGCAGGCGGTGAGCACGCCGGACGCGGCCTCGCCGGAAAGCGTGAACGTGAACCGCCAGCTCCTGCACACGCTCGAATCGGCGCTGGCCGATCTGCCGGAGCGCACCCGCTACGCCTTCGAGATGCACCGGATCCACGGCCACAGCCAGAAGGACATCGCGGAAACCCTCGGCGTGTCGCCGACGCTGGTCAACGTCATGATCCGCGACGCGCTGGTCCACTGCCGCAAGGCGATGAAGCGGGTCGATCCGTCCGCCTGACGATCGGGGGGCGTTCGACCGCGATGGTCGCTTGACCGGCGGCCCGGCAACGGCGTTACCTGTCCGCGACCAGACTGGGCGGGGACCAGATCGGGATGCCGCGCGCTGCTCCGCCCGGGTTGGCCATGCGGACCGAATGGACGGTTGCCGCTTGCCCCGGAGACCGCCCGCCCGTGACCCACACCGCTTCCGCCCGTCCGCCGCTGGGCGCCGAGACGCCGTTGGACCGCCAGTTGCGTGTCTGGTGCAACCACCACCGCCCGGTTCCGCCCGACGAGGGGATGCGCGCCCTGACGGAGCGGTGGCTCGGCCCCCATCTTGCGGCCCTGGACGCGCTGATGCTGGAGCTGCGCCATGGCGTCGACCGGGATCGGGACGAGGGCCGGCTGACCTTCCCGAAGCGCCGCAACCCTTACCCCAAGGGCTTCTGCCGCGAGATCAGCGACGCCGTCTTCGAGCGGTTGCGCCGCCGGATCGCCGCGCCGGACACGCCGGTCACGCAGGCCCTGGCGGCCTTCGTCCGCGAGGGCGGCCACCTCTCGCCGATCTGGGGGGCGCTGCGCGGCAGCTACTTCCAGAACGCCATGCAGGTCGGCGCGCTGTATGTCGACGCGGCCAACGACACCGTGACCGTCACCAAGCCCAAGGTCGAGATCCTGCCCCTGGAGGCGAGCGGACTCGAACCCGTCGTCGAGGTGGCCCATTTCGCCCGGATCGCCCAGGTCTACTGGGGCGGCACCCTGTGGGCCAACACCCTGTTTCCGCGGCTGGCGCCGGTCTTTCCCATCCTCTACATCGACCCGGACGGACGCCCCCGCCTGCACCCGGACAGCCTCGGGGTCTTCGCCGAGAACATGGTCGGCGGCTGCCGGTCGGCCCTGGCCTTCCTGGAGCAGGAACGCGACGGCGGGCGCGTTCTGCCGGCCGATGTCGCGACGGCGCTCGCCCCATGGCGGAGCCATGGCTCCTGGTTCGAGGAGATGTGCCCGACGCCGGACTGGGACCGGCTCCGCGCCTGTTTCGCCCAGGCGGCCGATCCGCAAGGGCCGTACCGTTCGGCCCAGGGCTTCCAGGGGATGATCGAGGCGGTCAAGCGCGCGGCGGCGGTGTAGCACGCCCCACGGCCCGGCCTCTTTACGGCGCGGTGCCCCGACGATAAGCTGGAGCCATTGATTTTTGCTATGGCCGCTCCGGCAGCGGTGCTGTGGAGCAGGACGGTCCGATGAACGGCATTCCCAACATCCGGCATTTGCGGGCCTTCCGCGAGGTGGCGCGGCGCGGCAGCATCAGTCAGGCGGCGGAGCATGTGCATCTGTCCCAGCCCGCCATCACCCAGGCCATCGCCAAGCTGGAGGAGGAGGTCGGCACCCCCCTGTTCGAGCGGCGGCCGGACGGCATGGCGGTGTCCGCCATGGGCGTGCTGTTCCTCGACCGGGTGGAGCGCGCGCTCGACCGCCTGCGCACCGGCACGCGCGAGGCCGTCCGCATCGGCGGGCGCAAGGGCGGTCTGCGCGGTGTGGCGGATTTCGACCAGCTGCTGACCGCGGCGCAGATCCGGGCGCTGGCCGCGGTCGCCGACGCCGGCAATTTCAGCCTCGCCGCGCGCACCGTCGGCATCTCGCAACCGACCTTGCACCGCGCCGCCCGCGATCTGGAACGGCTGGCGGGCATGGCGCTGTTCGCGCGGACCGCCGCCGGCATCGCGCTGACCCCCGCCGCCAAGGCGCTGGTCCAGCATGTCAAGCTGGCGATCACCGAGCTGGAGCAGGGATTCGCGGAGGTTGGCGAGGGGCTGGGCGGCGACACCGCCCGCATCGTGGTCGGCAGCATGCCGCTGTCGCGCCCCTTCATCCTGCCGACCGCCGTCAACGCGCTGGTGCGCGAGCGTCCGGACGTCCAGTTCGACGTGCTCGACGGCCCGTACGACGACCTGCTGCACGGGCTGCGCCACGGCGAGATCGACGTGCTGATCGGCGCGCTGCGCGACCCGCTGCCCATCGACGACGTCGTGCAGGAGCCCTTGTTCGAGGACCCGCTGGTCGTGGTGGCGCGCGCCTTCCATCCACTGTCCCGCCGGCCCAGGCTGTCGCTGGAGGAGCTGGCGGGGTGCCAATGGGTGGTCCCGCGCCGCGACACGCCGACCCGTGACCGGTTCGAGGCGCTGTTCGCCGACGCCCCGCCGCGCGGGCTGGTCGAGACCAGCTCCCAGATCCTGGTGCGCGGCCTGCTGCTGGGCAGCGACCGGTTGACCCTGATCTCGGCGCACCAGATCCGGCATGAGCATGAGCTGGGGCTGCTGGTCATCCTGCCCGTGGAGCTGGCCAACACCGAGCGCACCATCGGCCTCACCGTGCGCCGGGGGTGGCGCCCGACCGCGACGCAGGCGCATTTCCTCGACCTGCTGCGCGCGGCCGGCAAACAGGCCGTCTCGCCGGTTCCCCGCCCGTGAGCGGCCATTCAAAACGCGCCGGAAGCGCTATTCAAAAATTGGATAGGATGGTCCGTCATTGAATGCCGCCGGCGGGGTGCCGGCGTGCTAGTCCTGACCAGTCGAGGGGAGGTGGACTCCCGGCGCACGGACGGAGGCGGCGATGACGGTGCAGGATCGGCGGACGGCCAAGGTGGCCTTCATCGGCTTCGGGGAGGCGGCGTCGGCCTTCCGCTCCGGCTGGCGGGGCGCCGGGCTGGCGGACACGGTCGCCGCCTTCGACGTCAAGACCGGGTCCGCCGACGCGGTGGTGCGCGCCCGCAAATGGGCGGACTATGTGGCGGCCGGCGTGACCGGCGCCGAGCGGGCGGAGGATGCCCTGGCCGGGGCCGCGCTGGTCTTCTCGCTGGTCACCGCCGATCAGGCGCAGGCCGCCGCCCGCAGCGCCGCCGCCCATCTCGCGCCCGGCGCGCTGTTCTTCGATGGCAACTCCTGCGCGCCCGGCACCAAGCGGGAATCGGCGCAGGCGGTCGAGGCGGCGGGCGGGCGCTACGTCGATCTGGCGGTGATGGCGCCGGTCCATCCGAAGCTCCACAAGACTCCGCTGCTGGTCGCCGGCCCGCACGCCGCCGAGGCCCTGGCCGCCCTGTCCGCCCTGGAGATGAACGCGAAGGAGGCGCCGGGGCCGGTCGGCACCGCCTCCTCCATCAAGATGATCCGCAGCGTCATGATGAAGGGGCTGGAGGCGCTGTTCCTCGAATGCGTGCTGGCCGGGCGCAAGGCCGGGGTGGACGAGGTGGTGCTGGACTCCCTGGACGTCACCTATCCCGGTTTCGGCTTCAAGGAGCGCGCCGCCTACATGCAGGAGCGCGTCATGACCCACGGCGTCCGCCGCGCCGCCGAGATGCGCGAGGTCGCGCGCACCGTCGATGAGCTGGGTTTGGCCGGCGGCATGGCCCGCGCCGCCGTCGACTGGCAGCAGCGTATCGGCGACCTCAAGCTGGACGCCCGCGCCATCGGCGAGAGCGATTACCGGGCGCTGGCCGACGCCATTCTGGCGCGGCTCGACCCGGTCGAGCGGTGACGAACGGTTCGCGCTATTCGGCCCGCGCCGCACGCCGGAAGGCGGCCGGCGTCTTCCCGGTCAGCCTCTTGAAGACGCGGTTGAAATAGCCGGGATCCTGGAAGCCCAGCTCATAGGCGATCATCGCCACCGGTGCGGCGATGTAGACCAGACGGCGCTTCGCTTCGAGCAGCAGGCGGTCCTGCACCACCTCGAAGGCGGAGCGGCCGGCGAGATGCCGGCACAGGCGGTTCAGCCGCGATTCCGTGATCCCCAGCGCGTCCGCGTAGCGCGGGATCGTCCAATGTTCGGTGAAATGGTCCTCGACCAGCGCGCGGAAGCGGGCGAACAGCGCGGTGCGCACGCGCTCCGCCGGGTCGGCGCCGGCCGCCGCCGCGCGCTGGCGCTCCAGCAGCAGCAGGACGCCGCGCAGCAGCCACTCGCACATCGCCGACCGGCCGAGCTGCGGCCAGCGGAACTCCGTCATCAGCTGGTCGAGCAGCGCGGCGACGCGCCCCGCCGCCGCCGGGGCGTCGGTGAAATCGATCAGGCAGGGGCGCAGGAACAGCGCCTCGAACAGCGGCCGGCTCTGCGCGCTGGCCCCGTCGAACAGCATCACCTCGGCCACCGTCAGCACATAGCCGTGGCTGCCCGGCTGGAACTGGAAGGAATGCACCACCGCCGGGGGAACGACGATCACGCAGGGGGCCGCGACCTCCGCCACCCGGTCGTCGATCTGCACGCGCGCCCCGCCGTCGAGCACCGCCACCAGCTGGAACAGCCCGCGGTGGGTGTGGGAGCCGATGCCCCAATCATAGAGGCGGCTGCGGCTTTCGATGTCCTCGATGTGGATGAATTCGGCGTCGGTGAGCCGGGCCTCCTCGCCGTAGAGCGCGAACAGCGGGACCATCCCGGAAGGCGTCTGCGCCAGCCCGTCCGCATGCTGTTCCATGCCGTCCTCCCACGCGCCTTCGTTTGTCGGAAAAGTACAATTTTCCTTCCGCTTCGTCCATTCCGCGAGGCGGGTCGACCCGTTTAGGATGCAATTGTTCGCGACCTGAACGGTTCGCGTCAATCCAAACCAAAAATCGTCAATTGGCCGCCCGCCGCCGCGGGCGTCGGAGGACTGCGCCCGATGTTTCGCTTCGATCCCTACTCACCGGCCGTCGACGCCGACCCGTTTCCTTTCTACAAGACCTTGCGTGACGAACATCCCTGCTTCTGGAGCGAGGAAGCCAACATGTGGGTGCTGTCGCGTTACGACGACATCGTCACCGCGCTGAACGACTGGGAAACCTATTCTTCGGCCAAGGGCAACCTGATGGACGAGATGCCCAACCGCGCCGGCAACACGCTGGGCACCACCGATCCGCCCCGCCACGACCGCCTGCGCAGCATCGTCCAGTTCGCCTTCACCAAGAAGGCCGTGGAAGGGCTGACCGAGCCGGTGCGCGCCTCGGCCAACCGGGCGCTCGACGCCGTGCAGGGGGAGAAGACCTTCGACTTCGTCAGCGACGTCTCCAGCAAGGTCACGGTGGACGTGCTGTTTGGCCTGTTCAATCTGCCGCGCGAGAACGAGCGGATGGTGCGCGACAAGGCCGTGCTGATGGTGCAGTCCGATCCCCGCACCCGCCAGAAGGGGCCGGAGCACCTCGCCGCCTTCCAGTGGATGAGCGAATACGCCAAGGAGCTGGTCGAACTGCGCAAGCGCGAGCCCGGAGACGACCTGATCACCGCCCTGATCCAGGCCGAGGTCGCGGGCGAGAAGCTGGCCGACCGCGAGGTGCAGATGACCATCACCACGCTGATCATGGCCGGCATCGAGTCCCTGTCGGGCTTCCTCGCGATGTTCGCCCTGAACCTCGCCGACCACGCCGACGCGCGCCGCCGGCTCGCCGCCAACCCGGCGCTGATCCCCGACGCCATCGAGGAATCGCTGCGCTTCAACACCTCGGCCCAGCGCTTCCGCCGCTGCCTGCAGAAGGACGTCGAGCTGCATGGCCAGACGATGCGCGCCGGTGATTTCGTCTGCCTCGCCTATGGATCGGGGAACCGCGACGAGCGG
Organism: Azospirillum brasilense; assembly: GCF_003349955.1. Classification (GTDB taxonomy): domain Bacteria; phylum Pseudomonadota; class Alphaproteobacteria; order Azospirillales; family Azospirillaceae; genus Azospirillum; species Azospirillum brasilense_B. Next base: position 59,934 of record NZ_QLKQ01000004.1, read on the forward strand.
CGCTTCGCCAACGCCCATCTTTACGACATCGACCGCAAGCCGAAGGGCCATCTGGGATTCGGCGGCGGCGTCCACGCCTGCCTCGGCACCGCCTTCGCCCGTCTGGCCGCCCGCGTCGCCTGCGAGGAATTCCTGAAGCGCGTGCCGGAGTTCGTCCGGGTGCAGGACCAACTGCCCTGGATGCCCTCCACCACCTTCCGCAGCCCGACCCGCCTCGAACTGGCGGTCGGCTGAACATCTGGGACGACGGCGCGGCTGGGGGAGACTCCGGCCGCGCCGTCGTCCCGGAACACGCTTTTTTAAAAGGAAGTTTCGGTCATGGCGAAGGTCACCTTCATCGAGCACGACGGCCTGGAGCAGGTCGTGGACATCCCGACGGGCTGGACCCTGATGCAGGGCGCGGTGCAAAGCGGCGTCGCCGGCATCGAGGGCGAATGCGGCGGTTCCTGCGCCTGCGCGACCTGCCACTGCTACGTGGACGAGGCGCTCGTCGACTCCCTGCCGCCGCCCAGCGAGACGGAGGAGGAAATGCTCGGCTGCACGGCGTCGGAGCGGCGGAGCAACAGCCGCCTGTCCTGCCAGATCCGGGTGAGCGACGCGCTGGACGGCCTCGTGGTCCGCCTGCCGGAGGCCCAGAGCTGATGGGCGACTCGGCGCAAGCGGACGCGGGAATGGTCGAAGCGGGAATGGTCATCGTCGGGGCGGGGCAGGGCGGCTTGCAGGTCGCCGAATCCCTGCGCGCCGAGGGCTATGACGGTCCCATCACGCTGATCGGGGAGGAGGCTGCGACCCCCTATCACCGGCCGCCGCTGTCCAAGGCGATTCTCGCCGGCACGATGGAGGAGGCGCAGCTCGCCATCCGCGGCGCCGAGTTCTTCGAGCGGCAGCGCATCGCTCTGCTCACTGGCATGCGCGTCGTCGCCATCGACCGCTCCGCCCGGCAGGTGCGCCTGGAGGACGGGCGCCGTCTGGACTATAGCGGGCTGGCGCTCGCCACCGGCGCACGGGTGCGCCGTCTGCCGATTGCCGGTGACGGGTTGGATGGTGTGCTCGGCCTGCGGTCGCTGGACGACGCGCGGCGGATACGCGGGGCGCTCGACCGGGCGGCGCGGGTGGTGGTGATCGGCGGCGGCTACATCGGGCTGGAGGTCGCGGCGGCGGCGCGCAAGCGCGGCCTGGAGGTGACCATTCTGGAGGCCGCGGACCGGCTGCTCGCCCGCTCGGCGACGCCGTTCCTGGCGGGCTTCTACGCCGACCTGCACCGCGGGCAGGGCGTGATGGTCGAGCTGGGAGCCAAGGTCGTCGCGCTGGACGGGGAGGGGGGCCGCGTCAGTGCCGTGCGCACCGCCGACGGGCGCTCGCACCCGGCGGATCTGGTGGTGGTCGGCGTCGGAATCGTCCCCGACACGGCGTTGGCCGAGGGCTGCGGGCTGGCGTGCGACGGCGGTGTCCTGGTAGACGATTGCGCCCGCACCGACGATCGGGCCATCGTTGCGGTCGGCGACTGCACGGCCCGGCGCACCGGCACGGGGGCGCTGCTGCGGCTGGAGTCGGTGCAGAACGCCGTCGAGCAGGGGAAGTCGGCCGCCGCCGCGCTGCTGGGGCGGGAACGTCCTTTCACGGCGGCGCCCTGGTTCTGGTCCGATCAGTATGACGTGAAGCTGCAGATCGTCGGCCTGTCCGCTGCTCACGACCGGATGGTGCTGCGCGGGTCGCCGGAGGAGCGCCGCTTCTCGGCCTTCTATTTCCGCGAGGGCGCCCTGGTCGCCATCGACTCCGTCAACCGCCCGGCGGACCACATGGTTGGCCGCAAGCTGCTGGACCGCAAGGCCGCGCTGACGCCGGACCAAGCGGCCGACGAGACCTTCCCGCTGGCGTCCCTGACGCGCTGATTGCCGTGTCGTGACGCAAAGAAACAGGCCGGTGCAGCGCGCGCTGCACCGGCCTGTTCCGCATGATCCCCGTCCGCCGGGGAACGCATCGGCGGACGGAGACCAACGGAAGGCCCGATCAGACCGCGCTTTCCAGGACCAGCAGGCCGGCCCCGGTGTTGGAGATCGGGATGTGGTAGTTGCTGTGGACCTTCGAGACCCTCTTGCCCAGCGCGCCGCGCATGATCAGCCAGAGGATCAGCTCCGCCCCCTGGGCGCCGGCCAGCCGGACCAGATCGTGGATGGAGTATTTCGCCAGCGCCTCCGGCTCGTCGACGATCTTCTCCAGGCACATCAGGTCGAAGTCCTTGTTGATGAAGCCCGCCCGCTCGCCGTCGAGTTGGTGCGACAGGCCGCCGGTGCCCAGCACGACCACCTTCAGGTCCTTGGGGTAGGACGCCACCGCGCGGCCGATGGCCTCGCCCAGCTTCAGGCAGCGCGCCGGGGTCGGCAGCGGGTGCTGCACCGTGTTGACCGCCACCGGAATGGTGCGGACGGGGCGCTGGGTCTGGTCGGGCCACAGCAGGGCCATCGGCACGGTGAAGCCGTGGTCCACCGCCATCTCCTGGCAGGAGCAGATGTCGAACTCGTCGTTCACCAGCGATTCGATGATGTGCCAGGACAGCTCCGGATCGCCGGGGTAGGGCGGCAGTGGCTTCAGGCCCCAGCCCTCGTCCTTGTTCTGGTACTCCGGGGCCGCGCCGATGGAGAAGGTCGGCATCTTGTCGAGGAAGAAGTTAAGCCCGTGATCGTTGTAGACCACGATCGCCACGTCCGGCTTGACCTCGGCCAGCCACTCGCGGGCCTTGGGATAGCCGTCGAAGAACGGCTTCCAGTAGGGGTCCTCGAAGAGTTCGTTGGCGATGGCGTTGCCGATCGCGGGAATGTGGGAGGTGGTGACGCCACCGACGATCTTGGCCATGGTCTCAGTTCCCCGCCGCCTTGAGCTTCGCCTTGAATTCCTCGACCGTCATGCCGGTCTGCTGCGCGCCGATGTCCTGGACATTCAGGCCGAGCATGCCGATGAACTTGGCGAGGTAGTAGATGTTGCCGCCGGCCGCGAGCAGGGCCAGCGCGTTGCGCTCCCGGATGGCCGTCTTCTGCTCGTCGGTCAGGCCGAACTTGGCGCAGTAGGCGTCCTCGTCGGCCAGGAATTCCTGCCGGGCCGCGGCCTCGTTGAACGAGTAGCACATCTTGTTGAGCGGATAGCCCTTCATGGCCATCCGGCCGTCGAAGATGGTGGTGCCGGGGATCGGCTCGTGGGGTGCGGTCACGGGTGTTTCCTCCTTTTCGTTTCTGTCGCTCGTTTTTGGGCTTATTCGGGCCAGTAAAGCCGCATCGGGTTGTCGACGAGAAGCGCCTTTTGCTTGGCCTCGTCGGTGGCGATGCGGGGGATGACGTCGACCAGATGCCCGTCGTCGGGCATATGCGAGGTCATGTTCGGGTGCGGCCAGTCGGTGCCCCACAGCACGCGGTCGGTGAAGCGGTCGACCAGCAGGCGGGCGAAGGGCACCACGTCGTCGTAGGACGGCGGACCCTGGACGCTCAGCCGCTCGGGGCAGCTCACCTTGCTCCAGACCTTCGGGTTCTCGTCCATCAGGGCGACGAACTTCCGGAACTGCGGGTGGTCCACGCCCTTGGCGATGTCCGGGCGGCCCATATGGTCCACGACGATGGTGGTCGGCAGCTCGCGCAGGAAGGGCGTGAGGTCGTCCAGGTCCGGCGCCTCGAAATAGACCACGATGTGCCAGCCGAATTTTGCGATCTTGTCGGCGATGCCGAGGAAGACCGCCTTGGGCGTCGCGTCCACCAGACGCTTGACGAAGTTGAAGCGCACCCCGCGCACGCCGGCCTCGTGCAGCTCGGCCAGTTCGCCCTCGGTGATCGAGGGGCCGACGGAGGCGACGCCGCGCGCCAGCCCGTTGGAGGCCCTCAGCGCGTCGACCAGCGCCCGGTTGTCCTTGCCGTGGCAGGTCGCCTGGACGATGACGTTGCGCGCGAAGCCCAGCTCGTCGCGCAGGGCGAACAGCTTTTCCTTCGGCGCGTCGCAGGGGGTGTATTTGCGCTCCGGCGCGTAGGGGAAGCGGTCGGCCGGGCCGAAGACGTGGCAGTGGGCGTCCACCGCGCCGGGCGGCGGCGTGTAGGCCGGCTTGCTCGGGTTCGGGTGGAAGGGACGGTAGTCGGCGTCCATGGAAGGCTCCCTTCGGGGAAAAAATCAGTCGGCGTAGACGGTGCCGTCGAACAGCTTGCGGGCGGTGCGCAGCAGGGCGGCGCGGGTCACCGTTCCGGAGCCGTCGAGGTCGAGGACCACGGTCATCTCGCCGGTCGGGTGCTCGACGCTCAGCGTCCGGGTGGCGCCGTCGGGGACCACGGCGAGCGCCGCGGCGGGGGAGCCCGCCAGCGCGCAGGCGGTGGCGACGCTGACCGCGCCGAGCACGCCGATGGAGGCGTGGCAGCGGTGCGGGATGAAGGTCCGGGTGGAGATCGCCCCGCCGTTGGCCGGCGCGCTGACCAGGGTCATCTTCGGCACCGACTTGTCCGTCACGTCGCCCAGATTCATCCGCGGTCCGGCCTGCCGCCGGATCGATTCCAGCCGGGCCTTCAGCGCCGCGTTGCCGTCCAGCTCTTCCCGCGTCTCGTCACCGCGCACGCCGAGGTCGGCGGCGCGCAGCACCACCACCGGCATGCCGTTGTCGATGCAGGTGACCGGAACGCCGTCGATGACGTCCACCACGTTGCCCGTCGGCAGCAGCGCCCCGCAGGAGGAGCCGGCGGTGTCGCGGAACTCGATGGGGATCGCCGCCGCCGTGCCGGGCACGCCGTCGATGCGCGCCTCGCCCCGGTAGGTGACCGCCCCGCCCGGCGTCGGCACGCTCGCCACCGCCACCTGCCCGGTGTTCTCCATGTGGATGGTCACCGGCGTCACGCCGTCGCGGGCGGCGACGAGGCCGCGCTCGATGGCGAAGGGGCCGACGCCGGCCAGGATGTTGCCGCAGTTCTGGGCGTCGGTGACGATGGCCTTGTCCACGAACACCTGAAGGAACAGGTAGTCCACGTCCACGCCCGGCCGTTCCGACCGGCGCACCACCGCCACCTTGGAGGTCAGCGGGTCGGCGCCGCCCATCCCGTCGATCTGGCGCGGGTCGGGCGAGCCCATCACCCGCAACAGGAAGGCGTCGCGCGCCGCCGTGCCGGACGGCAGGTCGTCGGCCAGGAAATACCCGCCCTTGGAGGTCCCGCCGCGCATCCACAGGCAGCGCACGCCGTCAGACATAGCGCAGCCCCTTCGCGGCGAGCGGACCGCGCATGCCGTAGAGGTCGAGGCCGAGTTCGCCGGCGGCGAGCCGCGCCCGCTTCTCCTCCTCCTTGGCCAGCCGGTCCCGCGCCTTCGCCAGCACGTCGGCGGCCTCCTCGCGGCGGACCACGCAGACGCCGTCGTCGTCCGCGACGATCACGTCGCCGGGATTCACCAGGGCGCCCGCGCAGACCACCGGCACGTTGACCGAGCCCAGCGTCTCCTTCACCGTGCCCTGCGCGCAGACCGTGCGGGACCAGACCGGGAAGCCCATGTCGGTCAGCGTCCGGACGTCGCGCACCCCGGCGTCGATGACCAGGCCGGCGCAGCCGCGCGCCTTGGCCGAGGTCGCCAGCAGGTCACCGAAATAGCCGGCATCCGACGGCGAGGTGGTGGCGAGCACCAGGACGTCGCCGGGCGTCACCTGCTCGATGGCGACGTGGAGCATCCAGTTGTCGGCCGGCGGGGCCAGCACGGTCACCGCCGAGGCCGCGAGCTGGGCCCCCGGATAGATCGGGCGGAGGGCGGAGGCCAGCAGGCCCTTGCGGCCCTGCGCCTCGTGCACGGTGGCGACGCCGCAGTCGGCGAGACCGGCGATCACCGCCGGGTCGGCCCGTTCGATGGTTTGGACGACGACGTTCATCACAGCTCATCCACGGTGCGGGGATAGACCGACTGGAAGCCTTCGGCGTAGCGGGCGTTGCGCCCGCCGGCCTGCCCGCCGGAGTTGCGGCGGAAGTGGTTGCCGCGGTTCTGCGCCAGGTTGGTGTAATAATCCCAGAGATGCTCCTGCCCGGCCATGCATTCGATGGCGGCGCGCTTGTTGTCCCACACCTCGGTGATGTCGAGGAAGACGTCCGGCTTCCAGCCCATCTGCTCGGTCTGGTGCGGCTCGAACAGGTAGAGCTGCGGCGCGCCGAGCACCTTCTGGCCCGGATTGTGGCCCCAGGCCTGGGCGATCATCCGGCATTCCATCAGGACCTTGGTCGCGTAGGAATGGTCGGTGTTGTAGGGATCGTAGTGCGAGTGGCTCATCAGGAAGGCCGGCTGCACCTTGCGGATCACGTCGACCAGACGGAACTTGGCCTCGCGGTCGATCTCCAGCGGGTAGTCGCCCAGGTCGAAGAACTGGATGTCGTGGGCGTTTAGCGCCTTGGCGGCGGCCTCGGCCTCCTTGCGGCGCTCCGTCTTCACATGCTCCAGCGTGCAGCCGTCCTGCTTCCACAGCTTGGCGGACTCGCCGCGCTCGCCGTAGGACAGGCAGACGATGGTGACCTCGTAACCCTTCTTCTGATGCAGCGCGATGGCGCCGCCGGCGCGCCACACGAAATCCGCCGAGTGGGCGCTGAGCACCAGCGCTCTTTTGTTCTGTGCCATGAATGTCCGCTCCCAGTCTGGGCATTCCAATTCCGATGGCCCATCATCCGCCGGTCCGGTGGCAAATCCTATTTCGAACTCCCTTCCTTACCATTTGGTTTTGCTATAGACGCGTTTTTCGGTCGGGCCTCGCCATGGGATGCCGGGCGCGGGGACATCTCCGAGGGTGATACGAAGATGTCGCGTCGGGCGTAATCTCATGTCGAATCATGGGGATGCAACATACGGGGCTGTGCTCGAAAGCGCGTTGACGGGTAAGGAAAGGGCTATGTTACCGCCGCCTCGGCGGGGCTCCTTCCCCGCCGGTTAGGCTTATCGCTATTCAAAAAACAAATGGGCTCTTCGACGAACGAATTTCCTCGGCGACGGGCGGGATGATACCCATTCGATCATGAGGGATTAAGGAGCGAGGAGCCGGACCCGCCGCTGCGGGGGGCTCCCGGCCCAGACAAGGGATTTCGGGAGAGGACGCGATGAGGATTTGTGTGGCGGGGGCCGCGGGCGCCTTCGGCGTGAAGCATCTGGAGGCGGTCGCCGCCATCGACGGCGTCGAGGTGGTGTCGGTGGTCGGCGGCGAGCCGGACGACATCGAGGGCTTCGCCAAGGCGCGCGGCATTCCGCATTGGACCAAGGATCTGGCCGAGAGCCTGGAGCGGACCGACGTGGAGGCGGTGATCCTCGCCACCCCGACGCCGGTGCACGCCACCCAGGCGATCCAGTGCCTGGAGGCCGGCAAGCATGTGCTGGTGGAAATCCCGATGGCCGACAGTCTGGCCGACGCGGAGCGGCTGGTCGCGGCGCAGCGGGCCAGCGGTCTGGTCGCCATGGCCGGGCACACGCGGCGCTTCAACCCCAGCCACCAGTGGATCCGCAACCGGATCCAGGCGGGGGAGCTGACGATCCAGCAGATGGACGTGCAGACCTACTTCTTCCGCCGCTCCAACATGAACGCGCTGGGCAAGCCGCGCACCTGGACCGACCATCTGCTGTGGCATCACGCCTGCCACACGGTGGACCTGTTCCAGTACCAGACCGGCGAGGTCGCCAGCCAGGTGCACGCCCTGCAGGGGCCGGCTCACCCGCAGCTGGGCATCGCCATGGACATGAGCATCGGCATGAAGGTGCCGTCCGGGGCGATCTGCACCCTGTCGCTGTCCTTCAACAACGACGGGCCGCTGGGCACCTTCTTCCGCTACATCTGCGATAATGGGACCTACATCGCCCGCTACGACGATCTGTACGACGGCAAGGACAACAAGATCGACCTCAGCGGCCTCACCGTGTCGACCAACGGCATCGAGCTGATCGACCGCGAGTTCTTCGCCGCCATCCGCGACGGGCGCGAGCCCAACGCCAGCGTGGCGCAGTGCCTGCCGGCCATGCGGACGCTCGACCGGCTGGAAAAATCGCTCAACGCCTGACCGGGGAACGCGTCGCCAGCCCCACAGCCCCAGCCTTATGGTTGCTTGGGGCCGCAATTCCCAAAAAAACAAAAGACGGGACGCAAAACAAAAAACGCCCCGTGACGAGTCCCCCGAGGAGGAAACCCATGCCAACCACGCGCAGCGTCGACGTCCAAGCCTTTCTCAACGAGCACCCTTTCTCGCGATACCAGTGGCTGGTGTTCGCGCTGTGCTTCTTCATCGTCCTGCTGGACGGCTTCGACACGGCGGCCATCGGCTACATCGCCCCGTCTCTGACGACGGAGTGGGGCATCGCGCGGCCGGCGCTGGCGCCGGTGCTGAGCGCCGCGCTGTTCGGGCTGGCCTTCGGCGCCCTGTCCGCCGGGCCCCTGGCCGACCGCTTCGGCCGCAAGGCGATCCTGATCGGCTCGGTGCTGGTCATCGGCGCTGCCTGTCTGGCCTCCGCCTTCTCGGGCAACCTGGACCAGCTCGTCATGCTGCGCTTCGTCACCGGGCTCGGGCTGGGGGCGGCGATGCCCAACGCCGTCACGCTGATGAGCGAATATTGCCCGGAGGGGCGGCGCGCCATGGTCACCAACGCCATGTTCTGCGGCTTCCCGCTCGGCGCGGCCTTCGGCGGCTTCCTTGCCGCCTGGATGATCCCGCTGTGGGGCTGGCGCAGCGTGCTGGTGCTGGGCGGGATCGCGCCGCTGGTCCTGGCGGCGGTGCTGCTGGTTCTGCTGCCGGAATCGGTCCGCTACATGGTCGCCCACAACCACCCGGTGGAGCGCATCCGCGCCGTGCTGCGCCGCATCTCCGAGACGGCGGCCGGGGCGTCCGGCTTCGTGATGACCGAGAAGGCCCCGGCGACCAAGACGCGGAACGGCATCGCGGTCGTGCTGTCGCGCGGTTATCTGGTCGGCTCGGTGATGCTGTGGGTCGCCTACTTCATGGGGCTGGTGATCTTCTACGCGCTGATCAACTGGATGCCGATCCTGTTCAAGGACGCCGGGCTGGCGCCGCGCGACGCCGCGCTGATCGCCGCGCTGTTCCCGCTGGGCGGCGTCGGGGCCATCCTGTCGGGCTGGCTGATGGACCGCTTCAACGCCAACCGGATCATCGCCTTCGGCTTCGTGCTGACCTACGGCGCGGTCTACGCCATCGGGCAGGTCGCCGGGAATGTCGGGCTGCTGGTGGTCACGGTCTTCGCGGCGGGCACCATCATGAACACCGCCCAGACCTCGCTGCCGGCGCTGGCCGCCAGCTTCTACCCGACCCACGGGCGGGCCACCGGCGTGGCCTGGATGCTGGGGCTGGGCCGCTTCGGCGGGATCGGCGGCTCGTTCCTGGTGGCCGAGCTGGCCCGCCAACAGCTCGACTTCACCAGCATCTTCGCCATCGTCGCCGTTCCGGGTCTGGTCGCCGCCCTGGCCCTGCTGGTCAAGCAGTTCGTCCATCCCGAGGACCGGTCGAGCGGCACGGGCCGGACCGTCGAAGCCCTGGGGCATTGAACGTCCGCCCCTGGCCCAGACCCTGACAACACCAAGGCGCCCCCGAATCAACGACGAAAAAGCACGGGGGCTTTCAAAACGAGGAGGAAACATGTCCGGAACATTTCGCAAGGCCCTGCTGGGCACCGTTTTCGTCTGCGCCTTGAACGCCGGTTCGGCCTGGGCCGACACGATCAAGGTCGGGGTGATCGCGCCGTTCTCCGGCCCCTTCGCCACGGTCGGCCAGACCTTCAAGCAGGCCATCGAGGTCTATCAGGCCCAGCATGGCAAGACGGTCGCCGGCAACACGGTGGAGTTCGTCTACAAGGACCTCGACCAGGCCAACCCGGCGCAGAGCAAGGCCCTGGCCCAGGAGCTGGTGGTCAAGGAGAAGGTCGGCTACCTCGCCGGCTTCTTCTTCACGCCGGACGCGCTGGCGGTCGCCCCGCTGATCGACGAGGCGAACATCCCCTGCGTGATCTTCAACGCCGCGACCTCGGCCATCACTGAGAAGTCGCCGCGTTACGTCCGCACCTCCTTCACCCTGTGGCAGAACACCGTGCCGCTGGCCGAGCACGTCGCCAAGCAGGGCATCCGCAAGGTGGCCACCGCGGTCAGCGACTACGGCCCCGGCATCGACGGCGAGACCGCCTTCAAGCAGACCTTCGAGAAGGCCGGCGGCAAGGTCGTCGACAGCATCCGCATGCCGCTGAAGTCCACAGACTTCGCCCCCTTCATGCAGCGCATCAAGGATTCCGGGGCGGAGGCCATCTACGCCTTCCTGCCCGCCGGCCCGACGACGCTGGGCTTCGCCCGCGCCTTCAGCGACACCGGCCTGAAAGCGGCGGGGATCAAGTTCTTCGGTCCCGGCGACATCACGCAGGAACCGGACCTGCCGGTGCTCGGCGACGCGGCGGTCGGCATCACCACGACCTTCAACTACAGCCAGGCCCACGACTCCGACCTGAACCGCCAGTTCCTTGCCAAGCACAAGGAGCTGTTCGGCTCGTCCGACATCGTCACCTTCACCTCGGTCGGCGCCTATGACGGCGCGCATGTCATCTACCGCATGGTCGAGGCGACGGGCGGCAAGAGCGACGGGGCGAAGGCGGTGGCGGCGGTCAAGGGCATGGCCTGGGAAAGCCCGCGCGGGCCGGTGCGGATCGACCCCGAGTCCCGCCACGTCACCCAGACCATCTACCTGCGCGTGACCGAGCGCAAGGACGGCAAATTGCAGAACACCGAGGTCGCCGGCTTCCCCGACCAGCCCGACTACGGCTTCAAGGCCGGCAAGTAAGGTCCATCGACGGCCCCTTCCTCCAAGGGAAGGGGCCCGTCCGCGCTGGAGTTCCTGATGGAAACGCTTTTCGGCATCGTGGTGGACGGGGTCGCCTACGGGATGATCCTGTTCATCATCTCGGTCGGCCTGTCGGTCACGCTCGGCCTGATGCGCGTGGTCAACCTCGCGCACGGCGCCTTCGCCATGGTCGCCGGCTACGTCGCCTCCTACGCCGCGCAGGGGCTGGGCCTGCCCTACGCCGTGGGTCTGGTGGCGGCGATCCTGTTCACCGTGCTCGCCACGCTGCCGCTGGAGAAGCTGCTGTACCGGCGCATCTACGGCTCCGCCAACGAGCTGGCCCAGGTGCTGCTGACCATCGGCCTGACCTTCGTCATCGTCGCCGGGATCAACTACCTGTTCGGCCCGACGCTGAAGCGCATCCCGCTGCCGGACGCTCTGCTCGGCACCGTGGCGATCGGGCCGAAGTCGATCCCGGTGCACCGCGCCTTCGTCATCGCCATGGGGGCGGCGACCGTGCTGGGCCTGTGGTGGCTGCTGGAGCGCACCGATTTCGGCATCAAGCTGCGCGCCGCCGTGGACGACCCGAACATGGCCGCGGCGCTGGGCATCCGGACGGAGCGCCTCTACACGGCGACCTTCGCGCTGGGCACCGGGCTGGCGGCGCTGGGCGGCGTGCTGGGGGCGGAGCTGCTGCCGCTGGAGCCCTATTACGCCATCCGCTACATCGTCCTGTTCCTGGCGGTGGTCGCCGTCGGCGGGGCGGGCAACATCCTCGGCTCGGCCGCCGCCGCGCTCGCGCTCGGCATCGTCGACACCGCCGGCAAATACTTAATTCCCAGCTTCGGCGAGTTCTTCTTCTACGCCGCGCTGATCCTGATCCTGTTCCGCTGGCCACACGGCTTCTTCCAGGGGAGGGCCGCCTGATGAGCGGACGTCACATGGGCGCGGTCGCCGCCGACCAGCCTCCGCAGGTCGCGGCGCGCGGTCCCCGGCTGCGCCGGACGCTCGGCGGGGCCGCGGTTCCGCTGCTCGCCGCCGCCGGTCTGGCCGCCTTCTGGCTGTTTCCCAACGACCTCGGCCTGATGACGCGGATCGCCGCGACGGCGCTCTACGTCCTGTCGCTCGACCTCGTGCTCGGCTTCGGCGGCATCGCCACGCTGGGGCAGGCGGCGATGTTCGGCACCGGGGCCTACGCCGCCGGCATCGCCGCCGTGCATCTGGTGAGCGACCCGCTCGTCCTGCTCGCCGTCGGCGGTCTAGCCGGCGGTCTGGTCGCCCTGGTCACCGGCGCGCTGATCCTGCACGCGCGCGGCCTGACGCTGCTGATGCTGACCATCGCCGTGGTGCAGATCGTCCAGGAGGTGGTCAACAAGGCGCGCGATCTCACCGGGGGCAGCGACGGCCTGTCGGGCATCGAGCCGAGCCCGCTGTTCGGCCTGTTCCGCTTCGACATGTTCGGGCGCACCTCCTACCTGTTCGCGCTGGCGGTGCTTCTGGTCGGTGTCCTGGTGGCGCGGCGCATCGTCCGCTCGCCCTTCGGGCTGGCCTGCCGGGGGGTGAAGGAGGACCCGCTGCGCGTCGCCGCGCTGGGCGGCTCGCCGCGCCGCTATCTGGTCACGCTCTACGCCGTCGCCGGGGTGTTCGCGGGGGTGGCCGGGGCGCTGACCGCGGTGACCAGCGGCATCGTCGGGCTGGACAGCGTCAGCTTCTCCTGGTCGGCGGAGGCGCTGGTCATGCTGGTGCTCGGCGGCGCCGGGCGGCTGGTCGGCGCCATCATCGGCACGGTGGCCTTCATGACCATCCATCACGTCATGGCCGCGATCGACCCCTTCCATTGGATGCTGTTCATCGGCCTGTTCCTGATGGGCACCGTGCTGTTCCTGCCGGGGGGCATCGCCTCGCTCGCCGACCGTTTCATCAAGGGGAACCGGGCATGACCGCGCTTCTCGACGTCCAGGGGCTGAGCAAGAACTTCGACGGTTTGCAGGTGTCCGCCGACATCACCCTGGCGCTCCATCCCGGTGAGCGCTGCGCGCTGATCGGGCCGAACGGGGCGGGCAAGACGACCTTCGTCAATCTGGTGACCGGCGTTCTGGCGCCGAGTTCCGGCACCATCCGGCTGGCCGGTCAGGACGTCACCCGCCTGTCGGCCCAGGCGCGGGTGCGCCTCGGGCTGATCCGCTCCTTCCAGGTGGCCCGGCTGTTCCGCTCGATGACGGTGCGCGAGCATCTGGAGCTGGCCGTTCTGGAGCGCGAGCGGAAGACCTTCCGCCTCTTCGCCTCGGTCCGGCGCACGCCGGGTCTGGCCGACGAGGTGGCCGGCCTGCTCGACGGCATGGGGCTGGTCCCGGTGGCGGACACCGCCGTCGGGGCGCTGGCCTACGGGCAGCAGCGTCTTCTGGAGATCGCGCTGGCGCTCGCATTGAAACCGAAGCTCCTGATCCTCGACGAGCCGGCGGCCGGCGTGCCGCATTCGGAAAGCCACCGCATCCTCGACGCGCTGGACCGTCTGCCGGCCGATCTGGCCGTGCTGATGATCGAGCACGACATGGACCTGGTGTTCCGCTTCGCCAAGCGCATCGTCGTGCTGGCGCAGGGCCGCCTGCTGTGCAGCGGCACGGCGAAGGAGATCACCGCCGATCCGCGCGTCCGCGAGGTCTATCTGGGGAGCCGGGCCAATGCGCCGCACTGAAGGAACGCTGGAGATCACCGGCCTGACCGCCGGCTACGGCGAGACCCGCATCGTCGAAGACCTGACCTTCACCGTGCCGGCGGGTGGACGGCTGGCCCTGCTGGGCCGCAACGGCATGGGCAAGACGACGACGCTGGCCACGCTGGTCGGGCAGACGACGCGGCACGCCGGCAGCATCCGGCTGGACGGCGTCGAGCTGGGCGGTCTCAATTCCTCGGCACGGGCGGCGGCCGGGCTGGGCTACGTGCCGCAGACGCGCGACATCTTCCGCTCGCTGACGGTGGAGGAGAATCTGGTCACCGGGCTGAAGGGCCGTCCGCGCTCCGCCCTGGAGGAGGCCTACGCGCTGTTTCCTCGCCTGAAGGAGCGGCGGGGCAACGGCGGCGGCGCGCTCTCCGGCGGCGAGCAGCAGATGCTGTCGGTCGCCCGCGCGTTGCTCGGCCGGCCGACGGTGCTGCTGCTCGACGAGCCGCTGGAGGGGCTGGCCCCGGTGATCTGCGACCAGCTGATGCACGCGCTGGCGCAGCTCACCATCACGCTGATCCTGGTGGAGCAGCAGGTGGACCGGGCCCTGGACTTCGCGCAGAGCGCGGTGATCCTCGAACGCGGCCGGGTGGTGCATGAGGGGGCGGCCGCCGCTCTGCGGGACGACCACGCCCTCATGGAGCGGCACCTCGGCGTCGCTCTGGCGGTGTGAAGGTCTACGGCGTCAGTCGGCGCGGACCGTCCGGTCCGCCGGCCCCGTGCCGACGATGCGCACCCACAGGTCCCGCCACGCCGCTCCCGACGCGTCACGGGGGGTCTGGAAGGTCTCCACCGGACCCGCCAGCCTCCCCGCCGGATCGACGACCGCCCGGATGCCCCAGAAGCCGAGCGACGAGACGCCGGGCATGCCGTAGCGATGGTCGAGCGCCTGGACCAGGGTGCTGCCGGACTCCAGCGGCTGTTCGCGCCAGATGAGGTTGTCCATCGAGAACCAGCGGAAGACCTCGGCCTCCGGGGTCGCCGCGACCGCCGCGATGGCCGGCGAGCGCTGCCGTTCGAAGCGCTCCCATTGGATCTCTCCGTCGCTCAGAACGGAGTGGAAGCCGACCAGCACCGCGTCCGGCGTTTCGGCCACCACCCGGCGCAGCACCGGCTGGAACAGGGTCGGGTAAGCCGTCACCTGGGCGGTGCCGCCGGTCTGCGCCGTGGCAAGCGCCTCGACGCGGTCGTTGATGGCCCAGCCGCCGAGCGTGTAGGCCGTCACCAGGATCAGCGCCGCGCCCGCGATGTCCTGGGCCAGGGCCGCCCGTTTGCGGAGCGCGACGCCGGCCACCAGCGAGACCACCAGGATCAGGCTGTAGATCGGGTCGATGATCGGCATCGCGTTGATGGCGAAGCGCGTGATGGTGAGCGGGTAGAGCCACTGCGTGCCGTAGGAGGTGAAGACGTCGATCACCGGGTGGGTCATCAGCGCCAGGATGGCCAGCCAGATCCAGGCGCGCCGGGCCTCGCCGTCGCCCGACGGGCTGTCGGGACCATGGCGCCGGCGCTGCCAGCGCCAGACCAGCCAGCCGAGCAGAAGCCCGGCGACCGGGCCGAACAGGATGGAATGGGTCAGGCCGCGGTGATGGACCCAGTTGGCGAAGGGGCCGCCGATCCAGCCGGCGGCGACGTCGAGGTCGGGGATCAGCGCGATGCCCGCGCCGACGGCCAGCGCGCGGCGGCCCAGCCGGCGGCGGAAGCCGGCCTGCGCGACCGTGGCCCCGAGAAGCATTTGGGTGACGGTGTCCATGGTCCCTGGCGATGTGGTGATGAACTGGCGTCAGCCGCCGGGGGCGACCGCCAGCATCCGCTTCAACGCGCCGGAGATCTCTTCGACGCGCACCGGCTTGGGCATGATCGCGATGGGGTCCGAAAAGCTCACCTTCAGCTTTTCGGAAATCTCGCCGGTGGCGTAGCCGCTGACCACCACCACGGGCAGGCCGGGTTCCTCGCTCCGCAGGTTGCGGATCAGCTCGTCGCCGGCCATCACCGGCATCCTGAGGTCGGTGACCAGGGCGTCGAAGGAATCGCCCTGCCAGATCCTCAGGGCCTCCTGGCCGTTGAAGGCCGTGGTGACCCGGAACCCCTCGTCCATCAGGCCATGCTCCAGCGCCATGATCGCGATGGCTTCATCGTCGACCAGCAGGATGTGGCGGGGTTCGGTCATGGCGGCTCACCGTACAGAGAAAACACAGTCCCGGGTGCGGGACGATGTGGTCCAGCTCCCGGTACGATTGTAACCGGCGACGCGATGAAAAACAAAGCTGAACGGGCTATGGTTGTTTCCCCGGCCATTTCGGGGGGCTTCTAGCCCTTGTTCGTTCCGCGGGGATGTGTGCATTCTTCCTGCTGGGAACCGGCACGGCGACGCCGGGGGAAGCCTTCACCAAAGGAGGACCCGCGACCTTGAAAATCGGCCTGAGGACGATGCTGATCGCCTGTCTGGGAGGTGTCGGGCTGGCCTTCACGGCCGGCACCGCCGCGATTCTGCAGGTCGAAGCCGGGGAGCGGCTTCAGCGCGTGATCGGTGAGCAGCTGCACCTCTACGCGGGCCAAGTCGCCGACAAGCTCGACCGTGGCATGTTCGAGCGCTACCGCGATCTTCTCGTGGTGACGAGCCTTGAAACCATCCGCGCGACCGACGCTTCCCGCGATTCGCGGCGCGCCGTCCTCCAGAAGCTCCAGGACAGCTATCCGGATTATGCCTGGATCGGCTTCATCCGGCCGACCGGCCTTCTGGAGGCGGCGACGGGCCGTGTCTATGAGGGCATGGACGTGAGCGCGCGCGACTGGTGGAAGCAGGGGTTCGACCGCCCCTATGTCGGCGACGTGCACGACGCGGTGGTTCTGGGCAAGCTTCTGTACGCCAACCGGATGGAGATTCCGCGTTTCGTCGATCTGGCGGCGCCGGTGCGCGACGAGCGGGGGACGCTGACCGGCGTCGTCGCCGCCCATCTGAGCTGGGACTGGGCGTCGGAGGTCGAACGCTCGGTGCTCGGCCAGATTTCCGAGGACGCCGCGGTCGAGGCGATGATCCTCTCCGCCGACGGCACGGTGATTCTCGGGCCCAAGCCCCTGGTGGGCAAGCCGCTGGCCTTCGCGTCGGCGCAAGGGCGGCGCGCCTGGATCGAATCCTGGCCGGACGGGCGCCGCTTCCTGACGAGCGTGGCGCCGACCAAGGGCTACCGGGATTATCCCGGGCTGGGCTGGAGCGTCGTGCTCCGCCAGCCGGTCGATCAGGCGATGGCGCCGGTCACCGAGTTGCGGAACCGGGTGATCGCCTGGGGAATCGCCGCCAGCCTGTTGGCGGTCTTGGTCGGCCATGTTCTGGCGGCGTGGCTGTCGGCGCCCTTGCGCGCGATGTCCAGGGCCGTCGAGGCGGCGGGCACCGACGGCGCGATGCCTGTCCTGCCGCTGACCGGCCGCTACACGGAGGCGGCCACGCTGTCCGGGGCGCTGCACGCCTACGTGAGCGACCTGCAGGAGGCGGACCGGCGGCTCCGCGGCACGGTCGCCGAGAAGACGGTGCTGCTTCGCGAGGTCCACCACCGCGTGAAGAACAACCTTCAGGTGATCTATGGCCTGATGATGGTGGAGATGCGCCGCCTGCCCAAGGGGGACCTGTCGCGGGGCCGCATCGAGGCGCTGGCCGGGCGCGTCACCTCGATGGGGCGCCTGCACGAGCAGCTCTACACCTCCGGCGACCTGATGAACGTCGATTTCGGGACGCACCTGCGCCAGCTCTGCGACTCGCTTCAGGAGCTTCGCCCGAACGAGACGATCGCCATCCACGCCGATGCGGATGACGTGGCCTGCTCCATCGAACTCGCCACGCCGCTCGGCCTGATCGCCAACGAACTCGTCGTCAACGCGCTGAAGCACGCCTTTCCCGAGGGGCGGGGCGGGACGGTGACGGTCCGGCTGCGGGAGGCCGGCCATCGTCTGACGATGACCGTGGCCGACGACGGCATCGGCTGTCCGGACATGCCACCCAAGGGGGGGATCGGCACGACGCTGGTCGACGCGCTGGTCCGGCAGGTCGGCGGCACCATAACCTTCACCTCGCGGTCCGGCTGCGCCGCCACCGTCAGCGTGCCGTTCACCGCCGACGCGAATCGTCCCGTCGCCGTTCACGCCTGATGTGATCCCGGCGTCGGGTGTGTGGCCAAATCATTTCTTGGAAATCCGGACGTTACTGCTCAGTCTTCGCTTGTAAAAGCCGGTGGACCCTCCCATTTGGGACAGATCAAGATTGCTAAGGGGTTCGTTGTTTGCAGCCCCGGCCATCCGCTCTGGGCCTCTTTTTCCCAAAGTGTATTTGATGCCTTCCCGATGACGGGAAGGCCATGGTGTCGGCCGCGGGTCTGCGTGCGCTTTGAGCGCGGCACATCCCGGATTTCAACACAAAACAACAAAGGCCGGCGGGCTTCGTCTTTGCCGGCAAGGGGATTCGCATGACCATCAAGCTTCCGACGACCGGGACGGTCCAGTCCGCCCAGCCCCAGCATCAGCGGCCCGTTCCCGTGGTGGAGCCGGCGTGGGCGCCGGGCTGGCCGCGCCTCACCCCGCGGGAGATTCGAAAGATCGTTCTCGATACCATGGGCTGAGCAGCGGTTCCGTCAAAAAATCCTTTCCACACAAGCCATTGGGGGACAGCCACCCTATGCTCGTCCAGGTTCGCGACAACGATGTGGGGGGCGCACTGCGCGTCCTGAAAAGAAAAATGCAGCGCGAAGGGCTTTTTCGTGAGATGAAGCTGCACCGGCGTTACGAAAAGCCCTCGGAGCGCCGGGCACGGCAGGCGGCGGAATCGGTCCGGCGGCGGCGAAAGCTGCTGCGCAAGCGTTTGCAGCGCGAGGGCTATTGACCGTGGCCACCGATGCCTTAATTTGAGGGACGGCGTCAGGGCCGTCAGCACCCATTCCGGTTCCTCGCCGGACAGACCGTTGGAGACAGGACATAGCTAAACTCTACGATGCGGACCCGGTCCGCGAAGGCCCGCGCATCAATCGGGAAATCACGGCACGCACGGTTCGCCTCGTCGGTGCCAATGGTGAGATGATCGGCGTGGTCTCGCTGCGCGACGCCTTCGACGCTGCGGTCGAGGCGGAACTCGACCTTGTCGAGGTGGCCCCCCAGGCGGAGCCGCCGGTCTGCAAGATCCTCGACTACGGCCGGTTCCGGTTCGAGGAGCAGAAGAAGGCCAACGAGGCGCGCAAGAAGCAGAAGATCATCGAGATCAAGGAGCTCAAGCTCCGGCCGAACATCGATGACCACGACTACGACGTGAAGATGCGGGCGGCGCGGCGCTTCCTCGAAGAGGGCGACAAGGTCAAGATGACCATGCGGTTCCGCGGGCGCGAGATGGCGCACCAGGATCTGGGCATGAACGTTCTGATCCGTGTGCGCGACCAGTTCGAGGACATCGCCAAGGTCGAGCAGATGCCCCGGATGGAAGGGCGCATGATGGTCATGGTCATCGCCCCGCGCTGACCGGCCGACGCGTTCGACAGTCTGTTTGACGGCATGGGGACCGCCCTTCGTGGGGCGGTCCCCATGCGTTTGATGGTCCTGTTTCCGGCACCCGTTCCCATGCCTGCCCCGACGATCCTGCCCCGAGAATGGAGCGGCACCCCCCGGCGCCTTTCGCCAAAGGCCTCGGCATCACCCCAATTATTCACCGGCATCGCTGTACCCGATTGGCACCGGCCCGTGTTTACCAGGGCACGGCTGACCGGGAGTCCTCTCGATGCTGAGCCTTCGCCACGGCCTCGTCGCCTCGTGCCTGCTCGTCCTGCTCTTGTCGGGCGGGGGCCGGGCCCAGCAGCCGGCGAACGCGCCACCCCCAACGGTCACGACCGAGGTGGTGCGCGACCGTGAGGTCACCCCGACCAGCGAATTCATCGGCCGCGTCCAGGCGATCCAGGACTTCGAGGCCCGCGCCCGCGTCGAGGGCTTCATCGAGCAGGTGGCCTTCCAGGAAGGGCGGAACGTCACCAAGGACACGCTGCTCTACGTCATCGAACCGGCCCCCTATCAAGCCGCCGTGGACAGCGCCAAGGCCGACCTCGCCCGCGCCCAGGCGACGCTGCGCGAGGCCCAGCGCGCTTTCCAGCGCGCGCAGGAGCTGCGGACACGCGGTAATATTTCGCAGGCCGACGTCGATCAGGCCCAGGCCGGGCAGGAGACCGCGGAAGCCGACATCATGCAGACCCAGGCCAAGCTGCGGCAGGCGGAACTCAACCTCGGCTACACGCGGATCACCTCGCCCATCGACGGGCGCATCGGCGCCACCGCGATGACGGTGGGCGACCTCGTCAACCCGTCCAGCGGCCCGCTCGCCACCGTCGTCCAGCTCGATCCCATCCGGGTCGTCTTCTCGGTCAGCGACCGCGACGTCCTCCAGGTTCAACGGGCCTCCCCCGATCTCGCCTCCTCCGAAGCGGTGAACCGTTTCGTCCCGGCCCTGCGGTTGGCCGACGGCTCCGAGTATGAGCAGACGGGCAAGGTTTCCTTCGCCAGCAACCGGATCGACCCGCAGACCGGGACCATCCCCGTCTACGCCGATTTCGCGAATCCCAAGGCGCTCCTGCTGCCCGGCCAGTATGTCACCGTCCTGATCCGCCCGGCGAAGACCGAGCGGCAGCCGGTGGTGCCGGTGTCGGCCATCCAGCAGGACCAGCAGGGCAGCTACGTCCTGGTGCTCGACCAGCAGAACCGGGCGCAGCGCCGCCCGATCGAGCCCGGACCGCAGATCGATCAGGTGATCGCCGTGCCCAAGGGCGTCCAGGCCGGCGAGACCGTCATCGTCGGCGGCGCCCAGAAGGTCCGCCCCGGCATGGCCGTTCAGCCCGAACGGGCCTCTCAAACCGCCGAGCAGCCGCGAGGATAGGCGCCCATGCTCTCCGGCCTGTTCATCCGGCGCCCGAATCTCGCCATCGTCATCGCGCTGGTCGTGACCATCGCGGGGGCGCTGGCCATCCTGGCCATCCCCGTGGCGCAGTTTCCACCGATCACGCCGCCCTCGGTGCAGGTTTCCGCCAGCTACCCGGGCGCCAACGCCCAGGTCGTCGCCGACAGCGTCGCCGCCCCGATCGAGGCGCAGGTGAACGGGGTGGAAGGCATGCTCTACATGTCCTCGACCAGCACCGACACCGGCGCCTACACGCTGTCGGTCACCTTCGCGCAGGGCACCGATCCGGATCTGGCCCGGATCAACGTGCAGAACCGCCTGTCGCTCGCCACGCCGACCCTGCCGTCGGAGGTGTCGCGCCAGGGCGTCACGGTGCGCAAGCAGTCGTCCAACATGCTGATGGCCGTCAACGTCTTCTCCCCCGGCGGCCAGTTCGACCCGATCTTCATCTCCAACTACGCCAGCATCAACCTGCGCGACGCCATCGCGCGGGTGCCCGGAGTCGGCGACGCGCAGGTGATGGGCGCGCTGACCTACGCCATGCGCGTCTGGATGGACCCGAACCGCATGACGGCGCTGGGCATCACCGCGGCGGACGTAGTCGCGGCGATCCAGACCCAGAATCTCCAGGCCTCGGCCGGGCAGATCGGCGCCCCGCCGGTCCCCGACGGCCAGCAGCAGCAGCTGACCATCCTCGCCCGCGGCCGGCTGGACGATCCCAAGCAGTTCGCCGCCATCATCGTGCGCACCAACGCGAACGGCGGCGTGGTGCGGCTGGGCGACATCGGGCGGGTGGAACTGGGCGCGCAGAGCTACGGCTCCACCGCCAAGCTGGACGGCGACCCGGCGGCGACGCTGGTCGTCTACCAGTCGCCGGACGCCAACGCGCTGGACGTCGCCAAGGCGGTGCGGGCGGAGCTGGACCGGCTGTCCGGCCGCTTCCCGGAAGGGTTGGACTACGCCGTCGTCTTCGACACCACCGGCTTCGTCAGCGCGACGATCGAGGAGATCGTGCTGACGCTGGGCATCACCTTCCTGCTGGTGGTGGTGGTCATCTACGTCTTTCTCCAGGACTGGCGGGCGACGATGATCCCGACCCTGGCGATCCCGGTGTCGATCATCGGCGTCTTCGCGGTGCTGCTGGTGCTGGGCTACAGCGCCAACACCATCACGCTGTTCGCGCTGGTGCTGGCGATCGGGCTGGTCGTCGACGACGCCATCGTGGTGGTCGAGAATGTCCGGCGCGTGATGGAGGAGCATCCCGACCAGCCCGCCCCCTCGGCCAGCCGCATGGCCATGGAGCAGGTGACCGGCGCCATCGTCGCCTCCACCCTGGTGCTGGCCGCGGTGTTCGTGCCGGTGGCCTTCCTGCCCGGCATCACCGGCCAGCTCTACCGCCAGTTCGCGGTCACCATCACCACCGCCTTCCTGATCTCCGGCATGGTGTCGCTGACGCTGACCCCGGCGCTGTGCGGCCTGCTGCTGCGCCCGCCGACCCCGCCCTGGCGCCCGCTGGCCGCCTTCAACCGCGGGCTGGACGGGGTGCGCGACCGCTACGGCGGCCTCGTCGGCTGGCTGTCGCGCAAGCTGGTGATCGGCATCGCCGCCTTCGCCCTGCTGACCGCGGGGGCCTTCCTGCTGCTGCGCGGCCTGCCCACCGCCTTCCTGCCGTCGGAGGACCAGGGGTATTTCTTCGTCAATGTCCAGCTGCCGAGCGCGGCGTCGCTCAGCCGGACGGAGGCGGTGATGAACGACGTCAACGAGCGGCTGCGCGCGACGCCGGGCGTTGCCCATGTGATCTCCATCGCCGGCTACAGCATCCTCAGCGGCGCCGCCTCCAACGTCGGGCTGCAGATCGCCGTGCTGAAGCCCTGGGGGGAGCGGGGGGCCGACGAGACGGTGGACGCACTGCTGGGCCGGCTGCGGCCGCAGCTCGCCGCGGTGCCGCAGGCGACCATCGCCGCCTTCAACCCGCCGTCCATCCCCGGTCTCGGCAGCACCGGCGGGTTCCAGCTCCAGGTGCAGGCGCTGGGCGGGCAATCGGCGCAGCAGCTCGGCGCGGTGCTGCGCGGCCTGCTGGTCGCCGCCAACCAGGACACGCGGCTGTCGGCGGTCTTCAGCACCTTCAGCCCCGACGTGCCGCACCTGTTCATCGACCTCGACCGCACCAAGGCGGCGCTGCTCGGCGTCTCGCCGGGCGACGTCTTCACCACGCTGCAGGCCCATCTCGGGTCGCAGTACGTCAACGACTTCAACCTCTACGGCCGGGTCTTCCAGGTCCAGGTTCAGGACGCGGCGGAGCACCGGGACGAGGTGGCGGCCATCGACCAGCTGTATGTGCGGAGTTCGTCCGGAGACATGGTGCCGCTGCGCAGCATCGTGACCATCCGCAACACGCTGGCCCCCGACAGCCTCGTCCGCTACGACCAGTTCCTCTCCGCCGCGGTCAACGGCAACCCGGCCCCCGGCGGCAGCTCCGGACAGGCGCTGGCGGCGATGCAGGAGGTGGCGAACCGCACCCTGCCGACGGGCTACGCCACGGAATGGACCGGCCTGTCCTATCAGGAAAGCCGCATCGGCAACCAGACGATCATCATCTTCGGGCTGGCGGTGATGTTCGGCTATCTGTTTCTGGTGGCGCAGTACGAGAACTGGCTGATCCCGCTGGCCGTGCTGCTGTCCGTGGCCATCGCGGTGCTGGGGGCCGGCATCGGCCTGAGCGTCGCCGGCATCGCCAACGACGTCTACGCGCAGATCGGCCTCGTCCTGCTGGTCGGCCTCGCCGCCAAGAACGCCATCCTGATCGTCGAGTTCGCGCGGGAGCAGCGCGCCGCCGGCCACCCGATCATCGATTCCGCGGTGATGGGCGCCCGCCAGCGCTTCCGCGCGGTTCTGATGACGGCTCTGGCCTTCATCCTGGGGGCGGTGCCGCTGCTGGTCGCCACCGGCGCCGGGGCGGCCAGCCGGCGGTCGATCGGCACCACGGTCTTCAGCGGCATGACCGCGGCGACGCTGGTCGGCATCATCTTCGTGCCGGTGCTGTTCGTCGCCTTCCAGCGCCTGACCGAGCGGCTCGTCCCGCACCGCGAGGCGGCGGACGTGCCTGCGAAGACCTCTCCGGCGGAGTGAGTCCGCCACCGGGGCCGTGCGCCGCCTATGCGTCGGACTCCGCGGTGATGCCGTGCTTGCGCAGTTTCGCGTACAGGTTGGTGCGCGACAGGCCGAGGCTGCGCGCCGCTTCGAGCTTGTTGCCCTGCGCGTCTTCGAGCGCTGTGAGGATGAGCGAGCGTTCCAGCTCGTCCATGCTGTCGGCGAGGGGACGCTTGCGCGCCGGCGGTGCCGTGGGCCGGGCGGCGGCGCCGGGAAGGATGTCGGCGAAGTCCCCGGCCAGGATGCGTTCGCCGTCGGTGCGCACATAGACCTGCTCGATGACGTTGGCGAGTTCGCGGACGTTGCCCGGCCAGTCGTGCCCGCGCAGCGCGTCGAGCGCCCCGGGGGTCAGGTCGCGCATCGGCTGGTCGAGGCTCACCGCCATCCGTTCCGAGAACAGCGAGGCGAGGATTTCCAGATCCTCCTTGTGGTCGCGCAGCGCCGGAAGCTGGATCGGGAAGACGTTGAGCCGGTAGTAAAGGTCCGAGCGGAAGGTGCCGTTCCGCATCATCTCCGGCAGCGGCCGGCTGGTGGCGGCGATGATGCGGACATCGACCTTGATGACCTGATTGGAGCCGAGCGGCTCGACCTCGCGCTCCTGCAGCACGCGCAACAGCTTGGCCTGAAGCGGCAGCGGCATGTCGCCGATCTCGTCGAGGAACAGCGTGCCGCCGTGGGCGAGCTGGAATTTTCCGGGCCGGGGCTGGCGGCCGGCCCCGGTGTAGGCGCCGGGCGCCACGCCGAAGAACTCCGCCTCCAGCAGGTTTTCGGGCACCGCCGCGACGTTGACGCCGACGAAGGGACGGTCGGCCCGGTCCGAGGTGGCGTGGATCGCCTGCGCCACCAGCTCCTTTCCGGTCCCCGTCTCGCCCAGCACCAGCACCGCCGAGTTGATCTGGCCCGCCTTACGCACCAGCCGCTTCACCTGGAGCATCGCCGGGCTGAAGCCGACGAGGTTCTCGACCGAGTATTTCGGCGCGCGGCTGGCGGCGAGTTCCTGTTCCATGCGGTCGAGCCGCGATTGCAACTTGTTGAAGCGCTCGGCGATGGGGCGGAGATAGGTCAGGCTGTTCTTCAGGGCGAAGGCGAGGGCGCCGATGATTTCCCCCTGTTCGTCGCGCAGGGGCAGGCGGCTGACCAGCAGCGTGTGCTCGCCGTAGCGCATGATGTCGAGCGGGAAGGAGCGGCCGGTCTCCACCACGTCGCGCATCTGGCTGTGCGGGATGACCCGCTCGACGGGTTGCCCCACCACTTCGGTGAGGGAGCGGATGCCCAGCAGCGCCTTGCGCTTGTCATCGAACCAGACGTGCTTGTCGTTGGACCAGACGATCCGCGCGTCCTTGTCGACGAGAATGGCGCCGTCGATCATCTCGTCGATCA
Organism: Azospirillum brasilense; assembly: GCF_003349955.1. Lineage (GTDB taxonomy): Bacteria > Pseudomonadota > Alphaproteobacteria > Azospirillales > Azospirillaceae > Azospirillum > Azospirillum brasilense_B. Next base: position 84,892 of record NZ_QLKQ01000004.1, read on the forward strand.
TCACCATCAGGGCGCGCGCCGCCGCGAAGTGTTCGTCTGGTCCCGCCGCCATGGCCCGCCTCCCGCCGCGTCGCTTTTGTCAATATTCTGAACACTGTTTGTCAAAATTCAGCACACGACGGAAGCCCTGATTGTGGGGGCTTCAGCGGACGGGTGATCCGATCCCCAGGCAATCCGCCCGTCCGCTTGGCCCAACCCGTTTCCTGGCAACGCTTTCCATCATTGGCACGCCCCTTGCTTTGATTGCACCAAGAAAATATGGGTGCAGCGAACAATTGGTCGAGCGGCAGTCGCAGCGCCATCAGGCAGGGGGGAAGCGGCAAAGGCATGACGCAGCAGCGTGTTGGAATCATCGGTGCCGGGCTGATGGGGCATGGGATTGCCCAGGCCTTCGCCGTCGCCGGGCACCCGGTCGCCATCCATGAGCCCGATCCGGGCCGCCGGGCCGGGATCGTTGAACGGGTCCGCGGCAACCTTGAGACTCTGGGGATGGACAGCGGCGCCGCGGACCGGGTTCGGCCCTGCGAGTCGCTGGAGGACGCGGTCGGCGACGCGGACGTCGTCATCGAAGCGGTCCCGGAGGATCTGCCGCTCAAGCAGCGGATCTTCCTGGCGGTCGAGGCCGCCGCGCCGGCCCATGCGCTTCTGGCGAGCAACACGTCGGTGATCCCGATCACCCGGATCATGGAACCGCTCCGGGACAAGAGCCGTGCGCTCGGCACCCACTGGTGGAACCCGCCGTACCAGATCCCGCTCGTCGAGGTCGTCCAGACCGCCGACACCGCCGACGCGGCGGTTGCCGCGATGATCGGGCTGCTGGCCGCCATCGGCAAAATGCCGGTGCATGTCCGCAAGGACGTTCCCGGCTTCATCGGCAACCGTTTGCAGCACGCGCTCTGGCGCGAGGCCATCGCGCTCGTCCAGAACGGCGTGTGCGACGCCGAGACGGTGGACGCCGTGGTCAAGGCAAGCTTCGGCCGCCGCCTCGCCGTGCTGGGGCCGCTGGAGAACGCCGACCTCGTCGGCACCGACCTGACCCTGGCGGTGCACGAGCATGTCCTGCACGACCTCGACCGGACGCCGGAACCGTTGCCCCTGCTGCGCGACCTCGTCGCGTCCGGGCGGCTGGGCATGAAGTCCGGCGCCGGCTTCCGCACCTGGACGGAGGCGCAGCGGGCCGAGACGCACGCCCGTCTGGCGGCCCACCTGCAGCGGTTGGACGGCGTCGAGCGCGGGTGACCGCGCGCCGTCCCTCCCCATTCGATATCAACCCACTCAGGGAATCTCACATGGCCGCACCACAGAAGGCAGCACAGAAGAAGGTCATCATCAGCTGCGCGTTGACGGGGTCGATCCACACCCCGACCATGTCGGACGCGCTGCCGGTGACGCCTGATGAGATCGTCGAGCAGGGCGTCGGCGCCGCCGAGGCCGGTGCCGCGATCCTCCACCTGCACGCCCGCGACCCCCGCACCGGGCAGCCGACGCCGGACCCGGCGGTGTTCATGCAATTCCTGCCGCGCCTCAAGCAGTCCACCGACGCGGTGCTCAACATCACCACCGGCGGCTCGCTCAACATGACGGTGCAGGAGCGCCTTGCCGCTCCGCTCCAGGCCCGGCCGGAAATGTGCTCGCTCAACATGGGCTCGATGAACTTCGGCATCTTCCCGCTGGCCGACCGCTACCAGGGCTGGAAGCACGACTGGGAGGAGCCCTATCTGCGCAGCACCGACGACTTCATCTTCCGCAACACCTTCCGCGACATCGCCTATATCCTGGAGCATCTGGGCGAGGGCTGCGGAACGCGTTTCGAGTTCGAGTGCTACGACGTCGGGCACCTCTACAACCTCGCCCACTTCGTCGATCGGGGGCTGGTGAAGCCGCCCTTCTTCGTCCAGACGATCTTCGGCATCCTCGGCGGCATCGGCGCGGAGCAGCGCAACCTCGTCTTCATGCGCGAGACCGCCGACCGGCTGTTCGGGACGGATTACGAATGGTCGGTGCTGGCCGCCGGCCGTCACCAGATTCCCTTCACGACCATGGCCGCGGTCATGGGCGGCAACGTCCGGGTCGGGCTGGAGGACAGCCTGTATCTCAGCAAGGGCCGGCTGGCCCGGAACAGCGCCGAGCAGGTCGCGAAGATCCGCCGGATTCTCGAAGAGCTGTCGCTGGAGGTCGCCACCCCCGCCGAGGCGCGCGCCATGCTTGCGCTGAAGGGTGCCGATCAGGTGGCCTTCTGAACCGCGAGGCGCCATTGACATCCAAGACGTCCGAAAGAAAGACCGAGATGCGAAACAGAAACGCCGTCGTCACCGGCTCCACCACCGGCATCGGGCTGGCGACCGCCCGCGAACTGGCCCGCCAGGGCTGCCATGTGATGCTCAACGGCTTCGGCGACCGCGCGGAGATCGACCGGCTGTGCGCGGAGATCGGGGCGCAGAGCGGCACAAGGATCGTCTATTCGGGGGCCGACCTCAGCCGGCCGGAGGAGGCCCGCGCCATGATGGCCGACGCGGCGGCGGCGCTCGGCCCCATCGACATCCTGGTGAACAACGCCGGGGTGCAGCATGTGGCGGCGGTGCACGAGTTCCCCGACGACAAATGGGACCTGCTGCTCGCGGTCAATCTCAGCGCCGCCTTCCACACCATCAAGGCGGCCCTTCCCGCGATGCGCGAGCGCTGCTGGGGGCGCATCGTCAACACGGCGTCGGTCCTCGGCATGGTCGGCGCTCCGCACAAGCCCGCCTATGTGGCGACCAAGCACGGCATCATCGGCCTGACCAAGTCGGTGGCGATCGAGGTGGCCGAACACGGCATCACCTGCAACGCGGTGTGCCCCGGCACGGTGCTGACCCCGATCATCAAGAAGCAGATCGCCCAGCAGGCGCAGGTCACCGGCCTGCCGGAGGAACGGGTTCTCCAGGCCGTGTTCCTCGACCGCATGCCGACCGGCCGGCTGATCCCGCCGGAGGAGGTCGCCGCCGCCATCGCCTTCCTGTGCTCCGACGCCGCCGCGTCGATCACCGGCACCGCGATCCCCGTGGACGGCGGCTACACGACCCACTGACACCCGAACCACGAAGAAAACAACACCCTAGGGAGTGAACCATGCGCAGCACCCGTCTCGCCGGCCTTCTCGCCGGCGCCGCCTTCGCCGCCCTGGCGTCCGGCACGGCCCAGGCCCAGATGTCGGACAACGTCATCAAGATCGGCATGCTGTCCGACCGGTCCGGCATCTACGCCGACATCAACGGCGAGGGGTCGGCGGTGGCGGCGCGGCTGGCCGCCGAGGAGTTCGGCAACGCCATCAACGGCACCAAGGTCGAGATCATCGTCGGCGACCACCAGAACAAGGCGGACATCGCCGCCAACCTCGCCCGCCAGTGGATCGACGTGGAGAAGGTCGACGTCGTCGCCGACGTGCCGAACTCCGCCGCGGCGCTGGCCGTGCAGGGCATCACCAAGGACAAGAAGCGCATCTTCCTGATGTCCGGCCCCGGCTCCACCGATCTGACGGGCAAGGATTGCAGCCCCTATGGCTTCCTGTGGACGTGGGACAACCACGCCGTGGCGTCCTCCACCGCCCGCGCGCTGGTCGAGCAGGGCAAAAAGAGCTGGTTCTTCATCACCGCCGACTACGCCTTCGGCCATTCGCTGGAAACGGAGGCCGCCAACACCGTCAAGACGCTGGGCGGCACCATCAAGGGCAGCGTCCGCCATCCCCTGGCAAGCTCGGACTTCTCGTCCTTCCTGCTGCAGGCGCAGGCCTCGGGCGCCGAGGTGGTCGCCTTCGCCAACGCCGGCGGCGACACCATCAACGCGGTCAAGCAGGCCGCCGAGTTCGGCATTCCCCAGGGCGGCCAGACGCTGGCCGGCCTGCTGCTGAACGTCAACGACATCCACGCGCTGGGCCTCGACACCGCGCAGGGGCTGATGCTGGCGAACTCCTTCTACTGGGACATGGACGACGAGACCCGCGCCTGGTCGAAGAAGTTCGAGGAGCGGACCGGGCGCAAGCCGTCGATGAACCAGGCGGGCGTCTATTCGGCGGTCAAGCATTACCTGAAGGCCGTGCAGGCGGCCGGCACCGACGACGCCGACAAGGTCGCCGCCACGATGCGTGGCATGCCCATCACCGACATGATGATGAAGGACGCGCGGATCGCCGACAACGGCCGGATCTTCAACGACATGTATCTGGCGCAGATCAAGACCCCGGCCGAGTCGAAGGCGGCCTGGGACTACTTCAAGATCCTCAAAACCATTCCCGGCGAGCAGGCCTACATCAACCCGAAGGACAGCGGCTGCCCGCTCGTGAAGTGACGGGGTGATTGTATTCGAAGTCCCCTCTCCCCTCTGGGGAGAGGGTTAGGGTGAGGGGGTTGCGCTTTCGCCGGACGTATCGCCAAGCACATCCCCCTCACCGGCCCTCCGGGCCACCCTCTCCCCAGAGGGGAGAGGGTTATAGAGGCCAAATGCGATAGCTCTGGGTGAGATGACAACCTGACGTGAGGACGGCCGGGGAGCGGGCGCGCTCCCCGGCCAACGGGCGCCATTCCCATATTTTCTTCACGGTTATATACCAAACGTATATAGCGACCGTTGACAGACGCCGGTATGCGCTGTATTCAAACAAACATAGCGAATGGATACGGCCTGATCGGTCCCTGTGACGGAGCCCGCGATGAGACTGCGTGCGTTGGTTGTGCTGGCGATGGGCATCCTTCCGGGTACGCTGCACGCGGAACCCCTGGAATCGAGCCTGCTCGTCCTGACCAGCTACCCCGACGAGCTGGTCTCCCGCTTCGAGGCGGCGTTCGAGCGGGCCAATCCCGGCACGGACCTGCGCGTCCTCTGGAAGACCGGGCGGGAGGCGATGCCGATCCTGCGCGGCGCCGACCAGGGCGGCGTGGACGTCTACTGGACCCCGGCGCTGCGCAACTTCCCATTGCTGCGCGACGAGGGGCGGCTCCGCCCGCTGGACATCGCCTCACCGGGGCTCGATCGCGAGGCCCTGCCGGGCCGCATCGGGGCGCAGACCCTCTCCGACCCGTCGGGCCGCTTCGAGGCGTTCGAGGTTGCCGGTTACGGGATCGTGGTCAACCCGGCCTATCTGGCGGAGCGTGGGCTGCCGACGCCGCGACGCTGGGCCGACCTCGCCGACCCGGCGCTGGCCGGGCACGTCGCCTTCCCGGTGCCCTCGCGGGTCGGCTTCGCCCCGGTGTTGGTGGACATCATCCTCCAGGCCGAGGGCTGGGCGGCGGGCTGGACGCTGCTGCAACGCATCGCCGCCAGCGCGGAACTCGCCGACCGTGGGCCGGGTGTGGGCGACAGCGTGGCCTCGGGGCGGCGCGGCGCCGGGCCGACCATCGACTTCCAGGCGCTGAACGCCCAGGCCGACGGCAAGCCGGTGGAGATTCTCTATCCGGAGCGCACCGCCTGGCTGCCCGCCCACATCGGCGTGACCGCCGCCGCTCCGCACCCGAAGGCCGCCGCCGCCTTCGTCGCCTTCGCCCTGTCGGAGGAGGGGCAGCGGATTATCTTCCACCCGGACATCCGCCGCCACCCGGTCCGCCCCGCGGTCTACCGGGACGCCCCGGCGGGAACCGGCAATCCCTTCGCCGTGGCCGGCGCCTTCGCCTATGAAACGGAGAGGGGCAGCCGCCGGGAGCCGGCGGTCGCCGCCCTGTTCGACGCGCTGGTCACCCGCCGCCAGGACGAGCTGCGCGAGTTGCTGGTGCTGCTGGACGAGGCGCGGATGGCGGCCGCCCGCAAGGGCGATCCCGCGCTTGCCGCGAAAGCGGAGGAGGCGCTGGCCCTCGCCACCGCGGTCCCGGTGACCGAGGACGAGGCCGCAGGCTTGGCTGTTACGGAAGCGCTCGATCAGGACTGGGCGGAGCGCATCGGCAAGGCCCGCGCCGCCGCCACGGACACCGCCCGCGCCGTGCTGGCCGCCGCCAAGGAGCCCTGACCCGTGCGCCGGACCCTCCACGCCCTTCTCGGCCTGTCGGTCGCCCTGTCCGCGACGGCGGGAGCGGCGGTTCAGGCCGCCGCCCCGGCCAACCCGACGCGCGCCGCCTTCGACCAGACCCTGCCGCCGACCGACGAGGCGCAGCGCGTCCAGTTCACCATCGGGCGCATCCTGTTCAACCATGTCTGGACGCCCGGCGGCCCGGACCCGGAGGCCGGGACCAGCGTCGGCCGCGCCCAGGCCGGCGGGCGGGCGCTGGTGCAGAACGGCTTCGCGGGGGAGGGCGGGTTCCACGGGCTGGGGCCGACCTACAACCGGCTGTCCTGCGCCGCCTGCCACATCAAGAACGGGCGGGGCGAGCCGCCGCAGGGCCCCGACGACGCGCTGCGCGCCATGCTGGTTCGCCTGTCGGTGCCCGGCGAGGACGCGCATGGCGGACCCAAGCCGCACCCCGTCTACGGCGACCAGATCAACGACCAGTCGGTGCCCGGCGTTCCGGCGGAGGCGCGCGTCTTCTTCACGTGGCACGAGCGGGTCGAGCGTCTGGCCGACGGCACCGAGGTGCCGTTGCGCGCCCCGGAAATCCGCGTCACCGACTTGGCCTTCGGGCCGCTCGGCGACGAGGTGATGACCTCGCCGCGCATGGGGCCGCCGGTCTTCGGGCTGGGCCTGCTGGAGGCGGTGCCGGAGCGCGCCATTCTGGCGCTGGCCGAGGCGCAGGCGCGCGAGGGCGTGGTCTCCGGCCAGCCCAACCGCGTCCGGGACCGCGAGACCGGGGCGGAGGCGCTCGGCCGTTTCGGGCTGAAGGCCAACCAGCCGAGCGTGCGCCAGCAGATCGCCGGAGCCTTCGTCGGCGACCTCGGGATCACCACGCGCCTCTATCCGCAGCCCAACTGTCCGGAGGCGCAGGACGCCTGCGCCGCTTATGCCACCAAGGACGAGGGGCCGCAGCCGGAACTGTCCGAGGCGATGCTCGACACCATCCATCTCTACACGCTGGCGCTCCAGCCGCCGTCCCGGCGCAACGCGGACGCCCCGGCGGTGCGCCGCGGCGAGGCGGTCTTCGCGGAGGCCGGCTGCGCCCGCTGCCACGCCCCCAGTCTGGAGACGGCGGAGCACCCGCTCCTGCCGGGGCTCGGCGGGGGGACGATCCATCCCTACAGCGACCTGCTGCTGCACGACCTGGGCGACGGGCTGGCCGACCGGCGGCCCGATCACCGCGCCAGCGGGCGGCAGTGGCGCACGGCGCCGCTGTGGGGGCTGGGCCTCGTCCCGCTGATCGCCGACCACCCCGCCTACCTGCACGACGGCCGCGCCCGCAACCCGCTGGAGGCCGTGCTGTGGCACGGCGGCGAGGCCCAAGGCAGCGCCGACGCCGTGCGTGCCTTGCCCACCGCCGACCGCGCGGCGCTGCTGTCCTTTCTCGCTTCGCTCTGATCCACACCTTCCGCTGACGCCCATCCCCTCAGGAGTCCGATGAGACGATTGCTGCTTGCCGCTGCGTCGTCGGCCGTGCTGGCCGCCGCGCAGAACGCCCCCGCCTTGGCTCAATCTGCCGCCCAGTCCACCGCACCCGATGAGCCGGTCTACCGGCTGGGCCAGATCAACGCGACGGCCCAGGCGGCCGGCGGCACCCCGGTCGGCGGTTCCGTCCTGTCGTCGGAGGACATCGCCCGCTTCAACCGCGAGCGGCTGGACCGCGCGCTCGACCTGCTGCCGGGTGTCAGCATCGCCACCACCCGCGGCCCGCGCAACGAGCGCTACGTCACGGTGCGCGGCTACGACCGGTTCCAGGTGCCGCTCTATCTGGACGGCGTGCAGCTCTACCTGCCGGCGGACAACCGCTTCGACCTCGGCCGCTTCCTGACCGGCGATCTGGCCGAGATCCAGGTGGCCAAGGGCTACGCGTCGGTTCTCGACGGGCCGGGCGGGCTCGGCGGCTCGATCAACCTCGTCAGCCGCAAGCCGACGCGCGAACTGGAAGGCGAGTTGCGCACCGGCATCAACCTCGACGCGACGGGCGCCTTCTCCGGCTATCTGACCAGCGCCAGCGCCGGGACGAAGCAGGAGCGCTTCTACGTCCAGGGCGGCATCGCCAAGGTCGAGCAGAATTTCTTCCGCCTGTCCGACAACCACACGCCCACCGCCAACGAGAATGGCGGCCGGCGCGAGGGATCGGAGAGCCGGGACTGGCGGGTGAACGCCAAGTTCGGCGTCACGCCCAACGACACCGACGAGTATTCCTTCAACGTACTGAAGCAGAACGGCTCGAAGGGCGCCCCGCTGCACACCTACGACCCGGCCAGCAGCCAGACCATGCGCTACTGGAAATGGCCGGAATGGGCGGTGCAGAACCTGTCCTTCAATTCGCACACGCAGCTCGGCGACAAGTCCTACGTCAAGACGCGGCTGTTCCATTCGACCTTCGACAACAAGCTCGATTCCTACGACGACCGCCGCTACGTCCGGCAGAGCACGTCGCGGGCCTTCACCAGCATCTATGACGACCGCGCCTATGGCGGCGGCGTGGAGCTTGGCACCGACCTGATCCCGCGCAACACGCTGAAGGGCGCCATCCACGTCCGCCGCGACGAGCACGAGGAATTCCAGACCATCTACGCGCCGCGCTTCCGCGAGCCGAATCAGAAGAGCGTCGAGGACACCTATTCGGTCGCTCTGGAGAACACCTTCCACGCCACCGGGGCGGTGGATGTGGTGGCCGGCGCCAGCTACGACTGGCGCGACCTGCGCAAGGCCCAGGACTGGGACGGCACCAACACCGGCCGCTTCGTCAATTACCCGACGAAGGACATGGACGCGTTCAATTGGCAGGGCGCGGTGATCTGGCGTTACAGCGCCACCGGCGAGACCCACGCCAGCGTGTCCAGCCGCACCCGCTTCCCGACGCTGTTCGAGCGCTTCAGCTCACGCTTCGGCGGGGCTGTGTCGAATCCGGGGCTGAAGCCGGAACGCGCCGTCAATTACGAGATCGGGGCGTCCGAGCAGGTCTTTGGCAACACCCGCCTGGAAGGGGCGGTGTTCGTCAACGACCTGACCGACGCCATCCAGTCGGTCAACATGATCTACAACGGCCAGTCGGTGACGCAGAACCGCAACGTCGGGTCCGGCTTCGACCGCGGCTTCGAGCTGTCGGCGCGCACGCTGCTGTCCGAGTGGCTGGAGATCGGCGGCAACTACACGCTGCTGGTCCGCACGCTCGACGCCGTGGGCACCCCGGAGCCCAAGCCGACCGGCACGCCGACCCACAAGCTGTTCGCCTACGCCGACGTCCAGCCCATCGAGGCGCTGCACGTCGTGCCGTCGCTGGAGGTCTCCTCGACCCGCTGGACCAGCAATTCCGCGCAGACCGCCTACTACCGCACCGGCGCCTACGCGCTGGCGAACCTCAAGGTCTCCTACGAGATCGTCAAGGGGGTGGAGGCGGAGGCCGTGGTCCGCAACATCACCGACCGCAACTACCAGCTCATGGACGGCTACCCGGAGGAGGGGCGCAGCTTTTACCTCGGGGCGCGCTACCAGTTCTGACGCGGAAGAGGCTGGGCTGAGCACGGGGCCTGACCATGGACGTCCTGCGCGCCGGCGATGCGGCGATCCCGGAGGAAAGGGCGGGGCGTGGGCCATGGGCTCCCTGGGCGTTCGCCCTGTCCGCCCTGGCCCATGGCGCCCTGCTGGGTCTGCTGATCGCCACGGCCGAGACACCGGCCACGCCGGTTCCCGAGGCCTTCAGCATCGACCTCGTGCCGGGAAGCGGCGTCGAAGCGGCCGGCGACGCGGGGGGAGGCCCGGACGGTCACGGAGAGTCCGACGCGGAGCCGCCGCCGGCCGCTGCCGCCGCCGAACCGGCGCCGGACCCGGAACCGCAACGGGTCGAGGCCGTTCCGCCTCCCGACCCGTCGCCCCCTGACGGTCCGGATTCCGTTGCGCCGGTTCCGGCCCGCAAGCCGACGGTGAAGCCGGTGACGGCGGCCACCACCCGCGCCTCCTCACCGGCCATCCCGGCACCGGCCACCCCGGCAAAGGACATGGCCCGGAATCGTGACGGGGCCGCCGCCGCAACCGGACCAGCGGCCGGACCAGCGATGGGCAGCGGGATGAACGGCTCCGCTGTGGCGGATGCCGGCGTCGGCAGCGGCGGCGCGGACGCCATGCGCGTCTATCTGGAGGAGGTGCGCCGCCGCCTTCAGGTCCGGCTCGCGGTGCCGGCGGAAGCGCGGCGGCTGCGGCTGGGGGGGACGGTGCTGGTGCGCTTCACGGTGCGGGGTGACGGCAGCGTTCCGGGCGAGTCCATGGCCGTCCTGTCCGGCCCCGGCGTCGCGGTGCTGGAGCGGGCGGCGCTGGAGACGGTCGCCCGGACCGCCCCCTTTCCGCCTCCGCCCAAGCCGGCCACCGTCGAGGTGCCGGTGCTGTTCGCCGTGTCGGTCCGATGAGGTCGTGGTCAGGTGAGGTCGTCGAGGTCCACCCGAAGGGCGTCGGCGATCCGCTTGAGCACATCCACGGAACCGCCCCGCGTGCCGGCCTCGATCTGCGAGACATAGGCCTGCTTGAGACCGGTGGCCTCGGCGAGTTGGGCCTGCGTCATGCCGCGGTGGTCGCGGAAGACCTTCACCGGATGCTCGCCACCCAGCAGACGCTCGGCCACGTCATCGGGGAAGGTTTCCGGTTGTGTGGCCTTGTAGACATCGAAGGCGCGGGTCGCGGTTGCCTCGTCGGCGGCTTCCAGCAATCGTTCATATTCGGCGATGGGCAGAACCGCGAAGGCCGGATTGCCGTTGCCATCCCGGATGATCTGCGCGGAATCAGTCATAGATGCCTCCTCTCGGGCCGATTTCGATGACGATCAGCACCAGCACGCCGGATTCGAGGTCATAAACGATCCGCCAGTCGCCGACGCGGAGCCGGTAGCCGTCCCGGCCCTTCAGCTTCTTCACGTTCCGCGCGTTCGCCGGGTCGGCAGCCACCTCCCGCAGCTTCAGGCGGATCAGCTCCGCCGTGTTGCGCGGCATCCGGCGAAGCGTCTTCAGAGCCGCCGCAGTATAGCGGATCGTGTGCATCGCATAAATATAGCGGTCCGCTATTTACCCATCAAGCGTATCGTTATGTGTCACTGATACTTGGCGTAGACCCAGAGAACGCGGGCGTCCTCGTCCCCGTCCGAGAGCCAGAGATGCGGGGTGCTGGCGTCGTAATACATGGAATCGCCGGCTTCCAGCCGCAGCGGCTCGTAGATCTGGCTGTGAACCACCAGCGTGCCGGAGACGACGTGCAGGAACAGCTCCGCGTCGTACTTGGCCCATTCCGGATAGGCGTCGAGCGAGCGGGCGACGACGGTGGTCATGATCGGGGTCATGACCTTGTTGGTCAGCTCCGGGCAGAGCCAGGCGTTGTTGCAGGTGCCGGTGGGGAAGGGACGGCCATCGCCCGACCGCGTCACCGAACGGCGTCCGGCCACGCGCAGCGTCGGGGTCGGCCCGCCGATGATCGCCGCCGCGTCCATCTCGAAGCCGCCGGCGATCTTCTGGAGGGTGGTGACCGTCGGCGACAGCTCGTTGCGCTCGATCTTGGACAGGGTGGACACGCCGACCCCGGTGCGGTCGGCCGCCTGCTGGAGCGTCAGCCCCAGGCGCTTGCGCAGGTTCTTCAGCCGGACGCCGAGGTCCAGTTCCCCGTCCGCCCCGCTCTGGGAGGCGGAGGTGGCCGCGTCGGGCCGCTCGATCACATCCATTGCCTCGTCCGCCGCCTGTCGTGTCGCGATTCGTCGTACATGCCTGGTCGTCAGGGCGGGCCGCTTCATTGAGGGTCCTCGAACACCAGAACCTTTCCAGGATTCATCATATGGTCCGGGTCGAGCAACGCTTTGATCTGCGTCATCAGCCGATAGCGCGCCGGATCGATGGAGTTGGCGAGCCGTTTGCGGTTGCTGCGGCCGATCCCGTGCTCCGCGCTGATCGAACCATCGCAGGCGAGCGTCGCCGTGTCGACGATCTCGTTGATTTGCGCCGCCGCCGCCTCGAACGCGTCGCGGGAGGGAAAGGCGTCGTGGTCGAAATGGATCACCGCGTGCAGGTTGCCGTCGCCGACATGGCCGACGAACAGCCGCCGCGCCTGCGGGAAGGCCTCGCGCACGCCGCGCTCCGTCTCCGCCGCGAAATCCCCCAGCCGGTCGAGCGCCACCACCGTGTCGTAGGAGACGCTGATGCCGGCCACCTTGTTCGCCTCCGACACCGAATGGCGCAGGCGCCACAGCGCCTCGCGCTGCGCGCCGCTCTTGGGAATCACGGCGTCGGCGACGAGGCCGCGTTCCAGCGCGTCGGCAAGGCACTCCTCAAGAATCGAGGCCAGATCCATGGCGGCGAAGCTGTCCTCCGCCTCGATGAGCACGTACCAGGGGTGCGGCTCCGCGAAGGGCAGGGTGCAGCCGGGGATGTGGTCGAGCACGAGCTGCATCTGGGAGTGCGACATGACTTCGTAGGCGCTGACCCGGTCGCCGAGGCGGGAGCGGACGGCGGCCAGAAGCTCCAGCGCCTGGTCGAGATGGCCGGCGCCGGCCATGGCGGTGGCGCTCGCCTGCGGCTGGGGGAACAGCTTCAGCACCGCCGCCGTGATGATGCCCAGCGTGCCTTCCGCCCCGATGAACAGGTGGCGCACGGCGTAGCCGCTGTTGTCCTTGCGCAGCCGCTTCAGGTCGTTCATCACCGAGCCGTCGGGAAGCACCACCTCCAGCCCCAGAACCATGTCGCGCATCGGTCCGTAGCGCAGCACCGCCGTGCCGCCGGCGTTGGTCGCGATGTTGCCGCCGATCTGGCAGCTCCCCTCCGCGCCCAGGCTGAGCGGGAAGAGGCGCCCGGCCTCCTGCGCGCGGGCCTGCAGGTCGGCCAGGATGCAGCCCGCCTCCACCGTCATGGTGTTGTCCAGCGCGCTGACCTGCCGCACCCGGTTCAGCCGGTCGAGCCGCAGCACCACCGCCTCGTCCGAGAAGGGCGTGGCGCCGCCGCACATGCCGGTGTTGCCGCCCTGCGGCACGATCGTCCCGCCATGCTCGCGCACCAGCAGGACGGTCGCCGCCACCTGCTCGGTGTCCGCGGGGTAGACGGCGCACAGCGCCGTGCCCTGGTAGCGGCCCCGCCAGTCCCGCGTCAGCGGTTCGAGATCCGTCGCCTGCGTGACCACATGGCGCTCCCCCAGGAGCGTACGCAGCGACGTCAGCAGAGCCTGTGGGTCACGCATCGGGCAGGTCCTCGTGGCTTCGGGGCCGGGGTGAAGGGAGCCGGGCTGGCGGTGGGAGGCCGGGGCAAAAATCGGTGTCGCGAACAATCGGCTGGCGCGATCGGACGTTGACGATATTGTCACTCGATGTCTAGCATACGAAAAACTGTTCCCAAAAAGATAATTTTTGTCGGAGCGGCATCCAATGGTCCTATCTTGCGCATCGTGCGGCGTGGGCGTTCTCTTCCATGAAGCGGCGAGATCGCCGTGACCGCGCCGCTCAACATCGCCGAGGCCCGGCAGCGGGCGCGGTCCCGCCTGCCGCGCGGCTTGTTCGAGTACATCGATCGCGGCACCGAGGACGAAACCGGCATCGCCGCGTCCAAGACCGCGCTCGACAATCTCGCCTTCAAACCGCGCGTGCTGGTGGACGTGTCGAAACGGGACGCCGCCACCCGCCTGTTCGGGGTGAGCCAGCCCATGCCGCTGGTGGTGGCGCCAACCGCCGTCGCCGGGCTGGTCTGGTACGACGGCGAGGTGGAGCTGGCCAAGGCCGCCGCCGCGGTCGGCATTCCCTTCTGCGTCTCCACCCAGTCGATCACCTCCATTGAGCGGATCGCCAGGGAATCCGGGGCGCGGCTGTGGTTCCAGCTCTACGTCTGGCGCAAGCGCGAGCGCGCTCTCGATCTGGTGCGGCGGGCCGAACGGGCGGGGGCGGAGGCGCTGGTCCTGACCGTCGACACCGCGGTGACTCCCAACCGCGAATACAACATCCGCAACGGCTTCGGCATTCCGATCAAGCCGTCGCTGCGCGCCGGGCTGGACTGCCTCGTCCATCCGCGCTGGTTCGCCGGGGTCTTCGTCAAATACCTGCGCAACGGCGGCGTGCCGACCTACGCCCACTATCCCGACGAGTTCCGCACTGCGCTGGGCCGGGTCGCCGTTGGGGACGAGATCAGCCTCGCCCAGGATGTGGGGTGGGACGACGTGCGGACCCTGCGGGACGCCTGGCCGGGCACGCTGATCCTGAAGGGCGTGCTGCGCGCCGACGACGCGGAGAGGGCAGCCGAGCTGGGGGTGGACGGCATCGTCGTGTCCAACCACGGCGCCCGCAATCTGGACCACGCCATCCACCCCGCGCGCTGCCTTGCGGACATCGCCGAACGGGTCGGCGACCGGCTGACCGTGCTGGCGGACGGCGGGGTGCGGCGGGGCAGCCATGTCGCCGGCTATCTGGGGCTGGGCGCGCAGGGTGTGCTGCTCGGCCGCGCCGTCCTCTATGGGCTGGCGACCGGTGGGGCGGCGGGAGCGCAGGCGGTGCTGGAGCTGTTCCGGCGCGAACTTCTGACCATCATGGGCTTCCTCGGCGCTCCGACCTTGGCCGACATCAGGGGAACGGTGGAACGGCCACGTTGACGTGTGCTGGAGCGCCGTTTTTATCGGATCGTCCTTTTTTGTCCATTATACGATTTGTTGTTGCAGCGAAGGGAAAAATAAGGTCACATCTCTTTCGTCGGAAGCGGGCGGGGCCGGGATGAAGGTCCCATAAGCGACATTTCATCGTTCCGCTCCCTCCGGCACGGCCCCGGCACCACGCCGGGCGTGAGTTCAGGCACGGATTTCCGGCGCCACGCCGGTCTTTGTCGATTTCATCGAACTCTTTTCATCGTCTTTTTTCCGATCGTCCCAAACCGGCTTCCCGCATTGCGGGGGCAAGGCCGCCCTGCGGCCTCAGCACACCGCCAGGCCATGCTTCAGGCAGCACGCCTCAAACGCCACGCTTAGGAATCCCGAGGACCCCATGGCACTCACCCATTCGGAGATCAGCGGCCTGTTCAGCGCCATCGTCACGCCGCTGACGGTCGACGGTTCCGTCGACATCGCCGGCCTGAAGCGGCTGGTGCGGCACCAGCTCGACGCCGGGGCGTCCGGCATCGTGCCGATCGGCGGCACCGGCGAGTATCCCGCCCTGTCGCGGGACGAGCGCAAGCGCGTCGTCGCCGCCTGCGTGGAGGAGGCCGGCGGGAAGCCGGTGATCCCCGGCGTGCTGTCCACCGGTTTCCAGGACGCGGTCGAGGCCGGGCGCGACTTCGCCGCCGCCGGAGCCGCCGCGGTGATGACCGTCACCCCCTATTACGCCGCCGGCACCCAGGAGGGCATGCGCGCCTATTTCCGCGCCTACCGCGATGCGGTGGACCTGCCGGTCATGCTGTACCAGATCCCGCGCCGCACCACCGTGGCGGTCACCGCCGAGGGCGTGCAGGCGATGGCGGAGGACGGCTCCATCATCGGCATGAAGTTCTCCTCCTACGACATGCCGGAGTTCATCAAGACGATGAAGTACGCCGGCGACAAGATCTCCGTGCTGAGCGGCGAGGAGCCGCTGTTCGCCACCCACGTCGCGCTGGGCGCGCGGGGCGGCGTGCTGGCCTCGGCGACCATCTACCCGCGGATCTGGCTGCGCATCTTCGAGCTGGCGCGCGCCGGCAAGCTGAACGAGGCGCTGGCCGAGCAGACCCGGATCGACCCGGTGGTGAATTCCATCTTCCTGGAAACCAACCCCGGCCCGCTGAAGGCCTTCATGGCGATGGCCGGCATGCCGGTCGGCGGGGTGCGGCTGCCGCTGACCGCGCCGACCGCCGAAACCACCGAGAAGCTCCAGGCCGTCGCCCGGCACGCGCGCGACATCGCGCTCGCCTGACGGCCGAAAGGACCATTTCGGGCGCTCCCTCCCCCGGAAAGCGCCCCAACAACGCGAAGCCGCGGCGGCGGCCGGTCAACGAACACGGAACGGCCTGAGCACAGGTAAAGACACACACGTCACGACACATCCGGTCGGACAGCCCGACGGACCACAAGGGAGACGGACATGGTGAATCGCAGGGAACTGGCTGGGTTTCTGGGCGCCGGCGCGGCGGTCGGGGCTTTCGGGGCCACCATGGCGGCGGGCATCGCCCCGGCCGCGGCGCAGGAGGGCGGCAGCTCCTTCGACCGGGTCCTGAAGGCCAAGAAGCTGCGCATCGGCGGCGTGGCGACCGGCGCCCCCTGGATCATGAAGGACCAGACGACCGGCCAGTGGTCGGGCCAGTTCTGGGACATCGGGTCGGCGCTCGCCGCCGACATGGACGTCGGCATCGAGGTGGTCGAGACCACCTGGGGCAACGCCATCCTCGACCTCCAGGCCAACAAGATCGACGTCATGTTCGGCATGAACCCGACGCCGAAACGCGCCCTGGCTGTCGACTTCACGGTCCCGGTCTACAACAGCGCCCTGGTGGTCATCGCCAAGCCGGGCTTCGAGCCGAAGAGCTGGGCCGACATGAACAAGCCGGAGGTCAAGATCGCCGTGGACGTCGGCTCGGCCCACGACCAGGTGGCCAGCCGCCTCTGCCCGAACGCCCAGATCATCCGCTTCAAGTCGCTGGACGAGGCGACGCTGGCCGTGCGCAGCGGCCGGGCCGACGCCCAGTCGATCTTCTGGATGGGCGGCGTGCGCGCGGTGAAGCGCGACCCGTCGCTGGGCAAGGTGATCGTGCCGCGCCCGATCTTCGGCTCCACCTCCAACGCGGCGGTGCGGCGCGAGACGGACAAGACCCTGCGCGACTTCGTGAACACCTGGATCGTCTACGCCCAGGGGCTGGGCCTGATCCGCGAGGCGGTGGTGAACAGCCTCGCCAAGGTGGACATCGCCATGAGCGACATCCCGGAAGGCATCACCTTCTAAAGCGAACGTCCGTTCGCTTTAGAGTCACATCGCCTCACTCGCCGGCGGGCTTCGGCCGCACGTGCGGCCGGGACCGCCGTCGCGGTCCAAAGCGGATTGCAATCCGCTTTGAAGGAACCTGTCGACGGACCTGGGTTCCGATGACGCACGGCGGCCGGCCCCGCGGGGAGACGGCCGCCGTTCCGAAGCTTTGCAAGCAGGCCCGCCATGTACACCTTCAACTTCGAGATGCTCTGGGGATACCGCTGGCTGTTCCTCAACGGCACGCTGGTCACCATCGGCCTGACGGCCGCCGTCGTCGTGCTGGGCCTGCTGCTCGGGCTGGTCGGCGGGCTGGCCCAGCTCTCGCGCTTCGCGGTGCTGCGCTGGATTTCCTGGGCCTACATCGAGCTGTTCCGCTGCACGCCGCTGCTGGTGCAACTCCTGTGGTTCTACTACGCGCTGCCGATGCTGACCGGCATCCAGATCGACGCGATCACGGCCTCCGTCCTCACCCTGTCGCTCTACGGCGGGTCCTTCTACGCGGAGGTGATCCGGGGCGGCGTGGTCTCCATCGAGGCCGGACAGACGGAGGCCGGGCTGGCGCTCGGCATGACGCCGGCCAAGGTGATGCGGCGCATCGTGCTGCCCCAGGCGGTCAAGCGCATGATCCCGCCGCTGATGAACCAGTCGATCATCCAGTTCAAGAACACCTCGCTGGTCTCGGTGGTGGCGGTGCCCGACCTTCTCTACCAGGGGCAGGTCGCCGCGACGGACACCTTCCGCCCGCTGGAGGTCTACACCATCGTCGCGCTGATCTACTTCGTCGTGCTGGTCCCCCTGACGGCCATCGTGAAGCGGGGCGAAAAGCAGCTCCAGACCGGTCATTAAGGTCCGGGTCACGGACGTTCCCCCGGCGATCCAACGCGAGAGGCCCTTTTCCATGAGCATTCCCAAGATCGAAGTCGCCGGGCTGAGGAAGCAGTTCGGCGAGCTGGTCGTCCTGCGCGACATCAACCTGAAGGTTGATTCCGGCGCCGTCGTGGCGCTGATCGGTCCCTCGGGGTCGGGCAAGTCCACGCTGCTGCGCTGCCTCAACCTGCTGGTGGTGCCGAACGGCGGCCGGGTCCGCATCGGCGGCGACGCCTTCGACTTCGAGACGGGCAAGGCGCTGCCCCGGCCCAAGGCGCAGGCGAAGTTCCGCTCCAACACCGGGATGGTGTTCCAGCACTTCAACCTGTTCCCGCACATGACCGTGCTCGGCAACGTGATGGAGGGGCCGGTCTCCGCCAAGAACATGCCGAAGGCGCAGGCCGAGGCCATCGGGCGCCGGCTGCTCGCCAAGGTCGGGCTGGCCGACAAGGCCGACGCCTACCCGGACCGGCTGTCCGGCGGGCAGAAGCAGCGCGTCGCCATCGCCCGCGCGCTGGCCATGGAGCCGGAGGTGATGCTGTTCGACGAGGCGACCTCCGCCCTCGACCCGGAGCTGGTGTCGGAGGTGCTGGGGGTGATGCGCGACCTCGCCGCCGAGGGCATGACGATGATCATCGTCACCCACGAGATCGCCTTCGCCCGCGAGGTCGCCGACCGGGTGATCTTCATGCGCGACGGCGTGATCGTGGAGGAGGGGCCAGCGCGCGACGTCATCGACCGGCCGCAGCAGGAGGCCACCCGCGCCTTTCTCAGCCACTTCCACACACGCGGCTGAACCCGGGGGCTGACCCGGCGTTATTCCTGTTCGGGCAGTCGGAAGGCGGCGACGGCGTCGCGGAACCCTCCGAGGAAATCCTGCGCGAGGGTGGACAGCGACCGCTGCGCCGAATGCAGCACCGCCATTTCGAAGGTGATGGCCGGCTCGAAGGGGCGGATGGCGACGCCGCGCCCCGCATACTCCTGCGCCGTGAAGGGATCGACGATGGAGATTCCCGCACCGGCGGCGACCATGGCGCAGGCGATCATGGTGAGCTGGGTTTCCACCCGCATGGTCCGAGCGACACCGTGCTCGGCGAACATCGCGTCGATGGAATAGCGCATCAGCGTGGCGGCGCCGAGCGCGATGAAGGCCTCCCCCGCGAAGTCCTCCGGGACCAGCCGCTTGCGCGCGGCCAGGGGATGGTTGCTCGGCACCACGGCGACCGCCCGCACCCGCGGCATCCGCTCGCACAGAACCGTCGCGTGCTCCACCGCCGACTGGCCGAAGCCCAGCTCGCACTGGCCGGCGGCCACCCAATCGAGCACCTGCGGGGAGCTACTGCCCCACAGCGACACGTCCACCCGCGGCCGCTCCTCAAGGAAACGGGCGACGAAGCGCGGCAGGAAGCCGATGGCCATGGCCGGCATGGCGGCCACCCGCAGCGTGCCCGCCCGCCGCTCCTGCAGGTCGCGCGCCGCCTGCTCGATCCGCTCCAGCCCGACGAAGGACCGCTCCACCTCCTGATACAGCGACATCGCCTCGCTGGTCGGCGCGATGCGCGAGCCGCGCCGCTCGAACAGTGTCAGCTTCAGCGCGTATTGCAGGTCGGCGATCAGGCGGCTGACCGCCGGTTGCGAGATGTTCAGAAGCTCCGCCGCCGCGGTGATTCCGCCGGTCAGCATGACGGCGCGGAACGCCTCGATCTGGCGGGGATTGAGCATTCCGGTGCCGTCAAAGGGTGTCAGATGCGTTGCAGCATAACATTCAGTTATAGACACCACAAACAATTCGATTTGACGATTATGCCAGCGGGGCGCGACGCTCCGGGGGTGCGACAAAACGCGCACCGCTGGGAAACGAACCAGAACAGGAGAGGGACAGATGCGAGCGTTGGTGTACGGCCTGATGGCAACCGCCGCCCTGGGATGCGGTGTCGCGCAGGCGCAGCAGAAGACCCTGTATGTGGCCGCCTACGGCGGGTCCTTCGAGCAGACGATGCGCAAGGACATCATCCCGGCCTTCGAGAGCAAGGCGGGCGTGAAGGTCGAGTATGTCGCCGGCAACTCCACCGACAACCTCGCCAAGCTCCAGGCCCAGAAGGGCAACCAGCAGATCGACGTGGTGATCCTGGACGACGGTCCGATGTACCAGGCGGTGGCGCTGGGCTTCTGCGCCGACATCGCCAAGGCGCCGATCTACGACGACCTCTACGATCTGGCGAAGATCCCTTCGGGCAAGGCGGTCAGCGTCGGCGCGGTCGGCACCGGCATCGTCTACAACAAGAAGGTCTTCGACGAGAACGGCTGGGCCGCCCCCGCCTCCTGGAAGGACATCGAGGACGCCAAGTTCCGCAAGAAGCTGGTCGTCCCGCCGATCAACAACAGCTACGGCCTGCACGCGCTGGTGATGATGGCGCGGCTCGACGGCGGCGGCGAGAAGTCCATCGATCCCGGCTTCAAGGCCTTCAAGGACAAGGTGAACCCGAACGTCCTCGCCTACGAGCCGTCGCCGGGCAAGATGACCGAGCTGTTCCAGAGCGGGCAGGCCACCGTCGCCGTCTGGGGCTCGGGCCGCGCCAAGGCGCTGGCCGACACAGGCTTCCCCGCCGCCTTCGTCTACCCCAAGGAGGGCGGCGTCGTGCTGGCCTCGGCGGCCTGCGCCATCACCGGCAGCAAGCAGGCGGCGGAAGCCCAGCAGTTCATCCAGCACATGCTGTCGCCCGAGGTGCAGACCGTGATGGCGACCGGCGCCGGCTTCGGCCCGGTCAACAAGACCGTCACCCTGACCGCCGAGCAGCAGGTGGGCATCCCCTACGGCCCCGAGCAGATGGGCAAGCTGCTGGTGGTCGACTGGGACACCATCAACGCCAACCGCGAGGCCTGGAACAAGCGCTGGACCCGCGAGATCGAGCGCTGACCGCAACCCCCGGCCCGCGTCAACGGCGGGCCGGGACTTCCCAGGCTCCTTGGTGGGAGACGACGCCATGCCTTACCTAGTCCTCGACCGCCTGACCAAGCGGTTCGGCCCCTGGGTCGCCGTCGACAACATGTCCCTGACGGTGGAGAAGGGGGAGCTGGTCTCGCTGCTCGGCCCGTCGGGCTGCGGCAAGACCACGACGCTCCAGATGATCGCCGGCTTCCTCGATCCCAGCGCCGGGCGCGTCACGCTGGACGGCGCCGACCTGCTGGCCAGGAAGCCCAACGAGCGCGGGCTCGGCATCGTCTTCCAGAGCTACGCCCTGTTCCCCCACATGACGGCGGCGGAGAATGTCGCCTTCGGGCTGGAGATGCGCGGCATCCCGCGCGCCGACCGCGACCGCATGGTGCGCGACGCGCTCCAGCTCGTCGGGCTGGGGGCCTTCGGCGACCGTTACCCGCGGCGCATGTCCGGCGGCCAGCAGCAGCGCGTGGCGCTCGCCCGCGCCATGGTCATCAAGCCGAGCCTGCTGCTGCTCGACGAGCCGCTGTCCAACCTCGACGCCAAGATGCGCGAGGAGATGCAGATCGAGCTGCGCCGCATCCAGCGCAGCGTCGGCACCACCATGATCCTCGTCACCCACGATCAGGCGGAGGCCATGGCCCTGTCCGATCGGGTGGTCATCATGAACAAGGGTCGGGTCGAGCAGGTCGCCGCCCCGCAGGACGCCTACGACAACCCAGCCAGCGCCTTCGTCGCCAACTTCCTTGGCCGCACCAACCTGCTCCAGGGCACGGTGCGCCGCGACGGTGCCGGGCGGCGCATCGACGTGGCCGGGACGGCATGGCCGGTCGCGGCGGAGCTGCCGGACGGCCCCGGCCTGCTGACCGTGCGGCCGGAGAAGGTCCGCTTCGTGGACGGCGCCGGCGTGCCGGGCCTCGTGCGGGCGCGGGTCTTCCAGGGCACCCAATGGCTGTTCGAAATCCGCACGGAAGCCGGCGACCTGACGGTGATCCGCCAGCACGACGGCCAGACCCTGCCGGCGGAGAACGAGCCGGTCATGGTCGGCTGGCGGGCGGAGGACATGCGCGTGATGGCGGGTGAGGCATGACCGCCGTGGACGCTCACAAATCCATGATGGAGTCTTCGGACGCGGCGTCGAAATCGGCCCCGCCGGACCGGCCGGAGCGGCGTCCGCTGGCGCCCTACCTGCTCAGCCTGCCGGCGCTGGCGCTGTTCGCGGTGCTGCTGCTGGTTCCGCTGGTCATGACCGGGCTCCTGTCGCTGAACAGCTTCGGATTCTACACGGGCATCGAGGACGTCTGGCAGCTCGGGAATTACATCGACATCGTCACCGACGACTATTTCCACGAGATCTTCCTGCGCACCTTCCGCATCGCCGTGGTGGTGACCCTGCTCTGCGCCGTGCTCGGCGCGCCGGAGGCCTACATCCTGCGCCGCATGCGGTCGCCCTGGCGCGGCCTGTGCCTGCTGGTCGTCCTGGGGCCGCTGCTGATCTCGGTGGTGTCGCGCACGCTCGGCTGGGCGCTGCTGTTCGGCTCCACCGGCATCATCAACACGGCGCTGATGGCGGTCGGGCTGATCGCGACGCCGATCGAGTTCATGTACACCGAGACCGGCGTCATCATCGCGCTGACCCACGTGCTGGTGCCCTTCATGGTGCTGTCGGTCTGGGCGTCGCTGCAGCGTCTGGACCCGCAGGTGGAGAACGCCGCGCTGTCGCTGGGCGCCAAGCCCTTCACCGTGCTGCGCCGGGTGGTGCTGCCGCAGGTCGTGCCGGGCATCCTGTCGGGGTCGATCATCGTCTTCGCGCTGGCCGCCAGCGCCTTCGCCACCCCGGCGATCATCGGCGGGCGGCGGCTGAAGGTGGCGGCGACGCTGGCCTACGACGAGTTCCTGAACACGCTGAACTGGCCGCTGGGCGCCGCTATCGCGATCCTTCTGCTGCTCGCCAACATCGTGATCATCGTCGGCTGCAACCGGCTGGTCGAACGTCGCTACAAGCAGGTGTTCGAATGAACCGCAACGGCCCCGTCGCCCTGGTCTTCCACATGCTGTTCCTGGCCTTCCTGCTGGCGCCGATCCTGGTGGTCTGCGTGGTCGCCTTCACCTCGCAGGGCTATCTGTCGCTGCCGACCGAGGGTCTGTCGCTGCGCTGGTTCAAGGCCATCGGCGACAATCCGGAATTCGCGCGGGCCTTCCGCGACAGCCTGCTGCTGGGGGCGGTCAGCTCCACCATCGCGGTGGCCTTCTCGGTCCCGGCGGCGCTGGCCATCGCCCGCCACCAGTTCCGCGGGCGCGAGGCGATCACGGCGCTGTTCCTGTCGCCGCTGATGGTGCCGCACATCGTGCTGGGCATCGCCTTCCTGCGCTTCTTCACGCAGATCGGGCTGGGCGGGACCTTCGCCGGGTTGGTGCTGAGCCACGTGGTCATCATCCTGCCCTTCGCGCTGCGGCTGATCCTGGCGGCCTCCACCGGCATGGACCGCTCCATCGAGAACGCCGCGGCCTCGCTCGGCGCCACCTCCTGGACGACCTTCCGGCGGGTGACGCTGCCGCTGATTCTGCCGGGCGTGGCGAGCGGCTGGGTGCTGGCCTTCATCAACAGCTTCGACGAGGTGACGATGACCGTCTTCATCGCCTCGCCCGAGACGACGACGCTGCCGGTGCGTCTCTTCCTCTACATCCAGGACAACATCGACCCCCTGGTCGCCGCGGTGTCCGCCTCGCTGATCTTCATGACGGTGGCGGCGATGCTGGTGCTCGACCGGCTCTACGGGCTTGAGCGGCTGCTGGTCGGCCGCGGACAGGAGTGAGCGTCACCATGACCGAGAGAACGAGGTCCGACTGCGACGTCGCCGTGATCGGCGGCGGGCTGGTCGGGTCGGCCATCGCCTGGGGCCTCGCCCAGCAGGGGCAGACGGTCGCCGTCCTCGACGAGGGGGACGTCGCCGTCCGCCCGTCGCGCGGCAACTTCGCCCTGGTCTGGGTGCAGGGCAAGGGGCTGGGCCTGCCGGAATACGCCGGCTGGACCAAGATGTCCTCCGACACCTGGACCGGCTTCGCCGAGCGGCTTCAGGAGCAGACCGGGATCGACGTGTGCTACCGCCGGCCGGGCGGCTTCCTGCCCCTGCTGTCGGAGGAGGAGATGGAGCGGCGCGCCGGCCAGCTCCGCCGCCTGCACAACCAGCCGAACGTCGTCCGCTACGACTACGAGATGATGGACCGCGCCGCCGTGGCGAAGGAGATGCCCTTCATCGGCAAGGACGTGGTCGGGGCGAGCTATTGCCCGCTCGACGGCCATTGCAACTCGCTGAAGCTGCTGCGCGCGCTGCACAGCGGGATGAGCCTGTCCGGGGTCTCCTACCTGCCGCATCACCGGGTGGAGCGGATCGAGCCGCGCGATGGCGGGTTCCGCATGGTCACCGCCTCGGGGGACGAGGTCCGCTCGGGCAAGGTGGTCATCGCCGCCGGGCACGACGCCCGCCGGCTGGCCCCGATGGTCGGGCTGGACGCCCCGGTGCGGCCGGAGCGCGGCCACGTCATCGTGACGGAGAAGACCGCCCCCTTCCTGAACTTCCCGGTCGGCTTCATCCGCCAGACCGACGAGGGCGGGGTGATGATCGGCGACAGCTTCGAGGATGTCGGGCTCGACACCACCGTGCGCAACGGCGTCACCTCGACCATCGCCGACCGCGCGCTGCGCATCTTCCCGCTGCTCGGCAAGCTGAACGTGGTGCGGACCTGGGCGGCGCTGCGCGTGCTGACCCCGGACGGCTTCCCGATCTACGAGCAGTCCACCACCATGCCCGGCGCCTTCGTCGCCACCTGCCACAGCGGCGTGACGCTCGCCGCCAACCATGCGCTGGCGCTGGCGACGCACATCGCCGCCGGCACCCTGCCCGACGAATTCTCGGCCTTCAGCGCCCGGAGGTTCCATGTTCCAGCGGTTGCCTGACGCGGGCGGAGAGCGCGTCTCCTTCACCATCGACGGCCAACCGGCCGAGGCGCTGTCCGGCGACAGCGTCGCCGCCGCCCTGATCGCCAACGGTGTCGGCGCCTGCCGGACCACCCCGGTGTCCGGCGCGCCGCGCGGTCCCTACTGCATGATGGGCGTGTGCTTCGACTGTCTGGTGACCATCGACGGCACCGGCAACCAGCAGGGCTGCCAGATCCGCGTCCACCCCGGCATGCGGGTGGAGACCCAGAACGGCAAGCGGGAGATCGAGCGGTGACCGACCTGAAGCCTCGTTACGATCTGGCGGTGATCGGCGCCGGCCCGGCCGGCCTTGCCGCCGCCACGCTGGCCGCAACGCGCGGCCTGTCCACCGTCCTGCTGGACGAGCAGGCGGCCCCCGGCGGCCAGATCTACCGCGCCATCACCCGCTCGCCGGTGAGGAATCCCAACGTCCTCGGGACCGACTACTGGCACGGCGCCGATCTGGTCGGGCCGTTCCGCGACAGCGGCGCCGATTACCTGCCCGGCGCCGCGGTGTGGAGCGTCTCGCGCACGCTCGACATCGGCCTGTCGCGCGATGGTGCTGCGCGCATCCTGCCGGCGCGGCACGTCATCCTGGCGACCGGCGCGCTGGAGCGGCCCTTCCCGGTCCCCGGCTGGACGCTGCCGGGCGTGATGGGGGCGGGGGCGGCGCAGATCCTGCTCAAGACCTCCGGCCTCGTCGCCTCGGGCAACGTGGTCATGGCCGGCAGCGGGCCGCTGCTCTGGCTGCTCGCCTGGCAGTATCTGCGGGCCGGCGCGCGCATCGACGCGATCCTCGACACCACGCCGCGGGAGAACTGGCGGCAGGCCATGCCGCTCCTGCCGGCCTTCGCCCGTTCCGGCTATGTCGGCAAGGGGCTGAAGCTGCTGCTTGAGGTCCGCCGCAAGGTCAAGGTGATCGGCAACGTCTCCGCCCTGCGCGCCGAGGGCGACGGGCGCGTCCAGTCGGTCGTCTATCGGCAGGGGAACGGGGCGGAGCAGCGCCTTCCGGCCGACACGCTCCTGCTGCACCATGGGGTGATCCCCAACATCAACCTCGCCAACGCCACCGGCTGCGCCCAGTCCTGGGACGAGGCGCAGCGCTGCTGGGTGCCGGACGTCGACGGCTGGGGCGCCACGTCGGTGGAGGGAGTCGCCATCGCCGGCGACGGGGCCGGCATCGGCGGCGCGCTGGCGGCGGAGCACCGCGGCCGGCTGACGGCGCTGGACGCCCTGCACCGGCTGGGCGCCATCGACCGCGCCACCCGCGACCGCGACGCCGCCCCGCACCGCGAGGCGCTGGACCGGGCGCTGCGCGGCCGCGACTTCCTCGACGCGCTCTACCGGCCGGGCAAGGACTTCCGCGTCCCCGCCGACGACACCATCGTCTGCCGCTGCGAGGAGGTGACGGCGGGGCAGGTGCGCGACGCCGTGAAGCTGGGCGTCAGCGGGCCGAACCAGACCAAGTCCTTCCTGCGCTGCGGCATGGGGCCGTGCCAGGGGCGGCTGTGCGGCCCGACCGTGGTCGAGGTCATCGCCGACGCCCGCGGCGTCTCCCCGGCGGAGGTCGGCTACTACCGGCTGCGCCCGCCGGTGAAGCCGATCACGCTGGCCGAACTCGCCTCGCTGCCCAAGGCCGAGGACGAGGTGGCCGCCGTGATGCACCACTGACGGGGCAGGGGGACGCCATGTCGGAGCCGGACGTCATTATCGTCGGGGGCGGCCTGCACGGCTGCTCCACCGCGCTGCACCTCGCCCTGCGCGGGGTCCGGGCGCTGGTGCTGGAGAAGGACCACATCGGCCGCCACGCCTCCGGCGTGAACGCCGGCGGGGTGCGCCAGCTCGGCCGCCACGCCGCGGAGGTGCCGCTGTCCGTCGCCTCCATGGCGCTGTGGCACGGCATCCGCGACCTCGTGGACGACGACTGCGGCTTCGAAAGCCACGGCCAGCTCAAGGTCGCGGAGACCGAGGCGGAGCTGGACTCCTGCCGGGAGCGGGCGGCCCAGCTGACAGCGCTCGGCTTCACGCACGAGGAGGTGGTGGATCAGGCGGAGCTGCGCCGCCTCGTCCCGGCCATCGCGGAGCATTGCCTCGGCGCCCTGGTGTCGCGCCGCGACGGCGCGGCCATCCCCTATCGCACGACCTTCGCCTTCAAGCGCAAGGCGGAGAGCCTGGGCGCCCGCTTCCACGAGGGGGCGGCGGTGGCGCGGGTCGCCCGCTCGGGCCGCAATTGGCGGGTGGAGACGGCGGATGGCGCGGCGCACGAGGCGCCGGTCCTGGTCAACTGCGCCGGGGCCTGGGCCGACCGGCTGGCCGCCCAGCTCGGCGAGCCGGTGCCGCTGGAGGTCATCGCGCCCATGCTGATGATCACCGCCCGCGTGCCGCCCTTCCTGAAGCCGGTGGTCGGGGCGACGGGCCGCACCCTGTCCTTCAAGCAGTTCCCCAACGGGACCGTGCTGATCGGCGGCGGGTTGCTGGGCCGCGCCCACCGCGACGAGAACCGGACGGACCTCGACTTCGCCAAGGTCAGCACCAACGCCCGCACGGTGTGGGACCTCTTCCCGATCATGCGCAGCGCCACCATCGTCCGCTCCTGGGCGGGGATCGAGGCGCGGATGCCCGACGACATCCCGGTGATCGGCCCCAGCGGCACCGAGGAGGGGGTGTTCCACGCCTTCGGCTTCTCCGCCCACGGCTTCCAGCTCGGCCCCATCGTCGGGCGGATCACCGCCGACCTGATCACCCGCGGGGCGAGCGACCTGCCCATCGACGCCTTCCGCATCCAGCGATTCCGCCATACGGCGGCCGCCGCGTGACCGCTCCGGCGGAGCGGCCTTTTCAGGAGACCCACGTTTTGACGATTCAGCGTTTCGATTGCGGCCCGCGGATGAGCGAGATGGTCGTTCATAACGGCACCGTCTATCTGTGCGGCCAGATCGCCGATTTCGAGGCCATGGGCGGCGTGACCCACGACGTGACGGCGCAGACCCGCGACGTGCTGCGCCAGATCGACGCCCTGCTGGAGCGCGCCGGCACCGACAAGAGCCGGCTGCTGACCGCCACCGTCTATCTCGCCGACATGGCCGGCTTCGCGGCGATGAACGCGGCCTGGGACGCCTGGGTGGACCGCGCCAACGCCCCGGCCCGCGCGACCGTCGAGGCCAGGCTCGCCGACCCCGACCTGCTGGTCGAGATCCAGGTGATCGCTGCCCTCTGACCGGCTTCCACCGACCCATCAAACCGGAGTTCACTATGAAACGTCTGGCCCTCGGGCTGGCGATGAGCCTGTGCGCCCTCGCGGCGGCCGTCCTCTCGGACGCGCGTGCCGATGGCCCGCCGCTGCGCATCGCGACGGAGGGCGCCTACCCGCCCTTCAACATGACCGCCCCCGACGGCACGCTCGGCGGGCTGGAGGTGGAGCTGGCCAACGCGCTGTGCGAGCGCATGAAGCGGCGCTGCACCCTGGTCGCCCAGGATTGGGACGGCATCATCCCAGGCCTGCTGTCGCGCCGTTACGACGCGATCATGGCGACCATGAACATCACGCCGGAGCGCGCGAAGGCCATCGCCTTCTCCGTCCCCTACATGGTCGTGCCGGCCTATTTCGTGGCGGCCACCGGCGGCGGCATCGACGGAACCGAGGCCACCCTGGCCGGCAAGTCGGTCGGCGCCCAGACCTCGACCACCCATTACCGCTACGTCGAGAAGCACTTCGGCAAGACCGTCTCGCTGAAGAACTACGACACCGCGTCGAATCTGCTGGCCGACCTGAAGAGCGGGCGCATCGACGCCGCCATCACCACCGGCGCCACCGCGTCCGACTGGGTGAAGGCCGACGCCTCGAAGTCGCTCCAGCTCGTCGGCAAGCCGCTGGTCGACGCCGAGGTGTTCGGCCCCGGCGTGGGCGTCGGCCTGCGCAAGGAGGACGCGGACATCAAGGCCGCCTTCGACGCCGCCATCGCGTCGGTCGTCCAGGACGGCACGCTGGCCCGCATCGCCGCCAAATACGTCGATTTCACCGTCACCCCCTGACCAACAACCCGTCCGATACCAACCAAAACCGGGAGAGTTCTCGTGATCAAGCGCGTTGAGAAGACCAAGATCATGCACCGCGTCGTCGTCAGCAACGGCATCGCCTTCCTCGGCGGCATCATCGCCGACGACGTCAGCGTCGGCATGCGGGAGCAGACCGCCCAGATCTGCAAAAAGCTCGACGCCGTGCTCGCCATGGCCGGCACGGACAAGACGAAGCTGCTGTCCGCCCAGCTCTTCATCACCGACATGAAGGCCAAGGACGGCATGAACGCCGCGTGGCTGGAGTGGCTGAACGGCGACGACCTGCCGGCCCGCGCCACCATCGGCGTTGCCGACCTGGGCGACCCGTCGATCCTGATCGAGGTCGTGGTGACGGCGGCCATTTAACAATCCGCTGAAACGAACGGGGGCGCCCGGCACCGTCATGGTGCGGCGGGCGCCCCCGGTCAACGAGCCCGTCCGTGTTCGGCGTTATGCCATGTGGCGCAGGACTTCGTTGCTGCCGCGCCAGATCATGTCGAGCGCGACGTAGGAGATGATGGCGAGGCCGACCCAGCCGATCCAGCGGTGCTTGTGCAGCACATGCGCGATCATGTTGGCGGCGGCACCCATCAGGACGACCGACAGGACCAGACCGATCACCAGGATGGTCGGGTGTTCCTTGGCCGCACCGGCCACCGCCAGCACGTTGTCGAGCGACATCGACACGTCCGCCACCACGATCTGCCAGATGGCAGCGCCGAAGGTGGTGGCCCCCGCCGCCGCGACGGCGGCGTTGCCCGCCACGCCGGCGGTGACGGTGCCCGAGGGGTCGGGCGCGTCCATCGCCTCGTCGGGGGCGATCTCGTCGGCGCCGTGGCTGCGCAGCTCGCGGAACATCTTCCAGCACACCCACAGCAGCAGGACGCCGCCCGCCAGGGTCAGGCCGATGATGGCGAGGAGCTGGGTGGTGATGAGGGCGAAGAACACGCGCAGCCCCATGGCGGCGGCGATTCCCCAGAAGATGACCTTGCGGCGCTGGGCCAGCGGCACCGCCGCGGCGGCCATGCCGACCACGATGGCGTTGTCGCCGGCCAGGACGAGGTCGATGGCGATGACTTGGAGCAGCGCGGCGAGCGCTTCGGCTGTGAACAGATCGGTCATGCGGTGCCTTCCTCTAGCATAGGGCAAGAGAGCAGCACCCACGGGCGGAACCAGGCACGCGGCGGAAACGCTGCCGGCAGGGGCGGGCGGGGGCCACTCTGTATGTCTCCAGTCCGACATCACAGTTCAGGGAACTGTCAGAGGGGCCCGGCCTGGTAAGCCGGTCTTTATACCAACACGCCGGACTCCACCACTTCGCTTTCGCCGGGGCGGCCATGCGATCCTGTGCGGGGTGGGACGGCACGCCCTTGGACGTGGGCGTGCCGTTTGGCCCGTTCAGAGGGGCCCGGTCAGAGAGGCAGGCTGCCGACCGGCGTGCCGTCCGCCGTCTCGACGGACAGGGAGGTCCAGCGCGGCGCCCGGCCGCCGCTGCGGCTCACCGACAGCGAGGCCGCGTCCGTGCCGGTGACGGTCAGCAGGCAGACGAACTCGTCGCGGCACACGCTCTCCCCGTCGTCGTCGAACAGGGTCAGCGGGGCGTAGCCCTCCGGTCCGGGGAAGCAGCGGACGGTCAACGGACCCTCCGCCCAGGAGGGGGCGGGGCCGAGCGGCAGCAGCGTTCCCGCCCGGACGAAGGCCGGGGCCACGCCCAGCGGCGCCGCCACGGTGACGCGCGCGCCGCCGTCGTAGCGTTGTCCGTCGCGCAGATCGTACCAGCCGCCGGGCACCGCCGGCAGCCAGACCTCCAGCTCGGTCCGGCCGGGGTCGAGGACCGGGGCGACGAGCAGCCGGTCGCCGACCATGGTGCTGTCCTCCTCCCCGTAGGCCTCGGGCTGGTCGGGGAAGTCGTAGAACAGCGGCCGCATCACCGGTTCATGGTCGCGGTGCGCCCGCCACAGCAGCGTGTAGAGCAGCGGCACCAGCCGCTCGCGCCAGTCGAGCGCGGCCTTCACCTGGGGCAGCAGCTCCGGGTAGGTCCAGGGCTCGGTGACGCTGCCGTCGTCGTTCCAGGAATGGATGGTGAAGCGCGGCCACCACACCGCCTGCTCGATCCAGCGCATCAGCAGTTCCGGCTCCGGACGGGGACCGGCGAAGCCGCCCACGTCGTGGCCGTAGTCGAACAGGCCCGACAGGCTGAAGCCGTGGCCCATGCGCAGGTTCCAGCGCAGCGTCTTCCAGCTCGTCCGGTTGTCGCCCGACCAGGTCTGCACATAGCGCTGGAGGCCCGGCCCGCCGGAGCGCGAGATCAGGTAAGGGCGCTTGTCCGGCGCGTGCGCCACCTGGGCCAGATGCGAGGCGCGGATCATCAGATGGGTCTGCACCGGGCGCAGAGTCGCCATCGTGCCGCCATGGCCGTTGACGTCGCAGACCGCCGCGTCGTCCCAGATCTCGAACTCGTTGTTGTCGTTCCAGGTCGAGCCGATGCCGCGCTCCAGCAGCTCCTTCGTGACGTTCGCCATCCACCAGCGCGTGGTCGCCGGGTTGGTGAAGTCGAGATAGGCGCCGTCGCCGCCCCAGAACTGGGTGATCTGCGGGGCGTCCGGGGCGTCGCTGTCGCGCACGAAGCCGCCGAAGCCCTGGACCTCGGCGAATTTCGGATGGTCGTCGAGCAGCGCCGGCTTGATGTTGGCGACGAGATGGACGCCGGCCTCGGCGAACTTGGCGGTGACCGCCTCCGGCTCGGGGAACTTGTCGCGGTTCCAGTGGAAGACGTAGCGCTTGTCGCCGATCATCGTGTAGCCGGACGACATCTGGAACGAGCCGCAGGGCAGGCCGTGCTCCTTCAGCGCGTCGAGGAATCCCAGCAGCCGCACCCCGGCGTCCGGCGCGTCGGTGTACTGCATGGTCGACCCGGAATAGCTGATCGCCCAGCGCGGCCGGAAGGAGGTGCGGCCGGTCAGGGCGGTGAAGTTCGCCACGACCTGCGGGATGCTCGGCCCGAACAGGACGTAGCAGTCGAGGTCGCCGTCCGACGCCTCGAAGCGGATGAAGTCGCCGTGGTAGGCGTCGATGGTCTGGCCCAGATCGAAAAGGCCGCGCGACAGGTTGTCGTAGAAGACGCCGACCGCCGCCCCGCCGCGCTCCGGCCGCACGCTGAGGCAGAAGGGGATGTGTTTGTAGAGCGGGTCGCTGGTCTCGGCGTCGTAGCCGAGCGCGTCGGTCGTCCCCATGGCGAGACGCCGGCCGCGCTTGTCGGTGCCGCCGCTCTTGTCGCCGAAGCCGTGGTAGCGCTCCCCGGCGTGGCTGACCAGATGGTGGGCGAAGCGGGGGGAGCGGTCGTCGAACAGGTAGGGTTGGGTCGGCCGGTCGGCCAGGACGAGGCGCCAGCCGTCGCCCTCCGCCGCCGGCTCGTACCAGCGCAGCGCCAGGGGCGCGCGCTGGACGACGACGCGCCAGCCGGGGGTGGTGATCGTGACGCTGTCGGCGCTTTCCTCGATCGCCGCCGGAGTGCCGGGGAAGCCGGTCAGGTCGCGGCGGTCGCGCCCGTCGATGGGGTCGGCCAGCGCGGGGTCGGTCTGGCCCGACAGCTCGGGCGCCAGCGACCAGGTGCGCGGGGCGCGCAGCCCGGCGGGCCGCTCGATGAGGACGCGCGCCAGCGCCGGCCCCAGCGGGAACAGGGTCAGGCGGTAGCCGCGGTCGAGGTCGAAGGCGATTTCCCGGGGGCCGGCTTGCGCCCCGTCGCGGGATGGAGCGGGCGCAACGAGGGAGGCGCCGGTCAGCGTGCGCATGGCGCGTGAACTCCTGACGTCATGAGACATGAGGTTTAGGGGGAGCCGGGGCCCAGGGGCGGAACCCGGCTTGAGTCCCGCTTACTTGATGAGGCCGAACAGGCTGGGCAGCCAGAGCGACAGGCCGGGCACGTAGGTGACGATCAGCAGCGCCGCCGTGCTCCAGGCGAAGAGGGGGATCAGCGGCCGGATCACCTGCTCGATCGACACGCGCGCCACGGCGCAGCCGATGAACAGGGCGCTGCCGGTCGGCGGCGAGACGATGCCGAGCGACAGGTTGAACACCAGGATCACCCCGAAATGCACCGGATCCACCCCCAGCTCCACCAGCACCGGCAGGAAGATCGGCGTGAAGATCAGGATGCCCGGCGTGATGTCGAGGAAGGTGCCCATCAGCAGCAGCACGATGTTGACCAGCAGCAGGGCGATGATCCAGTTGCCGGACACCGACTGCACCCAGTCGCCGATGATCTGCGGAATCTCGGCCAGCGACATCACGTAGGCCATCGCCATGGAGGTGCCGACCATCAGCGCCACCACCGCCGTCGCCACGATGGTGTCGATCAGGATCTGCATGATGTCGTCCAGCGACAGCTCCCGATAGGCGAGCGCCAGGGCGAGCGCGTAGACGACGGCGATGGCCGATCCCTCGGTCGCGGTGAAGATGCCGCCGACGATGCCGCCGATCACCACCACGATCAGCCCCAGGCTGGGCAGGGCGGACAGCATGGCGCGCGAGGACTGGGACAGGGTCGGGGAGGGCAGGCGGGCGTAGCCGCGCTTCTTCGCCATGATCCAGGCCGGGATCATCACCGACAGGCCGAGCAGGATGCCCGGCAGGTAGCCGGCGACGAACAGCGCCGCGATGGAGGTGCCGCCCGACACCAGCGAATAGACGATGAAGGCGCCCGACGGCGGGATCAGCAGGCCGGTGATGCAGGAGGAGATGTTGACCGCCGCGGTGTAGCTGCGGTCGTAGCCGGCCTTGTCCATGGCCGGCTGCATGGTGCCGCCGATGGCCGAGGCGGCGGCCACCGCCGACCCCGACACGCAGCCGAACATCATGTTGGCGAGGATGGTGATCTGCGCCAGCGGTCCGGGCATCCAGCCGACGAAGACCTTGGCGCAGTCGATCAGGCGGCGGGCGATGCCGCCCCGGTTCATGATCGAGCCGGCCATGAAGAAGAAGGGGATCGCCAGCAGCGCGAAGCTGTCCAGGCCGGTGGCGATGCGCTGCGCCGTCACCGAGATCGCCGGCAGCGGCGGCATGATGGTCAGCAGCGCCGTGATCGAGGCGAGCCCGGTGGCATAGGAGATGGGAACGCCGAAGGCCAGAAAGGCGACGAAGGCGGCGCTGAGGACGAGGGCGGGGGAGAAGTCCATGGCTGCGTTTCCGCGACGGAAGGGGTGGGCGTCATACCGACGGCACCTGAAGGCGCCGCCGGCATGACCCTCTCGATCAATGCCAAGGCATTGATCTGCCGGGTTTCACGGCTGGAAAATGATGGAAGTGATCATTGTCCAGCCGTATCAGTCGAGCGAGACGGCGTGGCTGGTCACGCCCGGCCCTTCGCGCAGGCTCTCCATCAGGGCGATGACCATGTAGATCAGGGTCAGCACGCCGGACAGCGGGATCACCGCGTAGACCATCCACATCGGCAGCTGGAGCGCCGGCGTGACTTGGCCGAGCGTGCGCGCCTTGTCCACCAGCAGCCAGCCGCCGCCGCACAGGATCGTCACGGTGAACAGGGCGACCAGCGCCGCGATGGCGATCTCGACGCCGCACCGCGGCCGGGCCGGCAGAAGGTCCACCAGCCCGGTGATGGCGATGTGGCCGCGCTTGCCCAGCACATAGGCCGAGCCCAGCAGGCTGACCCAGATGAAGGCGAAGCGGGCGATCTCGTCCGTCGCCGACGTCGAGACGTTGAGCGCGTAGCGGGCGACGACCTGCCACACCACGCAGCCCAGCATGGCGACCGTCAGCGGGATCGTGATGGCGAGCACGAGGCGGTCGAGCGCGCGGTGGATGGATGCCAGCATGGGGGCGCTCCTCTGTTTCGACGCGGCGGGCGGGCGGGGTCTTACTTGACCGCCTGGATGCGGTCGGCGAGGGTGGCCAGCGCCGGGGTGGCCTTCAGGTCGTCGTACATGGGCTGCACCACCTGACGGTAGGCGGCCTTGTCGGCGTCGACGAACTTCACGCCCATCTTCGCCGCCTCGCCCTCGGCCTTCTCCAGCTCGGCCGCCCAGCGGGCGTTGTGGGCCTTGGCGCTGTCGCGGGCGGCCTGGCGCAGAAGCTCCTGCTGCTCCGGCTTCAGGCGGTCCAGCGTCGCGGTGGCGACCAGCACCACGTCGGGCACGCGGGTGTGCTCGTCGCGGGTGTAGACCTTCATCACCTCGCCGTGGCGGGCCAGCGTCAGGGCGGTCACGTTGTTCTCGGCCCCGTCGACGACGCCGGACTGCAGGGCCGTGTAGACCTCGCCCCAGGCCAGCGGGGTGGCGGTGGCGCCCAGCAGGTTGATCATGCGGGTGGCGATCGGTCCGGGCTGGACGCGGACCTTCAGGCCCTTCAGATCCTCCGGCTTGGCCAGCGGCTTGTTGGCGTAGAAGCTGCGCGTGCCGTTGTCGTAATAGGCGAGACCGACGAAGGCCTTGGCGCGGCTGGAGGCCAGGACCTCGTCGCCCACCGCGCCCTCGACCACCTTGAAGAAATGGTCGTTGTCGCGGAACAGGAAGGGCATGTCGTAGACGCCGAAGCTCGGCTCGAAGGCGGCGAGCGGCGAGGCGTTGGCGTGCACGAGGTCGAGCGCGCCGTTCTGCATCTGCTCGATCAGTTCGCGCTGCTGGCCGAGCTGGCCGGCGGGGAACACCTTGATGTCCAGCTCGCCCTTGCTGCGCTCGCGCACCAGCTTGGCGAACTCGTCCAGCGAGACGTCCACCGGGTGGCCCTTAGCCAGCCCATGGCCGAGGCGCAGCGTGGTCTTGGCGGCGGCCGGGCCGGCGACGAGGGTCAGGCCCATGACGGCGGCGACGGCGGTGGCGAGAAGGGCGGCGTGACGACGGTTCAACGCGAACATGACGGTTCCTCCGGTTATCGTGATTTGGCTGAATCGGTGCGCGGCGATGCGGGCGCGTCGGCATCGGCCATCGCCCGGTAATGGTCCGCAAGGACGGCGAAGGCGCGCTTGCGGGTGGTCTTGTCCTCGGCGATCAGCCCCTTGCGGTTCCAGCCGCGCTGGAAGGCGGTCTGCCGCCGCTCGGTGCGGAAGTCGTAGAGAACCCAGGGGGTCATCCCGCGCACGTAGGGGGCGGTGGCGAGGATGGCGAGCTGCTCGCGGTAGACCGCCTCCTGGCAGTCCTCGGTGAAGAGGTCGCGCGGGCCGCCGCGCAAGCCCGCCACCGCGTCGGCGCCGAATTCGGAGATGATCACCGGCTTGCCGGGGGCGGAGTTGGCGAGCAGCCGGCGCAGCCCGTCGAAGGAGGGCTCGTACCAGCCGAAATACTCGTTGAGGCCGATCACGTCGAGATGGTCGGCCAGCCGGTCGGCGATGGCGAAGCGCTCGCGGTCGATCAGGCAGGCCGCCGTCACCAGCCGCGTCGGGTCCAGTTGGCGGGCCAGGGCGGCCAGCCGCGCCATGAAGGACAGGCGGGCGTCGGTGTCGGCGTTCTCGTTGCCGACGCCCCACAGGATCGTGCTGGCCCGGTTGCGGTCGCGGGCGATCAGCTCGGCGAGCTGATTCGCGGCGTCCTCGTAGGTGTCGGGGTTGGCGAAGTCGATGGCCCAGTAGACGGGAATCTCCGACCACAGCATCAGCCCGACCTCGTCGGCGATGGCCGCCGCCCGCGGGTCGTGCGGGTAGTGGGCGAGCCGCAGGAAGTTGCAGCCCAGCGCCTTGGCGTCGGCGTAGCGGCGACGGATGTCCGCCTCGTCGCTGGTCTTGCCGAGCGTGAGGTCGTCCTCATGGACCGAGACGCCGCGCAGCGTGATGTCGCGCCCGTTGAGGAGGATGCGCTCGCCCGCCACGGCGATCTCACGGAAACCGACGCGGTCGGCCACGCAATCGCTGCCGAAGCGCAGGGTGACGCCGTAGAGGCGCGGCGAGTCCGGAGACCACAGCTCCGGGGCGAGGTCGAACTCCACCCGCCCGCGCCCGGCCGTGACGGGGATGGGGGAGGGCGGCAGCAGCCCGTCGATGGCGACGGTGGCGGTGCCGTCCACCGGGTCGGACAGGGTGACGTCCACGGCGACGCGGCGGAAGCCGCTGCTCGGCACCAGAGCCACGCCGAAGTCCCGGATGAACAGCGCGGGCAGCCGCAGCAGGGCGACGGAGCGGTAGAGGCCGCCGTAGTTGAACCAGTCGGTGTGGCGCATCGGCACCCGGTCGGTCCGGCGCGCGTTGTCGACCTGGATCTGGAGACGGTTGGGGCCGGGGCGCAGATGCCCGGTCAGCTCGACGCAGAAGGGCGTCGAGGCGCCGCGGTGCGCGCCGAGGAACTGACCGTTCAGGAAGACGCGCGCCTCATAGGCGGCGGCGCCGATGTGCAGGACGGTGCGTTCCCCGGCCTCGCCGGGTGTGTGGTCCAGCGTCCGCGTGTACCAGACGCCGCCCTCGTAATGCCGCCACTCCGGGCGCAGCATGTTCCAGCAGGCGGGGACCGGGGCGGTCTGCCACGCGCCGTCGTCGTAATCGCGCGGGGCGGTCCACTCCGAGGCCGGCACCGGCTCGTCGGCGTACCATGCCTGGCGCAGCCCCTCGTCGTGGGGGTCGATGGCGAAGCACCAGTCGCCGTCCAGCGACTCGACGGCACGCCCGGCGACGGTCACCAGGGCCGCGGCGTCCACCCGCCCGCGGGCGAAGGCGTCGGCGTAAGCTTCGTCATGAAGATGGTCGTAAGGGTCAACGACCGTGGCGCGGTCGGCGCCTTCGGCTGTCATGAGCGTCCTCTCCCTCGTCTTTTTTCCGCGCCCGCCTCGTGGAGGGGCGTGGTGGGCCATTCGTCCGTCCCTCGGCGTCGATAGCGATATCACCACCGAGGGAAATCGATTACCCTTGCCGAAACAATAGGCGGGCGTGCATCTCTACGCAACCGGTTTTCACGCCGCCGCCCACCGCCAACCCTCTTGCGCAGACCGAGGTGCCATGCCCCCGCCAGCCGACCGCAAGCGCGCCTCGCGCACGGAGCGCGCGTCGCTCGCCCCGTCGCTCGCCCAGGTGGCGGCCCGCGCCGGGGTGTCGGTCGCCACCGCCTCGCGCGTCATCAACGGCGTCGCCAACAAGGCGACGGAGGAGACGGCGGAGCGGGTGCGGACGGCGATCCGCGAGCTGGGCTATCGGCCCGGCAGCGTCGGGCGGGCGCTGCGCCGCCGGGAGAGCCGCATCGTCGGCGTGCTGGCGGCGAATCTCGCCAACCCCTCGATGGCCGCCATCGCCTCGTCCATCGAATGGTCGCTGCGCGGGGAGGGGCTGGTGATGTCGCTGTGCGACACGCACGAGCGCGCCGACGTGCAGGACGAGTACATCCGCGAAATGCGCGCCCAGCTCGTCCGCGCGATGATCCTGGTGGGGGCGGTGGACAGCCCGGCGCTGGACGAGGCGCGGGCCGCCGGCGACACGCTGGTCTTCGTGAACCGCCCGGACCCCGGCGACCCGTCCTCGCCCTATGTCGGGCTCGACAACGCGGGGGCCGGGGCGGAGATCGCCGACCGGCTCCTGGAACGCGGGGTGCGCCGCATCGGCGTCCTGCACGCCTCGCTGGACCGCACCGCCGGTCACTGGCGCCTGCTCGGCCTGTTCGACCGGCTGGCCGCGGCGGGGGTGGACACGGCGGCCATTCCCTGCGCCACCGGGCCGGGGCTGGATCACATCGTGGCCGGCTACCACGCCATGGGGACGATGCTGGAGCTTGCGGACCGCCCGCCGGTGATCGTCTGCCTGAGCGACCTGCTGGCCTACGGGGCCTATCGCCGCGCGCGGGAGGCCGGGCTGGCGGTGCCGGGCGACGTGGCCTTCTTCGGATTCGACGACAACCCGATCAACCCCTGGATCGCCGACTGGCTGAACTCGGTTCGTGTGCCGTCCGACCATTTCGGGCCGGCCATCGTGGGCATGCTGCACCGGCTCTGGGACGGGGAGGAGCGGCCGGACCCGCTTCTGCTGACCCATCAGCTGACCATCCGCAACCGGCGCCTGCCGGGCGAGACCGGGCCTGTTCCGCCGCGCGGCCCCTGACGCTGCCCCCTGACGCCGGCCCCTGACGCCGGGAAGCCATTGTTCCGGGTGAGGCGGCCCCGTTTCCAGAACGGATTGGCGGCTGGGATACGCTTGGTCAGGGCCGGGTCAGCCGCCACTCCGATCCCATCCAGCGTGCCCCGGGAGGCGTCGTCCCGGGGCTTGGCGCCGAGCGTGGGCGGGCGCCATCGTGGTGATCTGATCCACTTCCCGGCCCCGGTCGAGAGGCTGGAGAAGCACGGCCTGGTGAAACGGCTGTCGTGACCGGTGTTGACGGTGGCCGGCCGTGCCGCGCCAACCGAGCCGATCGTGGAGACTGGCTTGGAGACTTCTCCGCAAAAGATGCTACTATCGAATGGTTTCCTCTTCAGGTTGGTATTCAATCCATTTATATTGCCATTGGTTAAGGGGCGCGGCCGGGTCGTCTGGAAAATCCGGGTAGAATTATCGGAATGGTGGTATGTTGGTCATACGTGCCGCGCAGATTGAGGTTTTGGCATCTTCGGCTCGCGCCGCGTACAGCCGCCGGGTGATTGCCCATCTTCGTGCGGACCTCCCCGATCTGGCCGCCGACCACAGCGACGCGTCCCTCCAGGCGCTGATCGCCGAGGCGGCGGCGTTGGGCGACCGCTGCGCCATGACCACGGAACACGACGTGTTCTGGCTGGTGCTGTTCCGGCTCTGCCTGGGGCCGGGGTTCGAGCACTCGACCGAGCATCCGTGGATCGGGGCGATCCTGGCCGATCCGGACATGCCGGGCGGGGTGAAGGCGCTGCAGATCCGCACACGGCTGACCGCCGTGACGGTGCAGGAGCCAGCCCATGGCCACTAAACTGCTCACTTTTCTTAAAAAGGTGGATGCCAGTCAATTCTCAACAAGCAAAAAGAGCGACGGGACGGAAACCGACTGTCAGCACAGCGCAAAAAATACCACCATACCTTGCAACCTGACCACGCTCAGGGTTACCGACGACACTTCGCAGAAGTCTGTGCGGTGTATCGCCCCGATGACCGGGTTCAAGCCGGATCCAGACGCGCCCCGGCATGTCCGCGACCGGTTGGCCGTGTACGATCTCGTTCTGGAAGTGCTGGCCGATCCGCAGACGCGCACCGCGAAACCCCCGGACACGCCGGCGGTGCTGGTCATCAGCTATAAGTATGAGGGAAACTGCCCGCACGGTGAGCACGCACTGCTCACCTACACCGGCTCCGCCAAGGAGGATATTGCCGAAAGCCGCAGTTGGCGGATGCAGACACCCACCCCCGTCAAAGTCTACGCGCACGGCCTGGGCGCCGGCATCTGGCTGGCGCCTTATTGGCACTTCGGCACCAGCGTCAAGGAGATGGTCGTCACCGCCCAGTCCTGCGGCGTGACCGGGAACGGTCGTCCGGCCCCGGCGCTCAACTGCCTGGTGCGGGTCTACGACAAGGACACCTATGTCCTGTCGTTCAGCATACCGTCCTTCAAGCGGTGGAACTATGGATACAAGACGGAGAGATTTCTGGGGACGGGCACCAGCAGCACGTCATCCTCCTACACCAATTCGACGTTCGGCAACATCAAGAGCCAGATCCAGAATTCCTCCAGCTCGTCCAGCACCACCAACAAGGACGGATTCAAGAACATCTCCAATACATCGTCCACATCGACGATAAAAGGGGACAATTATACGTCCAACTCCCAAAAAAGCGGGATCGAGAACGGACAGATATACAACGAATGGAAGGAGGAGACTGGGACTGTCAAGGGCGGGCTCATTTATCAGACCAAGGACGTCACGACCACGTCCGGCTCCAGCGACACGGGAAAAATCACCACCACTCCCAGCCATGAATTGGAGGTCACCCCCGTCCTGTCGCTGAAGCGCAACGGGGTGGAAGTCGACGGAACCAAGATCCTCAACACGCTGATCAAAGCCGCAACCGACTTCCACGAGAACGTCGTCAAGCCGCTCCAGGAGATCAACAGCTGGATGCCGAAGGTCGGCTTCACCTTCGACATTGACGTTGCGGTGATGAAGGGCATCATCAACTGCACCTGGGGCAACCGGCACCCGGCCAACGCACCGACCGGCGGGCGCTGGGTCGCGGTGGAATCCTACTTCAGCCTGACGGTCGATCTGCTGGTGCTCGGCCTCGACCTCAAGCTCGGCTTCGGCGTCGACATCACCTCGCCGGCCCTGCTCGACTTCTTCGCGGCGGAAAAGCTCTACGAGATCGTTCTGATGATCTCGCTGACCCTGCAGATGGCGGCCACCGTGAAAGCCACCGTGTCCGAGCGCTCCACCTCGACCAATTCGCCGTCCCCGGTGCGCATCCCCGGGAGTGCGGCGCCCGAACTGGCCGTCACCGGCAAGGCGAGTCTGTTCGGCACCAGACTGGTCGAGGTCAAGTTCGGCATCACCGGTCAAGTCTCGTTCGAAGGCGAATTGTCGGTCAGCTTGAAGGAGCATATGAAGATCACGGGCGAGGCGAAACGCGCCGTGACCAAGGTCTTCTGCTACTTCATCTCCAAGGACAAATCGCGCACCGAACTGCTCGACAAGGTCATCTACCCCGAAGCCAGCCTGTGGAAAGGAACCATGCCGTCGTGACCGCGTCCGTCGTCTACGCCGAAGTGGTGGCCAAGGGCTGCACCGTCGAGCTCTACCTCAACCGCATTCCGCTTGGCCGCATCGATCCGGAGCGCATGCCCCATCTGGAAATCGCGGTCTCCGAGTTTCTGCTCGACGGCGTGAACGAGCTGGCGATGATCGTCGAGCCTGGCCCGACGCCCAGCACGGCGCTGGCCAATCCGATGCCGGCCCCGACCGACGGCAAGCTCGCCGCCGCCCGCCTTGCCCGCTACCGCCCCGACGAGTTCGTCGGCGGCGAGGGCGGCGTCACCCTGGTGGAGCTGGGCTGGGAACCGAAGACGCCCGAGCCGCAGCCCCGCCTGCTGACCCGCCGCGCCGACCTCGGTCCGCAGTTCGGCCGCTGGGGCTGGCAGGACGCCCCCGTCCTGACCCTCGACCGCCAGCTAGCCAGCGAAACCGGCGATCTGCTGCGCCGCCTTCACCAGGCGATGGCGGCCGGTGACGGCCGTGGCGTGACCATGCTGCTGTCGCCGGCCTATTACGACCTCTCCCGCGCCTACCCCCGTCCACCCAACGCGTGGGCTGAGGGGTTCGAGACCTTCATGGCCCGTGTCTCCCGGCAGCCGGAATGGCGGATGCAGCCGCTCGATCCGGCGCGCGTCGATTTCCGTCTGGTCGCCGGCGGCCACATGCTGGAGTGCATCGACAAGGACTGGCAACCGACCCTGCGCACCGAGCCCTTGGCCGACGGCATGCCGTTCACTTTGCCGGTGTTCCTCGCCCGCCTCAACGGCCGCCTCGCCGTCGTCCGTTAGACGGTCGGACGCTCCCATGAGATGCCGCGCCTTGGGCGGCCCCGCTGCGATGCTCGGCACGCTCCCTTGGCGATGTGGACACCGGCTTGCTCTACGCAAGGCGCCGACCGATGGCGGCGGTGAGCGCGACGCCGCTGACCCGCGCCCGCCACACGCTCCGGACCAGATCGGCGATCCGCGCGACGGCCTGCTCCGGGGCCAGCCCGCCCAGCCGGATGTTGGAGATGCAGTTGCGGGCCGAGTCCG
Organism: Azospirillum brasilense; assembly: GCF_003349955.1. Lineage (GTDB taxonomy): Bacteria > Pseudomonadota > Alphaproteobacteria > Azospirillales > Azospirillaceae > Azospirillum > Azospirillum brasilense_B. Next base: position 127,333 of record NZ_QLKQ01000004.1, read on the forward strand.
GAGTCCCCACCCGCGGCGCCCAGGTGACGTAACAACCGAGGGAGTCGGCCGCCGAAAGCCCCGGGCGCTCGCCGATCAGCACGATCACCAGGGCCAGCCCCAACGCCTCGCCAACCGCGTCGCCGACGGCGACCCTGCCTTGCTCCACCAGCGCCACCGGGGCCAGCTCCAGCCTCAGGTCACGCAACGCCTGCCCGAGCCCGATGACGACCGGGGCGGCGTTGGCGTCGATCGCCAGGGCCGACAACCCGTCGGCCACCACGATGCCCACGCGGGGGCGCTCCCCTCCCGCGCCATTCGTCCCCGCCAGCGCGCGCAGCCGGGCGGCGTCCTCGTCGGCGAGGCGGCGGCCCAGGTCGGGGCGGCGCAGATAGACGGCCCGGTCGGCGGCGGCGCTGCGCAACCGGACGGACGGCATCCCGCCGGATTCCAGCCGGCGGTGCAGCGCCTCCAGATCGGGGGTGGCCCACACGGCGTCGCGGGCACGGGCGTGGTCGTACAGGAAATCCAGATGAGCCCGCGTGGGCAGAGAGGTGCCGGTCCGGCCCAGCGCCACCCGCGCGTCGGTGAAACGGCGCAGCGGATGGATGTCCCCTGGAGCCGGGACAAGGCTCGGCGTCTTGTCGTCGTCGCGCCCGGTCATCGCGGGGCCTCCAGCGCGGCGAGCGACCGGACCGCCTCCAGAAGCGGCGCTCCCATCGGGGCGGGGCGCCAGACGTTCCGGTCGTCCAGCAGCCCGACCCGGCGCGCCCAGTCCTCGAACTCCGGGGCCGGCGGGCGTCCGGTCAGGCGGCGGACCGTCAGGGCGTCGTGGTGCGACAGGCTCTGGTAGTTCAGCATGACGTCGTCGGAGCCGGGCACCGTGATGACGAAGGTGACCCCCGCCAGGGTCAGCACCGCGAACAGCGTGTCCATGTCGTCCTGGTCGGCCTCGGCGTGGTTGGTGTAGCAGACGTCGCAGCCCATCGGCAGACCCAGCAGCTTGCCGCAGAAATGGTCCTCCAGCCCGGCGCGGATGATCTGCTTGCCGTCGTAGAGGTATTCGGGGCCGATGAAGCCGACCACCGTGTTGACCAGAAGCGGCCGGAAGGCGCGGGCGACGGCGTAGGCGCGGGTTTCCATGGTCTGCTGGTCGACGCCGTGATGGGCGTCGGCGGACAGGGCGGCCCCCTGGCCCGTCTCGAAATACATCGCATGGTCGCCGACCGTGCCGCGTTTCAAAGACAGCGCGGCCTCCTGCGCCTCGCGCAGCACGGCCAGGGAAACGCCGAAGCCGCGGTTGGCCTTCTCCGATCCGGCGATGGACTGGAACACGAGGTCCACCGGCGCCCCGCCCTCGATCGCGCGGATGGCCGTGGTGACGTGGCCGAGACAGCAGGTCTGTGTCGGGATGTCCAGCCGGACGCGCAGCTCGTCCAAAAGACGGACGATGCGGCCGTAGTCCTCCACACTGTCGGTGACCGGGTTGACACCGAGCACCGCGTCGCCGCTGCCCATCAGCAGCCCGTCGAGCAGGCTGGCGGCGATGCCGCGGCTGTCGTCGGTCGGGTGGTTGGGCTGCAGCCGCGTGGACAGCCGCCCGGCCAGCCCCAGGCTGTTGCGGAAGGCCACGGGATTCTCGCATTTGGCCGCCACCGCCATCAGGTCCTGCGCCCGCATGATCTTGGACACGCCCGCCACCATCTCCGGCGTCAGGCCGGCGGCCAGAGCGGCCAGGCCGTCGCGGCCGGCGGCGTCGGACAGCAGCCAGTCCCGGAACTCCCCGACGGTCAGCGACGCGACGGGAGCGAGGGCCGCGGCGTCCCGCCGGTCGTGGATCAGGCGGGTGACCTCGTCCTCCTCGTAGGGCACGAGGTCGGTGGTCAGGAAGTCGCCCAACGGAATGTCCGCCAGAACGCGCTGGGCGGCGTGGCGCTCCAGCGCGCTTCCGGCGGCCAGCCCGGCCAACTCGTCGCCTGAGCGGGCGGGCGACGCCTTGGCCAGCACGTCGCGCAGATGGGGGAAGCGCCAGCGGGTGCCGCCGAGCGCGCTGCTGTATGCCATACGGTCTCTCCGGCATGGGGGGAGGAGGTTCAGAAGCGCCGGGGATCGACCGCCGTCAGGTCGAACGGCGGCTGGCGGCCGGCCAGCAGATCCGCCACCAGCATGCCGCTCAACCCGCCGAGGGTCAGCCCGACATGCTGGTGGCCGAAGGCGTAGACCACCCGCTCGCTGGCCCGCGACCGGCCGAGCACCGGCAGCCCGTCGGGAAAGGTCGGGCGGAAGCCCAGCCAGTCGTCGGTCTGGCGGACGCCCGGTTCCTTCAGGGCGGGCAGGGCCTCGCGGGCCGAGCGCGCCAGCAGCCCGGTCAGGCCGGACGCCTTGCGGGGATCGAGCCCGGCCAGCTCCACCGTGCCGGCCACCCTCAGCCCCTGGGCCATGGGGGTCATGTAGAGCCCGCGCTCGGCCCAGCCGCAGGGCCGCCCGATGGGATCGATCACCCCGCCGAAGGTGACGTGATAGCCGCGCTCGGTGTCCAGCGGCAGACGGTCGCCGCAATCGGCGGCCAGCGGCCGGGAGTGGATGCCGGCCGCCACCACGGCATGGTCGAAACACTCGTCGCCGTCCGGCGTGACGAGGACGACGCCGGAACCGCCGGGCGCCAGCCTTGTGACGGCGCGGGCCTCGGTCCGCAGGCCGCGCCCGTCCAGCCAGCCGTGCAGAGCGGCGAGGAACCCCGCCGGGTCGCTCAGATGCCAGCTTCCGGGGAACAGCACGCCCTGGGCGAAGATCGGCGCCAGCGCCGGCTCCAGTTCCCGGATGGCCGCGGCGTCCAGGACCTCGCAGGCGACGCCGGCCTCGCGGCGCAGCCTCAGGGAGGCCGCGCTGTTTCGGAAGGACCGCTCGCTGGAGTAGAGGTACAGGCATTCGCGGCGGCGGATATGGTCCTCCAGCCCGGCGTCGCGGATCAGGTCGGCGTAGCCCTCGTGGGCGCGGCCGAGGAGCTGCCCGAGCGCGGCCACCGCCGCCTCGTAGCGGGTCGGGGTGGAATGCCAGAGGAAGCGCGCCAGCCAGGGCATGAGCCGCGGCAGGTAGGAGGCGCGCAGCCGGAAGGGGCTGTCGGCGGCCAGCAGGTAGCGGTGGAAATCCCGGAAGACCGACGGGTTGTTGACCGGGATGCAGGCGTAGTTGGCGAAGGTCCCGGCGTTGCCGTAGGAGGCGCCGCCCGCCGGGCCCGCGGGGTCGAACAGCGTGACGGAATGCCCGTCCCGCATCAGCCAGTAGGCCGAGGACAGACCGACGAAACCGGCGCCGATGACGGCGACTGTGGCCATGGCGGGTGCGCTCCTTCAGCGTGGATCGGGGGAAAGGGAGCGGCGGGTCACCAGACGTCGCGCAGCAGGCGAAGCCAGTTGCCGCCCATGACCCGCTCGATCTTGCCGGACGACCAGCCCTTGCGGACCATGGCGGCGGTCAGGTTGGGATAATCCTCGATCCGCTCGATGCCCTTGGGGAAGACCAGCTCGCCGAAGGTGGTCAGACGGCGCCCGTTGCCCTTGTCGTGCATCACCCATTCCTGGAAGGACCAGGGCTGGCCCTGCGACATGTCGGTGCCGATGCCGACATGCTCCTCGCCGCAGACGCCGACCATGTGCTCGACCACGTCGATGAAGTCGTCGATGGTGGAATCCGTGCCCTTGGGCAGGAAGGGCGGGAAGATGGTGACGCCGACATAGCCGCCGCGCTGCGCCACGCTGCGCAGGGTCTCGTCGGACTTGTTGCGCGGATGGTCCTTCAGGGCGCGCGGGCAGCAGTGGGTGTAGGCCACCGGCTTCACCGACGCCTCGATGGCTTCGGTCGCCGTCCGTTCCGAGACGTGGGACAAATCGACCAGGATGCCCAGCCGGTTCATCTCCGCCACCACGTCGCGCCCGAAACCGGTCAGCCCCGCGTCCTTGCCCTCGTAGCAGCCGGCCCCAACGAGATTCTGGGTGTTGTAGGTGAGCTGGATGATCTTCACGCCCAACTCGGCGTAGAGTTCGAGATAGTCGATGTTGTCGTCGATGCCCGACGTGTTCTGCCAGCCCAGGATGATGCCGACCTTGCCGTCCGCCTTGGCCTGGCGGATGTCCTCGACGCTGTGGATCTGGGTGATGATGTCGCCGTGCTCGCGGAACAGGCGCTTCCAATGGCCCACGTTCTTCATGGTGTCCTGAAAGCCTTCCCAGACGCTGCAGGTGCAGTTGGCGGCGGTGATTCCCGCCGTCCGCATCGCCTCGAAGATCTCGCGGTCGAAGTTGCAGACGAGGAGGGAGTCGGTGACGATCAGATCCTCGTGACGGACGTCGGCGATGCTGTCAGGCATGATGGCCTCGATGGTGATTGCAGGGGAGAGGCGCGCGCGCCGGGGCGCGCCGCGTCGCGGGAAAGGGGTCAGTAGAAGAGGTTCGGCAGGCCGGTGACGATGCCGGGGAAGAGGGTGAAGAGCGCGATGGACACCAGCATCAGCAGCCAGTAGGGGATGGCCTCCCACGCCGCCTCGGTGATGTTGACCGCGCCCTTGGTCAGTGACACCAGGACGAACAGGTTGATGCCGACCGGCGGGGTGATCATCCCGATCTCGATCAGGATGGTGACGACGATGCCGTACCAGACCGGGTCGAAACCGACGTTCATCATCAGCGGAAAGGTCAGCGGCAGGGTCATCAGCATGATCGAGATGCCGTCGAACAGGCAGCCCAGGATCAGGTAGAGGACGACAATGCCGAGCAGCAACTCGTACTTGCCGATGGCCATGGCGCCCATGGTCTGGGCGAGTTGGGCCGGCAACCCCAGGATGCTGATGGCCTGCGACAGGATGGACGCGCCCAGGAAGATCAGCGCGATGGCGCCGAAGCCGCGCACCGCCGCGATCAGCGCGTGCAGCAGCCCCTTCATGGTCAGCTCGCCGACCGTGAAGCCGAGCGCGATGGCCGCGACCACCCCCAGCGACGCCGCCTCGGTCGGGGTGGCGATGCCCATGTAGATGGTCCCCAGCACGGCGAACATCAGGATGGCCAGCGGCCAGAGATCGACCAGCGACCGCAGGATCACCGCCAGCGACACCGCCTCGCGGTCGTCGGGCAGCCAGCCGGGGGACAGGCGGGCGCGGACGGCGACCAGCCCCATGAACAGCGCCGCCAGCAGGAAGCCGGGGATCAGGCCGGCCAGGAACAGCTTGCCGATCGACACGTCCATGGTGGCGCCGTAGATGATCAGGATCAGGCTGGGCGGGATGATGATCCCCAGCGTGCCCGAGGCGGCAAGAATGCCGACCACGCTCTTCGCCGGATAGCCGCGCTTGATGAGCTGCGGATAGGCGACCGACCCGACGGCGGCGGCGGTGGCGAGGCTGGTGCCGCTGACCGCGCCGAACAGCGTGCCGACCGCCACGTTGGTGTGCATCAGGCCGCCGGGCACGCGCCGGAACAGCGGCGACACTCCCGAATAGATGCGGGCGCCGAGCCCGCTGGCGAGCAGGACCTCGCCCAGCACGATGAAGGCGGGGACCGCGCTGAGGGTGAAGCTGTTGAAGGCGTTCCAGCCGGCGGTGATGCCCAGTTGCAGGGCGCCGCCGACGAACAGTTCCAGGATGAGGAAGCCGGTCAGCCCCAGCGCCACGCCGATGGGAAACCCGGCGAGGAGCATGACGGCCAGACTCACGCCCATGACGAGCCATACCATGTTGCTCACTCCAAATTTTTAAAGCGGGCCAAACCCTCGATGCCCAAACCCTCGATGCCCAAACCCTTGATGCCGCCCGCTCGGGCGCAGGTGGGGCCGCGGCTCAGGCGCGCCCCAGCAGGCGCAGGACGCGCAGGAGGATCATCGACAGCGCCATCACCGGGATGCCGAACATCCAGGGGGCCACCGGCAGGGCGGCGTTCTCGGAGCGGGCGGAGATCTGCCAGGAGAAGGCGGCGAACTTGTAGCCTTCGACCAGAATGATGACGAAGAACAGGATCGTCGCCACGTCGCCGGCCAGCCGGCAGAGGCGCTGCAAGGGGGCGGGCAGCCGGCTGGTCACGATCTGCACCGTGATGTGTTCACGGTCGAGGTCGGAGGTGACGATCGAGATGAAGCTGGAGGTCGCGAACAGCAGTCCGACGAACTCATCGGAGAAATCCAGCGGGACGCCGAGGACATAGCGATTGAGCGTCGCCACGATCACCAGCGCGATGAAGCAGGCGATGATGCCGGCTCCGATGTTCTTCAGCAATGTCGATATGGAATTGTCCATGCCATCCCCCTCTTGTCCGTGCATGGCACGCCGCCGCGCGGCCGGCGGCGTGCCCACCGGCTACTTCACGGCGTCGAGGATGGCGTTCATGTTGGCGACGGCCTTCGGCCCGACCTGTTCCGACATCTCCTTCCACGTCGCGCGCGCGGCCGTGATGAAGGCCGCTTGGTCGGCGTCGGAAAAGGGCTCCAGCATCTTGCCGCCGGCGTCGGCCAGCTTCTTCAGCCCGGCTTCCTCCCGCTCGCCCTTGGTGAACTCCTCGTTGGTGTAGGCCAGCACATCGGCGGCGGCGGCGCGCAGCGCCTCCTGCTGGGCGGGCGCCAGGGCCTGGAAGCGCTTGGTCGAGATCAGCAGGTTGATCGGCACCCCGGCGTGCGGCTGGAGATAGGCGGCGTAGGGCGTCACCTCCTGGAGCGAGATGGTGGTGGCGATGCTGCCCATGTATGTGGCGCAATCGACGACGCCGGTCTGCAGGGCGACGTACATGTCGTTCTGCCCGATGATCTGCGCGGCGATGCCCAACCTCTTGAAGGTTTCGACCTGATGGCGGCCCCAGACGCGGATCTTCTTGGACTTCAGGTCCTCCAGGCTGCGGACCGGAGTCTTGCAGAAGACATGGACGCTGCGTTCGGGGACCTGCACGGCGCCCAGCGTGGTGATGCCCCATTTCTCGAACACGGGCGCGTAGATGGCCTGGATGGCCGGCACGGCCTTGAGCTGGTCGTCCACCGCCTCGATGGAGCCCTGGACGTAGGCCACGGCCAGTTCCGGCTCGTCGCGCGCCACATATTCGGGATAGAGCGCCGACATGTCCACCGCGCCCGACGGCAGGACGCGCAGGATGTCGGCGTCCTTGATGCCCAGCGACCCGCCGTGGAACACCTGGACCTTCAGATCGCCCTTGGAGTGTTCCTCCACCTTCTTCGAGAAGTAAGTCAGGTACTCGGCGACGGGACGGCTTTCGACCCAGACCGAGTGCAGCCGGAGGGTGGTTTCCGCCGCGGCCGGCAGGGCGGACAAGGCCATGCCAGCCGCCAGAAGCGCAGTGCATGCCGATTTGCAGAGACGCATATCAACCCTCCTCGATGAGCATCCGATGGGAGCGGCTGTCCTGCAGCCGTATGCAAGCCTGTCATACTGTACGCCATACAGTCAACGTCCGTATTACGAAAAATTGCGCCTACCGCCATACACTTGAAGCGTACGCATCCGGCAATGTATGGTGACGCCCAAAGGTCGACGCCCCTGCGCCCCAGGCGGCCGGGGACGCGACAGGTCATCATGGGAAGGACAATGGCACTGAACAGCCGCGACCGGCGGAGCGGCATCGATGCGCGCGCTCTTGCAACGCTGAAGGCCACGATGGCCGAACTCGACCGCGACAGCCCGATCTACGTGCGCATCGCCACCGCCCTGTCGGCGCAGGTCGCCAGCGGGCAGCTGTCGCCCGGACAGGCGCTGCCGTCGCACCGCGAGTTGGCGCGCTCCCTGGACGTCAACCTGACGACCATCACCAAGGCCTTCAACCTGTTGAAGAAGCGCGGGGTGATCTCGGCGGAGGCGGGGCGGGGCACGGCGGTGCGCGGGCGCGACCTGAACCACGCCGCCCCATCCTACGACCAGCCGCGCCTGCCGCCGGCCATCGACCTGTCGGTGCACAAGCTGAGCGTGCCGGGCTACCAGGAGTTCATCGGCAGCCTGCTGCGCCAGATCGCCAGCCACCCGGACGATCTGGCGCGCCTGCAGGAGTATCATTCGGCCTTCGGCAGCAACCACAACCGCCGTCTGGCGGTGGAGTGGCTGCTGTCCTGGGGGGTCAGCGCCACGCCCAATCAGGTCGCGGTGACCGCCGGCGCCCAGCACGCCATCCTGGTGGTGCTGGCCAGCGTGCTGTCCGCCGGCGATTCGATCCTGGTGCCGCGTCTGGTCTATCAGGGCGTGAAGGCCGCCGCGCAGGTGCTGGGGCTGGGGCTGATCCCGGTCGACACGGACGAGCACGGGATGATTCCCGACAGCCTTGCCCGGCTGGTCGGCGACCCGCGGGTCAAGGCCATCTTCCTGGTGCCGACGCTGGCCAACCCGACGACCGTCACCATGCCGCTGGACCGGCGTCAGGCCATCGTGGACATCGCCCGCCGCAACTCCCTGCTGATCGTCGAGGACGACCTGTTCCGGCCGCTGGCGTCCAACCGTCTGCCCAGCCTGTGGTCGCTCTATCCGGAAGGGTGTTTCCACATCTCGTCGCTGTCCAAGGTGATCGCGCCCGGCAACCGCTGCGGATTCGTGGCCTTTCCGGAACGGTTCGGGGCGGCCATCGCCTCGGCGCTTCGCGGCAGCATCTGGATGACCGACGTCATCTCGCTCACGCTGGTGCAGAACCTGCTGGAGCAGAAGAAGCACCTGGAGTTCGTCGGCGCGCTGCGTCAACAGCTGACGACGCGCCACAGCGTGGCGCTGACCCATTTCGGCGGCGCTTTGGCGAAAAGCGATCCGGAAAGCCTGTTCCTCTGGCTGGATCTCGACTCCAGCCAGGATTCCACGGCCATCGCCGAAATGCTCTATGAGCGGGGCATCGGCGTGGTGTCGTCGGATGTCTTCATGATCGGCAAGACCAAGCCGGGCAACGGCATCCGCATCTACAAAGGCTCGGCCCGCAGCGACACCGAGTGGGACATTGCCCTTTCGTTGATCGCGACTCTGGTGCGCAAACCGGAGTGACGGGCGCCGGCCATCGTGTCGGGGCAGCCCCCCGACCAAGCGGAGGGTTCCGCAAATGGGGGGCTGCGGGACGGGATCGGTGCGCGCAACAGTCCCTATATTATATGGCTTTACACGTCATGCGCTATTGCGCGATACAGATGCACGTGGCTGTTCGCTGCATCAAAAACCGGAAATTGTGCGACGTTCCGCCGTTCGTTTGTTGCCCGCTGCCGGCTCCGGACAATCGACCGAAGGTGATTCCCAATGGAAGGCATCGCACACGCCGATCAAGGCCGTTTCGACCTCGATGCGCTTCGCACGAAATACCGGGAGGAACGCGACAAGCGCCTGCATCCGGACGGCAACGGCCAGTATGTCCGGACGGACGGACGGCATGCCCGTTTCCAGGACGATCCCTACACCCCGGTCCGGGCCCGCGAGGCACGGCGGGACGATGTGGAGGTTCTGATCGTCGGCGGCGGGTTCAGCGGGCTGCTGGCGGCCGTGCACCTGAAGGAGACGGGGGTCCGTGACATCCGGATCGTCGAACGTGGCGGCGATTTCGGCGGTTCCTGGTACTGGAACCGTTATCCCGGCGCGCAATGCGACATCGAATCCTACATCTATTTGCCTCTTCTTGAAGAAACCGGCTACATCCCGACGAAGAAATACAGCGACGCGCCCGAAATCTTTGCCCATTGCCAGCGGATCGGCGAGCGTTACCGGCTCTACGAGGATGCGCTGTTCCACACCCAGGTGCGTGAACTGCGGTGGGACGAGGCGGCCTCGCGCTGGGTCGTCACGACCGATCGCGGCGATGAGTTCAAGGCGCGCTTCGTCTGCCTGGGCGACGGGCCGCTGAGCCAGCCCAAGCTGCCGGGCATTCCGGGGCTCGAACGCTTCCGTGGCGCGATGTTCCACACCAGCCGCTGGGACTACAGCTACACCGGAGGCGGCCCCGACGGCCATCTGGACGGGCTGCGCGACAAGCGCGTCGGCATCATCGGCACCGGCGCCACCGCCATCCAGTGCGTTCCCTATCTGGCCGAGTCCGCCGGGACGCTCTGTGTGTTCCAGCGCACGCCGTCCTCGGTCTTCCCGCGCGACAACCGGGACACCGATGCCACGTGGGCGGCGAGCCTGCCGCCGAACTGGCAGCGGGACCGCATGCGGAACTTCAACCGGATCGCGTCGGGCTTCAACGAGGCCGTGGATCTGGTCAACGACGGCCTGACCCACGTCATGTCGACGCTGCGCCGCCTTCCCGAATCCCGGGACGGGGCGCCGGTGCCGCCGGACGAACTGGAACGTCTGGCGGAGTTGCGCGATTTCGAACTCATGGAAGGGCTGCGGGCGCGCGTCGACGCCATCGTCCGCGACCCGGACACGGCGGCGGCGCTCAAGCCCTGGTACCGTCTGTTCTGCAAGCGCCCCTGCTTCAACGACGGCTATCTCCAGGCCTTCAACCGGCCCAACGTCACGCTGGTCGACACCCAGGGCAAAGGCGTGGCGCGGCTGACCGAAACCGCGGCCGTCGTCGGCGACCGCGCGTATGAGCTCGATTGCCTGATCGTCGCGACCGGCTTCGAGGTCGGCACCGCCTATCCCCGGCGGTCCGGGTTCGAGGTGTTCGGCCGGAACGGCGTGACGCTCACCGAAAAATGGGCCGGCGGCCTGCGCTCGTTGCACGGGTTGCAGACCAGCGGCTTCCCGAACTGCTTCTTCCTGGGCGTGAACCAAGGGACCTTCACGCCGAACTTCAGCCACATGCTGTACGAGCAAAGCGCGCATCTCGCCTACATCGTGGCCGAGGTGAACCGCTCCGGCAGGCAGGCGGTCGAAGTGACCCAGAACGGCGAGGATCAGTGGATTGATGTTCTCAACAGCTTTCCCTCGACGATCCTGAAATTCCAGCAGGACTGCACGCCCGGCTATTACAACAACGAAGGCAAGGTCGATCAGGACGGGCCGCGCCGGACACCCAGCCTTTACGGCGGCGGGTCGGAGGCGTTCTTCCAAATCCTGAGCGACTGGCGCGCGCGTGGCGACATGGCGGGTGTCCGCCTGACCGGGTGACCCCCGTCAGTCGGCTGGGTCAGTCGGTTGGGTCAGGCGGCCGCGTCAATCGGCCGGGTCAATCGGCCGGGTCGGGCGGCGGCGGTGCCGCGGTGCTGCCGGCCATGATGCCGCCGTCGATCACGATTTCCGCACCCGTCAGGTAGCGCGATTCGTCGGATGCGAGGTACAGGACGCTGTGGGCGACATCCGATGGCCGTCCCATGTCGTTCAAGGGAATGCCCCTCTTCAGGAAGGCCAGGGTTTCGGCCCGGCGTTCCGGGCTGTTGCCCAGCAGCGGCTCCCAGATGGAGGTGAGGATGGCGCCGGGATGAAGCGAGTTGCAGCGGATTCCGTAGCCGTATTGGGCACAATACATCGCGACGCTTTTGGTCAGGTTGCGCACCGCCGACTTGCTGGAGCAATAGGCCACGTTCGGCGCCGAGCCGACCATGCCGGACCGTGACGACATGTTGATGATCGAACCGCCATGCGCCTTCATCAGCGGGATGCCGTGCTTGCAGCCCAGGAAGACGCCATCCACGTTGACCGCGTGGATCTTGCGCCAGTCCTCCAGGGAAACATGCTCCACGTCCTGCCGCCGTTGCGCGAAGTCTTCCTCGAAGCCGGAAATGCCGGCGTTGTTGAACAGGATGTCCAGGCGCCCGTAGGTCTGGCGGACGGACTCGGTCACCGCCATCCAATCGGCTTCGCTGGACACGTCGAGGTGGTAATAGCGGGCTTGCGGCCCGATCTCCTCCGCCACGGCCCGGCCCAGATCGTCCAGAATGTCGACGATGAGGACGGTGGCGCCTTCCTTGGCCAGCAATCTGGCCGATTCAGCGCCGATCCCCCGGCTGCCCCCGGTGACGAGGGCGATCTTGTCTTTCACACGGGCCATTTGCGGCAGCCTCGGTCGAATGGGTGGGGCGGGGGGATCACAGGGCGACCTTCTGGTCGTCGGGGATGCTGGCGATGTCGACTTCGCGGTCGTAGCGGCGGATTTCTCCGGCCTCCATATCGACCAGGAATTTGTTCACCGGAACCCCGTGCAACGTGCCCCTCAGCTTGATCTTGACGTCGTAGATCGGGAAGGTTCGGATGACGTAGACCTCCCGGTCGTAATCCGGATTGCGCCACTGCTCCGCTGCGTGAAAGTTCTTGTTGTTGAAGAACAGGACACGGCCCGCCGATTCCTCGGTCGGCCGGAAGTCCTTGGCATAGCAGGACTTGGCGAGCCCGGTGAGGGACTTGTAGGTGCTCATCAGCTCCTGGTACGGGCGGCTCTTGATGAAGGCGGCGAGGGCCTCGTCGCTGATCCTGTCCGGATCGACATAGCCGCGATCGTCCACGCACGCCGGGATCCTGGAAAAGTGGTCGTACAGCGCCTTCAGCAGAATGCTTCCCGGCACCTTGAGCTTGTCCTCGGGAAGCACGGAAAGCCGCCCGCCGTTCGCCTCGTTGAGATCGACCAGGGGAATGTAGAAGCTGATGTCGTTCTCGGTCTCATAGAAATGATGGAAATTCGGCATGTCCGAATGGATGCCGGCGGGCGGTGCCTTGTGGGTATTGCGCAGATACATGTCGTAGCCAACAACGAGGTAGCGCGTCTTGAAGAGTTTGCGAATGCCGTTGGCGAGAAGGTGCTTCATTATTTCTTCGATGAAGACCTGTTCGCTGTACACCGCCTTGGTGTAGGCCTTTCCATAGAAGTTCTTGACCATTTTCTTCGCGGTGCGCGGAAAAGCGGTCATGAAGGTGCCCAGCGCCCAGCTTTCCAAGTAGCTCTGGTGTTCGTTGTTGACGAAGAACTTCGGGAAATCATTGTGACCATGCGCCTTCTGGGCGTAGTGGTCCCGGATGCGGCCGACCAGTTCGCTCGGCAGCGCGATGCCCGTCTCCAGGAAGCCGCCGGAATATTGTTCGCCGAAGTAGCTGTCCTTGAGGATCTTGTGCATTGCCGAAGTCCCTTGCGAAGGGGTTGGATCCGAGCATCAGGAGAACGGCACAAGCCTCCCCGAATCCGACGCTCCCCGTGGGGAAGGCGGCCGGGCGTGTCGGTTCGTGCCATGATATTGATGAAAAAGTGTGTTTCCGCTCATTCTATGGATCATATCGGGTTTTCGGTCAATGAAAGCTTCTTTTCATAGAGAATCCTGATGGAAATGGTTTCCATTGAGTGCATAGCTGGCAAAAAATCGTTCATGAATTGCCGTGCGTCTGTCTTGTGGGTTGAAAAATAGCGGTTGTTTGGCGTCTGCTGCTTGATCGGTGCCAGAGGCAATGGCAGTCTGCCTCACGACGGTTGTGGTGGCGCGCAGCGCTTGCCTTGATCTTCTGTGATCCAGGAACCGATGGAAGCATGGGGGATGAGCGTGCCAAAGAATTCTGTCTTCACGGTGGTCAAGGGCAACATCGTCAAGGTTCTCGATCTGAACCCGGACCAGATTTCCATCGACAAGAGCCTGTCCGATCTGGGCGCCAATTCGGTCGATCGCATGGAGATCGTGACCTGCAGCATGGAAGACCTTGGGCTCGACATCCCGTTGATGAGCTTCGCCAAGGTCAGCAACATTGAAGGTCTGGTGGAGGTCTTCGCCAGCCATCTTCGGTGACGGCGCAGCGTCCGCCCGTCCGCCCCGGCCCGCGCGTTCTGGTCACGGGCATGGGCATCGTGTCCGCGATCGGCCATACGGTCGACGCGTTCGCGGCGTCTCTGGAGGAAGGCCGTTCCGGCATCCGCCGGCTGGAGCCTGACCTGGGGGCGATGCCCGCCGCCGCAATCGGCGCTGCCATCGCCGGGTTCGATTTCGAAGGGCTGCTGGGCCGCCGCGCGGACACGCCGGAACCGCTGGTGAAGGCGGCGCAGCGCGTCGCCCGCCGTGCTCCTTTCACCATCCAGGCGTCGGTCATCGCCGCGATCGAGGCGTGGCATCAGGCCGGGCTTCAGCCGTCCGGCGTCGCGGGGGAGCGCATCGGCCTCGTCGTCGCCGGGCACAACACCACGCGCCGCTACCAGTATTCCCTGGGCCGCGATTTCGAACGGCAGCCGCAGTATCTCTCGCCCAAATACGCCCTGCACCACCTGGACAGCGATCAGATCGGCGTCCTGAGCCAGATCCTGGGCATCAAGGGCGAGGGCATGGTCGCCGGTGGCGCGTCGGCGTCGGGGAATGTCGGGCTCATCCAGGGGCTGCGGCTGGTCCGCCTGGGGCTGGTCGATGCGTGCCTCGTGGCCGGTGTCGTGGCCGACCTGTCGCCGATGGAATGGCAGGCGTTCCACGGCATCGGCGCGCTCGGCGGCAAGGCCTTTGCCGACCAGCCGGAACGCGCCTGCCGCCCCTTCGACCGCCGGCACGAGGGCTTCATCCCCGGCCAGGCGGCCGCCTGCCTGATCCTGGAGTCGGACGAAAGCGCCCGGCGGCGGGGAGCGGACGGGCTTGCGGAAATCCTCGGCGGCGCGACCGCGCTGCACGCCACCGCCTTCACCGATCCGGACGTCGACGGCGAGGTGCGCGCCATGCGGGGCGCCTTGCGCGACGCCGGCCTCGATGCCGCCGCGATTGCCTATGTCAACACGCACGGCACATCGTCCCCCAAGGGCGATCAGGTGGAGATGGAGGCGTTGCGCGCCGTCCTCGGCCAACGCTTTCCGGAGGTGTGGGTGAACGCGACCAAGGGCCTGACGGGGCATTGCCTGTATTCGGCCGGCGTGGTCGAGGCCATCGCCACCATCGTGCAGTTCCGCCGGGGCTTCATCCATCCCAACCTCAACCTGGAAGACCCGATCGAACCGGCGGCGCGCTTCAGCGGGGCGGCCGCGATCCGCGCGCCCGTGCGCACGGCGCTCAGCAATTCCTTCGGGTTCGGCGGCATCAACACCAGCATCGTCCTGCGCGCGCTCGCGTGAGGGCGGGGGAGTCCGACCGCATGTCCCATCGCACCATCCGCGTTCGGCAGGAACCGCCGGTCTGCTTCCTGACGCTTGACCGCCCCGACGCCGGCAACGCCATCAACCGAACGATGGTGGAGGAATTGCGGGACGCGCTGCGCGGCCTCGATCGGTCGGTGCACGTCGTCGTTCTGGAAGGATCGGAGGCGGTCTTCTGCGTCGGCGCCGACTTCCGGGACTTTGCCGACGATGCCGCGCCGGCGGGCGTCGATCCCGGAGACCTCTACGACCTGTGGCTCGATCTGGCGACCGGGCCGTTCGTCAGCGTCGCCCACGTCCGTGGCAAGGTGAACGCGGGTGGAGTGGGCTTCGTCGCGGCCTGCGACATCGCCCTGGCCGACGCGTCCGCCGAGTTCAGCCTGTCGGAGCTGCTGTTCGGCCTGTTCCCGTCCTGCGTGCAGCCGTTCCTGGCCCGGCGCACCGGGTTCCAGCGCGCCCATTACCTGACCCTGACGACCCGGCCGGTGCCGGCGGCGCAGGCCCTCTCCTGGGGACTCGTGGACGCGGTGGAGGCGGACAGCGCCCTGCTGCTGCGCCGGCACCTGCAACGGCTGAGGCGCCTGTCCAAGGATGGCGTGCGCCGCTACAAGGACCATGTGGCCATGGTCAACCCGGCGCTGACGGACGCGCGCTCCGCCGCCGTGGCGGCGAACCGCGCCATGTTCTCCGACCCCGCGACGCGGGAGGGGCTGGCCCGCTACACCCGCACGGGCCTTTTTCCCTGGGAGGAGTGATACCGAAGGCGTTTGATGGCCTCCATCAAACGCCTTCGGTTCAAACCCGACAGCACATGGCGCAGCCATGTGCGAAAGGGTCATACGGCCGGCCGATCATGGAGCTGTTCATGCGCCGGCCGTATGACGGCGGGCACCGGTGCGGGGTGGCGCGGGGCGTCCCGTCCCGTCAAGGCCAGGGGTCGGTCAGGTCATAGCCGATGCCGTCCCAGAAGGGGCAGACGTCGCGATAGGGATCCGTCACGGCCACCGGTGTCGGAAGAAGGAGCGTGAGGAGTTCCCGGCCTTGCGCGGTGAAGGCCGGCCATTGCGGCTGGTCGCCGGCCTTGCCCGCTTCGCCGTTGGGGTTCAGGTGGGCGGCGAAGTTGGTCCAGTAGATCGTCATCTGGTCGGAAAGCCTGGCTTCCTCCGGCGTGAAGGTGGCGCCGAGTTGGTCCGCCGTGTGGAACACGAAGGGCAATTCGACGCCGTGGCAGACCCGGTCGTCGATCTGGCACTGCGGCCCCGCCAGGGGGAACGACGGCTGGTGCGCGAACAGATAGACGTGGACGGGGGCATCCACACGCGTCGCGGCGTAGAGCGTGCTGCAGGTGATGAACTGCTCGCCGTAGACGTTCGCCGTCAGCACCCAGTTGTCGGGCCCGTCCTTGGGCGGATACCGGTCCACGACCTTCTGGAACTGCCGGCCGAACAGGAAGGCGGTGGCCGCCGCGTACTCCATCGGCGTGGTCGGCTGGTTCTGGTAGAAGGGGATCATCTCGTTCTTGTTGAAGCCGATCATGAACGGCTTGCCGGGCGCCTGGGACTGCGCGGCCTGCATGGGCTGGCGCAGCAGGGTCGTGCCGTCGATGACCGGTGCGAAGGTCAGATAGTATTTCTCGCCGGTGAAGATGGTGTCGGCCTGCGGCGTGAACCGGCTCTGCGCGCCCAGCAGATCGTCGACGGACTGCGCGCGCATGCAGTCGGTGTCGCGGCAGTTCAGGCTTTGCTTGAACAGGTTGCCGACATCGACGGCGTTCTCCAAAGTCTGGTAGGGAAGGCCGAGGAAGTTGCTTTCCATGATGGCGGCCCGGAAGAAGGGCTGGCTGCCGGGTGCCGAGAACAGGTGCAGCCCGACCGACATGGCGCCGGCGCTTTCGCCGAACAGCGTCACCTTGCCGGGATCGCCGCCGAAGGCGCGGATGTTCCGGTGGACCCAGGCCAGGGCCGCCTGCTGGTCCAGGAATCCGTAATTGCCGGTCAGCCCCTCGCCGGCGAGGAAGCCCAGCACGCCGAGACGGTAATTCAGGGTGACCAGGACGACGTTGCGGTTGGCGGCCAGATAGGCACCGTCGTACACCGGGCTGGCGCTGCCGTCCTGGGTGAAGCCGCCGCCGGGAATGTAGACCATCACCGGCAGCCCCGCGTCGGCCTTGGCCGTCTCGGGCATCCAGACATTGACCGACAGGCAATCCTCGCTTCCGGCGACCGTGATGGATAAGGCGGTCACCTTGGCTTTCGGATTGGGCATCGGCTGCGTCGGGACCACCTGCGGGCAGACCGCGCCGAACTGCGTCGCGGTGAAAGTGCCGGACCACGGCCGGCGGGGCACCGGCGCGGCCCAGCGGTTTCCGCCCGCCGTCGATTCGGCGAAGGGAATGCCGAGATAGGCGTTGGCCTTCTTGCCGGTGGAGGTGGCGCTGACCGTGCCGCAGACATCGCCGTCGGCGGTGCCGACCGTGCCCGTCGAACAGGCCGGGGGAGGCGTGGCGGTCTGGGCGGTCGCCGCGCCGGACAGGGGGGCCAGGAGCAGCGCGGCCGCCAGGGACCCGGCCAGGAATCCGCCGATCCCTCTAATGAGGATGGTCATCAAGGAAGTCCTTCAGCTTGTTCACCAGTGTTTGCACATCGGGCGGCCGGAGCAGGCTGTGGTGGGTTCCCGGAGCGGCGACGACGCGCAGCCCCTCGCCGATCAGCGTCGCCCATTCGCCGTGCCGCCACGGGTCCACGATTCCGTCCACGCCCCCGGCCGCGCCGACGGCCTTGAACAGGGCGGCGCGGGGGAGGCGGAGAGGCTGCGGGACATGGCGGTTCATCGCCTCGACATTCGCTTTGACGGCGCCGAACAGGCGGCGCATCTCCACCCGGTCGGGGCCGGTGTCGGTGTGGCCGTCCTCCCGCCGGCCGGCGGCGGCGGCACGGCCCAGCAGGCGCTCCAGGCGCGCCGGAAGGTCGCGCGGACCGGTCAGGACGGCGTCCGCGAGGTCGGCTTCGGCCAGCCCCAGCTCCCACCCGAAGGCCAGCAGCAGCGCCGCGTCGCCGTCGTCGTCGGGAATGTCCAGCCGGCGGCGCTCGGCGTCCTCGGCCGCCCGGGCGGCCGCTGGCGTGTAGCTGTCGACGAGGACGAGGCTGGCCGTCTCCTCGCCCGCCTCGGCAAGCTGCCGGGCCATCTCGAAGGCGATGACCCCGCCCAGCGACCAGCCGGCGAGGTGGTAGGGCCCTTGGCGCTGGACGCTGCGGATCGCGCGGATGTGACGGGCCGCCAACGCCGCGATATCCGTCGGTTGGTCATCAGGCGGTTGCGGCGCCTGGAGGCCGTAGATCGGACGCTCCCCGCCGAAGGTCCGCGCCAGATCGCGGTAGCACAGCGCCGTGCCCGACACCGGGTGCACCCAGAACCACGGCGCTTCGCCGCCGCCAGGCTGGAGGAGAACCAGCGCCGGGCCGTGCCCGTCCTGCTGCGGTCCGGCGTCGAGGAGGGCTGCCTGCCGCGCGATGTCCGGCGCCGCCAGCAGGGATGCCACTGGCAGGTCCCGCCCGAACTCCTTGCCGATGATCGCGGCCAGCCGGATGGCGAGCAGCGAATGGCCGCCGAGATCGAAGAAATCGTCGTGGATCCCCACCCGCCCGACCTGAAGCACGCGTTTCCAGATGCCGGCCAGCCGGGCTTCGGTGGGTGTGCGGGGCTCCACGGCGGCGGCGCCCCGGTCGTCGTCCAGCGGACGAAGACGCAGGGCCGACCGGTCGGCCTTGCCGCCGGGCGTCAGCGGCATGTCGTCCAGCAGCACCGTCCGCGCCGGGATCATGTGATCCGGCAGCATGGCCGACAGACGGTGCCGGACATCCGGCCGGGTGCCCGCCGGCACGCCGGTGACGAAGGCGACCAGCTGCTGCACGCCGTTCACCGGCCGCGCCACCACGGCCGCCTGCCGCACGCCGGGCAGCCCGCGCAGGGCGGCCTCCACCTCGCCGCACTCGACCCGGAAGCCGCGTATTTTCACCTGATCGTCCAGGCGACCGAGGAAGGCGACGGTGCCGTCGGACCGCCAGCGGGCCTGATCGCCCGTCCGGTACAGCCTTTCGCCGGGCTTGAAGGGGTGGTCGATGAAGGCCCGCCGCATCAGCGCCGGCTGGTTCAGATAGCCCAGCGCCAGCCCGGCGCCGCCGATGTGCAGTTCGCCGGCGATGCCGACCGGGACCGGGTCGCCGTGCCGGTCGAGGATGCAGACGCTCTCCCCCGGCAGCGGGCGGCCGATTGGAACGTCGGTCGCGACCGCGTCGTCCGGCGTCGCCCCGGTGATCTCGAACAGCAGGCTGTCGACGGTCGTCTCGGTGGGGCCGTAGGCGTTGAACAGGCTGGCGCCGCGCAGCGGGCTCGCGCGCCACAGCCGCACGGTGTCCGCCGTCAGCGTCTCGCCGCCGCACACGGCCATCCGCAGGCTGCGCAGGCTGTCCCAGTCGGCGTCCTGAGCGGTGTCCGTCAGCAGCTCGTGCAGGTAGGACGGAGGGATGTCGATGGCCGTCAGGCCCAAATCCGCGATGTGGCGGCGGAAGGCGCGCGGCGACCACAGCTCGTCGGGCCGGACGACCACCGTAGCCCCGCTCAGCAGGCCCGGCAGAAGCTGGTCCAGCGCCGCGTCGAAGCCCATCGACGCGAACAGCAGAACCTTGTCCGAGGCGGTCAGCCGGTACAGGCGGCGCTTGACCTGGGCGTGGACGGCGATGGAGCGGTGGGCGACGACCACCCCCTTGGGCTGGCCGGTGGAGCCCGACGTGTAGATGACGTAGCAGGGCCGGTCGGGTGCGAAGGGCATCACCGGCTCACTGGCCGGCTTCCCATCGGCGTCCGGGCCGTCCAGCGGCAGCTCGTCGAGCGCCACCCAGTCCGGCAGGACGCGCCCGCGTGTTTCGATGTCGGTCAGGACCAGGGCGATCCCGGCGTCGCCCAGCATGAACCGCAGGCGCGGCCCTGGGTGTTCCGGGGCCAGCGGGACATGCACCGCGCCGGCCTTCAGCACCGCGAGGAAGGCGACGACCATGCCGAAGCCGCGCCCCATGCAGACGCCCACCCGATCGCCCTCGCCCACGCCGCGGTCGCGCAGGATGGCCGTCAGCCGGTCGCTCCGCCGGTCCAGGCCGGCGTAGTCGAGGACATCCTCCCCATAACGCAGGGCGATGTTCGCCGGGGTGGCGCGCGCCTGGAGTCGGAACAGCTCGACGATGCCAAGGCCGGAGTCGACCGACGGGTCCGGCGCGGTTCCCTGCCGGACCATCGCCAGCCGGTCGGCCGCCGGCATCAGGCGATGGCGCGGCAGGTCCGCCTGCGGCTGAAGCGTCAGAGAGTCCAGCAGGTGGACCAGATGGCCCGCCGCCCGCCGGACGGTCCCGGCGTCGAACAGGTCGGTGTCGTAGCCGATGTTCAGCCGGAAGCCGCCGGCTTCCTCGTAAACCTCCAGCGCCAGATCATGGGTGCCGTCCTGGGCGATGTCGGGGATCATCCGGAACGGCCCGTGGCCGGTGCCGTCGCCCGCCGCCGTTCCCGCCCGCCCGAAGTTCTGGAAGGCGAAAAGCACCTGGAAGCGCTGCGGCCCCGATGGCCCGCGCGCGAGCTTCAGATCCTGGACCAGGACCGGGAACGGATAATCGGCGTTGTCCAGCGCGTCGGCGAGCGTGAACTGGAGCCGGGTCAGGAGATCGGCGGCGCTCTGTCCGGCGGACGGGCGGGCGCGGATCGCGATCATGTTGACGAAATAGCCGGCCAGGGCGTCGAACCGGGGCTCCGGCCGGCCGGCGGCCGGCATCACCACCAGGATGTCGTCATCGCCCGAATAGCGGTGCAGCAACAGCGTGAAGGCGCCGAGGAACATCACGGACGGGGTGACCCCCAACGAACGGGCCGTCCGCCGCAGCCGTTCGGCAAGGTCGGACGGAAGCCGGGCCTGATGGACGGCGCCGGCGGAGGACGGCCGCGCCGGCCGGGGACGGTCGGTCGGCAGGCGCAGCGCCGGCAGGTCTCCGCCGAGCTGGCCACGCCAGTAATCCCGTTGCGCCCGCGCGCGCGGGCTGTCCAGAAATTGCCGCTCGCGGGCGACGAAGTCGTCATAGGTTGCGGGAAGCGGCTCCGCCTCGAGGGCCTCGCCAGCCGCCAGCCGCCGGCAGGCGTCGGCCAGGGCCGTCATCAGCAGCACGGCGGAGGTTCCGTCGAACAGGATGTGGTGGACGACGATCAGCCCGAAGGATGGCAACCCAACGTCCGACGGCCCGAAGGCCGGAGCGCCGGCCGGCGACGACACCACATGGACCCGCAAGAGCGGCCCCCGTTCCAGATCGAACGGCAGGCGCGCCTTGGCCCGCAGGTGGTCGATGGCGGCGGGCTCGTTGAAAGGGTCGATCGTTTCCCGCTCGAAAGGCAGCGGCGCACCGGGGCGGAGTTCGCGCCGGGGATCGCCGTCCTCCTCCAGGAAGACGGAGGTGAGGTCGGGGAACCGCCGCAGCAGATGCTCGCAGGCCCGACGGAACAGCGCCACGTCGATCTCCGGATCGATGGCGAAGGCCAGCGGGACGTTGTAGGCGCTTGAGCCGGGCGCCTGCCGGTGCAGGATCCACAGACCCTTCTGCCCCTCCGATAGGGGCAGCGCCCGCGAGGCCGCCGGCACGCCGCCGCCGGGCGGCTGGCCGGTCTCCTCCGGGGCGCTTCCGGGGGACAACCGCGCGGCCGCGAAGCGGGCCAGGGCGGATGCCGTCGGGTGGGCCAGAAGGTCGCGCGCCGAAAGCGCGACGCCAAAGGCCGCCTCGAACTCCCGCCGCAGGGCGGCCATTGCGAAGGAGTCGAGCCCGAGGTTCCGGAAGCCGCGGCCGGCGCCGACCTCCGCGGCAGGAATGCCCATGATCCGGCCGGCCCGTTCGAGCAGAAAGGCCAGGATGGCTTCTTCGGTCGGCGGGGCGGCCTGGACCGCGGGCGCGGGGCGTGGTCCGGCTTCCGGCGCCGGGGCTGGTGCCGGCGGAAGGGCAGGGTCGGCTTCGGCGTCCGCTTCGGCTTCGGCGGGCGGCAGCCAGTGGGTAGTGTGGGTGAACGGGTAGGCGGGCAGGGCGACGCGGCGGCCCGGACGACCGCCGTGCAAGGCCGGCCAGGGGATCCGGACGCCCTTCGCCCAGCAACGGGCCAGCTCGTCCAGGTTCCCGTCCTCGACCAGCCGCCGCAGGGTGGACTGGCCGTCCGGACCGGACATCCGGGCCTTGTGCGCGCTGTTGTCCTCGTTGACATCGCCGGTGAAGACGCGGGCCGCGGCCACCCCGGCGCCCGGACCGTCACGCAGGAAGGCCTCCAGGGCCTCGACCAGCCCGGCGCGGCTGTCCGCGACCACCGCCAGGCGGTGCTCCATCGTTTCCCGAGCGGATTGCAGCGTGCGGGCGATGTCGCGCAGCGGAAGGTCGGGGTTTCGCCCGACGAAGGCCGACAGCCGGTGCGCCATGGCCCGCAACTGCTCCCCCGTCCTGGCCGACAGCGGGAGAAGGTGGCGCCCGTCGTGGTCGGCGGCCGGGCGGCGTTCGGGCTGGGCGTCGGTGGGCGCGAACTCCTCCAGGATGACATGGGCGTTGGTGCCGCCAAGACCGATCGCGGTGATCGTCGCGCGGCGCGGCTGTTCACGGGCCGGGCCGCCGTCGAGCGCCAGCACCGGGCGCCGCCAGGGCTCCAGCCGGCGTTGCAGCGTGAAGGGGGTCGGGCCGAAATCCAGGTCGGGGTTCGGCGGGTCGGTCTTGATCGTCGGCGCAAGCTGGCGATGGCGGAATTGCAGCAGCACCTTGAAGAGCTGCGACATGCCCGACGCCGCCTCGGCGTGGCCGATGTTGGACTTGACCGCGCCGATCGCGCAGAAGCCGCGGTCGGCGGTGAAGCGCCGGAATCCGGCGGTCTGGGCGCCGAGTTCAATGGCGTCGCCGAGCGGCGACCCGTTGGCGGCGGATTCCACATAGCTGACGGTGCGCGGATCGATGCCGGCGCGGGTGAAGTTCTCGGCGATGAGGTCGGCCAGCGCCGCGCCGTTGGGCACGCGGTAGCCGTTGGACTGGCCGGCGTGGTTGACGGCGGTGGACTTGATCACGCCGAGGATTTGGTCGCCGTCGGCGATGGCCTCCCGCAGCGGCCGGAGCAGCGCCGCGCCCACGCCTTCCGCCGGCAGATAGCCGTCGCCGGCCGCGAAGCTGGTGCTGCCGGGATGGCTGCCGATCATCTGGCTGGCGGACAGGGCGACGTATTTCTTGGGGTGGATCGTCACGTTGACGCCGCCCACGATGGCCAGCCGGCAGTCGCCGCGCCGCAGGCTGTCGCAGGCCAGATGCAACGCCACCAGCGCCGAGGAGCACATGGTGTCGATCGCCAGGCTGGGCCCCTGGAGGTTGAAGAAGTACGAGACACGGTTGGCGATCGAACCCGGCGAGGACAGCGCGACGACGGCCTCCCGGACGCTGTCCGACCGGAAGGCGTGGTATTGCTGGGACATGGAGCCGACGAACACCCCGACGCGGGACTGCACGCCCTGCCGCAGTGTTTCGCCGAGGTAGCCCGCCGATTCCAGAAGGGTCCACACCGTCTCCAGGAACAGCCGCTCCTGCGGGTCCAGCAGCTCGGCCTCGACCGCCGAGACCCGGAAGAAGCGGGCGTCGAAACCGCCGACGTCGTCGATGAAGCCGCCCCATCTGGAATAGCTCTTGCCCGGCCTGTTCCGGTCCGGGTCGAAATAGCGGGCGTGATCCCAGCGGTCCGGCGGGATTTCGGTGATGCAGTCCTTGCCCTGGGCCAGCACGTCCCAGAATTCCTCCACCGACGCCGCGCCGGGAAAACGGCCGGACATGCCGACGACGGCAATGTCGTCGCCGCTTCCCATTGTTGGGGCGGGGGTCGGGG
>NZ_QLKQ01000040.1 GCF_003349955.1 Azospirillum brasilense
CCTCCCCCGCTTCGCAGGAGGGGGACTCGAATCCCCTCCCCTGCGAAGCGGGGGATGGTTAGGGTGGGGGCCCGACGAAACCACCCCCCGTCCCTCCCCGTGCATCCCCGCCCCGGCGCAATCGGGTGTCGCGGGCCTGCGGACCGCACGCTATATAAGCACACCTCCGCACACCGTATCGTTGGGTCATGGCTCCTCCCGCTCCGATCACCGCGCTCCAGGGCGTGTCCGTCACCTTCGGTGGCCGTCCGCTGTTCGAAACCATCGACCTGTCCATCGGGCGGGGCGACAAGGCCTGTCTGGTCGGGCGGAACGGGTCCGGCAAATCGACGCTGATGAAGGTGCTGGCCGGCATGATCCAGCCGGACGGCGGCACCGTCTTCACCCAGCCGGGCGCCCGCATCGCCTATCTGCCGCAGGAGCCGGACTTCACCGGCTGCGCCACCGTCCACGACTATGTCGCCGCCGGCCTGCCCGCCGACGAGCGGGACGAGACCCACCGGGTGGACGCCGTGCTGGACCGGCTCCAGGTGCCCGGCCATCTCGACCCCAACACGCTGTCGGGCGGCGAGGCACGGCGCACGGCGCTGGCCCGCACGCTGGTCGGCGCCCCCGACGTCATGCTGCTCGACGAGCCGACCAACCACCTCGACCTCCCCACCATCGAGTGGCTGGAAGAGGAGCTGCTGGCCTACCGCGGCGGGCTGCTGCTGATCTCGCACGACCGCAGCTTCCTGAACCGGCTGGCCAAGCGCACGCTGTGGCTGGACCGCGGCACGGTGCGCGCCACCGACCGCGGCTTCGCCGAGTTCGAGACCTGGCAGGCCGAGGTGTTCGAATCGGAGGAGATCGCCGCCCAGAAGCTCGACCGCAAGATCGAAGGCGAGATGAAGTGGCTGCGCGAGGGCATCTCGGCCCGGCGCACCCGCAACATGGGCCGCGTGCGCGCCCTGCTCCAGCTCCGCACCGACCGCGCCGAGCGAATCAAGGGCGGCCAGCAGGCCAAGCTCGCCGTCGCCGAGGCCGAGCGCGGCGGCCGTCTGGTCATCGAGGCGGAGCGCATCTCCAAGGGCTTCGACACGGCGGACGGCCGCAAGACCATCGTCAACGGCTTCTCCACCCGCATCCTGCGCGGCGACCGGGTCGGGCTGATCGGGCCGAACGGTGCCGGCAAGACCACGCTGCTGAAGATGCTGACCGGCCAGATGGCGCCCGACGAGGGCACGGTCCGGCTGGGCACCAACATGGAAACCGCCTATTTCGACCAGCGGCGCGACGGGCTGGACCCCGAGGACACCATCCGCAAGGTGCTGTGCCCCTTCGGCGGCGACAGCGTGATGGTCAACGGCCAGCCGCGCCACGTCGCCGGCTACATGCGCGACTTCCTGTTCGACACGCGCCAGCTCGACAGCCCGGTCAAGGCGCTGTCGGGCGGCGAGCGCAACCGGCTGCTGCTCGCCCGGCTGTTCGCGCGGCCCAGCAACATGATGATCCTCGACGAGCCGACCAACGACCTCGACATGGACACGCTGGACCTGCTGGAGGACGTGCTCGGCGACTACCAGGGCACGCTGCTGCTGGTCAGCCACGACCGCGACTTCCTCGACCGGCTGGTCACCAGCACCATCGCGGTGGAGGGGGACGGCGTGATCGCCGAGTATCCCGGCGGCTACTCCGACTATCTGGTGCAGCGCCCGCCGCCCAAGGAGAAGGCCGCCGCCCCGGCCAAGGCGAAGCCCGCCGCCGCCCCGGCGGCCGCCAAGCCGAAGGGCAAGCTCAGCTACAAGGACCAGCGGGAGCTGGACGACCTGCCCGCCCGCATGGACAAGCTGACCGCCGAGGTGGCGAAGCTCGAGGCGGCGCTGGCCGATCCCGACCTGTTCGCCCGCGACGCCGCCAAGTTCCAGAAGACGTCCGATCAGTTGCAGGCGAAACAAAACGAGCTGGCCGGCGCCGAGGAGCGCTGGCTGGAGCTGGAGGCCCTGCGCGAGGAGCTGGAAGGCGGCCGCGGATGAGTCTGCGCGACTCGCTGCTGGCGCTCCTGGTCATGGCGATCTGGGGCCTGAACTTCGTTGTCGCCAAGTGGGGGCTGGCCGAGTTCCCGCCCCTCTTCATCATGGCCCTGCGCTTCATCGCGGTGGCGGCGCTGATCCTGCCCTTCAAGCGGATCCCCTGGAGCGCGGTGCGGCCCATCGCGATTCTGTCGGTGACGCTGGGGACCGTGCATTTCCCGCTGATGTTCACCGGGCTGAACGGCATCGACGCGGCCACCGCGTCGCTGGCCGCGCAGGCGCAGGTGCCCTTCTCCTCCCTGTTGGCCGCGCTGATCTTCAAGGACAAGCTGGGCTGGCGCCGCGCCACCGGCATGGCCGCGGCCTTCGCCGGCGTCGCGGTGATCGCGGGCGAGCCGCGTCTGTCCGGGTCGCTGGTGCCGCTGTTCATGATCCTTGGCGCCAGCTTCGCCTTCGCCGTCGCCAGCATCCAGATGAAGATGATCGTCGGGGTGGACGGCTTCGCGTTGAACGGTTGGATGGCGCTGTTCGCCGCCCCGCAGCTGCTGCTGCTCTCCTTCCTGTTCGAGGAGGGGCAGATGGCCGCGCTCACCAACGCCACCTTGTGGGGCTGGGGCTCCGTCGCCTACATGGCGGTGGGCGTGACCATGGGCGCCTATGGGATGTGGTACCCGCTGCTGCGCAAATACTCGGTCAACCAGACCATGCCCTTCCTGCTGACCGTGCCGGTCTTCGGCGTGCTGGCGGGCGTTCTGCTGATGGACGATCCCTTCACGCTCCGGCTGGTCCTGGGCGGACTGTTGACCGTGGGCGGCATGGCCGTCATCGTGAAGCGGCGCCCGACGACGCTGGCGGAGAAGGTGACGAATCCGACCTGAGGAAGCCCGACCTGAGGACATCATGACGCGCACGGGCACCGGATGCATCGACCTCCCCTCCCCCAACCACGGGCCGCGGCCCGAGGGCGTGGGGGTGGAACTGCTGATCCTCCATTACACGGGGATGCCCACCGCCGAGTCGGCGCTGAGCCGGCTGTGCGAGCCCGCCGCCCAGGTCAGCGCCCACTACACGGTGGACGAGGACGGCACCGTCTACACCCATGTGCCGGAGGACCGGCGCGCCTGGCACGCCGGCCTGTCCTCCTGGCGGGGCCGGGCCGACGTCAACAGCCGCTCCATCGGAATCGAGATCGTCAATCCGGGGCACGAGTTCGGCTACCGCCCCTTCCCCGCCGCCCAGATGGCCGCCGTGGCCGATCTCTGCCTGGACATCATGGGCCGGCATGGCATCGCGCCCGCCGACGTGCTCGGCCACAGCGACATCGCCCCCGCCCGCAAGGAGGACCCCGGCGAGCTGTTCGACTGGCCGGGGCTGGCCGCGCGCGGAATCGGGCTGTGGCCGAAGGTCTGCGCCGTCGACGACGGGCCGTTCACCGAGGAGGAGGCGGCGGACCTCCTGAAGCGCTATGGGTACGACTCGGCCTGCCCACGCGCGCAGTTGGCCTTCCAGCGGCACTTTCAGCCGGACGGGATGACCGGCAGGGCCGACGCCGAAACGGTGCGGCGGCTGCGGGCGCTGACGCGCATGACCGGGCGGTGATCCCGCGGGCGGATCGATCTCCGGCGGTCAGGTTGTGGTTGAACGGCTCTCTCCAGATGCGCTAAAGGCGAGTCATTGCGCCCGAAAAGGCGATTTCCCCTGGAAATGCACACGCACCGATGACCGCCCGCATAGACATCGATCACGGCCGTTCCAAAATCGTCGCCAGCGGCCGCTCCCTTGCCCAAGTGAATGTCTGGTGCATGGCCCATCTGGGCATGCCACTATGGGGCTTCGCCATGGCGTTGACCGCACGCATACCGGTCGCACGGGTGTTGTGTCGTGTCGTGAACGGCGATAAACTGATGGTTCGGTTGCGCGTCTTCACGCTCACCGGCGCCGATGGAGTGGCCGTCCGGCGCATCGATCCCATCAATCTTCACGTTTACAACACGCTGCTCAAGGTTTCCAACCGTGCAAGGCGGGGTGCCCTGACGCATCCCATTCACCAGAATTTTTATTTGATCTACAGGATGCTCGGCATCCACCGCATCGACCTGCACGCGGCGCTCACCATGGGGGGATATGTCTGGGCAAAGTCCGGCTTTCTGCCGGACTCGCCGTCCGCATGGAGGAGTCTGGCGAATCGCCTGCTTGTCCGGTGGGGCGCGGAACGGTCCAGCGTGGATTCCATGACCTACCGGCTCGTCGAGAGAATTCTCAATCATCCGTCTCCGACATCGTTGCGAGAACTCGTCGACCCTCGCTTCCGGCACCCCCCGAGCGGACATTCGGTGGGGCGATTCCTTTTGGAAGGTGAGAGCTGGACTGGATTTTTGGACCTCACGAACCGAGAATCCGTTACCATGTACCTGTCCGAAACGGGAGTGCTGCCATGACCAGACACATCATGAGCTTCATGGACGACGGATATGTGCAACACCTGCAGTTCGCCGGCTGGCCTCCGCAGGGATGGCGCATCGAACCATCGGTATCCCAGATCAGCGCGGCGAACGATCCCTCCGGGGACGGCGCCCCCGATCGGCTGGACGAGGGTTGTCTCCATGAGGAGCCCGTTCACGGCGCCGATGGCTATCTTCGTGACGAAGAAGCCATGCTCGACGGCCTGATGCCGGTACCAGCCCGCTTTTCCGAATCCGAGATCGAGAGAATGCGCGTCAAGTTCGGCTTCACGGACGAGGAGGTCGAAGCGTTGCGCGCCATAGGAAACACGCCCCAACGCTAACCCGTCCGTTCCGAACGGGCATCGCCCCGGACGAACGCCGGAGCAACGGCTGGAAGCCTGTTGCGAATCACACGGCGACTCTGTACACACTGCCGCGCCAGATGGCCGGATGGCCGCCTTCGACCTTTTGGATCGGGGGAGGAAAGTCCGGGCTCCACGGAAACACGGTGCCGGCTAACGGCCGGCGGGGGCGACCCTAGGGAAAGTGCCACAGAGAGCAAACCGCCACCGGCCTCGTGCCGGCGGTAAGGGTGAAAGGGTGCGGTAAGAGCGCACCGCGCGCCTGGCAACAGGGGCGGCACGGTAAACCCCACCGGGAGCAAGACCGAATAGGGGCGGCACGGCCCGCCATCTCCGCTGATCCCTGATCGGTTGGGATGGTCTGGGGCCAAGCGCGTTTCCGCGCCGCCGCCCGGGTTGGTTGCGTGAGGCGCCGGGCAACCGGCGTCCCAGATGAATGGCCATCCATCAGGGTAACCTGAGGACAAAACCCGGCTTACAGGCCATCTGGCGTTTATCCCCACCACCTCCGGACAACGGACCACCCCTTTCCCGCGGCCCGGGCCTGGGATTGCGCGCCCTTGTCCACAGATGTCCCCAGCTTCATCCACAGCCGGTGGATAACTGTGGGGCAAATTCCCATGCCGTCCCATGCCATGCGTCGGTAGGTTACCCCAGAAGGCTATACCATTCGTAGGGTGCGATTCGCCTTTATGGAAAGCCACATGATGGGAACTATTCGCGGGACTCACGGAACATCCTGCGAACTCTGTGGGGCAACCCCGCGTAATCGCTCATTAGCGCGCTGGTATATTGCCGATTCTCGCCGATTCGGTTCACCTATTTGCACGCTGGCAACACATCGCCCCAAAAGTCTTGACAGCACCATATGAATACTGGAGGGGGCGTTGACGCCCAAACTGTCCCATGCTATCCCATGAAAGCCCAGTTCGGAGGGGGAACTACCCAACCAAGGTAGCCAAACCGGGCACGTTCAGCGGCAAGAGCGGATAGGGCTTCGCGACGGCGAAGACCGGCAACGGGATAAGGGGGGCGTTCGTCAGGCCGATGGCCATTTTCCTGTCCACATACGTCAACAAAGTTGACAGGAAAGGCCGCTGCTCCATCCCGGCGCAGTTCCGGCAGTCGCTTGCCAAGACGTCGGCTCCCGGCACCGTCTATCTCTGGCCTTCGCTGAATCATCAGGCGCTGGAAGGCGCCGATCAGGATTATCTCGACGTGCTGTCCGAAAGCCTGGAATCCCCCGATCTGGATTCGGACGAGCGCGACATGATCGAGACCTTCATCTTCGGCAAGCTGATCCCCGTCTCGCTGGACACCGAAGGCCGGATCGTCCTGCCCAAGGAACTCGCCGAATTCGCCGGAATCGACGAGGAAGCCGCCTTCATCGGCCGCCGCAAGACCTTCCAGATCTGGGAGCCCGGCGCCCTGAAGGCCCATGAACAGACGCTGCGCGACCAGGTCGTGCGCAAGGACATTTCGCTGAGCCAGATCGTCGCCAAGGCGTCCCGCGCCGCCGCCGGCCGGGCAGGGGAGGGCGCATGATCGTGAAATTCCCCGCTCCCGTCTCCTCCGCTCCGGATTCGCCGCACATCTCCGTCCTGCTGAACGAGGTCGTGGACGCGCTCTCCCCGCGCGACGGCGGCGTCTATGTGGACGGCACCTTTGGCGCCGGCGGCTATTCCCGCGCGATTCTCGACCGGGCCGACTGCCGGGTCTGGGGAATCGACCGCGATCCCGAAGCCATCGAACGTGGCCGCCAGCTCGCCCTCGCCTATCCGGGCCGGCTGGAGATCGTCGAAGGCCGATTCGGCGACATGGACCGGCTGCTCGCCGAGCACGGCGTCGAATCGGTGGACGGCGTGGCGCTGGACATCGGCGTCTCCTCCCCGCAGATCGACGAGCCGGAGCGCGGCTTCTCCTTCCGATTCGACGGTCCGCTCGACATGCGGATGGGACGCGATGGGCCGACCGCCGCCGACGTGGTGAACACCGCCACCCAGGACGAGCTGGCCGACATCGTCTTCCATTACGGCGAGGAGCGCATGGCCCGCCGCGTGGCCCGCGCCATCGTCGCCGCGCGGCTGGACACCCCGTTCGCGCGCACCAAGCAGCTGGCCGACGTGGTGCGGTCGGTGGTGCCGAAGGGGAAGGGCGACGCCATCGACCCGGCGACCCGGACCTTCCAGGCGCTGCGCATCCATGTGAACGACGAGCTGGGCGAGCTTCGCCGCGGCCTCGCCGCCGCCGAATCGCTGCTGAAGCCCGGCGGCCGCCTTGCCGTCGTCTCCTTCCATTCGCTGGAGGACCGGGAAGTGAAGATGTTCCTGAAGGAACGCTCCTCGCCCCCGCCCTCCCCGTCCCGACACGCGCCGAGCCTTGCGGCGGACGCGCGTTCCCCATCCTTCCGGCTCCTGTCGCGCAAGCCCATCGTGCCGACGGACCAGGAAGCCCACAGCAACCCACGCGCGCGCTCTGCCCGGCTGCGCGCGGCTGAACGCACGGCGGCGCCGGCCTATCCGGCGCCCGGCAAGGAGGCGGCATGAAATACAAATCCGCACTTTTCTGGGGTGGCCTGATCGCCGCCGCCGGCTTCGTCCTGTTCGAGACCAGCTACGAGGTTCAGGAGCTGGAGGAAAAGCTGGGCTCGCTCAATCGCAAGATCATGGTGGAGCAGGAGGCCATCCAGGTCCTCAAGGCCGAGTGGAGCTTTCTGAACGACCCGACCCGCCTGGAGAATCTGTCGCGCGAGCATCTGGCGCTGCAGCCGACCGAAGCGCGCCAGTTCGTGGCGATGACCATCGTGCCGATGCGCCCCTCCCCCACCGTCGCGCCGGAGGAGGCCCCGCTGCCGCCGATGGTCCGCAACCAGACGCCGGGCAAGGCGCCGAACGTGGCGACGGCCTCCACCGGGGACAGCGTCGTGGGTGGCGGCGCCATCATTCAGGGTGGCGTGGTGATCCCGGCCTCGGCCTCGCCGATCAAGCCGGCCCCGATCAAGCCCTCGGCCATCGTGCCCGCCTCGGCCAAGGCGCCGCCCCTGCCCTCCGCCGCCAAGTCGGCCCCGGCGCGCATGGTGACGACCGGGCCGACCGAGGTCGCCACCAAGCCGCCGGTCACCGCCCGGACGCTGGCGCCGCCGCCCGCGGCCCGTCCTCAGCCGCAGCAGGCCGGCTTCCAGCCGCCGGCCGCTCCTCCGGCGCAGCATGACAGCATCGGTCTTCTCGTCGCCCGTCTCGGAGCCAACCGATGAGCGTTCCGCCGCCCGGCATCGATCCCGCGCACGGCGCCTACAGCGTCCCGCCCCCGGCTTCCAAGCCGCGGACGTCGCTGTCGGTCGCGCTGGAGCAGAGCCGGAACCGGTTGATGGTGACCGCGGCCATGGTCGCCGTGGTCTTTTCCGCCATCGGCGTGAAGCTCGTGGACGCGACGCTGTTCAACCACGCCGCGGAACCGCGTCCGCGCATGGCCGCGGAGGTCGACGCCCCGCCGGTCAACCGTGCCGACATCGTGGACCGCAACGGCAACCTGCTGGCGACCTCGCTCGCCACGCAGTCGCTTTACGCTGACCCGAAGCTGATCAGCCGCCCGGACGAGGTCGCGCGCAAGCTCACCACCGCCCTGCCGGAGCTGGACTACAAGGACCTGCTGACCAAGCTCAGCGGCGACAAGCGGTTCGTCTGGATCAAGCGCAACCTGACGCCGAGGCAGCAGGCGGCGGTGTTCCGGCTGGGCCTGCCCGGCGTCTATTTCGAACGGGAGGAGCGCCGCTTCTACCCGGCCTCCAACCTGACCTCGCATCTGGTCGGCTTCACCGGCGTCGACAACAACGGGCTCGCCGGGCTGGAACAGCAGTTCAACAAGCGGCTGACCACCGACCCGAAGCCGTTGCAGCTGTCGATCGACCTGCGCCTTCAGCACATCATGAAGAAGGAATTGCAGACGACGATCGACGAGTTCAGCGCCATCGGCGCCACCGGCATCATCTACGATGTCCGCAACGGCGAAGTCATGTCGATGGTCTCGCTGCCCGATTACGATCCGCACAACCCGACGGGGCTCGACCCGGACACGCTGTTCAACCGCGCGACGCTCGGCGTGTACGAGATGGGCTCCACCTTCAAGATCTTCAACACGGCGATGTCGCTGGATTCGGGCAAGATCCGCGTCTCCGACACTTTCGACACCATCAACAACATCAAGGTGGGCCGTTTCACGATCCGCGAATACCACCCCTTCCGCCACAACCTGACGGTGGCGGAGGTGTTCCAGGAATCGTCGAACCTCGGGTCGGTGCGCATGGCCATGTCTCTGGGCGTGCAGCACCAGAAGTCCTTCCTGACCAAGCTGGGGATGACCCGCCCGACCTCGCTGGAGTTGCCGGAGAACGGCTGGCCGCTGGTGCCCAATCCGTGGCGGGAGGTCAACACCATGACCATCTCCTTCGGCCATGGCATGTCGGTCAGCCCGATGCACACGGTCAATGCGGCGGCCTCGATCATCAACGGCGGCGTGCTGCACCCGCCGACCCTGCTGAAGCGAGACCCCACGGTCGAGGTGCCGGGCGAGCAGGTCATCAGCCCGAAGACCTCGGCGATGATGCGCCGCCTGTTCCGCTTCGTGGTCACCGACGGCACGGCGAAGTCGGCCAACGCCAAGGGCTACGTCGTCGGCGGCAAGACCGGCACGGCGGAGAAGCAGAAGGGCCGGAGCTACGCGCGGAACTCCCGCATGTCGTCGTTCCTCGGCGCCTTCCCGATGCACGACCCCCGCTACATCGTCTATGTCCTGGTGGACGAGCCGAAGGGCACCAAGAAGACCTACGGCTTCGCCACCGGCGGCTGGGTCGCCGCTCCCGCGGTCGGCCGGATCGTCAAGCAGATCGGCCCGCTGCTGGGCGTCCAGCCGGTGGACGAGGCGTCGCCCGAGGTCATCAACGCCACCTACATCAACACCGCCGGTCAGACGACCCCGCCCGCACCGCCGCCTCCGCCCGCGCAACCGAAAGGCAGCACCGTTGCTTCTGTCCCACCTGCTGGCAACAAGCCGCGCTGACGCTGCGTCCTCCTCCGTCGAGGTGCCAGCCGTCGAAGTGACCGGGTTGACCGCGGACAGCCGCGCGGTCAGGCCCGGTTTCGTCTTTGCCGCCCTGCCGGGCGCGAAGGCGGACGGGCGCGCCTTCATCGCCGACGCGCTCGCCAAGGGCGCCGTCGCGGTGGTGGCGCCCGTCGGCACCGCCCTGCCCGCCGGCAGCGCCGCCGCTCTGGTCGCCGACGAGCAGCCGCGCCGCCTCTTCGCGCGCCTCGCCGCCGCCTTCCACGGGCGGCAGCCGGACACCGTGGTCGCCGTGACGGGGACCAACGGCAAGACCTCCACCGTCCAGTTCGCCCGCCAGATGTGGGACCTGATGGGCCTGAAAGCGGCCAGCCTGGGCACGCTGGGGCTGATCGGGCCGGGGCTGGACGATTACGGCGGGATGACCACGCCGGACCCGGTG
Source organism: Azospirillum brasilense (assembly GCF_003349955.1). Taxonomy (GTDB): domain Bacteria; phylum Pseudomonadota; class Alphaproteobacteria; order Azospirillales; family Azospirillaceae; genus Azospirillum; species Azospirillum brasilense_B. Next base: position 10,316 of record NZ_QLKQ01000040.1, read on the forward strand.
TCGCTCCACCGCGACCTCGCCGCCGTCAAGGACAAGGGGATCGAGCATCTGGCGATGGAGGCGTCCAGCCATGGGCTGGAGCAGTTCCGTCTCGACGGCGTGGCCCTCAAGGCCGCGGGCTTCACCAACCTGACCCGCGACCATCTGGACTACCACGGCACGATGGAGGCCTACCTCCAGGCCAAGGCGATGCTGTTCGGACGGGTGTTGCCCGATGGGGGAACCGCCGTCCTGAACGCCGACAGCGGCACCTTCGCCGAGCTTGCCGGGATTTGTTCACAGCGCGGTCACCGCGTCTTCGGGTACGGTCTGGCCGGTCGCGAGATCCGGGTGAACGGGGTCGAGCCGCTGGCCCACGGCCAGCGCCTGGACCTGACGGTCCTGGGCCGCGACATCACCGTGGACCTGCCGCTGGCGGGCCGCTTCCAGGCGTGGAACGCGCTGTGCGCGCTCGGTCTGGTGATCGGCTCCGGCGCGGACCGTGACGAGGCCCTGGCCACCCTGACCCGCCTGGACGGCGTGCCGGGACGCCTGCAGCACGTCGCCACCCACCCCTGCGGGGCGGCGGTCTATGTCGATTTCGCCCACACGCCCGACGCGCTGGAAACGGTGCTGCTGGCGCTGAAGCAGCACGCCCGGAACCGCCTGATCGCGGTGTTCGGGTGCGGCGGCGACCGCGACCGCGGGAAGCGGCCGGTGATGGGGGAGCTGGCCGGCCGTCTGGCCGACCGCGCCATCGTCACCGACGACAACCCGCGCACCGAGGTGCCGGCGGCCATCCGCAAGGAGGTCCTGGCGGGCCATCCGGCTCTGGAGGAGATCGGCGACCGGCGCGAGGCCATCCGCGCCGCCGTCCGCAGCCTCCGGCCCGGTGACGTCCTGGTCATCGCCGGCAAGGGACATGAGCATGGTCAGATCGTCGGGACGGAGGTCCTTCCCTTCGACGACGCGACCGAGGCACGAGCCGCCGTGGCAGAGGTTGGAGCAGCATGAGCGAGGCCAAGACCGTCCTGTGGACCGCCGAGGACGCCGCCGCCGCCACCAGCGGTCAGGCGACGCGCTCCTGGGCGGCGACCGGGGTCAGCATCGACAGCCGCAAGGTGGCGCCGGGCGACCTGTTCGTCGCCATCAAGGGGCCGAACTTCGACGGGCACGACTTCGTCGCCAAGGCGCTGGAGGCCGGCGCCGCCGCGGCGCTGGTCAGCACCGTGCCCCCCGGCGTGCCGGGCGACGCCTCCCTTCTGGCGGTGGAGCAGGACACGCTGGCGGCGCTGGGCGATCTCGGCCACGTCGCGCGGCTGCGCACCCAGGCCAGGGTGGTGGGCGTCACCGGCTCGGTCGGCAAGACCAGCACCAAGGAGGCGCTGCGCCACGTCCTGTCGGCGCAAGGCCGCACCTTCGCCACCGAAGGCAGTCTGAACAACCATTGGGGCGTGCCCCTGTCGCTGGCCCGCATGCCGGAGGACAGCGAGTTCGGCGTGTTCGAGCTGGGCATGAACCACGCCGGGGAACTCGGCCCGCTGTCGCGGCAGGTGATGCCCGACGTCGCGGTCATCACCACGGTCGAGGCCGCTCATCTGGAGTTCTTCGACTCCGTCGAGGCGATCGCCGACGCCAAGGCCGAGATCTTCGAGGGTATGAACCCCAACGGGGTCGCCGTCCTCAACCGCGACAACCCGCATTTCGCCCGTCTGCTCGCCGCCGCGCGCACCCAGGGACTGAGCCGCATCTGGAGCTTCGGCTCCCACGCCGACGCCGACGCGCGTCTGGTGGACTGCTCGCTGCACGCCACCTGCAGCGCCGTGACCGCGGTCATCCGCGGCGAGCGCATCCAATACTGTCTGGCCCTGCCCGGCCGGCATTGGGTGATGAACAGCCTCGCGGTGCTGCTGGCGGTCAAGGCGCTGGGCGCCGACGTCGCCGCGGCGGCCCGCGCCCTGTCCACCATCGCGCCGGTGAAGGGCCGCGGCACGCGCAAGCGCGTCCAGGCCGCCCGGGGCGCCTTCACCCTGATCGACGAGAGCTACAACGCCAGCCCCGCCGCCATGACCGCGACCTTCGCGGTGCTCGGCAAGATCGACCCCGGCGCCGGCGGCAAGCGCCTCGCCGTGCTGGGCGACATGCGGGAGTTGGGCGACCGCGCCGACGCCCTGCACGCCGCGCTGGCCGAACCGCTGCGCGCCGCGCGTGTGGACGCCGTCTACGCCTGCGGCCCGCACATGCGCGCCCTGTTCGACCGCCTGCCCGCCGCCCTGCGCGGCGCCTGGACGGAAACCAGCGCCGAGTTGGCCCCCCTCCTGGCCGGCGCGGTGCGCGGCGGCGACGTGGTGCTGGTCAAGGGGTCCCTTGGCAGCCGCATGGCGACGGTGGTGGACGCCCTGTCCGCCCTGGACACCAAAGACGGCAAACAAACCGAAAAGAACAACAACGGCTCCTCGCCCGCGACTGACACGGATCAGACCGCGGCGCACGGGCACAAAGGCTGACCGCTTCACGATGCTCTACAACCTGCTCTTCCCTCTGGCGGACGTCTTCACGCCGTTCAACCTGTTCCGGTATCTGACCTTCCGGACGGGGGGCGCGGTGCTGACGGCGCTCGTCATCAGCTTCGTGTTCTTTCCGCGCCTGATCGCGTGGCTGAAACGCAAGCAGGGCGAGGGCCAGCCGATCCGTTCCGACGGGCCGGAAAGCCATGCGAAGAAGAAGGGCACGCCCACCATGGGCGGCCTGATGATCCTGATCGCCGTGTCGATCAGCACGCTGCTGTGGGTCGACCTGACCAACGCCTACACCTGGATCGTGCTGCTGGTGACGATTGGCTACGGGCTGATCGGCTTCGGCGACGATTACCTGAAGCTGACCAAGCGCAACACCAAGGGCCTGTCGGGCCGCTTCCGCCTGACCTGGGAGATCATCATCGGAGTCTCCGCCGCCGCCGCCATCATGTATGTGTCGGCGCCGCCGCTGTCCGGCGGTCTGGCCGTGCCCTTCGTGAAGGACTTCCTGATCCAGCTCTCCTGGTTCTTCATCCCCGTCGGCGCCTTCGTCATGGTCGGCGCGTCGAACGCGGTGAACCTGACGGACGGGCTGGACGGGCTGGCCATCGTGCCGACGATGATCGCGGCGGGCTGCTTCGGCCTGATCGCCTATCTGACCGGCAACGCGATCTTCGCCAACTATCTCCAGATCCACCATGTGCCCGGTGCTGGTGAGCTTGCCGTTTTCTGCGGGGCTCTGGTCGGTGCGGGGATCGGTTTCCTCTGGTACAACGCGCCCCCCGCCATGGTCTTCATGGGCGACACCGGCTCGCTGGCCCTCGGCGGCGCGCTGGGAGCCGTCAGCGTGGTCACCAAGCACGAGATCGTGCTGGCGATCATCGGCGGCCTGTTCGTGCTGGAGACCGTGTCGGTGATCGTCCAGGTCGCCTCGTTCAAGCTGACCGGAAAGCGGGTGTTCCGCATGGCGCCTCTGCACCATCACTTCGAGAAGAAGGGATGGGCGGAGTCCACCGTGGTCATCCGCTTCTGGATCATCGCCTCCATCCTGGCCCTGGTCGGCCTGTCCACGCTGAAGCTCCGGTAAGGGTCGCCGCCCGATGATCAACCTGTTCTACATGGAAGGACTGCCGGTGGCGGTCATGGGGCTGGGCAAGTCGGGCCTCGCCACGGCGGAGGCGCTGACCCAGAGCGGCGCCAACGTGTGGGTGTGGGACGACAACGAGTCCAGCCGCGCGGACGCGCTGAGCAAGGGCTACAAGGTCGTCGACCTGACCACGGCGGACCTGACCGAGCTGACCACCATCGTCTGGTCGCCCGGCATCCCGCACACCCATCCGAAGCCCCACCCGGTGGCCCTGCGCGCCCGCGCCGCGAACATCGAGCTGGTCTGCGACATCGAGATGCTGGCCCGGTCGGAGCGCGATTCGGCCTACATCGGCATCACCGGCACCAACGGGAAGTCCACCACCACGACCCTGATCGGCCATGTGATGGAGGCCGCCGGGCGGCGCATCGCGGTCGGCGGCAACCTGGGCACCCCGGTGCTCACCTTCCCCTCCGTGGGGGCCGGCGGCAGCTACGTGCTGGAGATGTCGAGCTACCAGCTCGAGCTGACCTACTCGATCACCTTCGACGTAGCGGTGCTGCTCAACATCACGCCGGACCATCTGGCCCGGCACGGCGGCATGGACGGCTACGTCGCGGCCAAGAAACTGATCTTCCACCGCCAGACCAAGCCGCGCACCGCGGTGATCGGCGTGGACGACCCGACCTGCCGGGCGATCTGGGAGGAGTTGAAGGCCAAGGGCGATCAGGTGATCTGGCCGGTTTCCGCCCTGGGCCCGGTGCCCGGCGGCGTCTACGCCGCGGACGGCTGGCTGGTCGACGACACCTTCGGCGCCGCGGAGCGCGTGGCCAAACTGGCCGCCTTCCCAGCGCTGCTCGGCACCCACAACTGGCAGAACGCCGCCGCGGCCTTCGCGGCCTGCAAGGCGGCGGGCGTGCCGACCCCGGCCATCGTCGCCGCCATGACCACCTTCCCCGGCCTCGCCCATCGCCAGCAGCTGGTGCGGACCATCGACGGCGTGCGCTTCGTCAACGACAGCAAGGCGACCAACGCCGACGCCACGGAAAAGGCGCTGGCGACCTTCGACCCGATCTACTGGATCCTCGGCGGTCAGGCCAAGGAGACCGGGCTCGACGGGCTGGAGGCCTACGCGCCGCGCGTCCGCCACGCCTTCCTGATCGGCGAGGCGTCGGACCGCTTCGCCGCGTGGCTGGAGGCCAACAAGGTCCCGCACACCCGCTGCGGCACGCTGGACGTGGCAGTCAACGCCGCGGCGGAGCTGGCGCTGGCCGAGGCGCTGCCCGGCGCCTGCGTGCTGCTGTCGCCGGCCTGCGCCTCCTGGGACCAGTTCGCGAATTTCGAGAAACGCGGCGAGGCCTTCGCCGACGCCGTGAACCGCCTCGAAGGCAACGCCGTTCCGGGGGACCGCGCCTGATGATGACCTTCGACCGCACCGACCAATCCATCTTCGGCCGCTGGTGGTGGACGGTCGACCGCTGGCAGCTCGCCGCGCTGGCGGTGCTGATGGCGCTCGGCACGGTCCTGATCACCGCGGCCAGCCCGCCGGTGGCGGAGCGCATCGGCATCCAGGACACCTTCTACTTCGTCGAACGCCACCTGATGATGCTGATCCCCAGCGTCGCCATCATGTGCGGCGTCTCGCTGCTCAGCCCGCGCGGCGTGCGGCGGGCGGCGCTGGTGGTGTTCCTGATCGCGGTGGCGATGGTCTACGCGACGCTGGTCGTCGGCGTCGAGATCAAGGGCGCGCGGCGCTGGATCCACATTCCCGGCCTGTCGATCCAGCCCTCGGAGTTCGTGAAGCCGGCCTTCGCGGTGGTTGCGGCGTGGCTGTTCTCGCTGAAGCGCACCAACCCGGGTTTTCCCGGTCGGGCCCTGTCCATCCTCCTCTATGGCGTCACCGTCGGCGGCCTGCTGCTCCAGCCCGACCTGGGCATGACGGTGGTGGTGTCGGCGGTGTGGTTCTCGCAGTTCTTCCTGGCCGGCCTGAACATCATGCTGGTCGCCGGGATGGGCGTGGCGGGTGTGGCGGGCATCGTCGGCGCCTATTTCACGCTGCCGCACGTCCACAGCCGCATCAACCGCTTCCTCGACCCGTCGAGCGGCGACACCTATCAGGTCAGCCGCTCGCTGGAGGCCTTCGCCAACGGCGGGCTGATGGGCACCGGCCCCGGCCAGGGAACGGTGAAATACTCGCTGCCGGACAGCCACGCCGACTTCATCTTCGCCGTCGCCGGCGAGGAGATGGGGCTGATCTTCTGCCTGATCATCATCCTGCTGTTCGCCTTCATCGTGCTGCGCGGCTTCGCGCGGGTGTTCAACGACACCAACTATTTCGTGCTGCTGGCGGCGAGCGGCCTGCTGATCCAGTTCGGCCTGCAGGCGGCGATCAACATGGGCTCCGCCCTGCATCTGATGCCGACCAAGGGCATGACGCTGCCCTTCATCTCCTACGGCGGTTCCTCGCTGCTGGCGCTGGGCTTCGGCATGGGCATGGTGCTGGCGCTGACCCGCAAACGCTTCGGCCCGGCGGAGTGACGCGCATGGCCGACACCACCCAACGCCCCATCATCCTGGCCGCCGGCGGCACCGGCGGGCACTTCTTCCCGGCGGAGGCGCTGGCGCGCGAGCTGCTGGCCCGCGGCGAGGCGGTGGCGCTGGTCACCGACAAGCGCGGCCAGGCCTTCGGCGACAGCCTGCCGGAGGTGACGGTCCACCGCATCCGCTCCGCCGCCCCCGGCGGCAACCTGCTGGCCAAGATGAACGCGGCGTGGCAGATGGGCCTCGGCCTTCTCGGCGCCAACGCGCTGATGCGCCATCTGAAGCCGGCGGCGGTCGTCGGCTTCGGCGGCTACCCCTCCGTCCCCACGGTCTACGCCGCCGCGCAAGGCCGCGTGCCGGTGATGCTGCACGAGCAGAACGCCGTTCTCGGCCGCGCCAACCGGATGCTCGCCGCCGCGGCCCGGCGAATCGCCGTCGCCTTCCCCGAGGTCGCCTCGGTGAAGGCGGAGCACCGTCCGCGCCTCGTCCGCACCGGCAACCCGGTCCGCCCGGCCATCGCCGCCAAGCGCGACGCCGCCTACGCCGTTCCCACATCCGGCAGCCCCGTCCGCATCCTGGTGATGGGCGGCAGCCAGGGCGCCCGCGTCTTCTCCGAGGTCATCCCCGAGGCGCTCGGCCGGCTGCCCGCCGATCTCCGCGCCCGCATCCATCTGGCGCAGCAGTGCCGGCCCGAGGATCTGGAGGCCGCCCGCGCCGCTTACGCCGGCATGGGCCTCGGCGGGCTGGAGCTGGAGAGCTTCTTCCGCGACGTGCCGGACCGGCTGGCCGCCTGCCATCTCGCCGTCACGCGGGCCGGCGCTTCGACCATCGCCGAACTGACCTGCGTCGGGCGCCCCGCCATCCTTGTGCCATATCCCCATGCCATGGACGACCACCAGACGGCCAACGCGCGGCAGCTCGCCGCCGCCGGGGCCGCCTGGGTGATGGCGCAGCCGGACTTCACCGCCGACGCGCTCGCCGCCCGCCTGACGGACCTGCTGGAATCGCCGGATGCCCTCACCGCCGCGGCGCAGGCCGCCCACGGCTGGGGCATGGCCGACGCCGCCCGCCGGCTGGCCGACGCCGTGCTCGACATGATCGCCAACCCGAACCACGCCCGAACCAAGGAAGCCGCGGAATGAACAAGGCAACGCGCAGTTCCATCGCACGCCCCCGCTCGTCCCGGCCCCCCTCGTCCCGGCCCCTGGGCGACTGGCCGGCGGACATGACGCGGACCGAGGGCGCCTGGAGCAAGCGGCCCGACTGCCCGCTGCTGCCACGCGCCGGCGCCGGCTTCCTGCGCGACCGTCTGCACGTCACGATCGGTTCCCAGCCCCTTCCCTACGGCCTGTCCGACATGGCCGTGGACGCCACCCTCAGCCTGATGCTCCGCCGCGGAAAGTAATCCAGACATGCGCGCCCTCCCCCTCTCGATCGGCACCATCCATTTCGTCGGCATCGGCGGCATCGGCATGAGCGGCATCGCCGAAGTGCTGCGCAACCTCGGCTACACCGTCCAGGGCTCCGACCTGGCGGAGAGCGCCAACGTCAAGCGGCTGCGCGGGCTGGGCATCCAGATCAGCATCGGCCACCGCGCGGAGAACATCGCCGGGGCCGCGGTCGTCGTCGTCTCCTCCGCCGTCAAGCGCGACAACCCGGAGGTCGTCGCCGCCCGCGCCGCCCTGGTCCCGGTCGTCCGCCGCGCCGAGATGCTGGGCGAGCTGATGCGCCTGAAATGGGCCATCGCCATCGGCGGCACCCACGGCAAGACCACGACGACCTCGATGGTCGGCAACATGCTGGAGCACGCCAACCTCGACCCCACGGTCATCAACGGCGGCATCATCAACGCCTACGGCACCAACACGCGGCTCGGCTCCGGCGACTGGATGGTCGTCGAGGCGGACGAGAGCGACGGCACCTTCATCAAGCTGCCGGCCTGCATCGCCGTGGTCACCAACATGGACCCGGAGCATCTCGACTATTACGGCACCTTCGACAACATGCGGGCCGCCTTCGACAGCTTCGTTCAGAACATCCCCTTCTACGGCTTCGCGGCGCTCTGCATCGACCATCCGGAGGTGCAGGCGATGATCCCGCGCGTGTCGGACCGCCGCATCATCACCTACGGCTTCAGCCCGCAGGCCGACGTGCGCGCCGTGAACATGCGGCTGGGCACCGAGGGGGCCGAGTACGACGTGGTGATCGACGACCGCCACACCGGGGAGAGCCGGACCATCATCGGCGTCCGCCTGCCGATGTACGGGCCGCACAACGTCCAGAACTCGCTGGCCTGCTTCGCCGTGGGCAACGAGATGGGCCTGCCCGACGTGGTGATGCGCGACAGCATGGCGAAGTTCCAGGGCGTCAAGCGCCGCTTCACCAAGACCGGCGAGTCGAACGGCATCACCGTCATCGACGATTACGGCCACCACCCGGTGGAGATCGCCGCCGTGCTGAAGGCCGCGCGCACCGCCGGCACCGGCCGCACCATCGCCGTCGTCCAGCCGCACCGCTATTCGCGCCTCGCCAACCTGTTCGAGGAGTTCTGCACCTGCTTCAACGACGCCGACGCGGTGATCGTGGCCGACGTCTACGCCGCCGGGGAGCAGCCGATCGAGAACGTCAACCGCGACAGCCTCGTCGAGGGCCTGCGCATGCACGGCCACCGTCAGGTGCTCGCCCTGCACGGCCCGGACGAGCTGCCGCAGCTGGTCCGCGAGATCGCGCGGTCCGGCGACCTCGTGGTCTGCCTGGGCGCCGGCAACATCACCCAGTGGGCCAACGCCCTGCCGGGTGAGCTGGACAAGCTGTCGGGCAAGGCGTGACGGGTTCTCCGATGACAGCCACCACCGCCTCCCTCATCGACCGGATGCCCGCCTGCCGCGGACGGCTGACCGCCGCGGCGCCGCTGGCCAACGTGACGTGGTTCCGCGTCGGCGGTCCGGCGGAGGTCATGTTCCGGCCGGAGGACGCCGACGATCTGGCGGGCTTCCTGGCCGGGCTGCCGGACGACGTGCCGGTGACGGTGCTGGGCGTCGCGTCCAACCTGCTGATCCGCGACGGCGGCATTCCCGGCGTGGTGATCCGGCTGGGCCGCGGCTTCGCCGGCATCGCGGCGGACGGGCTGACCCTGGAGGCCGGGGCCGCGGCGCTCGACCTGAACGTCGCCGCCGTGGCGCGCGACGCCGGCGTCGCCGGGCTGGAGTTCCTGTCGGGCATCCCCGGCACCATCGGCGGCGCGCTGCGCATGAACGGCGGCGCCTACGGCCACGAGATCAAGGACGTGCTGGTCTCCGCCCAGGGCGTGACCCGCCGCGGCGAACGCGTGTCCTACGACAATGCCGGCATGGGCTTCACCTACCGCCACGCCGGGGTGCCGGAGGACGTGATCTTCACCGGCGCCACCCTGCGCGGCGTGGCCGGCGACCCGGCGGCGATCGCGCGGCGCATGGCGGAGATTTCCGACCAGCGCGCCGACACCCAGCCGGTCCGCTCACGCACCGGCGGCTCGACCTTCAAGAACCCGCCCGGCCACAAGGCGTGGGAGCTGATCGACCGGGCCGGCTGCCGCGGGCTGGCCATCGGCGGCGCCCAGGTGTCGGAGAAGCACTGCAACTTCCTCATCAACCAGGGCGCCGCCACCGCGGCGGAGCTGGAGGCGCTGGGCGAAGAGGTCCGGCGCCGGGTGTTCGAGACCTCCGGCGTCACGCTGGAGTGGGAAATCAAGCGGGTCGGCGTGGCCCGCGAAGGAGCGTCCGCATGACCACCCCCCACAAGAAGCATGTCGCCGTCCTGATGGGCGGCTGGTCGGCGGAGCGCGAGGTGTCGCTGGTCAGCGGCGCCGGCGTCGCCAAGGCGCTGGAGGAGGAAGGCTACCGCGTCACCGCGGTGGACGTGCAGCGCGACCTGGAGGGGTTGCTGCGCGCGCTGACCGACCCGCGCCCCGACGCGGTGTTCAACGCCCTGCACGGGCGCGGCGGCGAGGACGGGACCATCCAGGGCGTGCTGGAATTCCTCGGCATCCCCTACACCCATTCCGGCGTGCGCGCCGCCGCGGTCGCCATGGACAAGGCGATGACCAAGGCGCTGCTCGCCCCGGTCGGCGTGCGCTCGCCCAAGGGCCTCGTCCTGACCAAGGGCGAGCTGACCGGCGGCGCCCACCCGATGCCCGCCCCCTACATCGTCAAGCCGGTGGACGAAGGCTCGACCGTCGGGGTCACGCTGGTGCGCGAGGGGCAGAACAGCCCGGTCGGCGACGCCTGGACCTTCGGCGAGCGCGCCCTGGTCGAGGAGTTCATCCCGGGCCGCGAGCTGACCGTGGGCGTCATGGGCGGGCTGGACGGCGAGTGCCGCCCCCTGACCGTGACGGAGATCCGCTTCGAAGCGCAGGTCTATGACTACACGGCTAAATACAGCGCCGGTCATGCCGTTCATACTGTGCCCGCGCAGATTCCCGACCATGTCGCGGAAGAAGCCAAGAGGTTGGCGGTCCTGGCCCACCGGACCCTGGGGTGCCGCGGCGTTTCGCGCAGCGACTTCCGCTGGGATGATCGTAAAAGTGGGACCGACGGACTCTTTTTCCTGGAAATCAACAACCAGCCGGGCATGACGCCGCTGTCGCTGGTTCCCGAACAGGCCGCTGCCGTGGGGCTCTCCTACGGGGCTCTCGTCGCTTGGATGGTGGAGAACGCCGCATGTCAACTCGACTGAGCATCGATCCGCAGTTCCGCGCCGGCTTCGGGGGCTCTGCGAACCGGGGCCGCGAGGACATGCCCGTGCCGCCGCGCGCCATGGCGAAGTCGGCGCAGAAAGGCAACCGCCGCCGCGCCTGGCCGCGCTGGACCCGCCCCGCCATCAAGGCGGCCATCCTGCTGACGCCGGTCCTGGTCGGCGCCGGCATGGCCGCGTCGGCGTGGCAGCGCGGCACCTTCGCCGAGACCACCGCGGCGCTCCAGGAAAGCCTGATCCAGGCCAGCGCGTCGGCCGGCTTCGCCATCGCCGACGTTCTGGTCGAGGGCCGCACCGAGACCGACCCGGCCTCCATCCTGCAGGTGTTGGGCGTGCAGCGCGGCGATCCCATCCTCGCCGTCACGCTGTCCGACGCCAAGGAGAGGCTGGAAAGCCTGCCCTGGGTCGCCTCGGCCTCCATCGAGCGCCATCTCCCCGGCATCCTGTTCGTCCGCCTGACCGAACGGCAGCCGATGGCGATCTGGCAGCACGACCGCAAGTTCACCGTCATCGACCGCGAGGGCCGCCCGCTGGCCGACGCGACCGAGCTGGCGCGCCGCGGCAACCGGCGGATCGAGACGCTGCCGCAGGTCGTCGGCGCCAACGCGCCGATGCAGGTGCCGAAGCTGCTCGCGGCCCTCGACAATGTGCCGGCGCTGCGCGACAAGGTGAGCGCCGCCTCCTGGGTCGGCGATCGCCGCTGGGATCTCAAGCTGAAGAACGGTGTCGTGGTGAAGCTTCCGGAAGCCCGCATGCAGGCCGCGCTGCGCCAGTTGGCGGAGCTGGACGCGACGGGTCAGGTCCTGGACCGCGACATCGTGGCCATCGACCTGCGCCAGAACGACCGCGCCGTGCTGCAGACCTCCGCCACCGCCGTCCTGCCCTGGACGGAGGAGGAGAACAAGAAGAAGCCGGGCAAGAAGACGTGATCCTTCCCCATCCCTTTTCCTGAATCACGAACGACCGGACGCATCGAGGCCATAGGGTTGTGCTGAACATGGGCTTCAACGGGGCGAAAAAGCCGAAACGAGCCACGCGCGGCGGGATCATCGCCGCGCTGGACGTCGGCTCGACCAAGGTGTGCTGCCTCATCGCCCGCGTCGAGGATGCGGGAGCCGTGCGCATCGTGGGGATCGGCCACCAGATCGCCACGGGCGTGCGCGCCGGCGCCATCATCGACATGGAAGCGGCGGAGACCTCCATCGGAGCCGCCGTCCACGCCGCCGAGCAGATGGCCAACGAGACGATCCGCGACGTGATCGTCAACGTGTCCTCCCCGATCTCCCACGGCTTCAACGCCGAGGTCCCCGTCTCCGGCCAGGAGGTGACGGAGAGCGACGTCCGCCGCGCGCTGGCCCACGCCCGCAGCCTGCAGGTCGGCCCGGACCAGGCGCTGGTCCACGCGATCCCGGTCGGCTTCGCGCTCGACGGCAGCCGCGGCATCCGCGACCCCAAGGGCATGTACGGCGAGCGGCTGGGCGTCCAGGCCCACGTCATCACCTCGCCCGCCGGGGCGGTGCGCAACCTGCAGACCTGCGTGGCCCGCTGCCACCTCGACATCGAGGGTCTGGTCGCCAGCCCCTACGCCTCCGGCCTCGCCTGCCTGGTCGACGACGAGATGGAGATGGGCTCCGCCTGCATCGACATGGGCGGCGGCACCACGACGATCTCGGTCTTCTCCGAAGGCACGCTGGTCTGGTCGGACTGCATCCGGCTGGGCGGCAACCACGTCACCAACGACATCGCGCGCGGGCTGACCACGCCGGTCGTCCATGCGGAGCGCATGAAGACGCTGCACGGCAGCGCCATCACCAGCCCCGCCGACGAGCGCGAGATGATCGACGTCCCCCAGGTCGGCGAGGAGGAGCGCCTCGGCGCCAACAACCTGCCGAAATCCTATCTGGTGCGCATCATCCAGCCGCGGCTGGAGGAGATCTTCGAGCATGTCCGCTCGCGGCTGGAGCATTCCGGCTACGCGAAGCTGGTCGGCCGGCGCGTCGTCCTGACGGGCGGCGCCAGCCAGCTGCCGGGCATGCGCGAGTTGGCGCAGCTGATCCTGGACAAACAGGTCCGCATCGGGCGACCGACGCGGATCACCGGTCTGAACGAGGCGCAAGGCGGTCCGTCCTATTCGACCGCCGCGGGCCTTCTTCTCCACGCCGTGCGCAATCCGGCGGAACTTCCCGTGACGGGCCATGAGGCTGGCGCCGGCACGGGGTTCTTCGGGCGCGTCGGCCTGTGGCTGCGGGAGAACCTATGACCCATCGGACATGGTTCCCGGCCCCAAAAAGGCCCCTGCCGCACCACGGCATTCCTGCCTAAAAACATCACCCGGACCCAACCGGGCAAGAACCCGCGACGCAAAGCATCGAACCAATCAAAAGGTTGTGGAGGCCATAACATGATCAACGTGACCATCCCCAGCATCGAACCCGAGCTGAAGCCCCGCATCACCGTCTTCGGTGTCGGCGGCGCCGGCGGCAACGCCGTGAACAACATGATCAAGTCCAACCTCGAAGGCGTGGACTTCGTGGTCGGCAACACCGACGCGCAGGCCCTCAAGGGCTCGCTCTGCGAGAAGCGCGTCCAGCTCGGCACCACCATGACCCGCGGCCTGGGCGCCGGCTCCAAGCCGGACGTCGGCCGGGCCTCCGCCGAGGAGCAGCTCGAGGAGATCATCGGTCACCTCGAAGGCGCCAACATGGTGTTCATCACCGCCGGCATGGGCGGCGGCACCGGCACGGGTGCGGCCCCGGTCATCGCCCGCGCCGCCCGCGAGCGCGGCCTGCTGACCGTCGGCGTGGTGACCAAGCCCTTCCATTTCGAGGGCGCGCACCGCATGCGCCTGGCCGAATCGGGCATCGCCGAGCTGCAGCAGTATGTCGACACGCTGATCATCATTCCGAACCAGAACCTGTTCCGCATCGCCAACGAGAAGACGACCTTCGCGGACGCCTTCAAGATGGCCGACGACGTGCTACATTCCGGCGTGCGCGGCGTGACCGACCTGATGGTCATGCCCGGCCTCATCAACCTCGACTTCGCCGACATCCGCTCGGTGATGACCGAGATGGGCAAGGCGATGATGGGCACCGGCGAGGCCGGCGGCGAGCGCCGCGCCATCGAGGCCGCCGAGGCCGCCATCTCCAACCCGCTGCTCGACGACGTGTCGATGAAGGGGGCGCGCGGCGTCCTCATCAACATCACCGGCGGCTACGACATGACCCTGTTCGAGGTCGACGAAGCGGCGAACCGCGTCCGCGACGAGGTCGATCCGGACGCCAACATCATCTTCGGCTCGACCTTCGACAGCTCGCTGGACGGCGTGATGCGCGTGTCGGTGGTCGCCACCGGCATCGACGCCGCGGCCATGTCCAACCCGCGCACCCTGCACCCGGTCAACCTGTCGCTGGTCTCCGACCGCAACGGCGGCAACGGCGGCGCCAAGAAGCCCGCCGGCGCGGCCGGCCTGACCCAGGCCGCTCCGGCGCCGCTCGCCTCCCCCGGCCAGGTCGCCCCGGCGATCCCCGGTGCCGGTCTGCCCCCGCGCCCGATGGGCGGGGTCGCGCAGCCGCAGGTTCAGCCGCCGGTTCATCCGTCGGAGTTCCAGCAGCATGTTCCGGTCCAGCAGCCGGTCCAGCAGCCGGTCGAGCCGATGGTTCAGCACGCTCCGCAGCATGCGCCCCACCCGCACATGCCGATGAGCCACGACGCCATGCAGCCGGTCGAGTCCGCTCCGACGCGCAACGTCGCCACCGGTCCGCTGCACAGCGAGCGCCGCGACGGCCACTTCATCGCCCCGAAGGCCGCCGATCCCGGCCCGCGCCAGCCGATGAACGCCCCGCCGATGTCGAGCCAGCTCGCCGCCGCCGCCCAGGCGGAACCGCCGGCCCGCAAGCCGAACTTCCTGTTCGGCCTGGTCACCGGCCTGGCCGGCCGCAAGGCCGAACCGGCGCCGCAGCCGGCCCCGCAGCATCAGCCGCAACACCAGCCGCAGCATCACCATCAGCCCCAGCACCAGCAGCCCCAACACCAGCAGCCGGTGATGCAGCAGCCGCCGATGGCCCAGCCCCCGCGCCCGCAGGCGATGGGCGACGGCACCACCCAGAAGATCGACGAGGAAGCGCTGGACATCCCCGCCTTCCTCCGCCGTCAGGCCAACTGACGCGTCACCGAGGCTGGCCCAATTGATCTGAGGGCAACAGCAACCCGCCGGTCGCCGCCGCCTCTTTCGAAGCGGCATCGGCGGGCTTCCACAACCTGTTAGACTTCAACCGCCTCCAGAGCTTCGCGAGAACGCTCCGGGGGCGGTCTTTTCGTGTCTGGACGACGCCCGTTTCGCGTCCGGCGACGGTGCTCTACCGCCCTGCAACAAACGGTAACAAAGAGTGATTTGTCCTCCATAGGGGCCAATGATACCTAGCATATGCGGTCATAAGCGCTGACCCGCCCCCCTCCCGACGGAGACCGGCGGCAAGTCGCAAACCGGCCGCACAAGACCAAGATTGGAACGGGACAGACACCGTGGCTCAGAATCGCATCAAGACCGAAGGCATGCTGCAGCGTACCCTGGCGAAGCCGGTGCGTTGCTCGGGCGTCGGGCTGCATACGGGCGCGACGGTCACCCTGACGATTTCCCCGGCCGAGCCGAACAGCGGCATCGTCTTCCGGCGCACCGATCTCAGCGGCGCCGCCGCGGTGATCCCGGCGCGCTGGGACCATGTCGTCGACACCAAGCTGTGCACGGTCATCGGCAACGCCCACGGCACCACCATCGGCACCATCGAGCATCTGATGTCGGCGCTGGCCGGCTGCGGCGTCGACAACGCCGTGGTCGCGCTGGACAACATCGAGGTGCCGATCATGGACGGCAGCGCCGCCCCCTTCGTGGAGGCCATCGAGCGCGTCGGCACCGTGTCGCAGAACGCGCCGCGCCGGGCCATCCGCATCCTGAAGACGGTCACCGTGACCGAGGGCAACAAGAGCGCCACCTTCACGCCGGACCACACGACGGGCTTCAGCTTCGAGATCGACTTCGCCAGCAAGGCCATCGCCCAGCAGAGCCACGAGGTGGAGCTGGACGCCGAGACCTTCCGCGACGAGATCAGCGCCGCCCGCACCTTCGGCTTCCTGCACGAGGTCGAGGGCCTGCGCAAGATGGGCCTCGCCCGTGGCGGTTCGCTGGACAACGCGGTGGTCATCTCCGGCGACGAGGTGATGAACGAAGGCGGCCTGCGCTTCGACGACGAGTTCGTGCGCCACAAGATCCTGGACGCGGTCGGCGACCTCTATCTGGCCGGCGCGATGTTCGTCGGTCACTTCCACGGCGTGCGGTCCGGCCACGCCCTGAACAACCAGCTCCTGCACGCGCTGTTCGCCGACGCCAGCGCCTGGTGCTACGAAACCCCGCCGAGCACGGCGCTGCCGGGCGCCGTCTGGCACGCAGCCGATCGTCTCGCCGTCGCCTGATACGCGCCTCACAGCGCCGCGTTGCCCCTGCCCTCCCCTTCCGGGGAGGGCATTTTCGTTTTGCGCACTCCCCTCCCCTCTCGGACTCGCGCGAGGCGCATCACACACGCACTCCCCTCCCCTTCCGGGGGAGTAAGGGAATGGGTTTTTCCGCGCCGCGCACAGATTCAGTAAAATATTGAATTATATCAATATTTTATGTGGTGTTTTTGAGATGTCGCCTGAGATGGCGCCATCAAATCCCTCTCCCCTCCGGGGAGAGGGTCGGGGTGAGGGGGTTGTGCTTTTGCCGAACACACCACCACGCGCACCCCCCTCACCCTTCCCACGCCTCCGGCGTGGGAAGGGTGAGGGGAAATGAAACAATTCACTGCTCCGCGGCGTAGGCGCCGAAACGGGTGTCTTCCTTCAGGATGTGCTTACCCAGCCAGTCGGCGCAGAACTCGAACACCTCGTCCCCCGTGATGGTCTCACGCTGGGCGTGGAAGCGTTCGCGGTAGGACTCGACGTTGCGCGTCAGGGTGTCGTGCAGGGCCTTGTGCGCGGCGAAGGTCGGGTAGTTGGCCTGGGCCATGTGCGCTTCTTCGCGTGCGAAATGATCCTTTGTGTAATGGATCAGTTCGTCGAGGATCGCTTCGACAACATCCGGAGAGGCGCGGTTTTCGTCCGCTCCCAGCTTGTTGACGATGTCCACGAGAACGCGGTGATCGTCATCGAGTTCTTCGATGCCGACGCTCATCCAGCGTGACCATTGAATGGAGTCCATGCGATCCTCCGCCTCATTTTTCTTATGGTGCTTCGACCCTTTATGGAACCGGCGGCGAGGGGCGTCAACGCGGCACTCGGCCGCGCCGCCCCTCACCGCTCGACCCCGCTCAGCCGGCGATCAGTTCGGCCCACTCCTGCTCGCTGAGGATGGTCACGCCCAGGTCGCGCGCCTTGGCGGCCTTGCTGCCCGCGTCCGCCCCGCAGATGACGTAATCGGTCTTGGCCGAGACCGAGCCGGCGACCTTGGCCCCCAGCGACTCCGCGCGGGTCTTGGCCTCGGTGCGGGTCATCGTCTCCAGCGTGCCGGTGAAGACCACCGTCTTGCCGGCGACCGGGGAGCCGCTGGCCGCCTTCGGGCGCTCGGCGTCGGCCACCCGCACGCCGGCGGCGCGGAGGTCGTCGATGATGGCGCGGTTGCGCTCCTCCTGGAAGAAGCCGGCCAACTCCTCCGCGGCGACCTCGCCCACGTCGGGGATGGCGACCAGTTCGCCCCAGCCGGGGCCGGGCTGCGCGGCGACCGCGGCGAGCATCGCCGCCTTCCAGTCCGCCAGCGTGCCGTAGCGTTCGGCCAGAGCCTGGGCGGCCCGGCTGTCCACCTTCTTGATGCCCAGCAGCTTGATGACGCTGTCCAGCCGCAGCGCCTCCTGGCCGGCGTAGAAGTCCAGCTTCGGCAGATTCTCCGGATCGGCGAACCAGGCGAGCAGAGCGTCGGCCTTCACCGGGCCGAGGCCGTTGAGGGCGTGCAGGTCGCGCCACGCATCGCCCGGCATGTTGGCGACGGCGCGCTCCATCCCCTCCAGCCAGCCTTCGATGGAGCCGTACTGGCGGGCCAGCGACTTGGCGGTCACCTCGCCGATGTGGCGGATGCCCAGCGCGAAGATGAAGCGGTGCAGGTCGATGCGCTCGCGCCGCTGGTTGATCGCGGCGAACAGGTTCTCGACCGACTTCTCCTTCCAGCCGGGACGGCCGAGGATGGCGATCTCGCCCGCCGCCACCCGGCGCTCCAGCGTGAAGATGTCCACGGGGGAGCGGATCAGCCCGTCCTCCCAGAACTCCTCGATGGTCTTCTCGCCCAGCCCTTCGATGTCGAAGGCGTTGCGCGACACGAAATGGCGCAGCCGCTCCTTGGCCTGGGCGGCGCAGATCAGACCGCCGGTGCAGCGGCGCACCGCCTCGTCCGGCTCGCGCACGGCGAGGCTGCCGCAGACCGGGCAATGGTCGGGGAAGACATAGGGCACGGCGTCGTCGGGGCGCTGCCCCTCCACCACCCCGACGATCTGCGGAATCACGTCGCCGGCCCGCTGGACGGTCACCAGATCGCCGATGCGGACGTCCTTGCGGGCGATCTCGTCCTCGTTGTGCAGGGTCGCGCGGCTGACCACCACGCCGCCGACGGTGATGTCCTCCAACTCGGCCACCGGGGTCAGGGCGCCGGTGCGGCCGACCTGGATGGTGATGCCCTTCAACCGGGTCTGCGCCTGCTCGGCTGGGAACTTGTGGGCGATGGCCCAGCGCGGCGCCCGGCTGACGAAGCCCAGCCGCTGCTGAAGCTCCAGGCTGTTGACCTTGTAGACCACCCCGTCGATGTCGAAGGGCAGCGCCGAGCGCTCCTCGCCGATCTTGCGGTAGTGGGTCAGCAGCGCCTCGGCGCCGTCGCACAGGTTGGCCGGGCGGTTCAGCGAGAAGCCCCAGCCGCGCAGCCGCTCGCGGATGCCCCATTGGGTGTCGGCGATCGGCTCCGACAGCTCGCCCAGCGCGTAGCCGAAGAAGCAGAGCGGGCGCGACGCGGTGACCGTCGAATCCTTCTGGCGCAGCGACCCGGCGGCGGCGTTGCGCGGGTTGGCGAACAGGTCCTCCCCCCGCTCCGCGTAGCCGCGGTTCATCGCCAGGAAGTCGTCGCGGTTCATGTAGACCTCTCCGCGCACCTCCAGCACCGCGGGATAGGGCGCCTCCAGGGTCTGCGGCACGTCCTTGATGGTGCGGACGTTGGCGGTCACGTCCTCGCCCTCCGTCCCGTCTCCGCGGGTGGCGGCCAGGACCAGCCGGCCGTTCTCGTAGCGGAGCGAGCAGGACAGCCCGTCGATCTTCGGCTCGGCCACGAACTCCAGCGGAGCGTCGTCGGACAGGCCGAGGAAGCGGCGGACCCGGGCGACGAACTCGTGCGCCTCCTCCGGCTCGAAGGCGTTGCCGAGCGACAGCATGGGCAGCGCGTGCCGCACCTTGCGGAAGGCCGCCGACGGGGCGGCCCCGACACGCAGCGACGGCGAGTCGGCCCGGCGCAGCTCCGGATAGCGCGCCTCGATCCCATTGTTGCGGCGGACCAGCGCGTCATAGTCGGCGTCGGAGATCGCCGGCTTGTCCTGCTGGTGGTAGAGCCGGTCGTGGTGGGCGATCTCCTGGGCCAGCGCGGCCAGTTCCGCCTGCGCCTGCTCCACCGTCAGCTCCTCCACGGGGATGCTGCGGAGCGCGGCGGGGGTGTCGAACAGGTCGTTCATGGCGGGTCTCTTCGGTGCCTTCTCGTGGGGACGGCGCGGGATCGGCGGGCGCCGCCGGGGGCGCAGCATAGCGCCGCGGCGGCGTGCCGTGGAGTCCGCCCTTGAGCCGGTCTGGCATTCGGCCCCGTCCGCACCACCCTTGAAACCGCCGAGATCGAGCAG
The DNA here is from genome assembly GCF_003349955.1 of Azospirillum brasilense. Classification (GTDB taxonomy): domain Bacteria; phylum Pseudomonadota; class Alphaproteobacteria; order Azospirillales; family Azospirillaceae; genus Azospirillum; species Azospirillum brasilense_B. The sequence continues at coordinate 30,064 of NZ_QLKQ01000040.1, forward strand.
ACCTAGAAAGCTGCGGGGGTGCTGGGGTTGCGTGTATGATGAGCCGGCGCCCGTAAACGGATGTGCTGCATGACCGAGCCGACCAGCCGTGCGACCGCCGGCAGCCTGACCGCCAGCAACCTGACCATTGACGACCGTTTCGTCATCGCCGCGGCGCTTGACCGCATCCTGTACGACGATCCCGACCAGTTCGCGACGGAGGATGCGCGCCTGCTGCGCCGCATGATCCCGCGCACCCGCTCCCCCTGGCTGCGGCTGGGCTTCCGCGCGGAAAGCCAGGGGCCGTCCATGTCGGGCCGCGCTGCCGGCGTCGGCGACGTGAAGATGGACGGTGACAAAAAGGTGGTCGAGGGCGGTGTGGGAGAAGCCCAGGTCTGGCGCTGCGGCCAGTACAAGATCTCCAACCACGGCGACGACCTGGAGATCTGGCAGGTGATGAGCGACGAGTTCGCCGAGGAGCCGAAGGGCGCCCGCCTGGAATACGGCCCCACCGGCGCACCGGAACGCCTGACCTTCTTCCAGCCCCGCGATCTGGAGTTGAGAATTCCCTTCACAGGCATCGCTGTTGGACTTCGCCTGGGTGGCTGGCAGCCGTGGAAGCGCGCTGCCTGAGACCGGCATAGGCCTGCGCCCGGTTGTCGCATACCGGAGTATTAAAACGTTCCTACAGTCTATCCCCAGACGGCGCAGCAAGTCTGCAACGCGGCGCCTTTGCCAGAATTTCCAAAGACTTGAGCCCCCGCCTTGCTTCCTATGACCACCGCCGGAAGTTGGCCTCTGAAATTAAGTTGTTCCCATGATTTCCCCTTCTTATTCCTTGAAATTGAATAAGTTCAATATTTTACAAATCTGCAATGTAGCATGAAACCGATCGTTAAAACTGTCATGTCCATGATCCTCGTATGGTGATAACCGAGCGGCAGCCAACCAGGAGGAGCCCCGGTCCAGCCGCGCGCCAACGCTTGCCAACCAAGAACAAAGAGACCAACACCATGGACAGTGGCATTCGAAGCGGCGTTCAGGAACGCCTTTCCTTTCTGCGGATCGGTGGCGAGACGGCCACGCTTTTGAAGGAAGCCTGGAGCATTGCCGAGCCCCACCTGCCCGTCATTCTCAAAGACTTCTACGACCACCTTCTCGCCATTCCCGAACTCCGGAAAATCCTTGATGGGAAATCCGTCGAGCGGTTGAAGGAAGCTCAGGTCAACCACTGGCGGCATCTGTTTTCCGGAAGCTTCGACGACGTCTACCTGACGCGCGTGAAGGCGGTGGGTCAGGCGCATTACCGCATCGGCCTGCACCCGCGCTGGTACTTCGGCGCCTACCGGCTGGTCATGGGACGGCTGGGCGGGCTGATCGGCGAGCGGCACCGCCGCGACGCGCCGCGCGCCATGAAGATCATGGGGGCGGTGGAAACCGCGATCTTCCTCGATCTCGACCTGTCCTTCGACGCCTACAGCACCGCCGTGATGACCATGACCAACCGGATGCTGGTCGAGCTGGCGGAGAATTTCCGGGACACGGTGCAGGGCACCATCGAAACCGTCGGACAGTCGGCGGCGGCGGTCAACGCGGCGACCGGCACGGTGCGCGGCATCGCCCAGGACACCGGCGTGCGCACGGAGCATCTGACCGGCGCGGTCTCCGGCACCGCCAGCAACGCCCGCGCCATCGCCGCCGCCGCCGAGGAGCTGACCGCCACCAACCACAGCGTGGTGTCGCGCATGGAAAGCGCCTTCTCCATCGTCACCGAGGCCCAGGCCGCCACCCAGCGCTCCACCGAGGCGGTCACCGCGCTGGCCGGGATCGCCGGGCGGATCGGTGGAACGCTGAAGCTGATCAACACCATCGCCAACCAGACCAACCTGCTGGCCCTCAACGCCACCATCGAGGCGGCCCGCGCCGGCGAGGCCGGGCGTGGCTTCTCCGTCGTGGCGGCGGAGGTGAAGGTGCTCGCCAAGCAGACCGCCGGTGCGACCGAGGACATCACCCGCCTGTTGCAGGAAATCGATGGCGCGACCGGGCGGACCCGCGACGAGATCGCCGGGATCGGCGCGGTGGTCGGGTCGTTGCGCACCCATTCGCAGGACGTGCTGTCCATCATGGGCCAGCAGAACGACGCGACGCGGGAAATCGCCCAGAACATCCATGAGGCCAGCCGGTCCGCGGAACACATGTCCGAAGAGGCCGGGCACCTTGCCGACGGCGCGCGGTCGGTCATGGCATCGGTCGAGGACGCCTTTCACACCACCGCACGGCTGACCGGGACGGCGGAGGAACTGCGTACCGCGCTGGACAAGTTCCTGTCGCACATGATGTCCCTGCGCGTGGCGGCGTGACCGGACGGGATCGGCGGCGGCCAGGAGTCAGGGATCGCCCAGCGCGTTCTCGTCCTCGCCGCCGATGAAATCGCCGCCGGCTCCAAGCCCGTTCAGCCCGGCCTGACCCGCGTCGGCATCCCCGGCATCCACTTCCCACTGGTCGTTGGGGGTTTCGATGACCTCCCGGGTTTTCAGGGCCAGGGACGCCACCTCGATGCTGAAGACCTCGTCGGGGGCCAACATGATGTCCTGCCCGTCGGGTCCGTCACCCTCGGCCCCGGGATTCCGTCCGTCCTGGTTGATGCGGCGGTAGATCGGCATCCCCGGCATGGTGTCCCAGATCATGCCGTTGGGCGTGGTCACATACATGTGCTGCGGCAGCACCTGCCCCGGAAGAAAGCGGCCCCACAGACGGATGCCGCTGCCTTCCTGCGGCGCAAACCCGAACTCCCGGCACAGCAGAGTGAGGCTGATCGGAGCGACCTGCGCCGCAGGCTGATCGGGCCCCGGACATGTCCAGATGTCGTTGTTGGTGACCGTTGTCAGCCCGTTGGCGACCTCGTCGTCGACCGGGACCACCTCCACCCCGTAGAGCAGGTCGCCCAGCTTGGCGTACCGGGCGTTGACCGCGATGGCCGTGTCGGGATCGCCGGACAGGGCGAAGACATGGCACGCCATATCGTGATGGCTGTCGTTCCCGATGAATTTTTCCCTGGGCATCGCTCCTCCTCGATCGGCAGCGGTGCCGCCGGCGCCCGCGAAGACGCGCACCGGCCGGACACCACTGGAAAGGACGAGCGGAAACGGACTTTCGTGAACGGGGCCGCCCTCAAACCATGTCGAGCGGGTGCAGCGGGTCGGGGTGATGCTCCGCCGGAGTCGCGGCGTGGGCGAGGGCGTAGGCGTCCATCGACGCGGCGTCGTACAGCGGCGCCCCATGATCCCCATGCGATGGAGCCGCCGCCTCCAACCCCTGGGCGACGAGATGCTGCCACACGGTGTCCTGGCCATCCGCGAGCTGGTTCACGGACTGGGCCGACGCCACGGCGCCCATCCCGTTGGCGCCCATCCCAGTAGCGGAGGGGAACCAGGACTTGTCGGCGTCGACCACCAGCGTGCCGTTCCACCACAGGCCGGCCTGCCCCTTGACCACGTCCTTCCCGTCGAGCGCGCCCTTGTCGTAGGTGACGTTCGACGCCGTGGGAGCGACGGCGTGGCCGTTGATGGTGACCTTGTTGACGAACAGCGAGCGATCCTGCCCGTTCACCACGGCGTCGTTGTCGTATTGCACCTGGACCTTGTGCGCCTGATCGGCGGTCAGGTTGGTGGCGAAGGTATAGTCCTTGGCCGCCGTGCCGGCCACGCCCTCGCCGATCTTGTGGCCATCGACCAGCAGGTTGAAGTGGGCGTTCACCCCGCCGGCCGGTGTGCCGGAGGCGTTGACCGTGATGGTCGTGTTGGCCGGCGCCGCCTGGACCGGGAAATCCTTGGCCGGGGCATCGACCACCAGCGTACCGCCCCACCACATGGACGACTGGCCCTTCACCACGTCCTTGCCGTCGAGAGCGCCCTTGTCATAGGTGACGTTGGCGGCGGTCGGGCTGTGGGCGGTGCCGTTGATGGTGACCTTGTTGACGAACAGGTTGCGGTCCTGGCCGTTCACGAAGCCGTCGTTGTCGTACTGGACCTGCACCTTGTGGGCCTGGTCGGCGGTCAGGTTGGTGGTGAAGCTGTAGTCCTTCGCCGCCGAATCCACCGTGGCCTGCCCCACCGTCTTGCCGTCCACCAGCAGCTTGAAATGGGCGTTCACCCCGCCGGCCGGGGCGCCGGAGGCGTTGACGGTGATCGTCGTGGCGCTCTGCGCCGTGGAGACCGGGGCGGACTGGGCGATCTTGGCGAGCAGGGCATCGGTGTCCAGCTCGAAATAGCCGGCGGTGCCCATCGCCTTGCCGGTGCTGCGGGCGAGATCGAGGAACTCCGACTGGGTCAGCCGGGTGCCGGTCTGCTCCACCCACGCCTGCTGCGCTTTCGCCACCGCCGCGGTGACCGCCGGAGCGGCGAAGGAGGAGCCGTTGGCCGTGTAGGTGACGCCCGAGAGGTTGGTGATCCGCACGTCGGTGCCGTCGGCGCAAACGTCGGTCAGGGACGGGCTGCGCTGCGCCCAGGACGGGAAGGCGCCGTCGCCGGTGGAAGCCGAGACGCAGATTTGGTTCACGTCGGCCGAGTAGCTGGACACGCTCTGCGACACCCCGCCGTCGCCGCTGTTGCCGGCGGCGGCCACGGTCAGCACGCGCTTGGCGGCCAGCGCCGCCAACTCGTCGGAGATCGAGGTGGTGGCCGCGGTCGTCTGCGCGCCGCCGCCCAGCGACAGGTTCACAGCCGTGATGTTGTAGGCGTCGGCGTTGGCGACAACCCACTGCAGGGCCTTCTCGATGTTGGCCTCGCTGGCGCCGCTGCCGTCATCGGGCATGACCTTCAGCGCGATGATGCCGACGTCCGGCGCGTTCTCCAGGATTTCCGCGGTGACCAGGGCGCCGTGCGTGTTCGCGTTGGCGACCATGACGTCGTTGTCGTTTCCGTAGAAGTCATACTGATAGACCAGCCGACCCGTGTTCCAGGCGGAGGACAGGCCGCTGTCGATCACGACGACGTTGCCGGCGGAAGCGGAGCTGTTCGACATCTTGCCAACCTTGTTCGTTCTTGGGCGTTCGTTCTTGGGCGAACGGCGCCCGGTTACCGGACGCGCAAGGCTGGACTATGCGTGTTTTGCTGTGGCCGCCGTATGACCGCTGCGGGCGAATGCTGTGACCTGGACGGAGGATTTAGCCCTCTCCCCTCCGCTCACGCGCAAACTTCGTTTGCGCTGACGCGACAGGCGGACCTCCGGTCCGCCGAAAGCGGGGAGAGGGTGGCCCGAAGGGCCGGTGAGGGGGTCCCGCCATAGCGGTACGTTCGGCAAAAGCGCAACCCCCTCACCCTAACCCTCTCCCCGGAGGGGAGAGGGGACAGAAGCACTATCCCCGCCCGGCGATCAGGCTGTCGGCGGCGGCGCGGGCCTCGGCGGTGACGGTGGCGCCGGACAGCATGCGGGCGATCTCCTCGCGGCGGTCGTCGCCGTCCAGTTCGACCACGCCGGTCGTCACCTGCTCGCCCTTCACCGACTTCTGCACCTTGAGGTGGATGGAGCCGCGGGCGGCAACCTGCGGGCTGTGGGTGACCACGAGCACCTGGAGCCCGTTGCCGAGCGTCTTCAGCCGCTCGCCCACCGCGGCGGCGACGGCGCCGCCGATGCCGGTGTCCACCTCGTCGAACACCAGCGTGCCGACGGTCGAGGTCTGGGCCAGCACCACCTTCAGCGCCAGCATGAAGCGCGCCAGTTCACCGCCCGACGCAATCTTGTTCAGCGCGCCGGGGGGCGAGCCGGGGTTGGTGGCGACCTGGAAGGCGACGCGGTCCATGCCCGACGCCGTCCAATCCGATTCGTCGGCCAGCGGCTCGACCAGCGTGCGGAACTTCGCTTTTTCCAGCTTCAGCGGAGCGAGTTCCGTGGCGACGGCGGCGTCCAGGCGGCCGGCAGCCTGCTGGCGCTCCCCGCTGAGCGACTCGGCGGCCTTGCGGTAGGCATCCCGGGCGATCTCCGCCTCGCGGGCGAGGCGGGCCAGCAGATCGCCCTGATCCTCGATCAGCAGCAGCCGGTCGGCCATGTCCTTGCGCAGGGGAGCCAGCGCGTCCACGTCCACCCCGTGCTTGCGGGCGGCGGCGCGCAGGGCGAACAGCCGCTCCTCCAGCTTTTCCAGGGCCTGCGGGTCCATGTCCACGTCGGAGGACACGGCTTGGAGACCGGCGATGGCCTCCCCCGCCTCGGTCGCGGCGCGGTCCAGGGCGGCGATGACCGGGTCGAGCTTGCCGGCGGCCTTGTCGGCGATGCGGCTCAGCGTGCGGATGGCCGAGGACAGGGCGCGCTCCACCCCGCGGTCGCCCGACAGCTCCCCATAGGCGGCGTTCAGCGCGTCGACCAGCTTTTCCCGGTGCATCAGCACGGCGCGGGTCTCGGCGAGTTCCTCTTCCTCGCCCGGCTTGGGGGCGAGGGCATCCAGCTCGGCCACGGCGTGGCGGAGATACTCCTCCTCCGAGCGGGCGCGGGCGATCTCGGCGGCGGCGTTGGCGCGCGCGTCCTCGACCTGCCTCCACGCCCGGTGGGCGGCGGCGACCTGGGCGGCGTGGCCGGACAGACCGGCGTAGGCGTCCAGAACGCCGCGGTGGGTTTGCGGATTCAGCAGGCCGTGGGTGTCGAACTGGCCATGGACCTCGACCAGCTCCTCGCCCAGCCGCTTCAGCAGGCCGACGCCGACCGCCTGGTCGTTGACCCAGGCGCGGCTGCGTCCGTCGGCGCTGACGGTGCGGCGGACGACCAGCCGTTCCTCGGGGTCGAGCCCCTGCTCCTTGAGGATGGCGAGCGCCGGGTGGTCGCCGGACAGGTCGAACTCCGCCGTCACCGACGCCTGATCGGCGCCGTGGCGGACGAGGCCCGAATCGGCCCGCGCACCGAGCGCAAGACCCAGCGCGTCGAGCAGGATCGACTTGCCCGCACCGGTCTCGCCGGTGAGGACGCACAGGCCCTTGCGGAAGCCCAGCCCCAGCCGCTCGATCAGGACGACGTCCCGGATCGTCAGCGAGGCCAGCATGGATCGTCCTAGAACAGGGAGCTCCAGGCTCTGCTGATCCAGGACTTCTCGTTTCGCTCCGGACGCACGTTGGCGTCCACCAGCAGTGCGTAGCTGTCCGTGTACCATTCGCTGCCGGGGAAGTTGTGGCCGAGCACGGCGGCGGCGGTCTTCGCCTCGTCCGTGATTCCCAGCGCCAGATAGCACTCCACCAGCCGGTGCAGCGCCTCAGGGACGTGGGAGGTGGTCTGGTAGTTTTCAATCACCGTGCGGAACCGGCCGATGGCCGCGGTGTACTGCCCCTGCTTCAGATAGAAGCGCCCGACCTCCATCTCCTTGCCGGCGAGATGGTCGTTGGTCAGGTCGATCTTGATCTTGGCGTCGCGGGCGTACTGGCTGTCCGGGAAGCGGCGCACGACCTCCGACAGCGCGTCGAGCGCCAGACGGGTCATGCGCTGGTCGCGGCGGACGTCGGTGATCTGCTCGTAATAGGACAGCGCCCGCATGTAGTAGGCGTAGGAGACGTCGGGGCTGCCCGGATGGAGCTGGATGTAGCGGTCGAGCGCCAGGATGGCGTCGTCGTACTTCAGGTCCTGGTAATGGGCGTAGGCCGCCATGATCTGCGCCTTGCCCGCCCATTCGGAATAGGGGTGCTGGCGCTCCACCTCGTCATAGAGCTTGGCGGCCACCTTGAACCGCTCTTCCCGCATGGCGGCGTCGGCCTCTTGGTAGATCTGCTCGGCCGGACGCTCGACATACTGGTCCTCGGGTTTGGTCGAGGAGCAGGCGGTCAGGGCGGAAGCCAGGAGGAGGGCCGCAAGCGGCAGACGGGAAAAACGGCAGGGCATGGTCGTCGCGATGCTTTCGAAGTTGGCCCTATATAGCACGCCGGGGCGCGGGGGCGGCAAGCCGCTTCGGCGAACAAATTTCGAACCTCGCCGGCATGACGCGGACGGACACCCGGAATGGACGGCGATCAGCCGAACTGATCAGCCAAAGAGGGCGTCGATGTCGGCCTGGCTGATGTTGCCCATTTCCTGATGGTCGGCCGGGCCGTGCAGCTCCAGCGACTCGTCCATCTTGGTGACGGTGGGCGGCAGCGGCATCGCCTCGAACTCGCGCTTGTTCCAGTGGCTCATCATCGCGTCGACGCGCTCCTCGATGAAGGACAGGGCGCGGACGACCTTGGTGATGCGCTGGCCGGTCAGGTCCTGGAAGTTGCAGGCCTCGTAGATGCGGACGATCACGTCGTTCATGTCGTTGACGCGGTCGGCGTGGTAGCCCTCCGGCAGCGACGACTTCAGCTCGTGAACGACCTCCTCCAGTTCCTCGGCGCAGGCCATGATGGTGTTGGTGGCGGCCTCCGTCGCCGAGACGACGGCGTTCAGTTCCTGGGACGCCTGCACGAACTTGTCGTCGCCGGCCAGCGGGTGGCGGATCGCCGCCATCTCCACCTTGGTGGCCTTGATGCGGCCCGAGATGTCGGCGATCTCGACCTGGATCTGGTCGATCTGCTGGGCGTCCATGGTCAGGAAGCGGTCGAGCTTCGCGCCGAGGTCGCCGATGGCGCGGATGACGTCGCTGTTGTCAACCGTGACCGGACCGGACGGCAGCGACGCCAGCGCCGGCGCCAGGGCGGAGGCGTCGTCCACCACCGCCTGATAGGGATTGCCGGTCCGGCGGGCCTTTTGAAGCTCCGCCATGAAGGGTTTCGAGAGATTCCTCATGCGGGCTGCGCCTCTTTCCGAAGGGACGTCCGGGGCATCCGCGCACGCCGGCCCGTCTGGTCAGGACTGCCCGCCAAGGCCGGCATCGACCCGGCGGGCGACGATCGTCATAGCAAACTTCAAGGTCCCAATGCGCCCGCCGTTTGGTGCGGCGGCAACTCTTCACAAATCCGACGCCGAACCGTCTTGTTGACCGTGAGGTCAGCCGAACAGGGCGTCGATGGCCGCCTGATCCAGCGGAGTCGGAGGCTCGTCCGCCGCGGGCGGCGGGGCGGCCGCCGGCTTGGCAGCCGGGGCCGGCTTCGGGGTGGGCTTTGCCGCCGTGGCCGGCTTCGGCACCGGCTTCTTGGCGGCAGGGGCCGGAGCCGGAGCGGGGGCCGGCGGAGCCGCGGCCGGGGCGGGAGCCGGACTGTCGAACAAGCTGTCGATGTCCGCCTGGCTGGCCTTGGCCGGAGCGGCAGGGGCCGGGCTGTCGAACAGGCTGTCGATGTCCGCCTGGCTGGCCTTGGCCGGAGCGGCCGGAGCGGGAACCGGGCTGTCGAACAGGCTGTCGATGTCGGCCTGACTCGCCTTGGCTCCGGTCTGGGCCGGGGCCGCCGGAGCGGGGGCCGGAGGCGGAGCGGGCGGCGGTTCGTGAGCCGGTGGCGGGGGCACCGCCATCGCCGGGCTGTCGAACATGCTGTCCACGTCGGCCTGGCTGACGCCGAGGCCGTCGAGCTGCGGGCCGTTCAGCAGATGGGCGTCCGGCCGGGTGTCCGTGTTGTCAGGCGCGACCTGGAGGCCGGCGAGCTTCTCGACGCCCCAGATGTTGATCATCGCGTTGACGCGCTGCTCGATGTAGCGCAGCGCGTTGACCACCTTGCTGGTGCGCTGGCCGGTCAGGTCCTGGAACGAGCAGGCGGTGAAGATGTTGGTCACCTCCCCCTCGATCTCGGAGCACAGGCCGGGGTCGGCGCCCTCCGCCTTCAGCTTGCCCGACAGGTCCATCAGCCGTTCGGCGGCGTTCAGGATCTCGAAGGACGCGCGTTCGGTGGAGATGACGATGGCGTCCAGCTCGTTGGTCGCCGAGGTGATCTTGTCGCCGCCGGCGTCGGGCGGACGCAGGGCTGCGACCTCGCGCCGCGCCTGCTCGATGGAGGCAGCCATCTCCATCAGCTCGCGCCGCAGCACCTCGACGTGCTTGGAGGCTTCCACCACCTCGCTCTGCTGATGCCAGGAGCTGCGGAACTCCAGCAGCATCTTGCGCACCTCCTCCGCCGCTGCCCCATGGGCCCGGCGGTGGAAGCGGCGCAGGAAGGCTCGCCCCTTGGTCGTGCGGGCGATCGCTTCCTCGATCTGGTCGAACTCTTCCTCGGAAAGCTGCGGAAGCTGATCCAACCCAACCACTCCTTACCCGCCGATGACGGCCTGGATCTTCTGCTTCAGGGTATCGGCGTTGAAAGGCTTGACGATGTAGTTGTTCACACCGGCCTGCTTGGCGGCGATCACGTTCTCGGTCTTGCTCTCGGCGGTGACCATGATGAACGGGGTCGAGGCGAGCTTGGCGTCGGCGCGGATCTCCTTGAGGAGCTGCAGGCCGGTCATCGGCTCCATGTTCCAGTCGGAAATGATGAGGCCGAACTTGCTCTCGCGCAGCTTCTGCAGGGCCGAGACGCCGTCGCCGGCCTCGTCGATGTCCGTGTAGCCGATCTGGGTCAGGAGGTTCCGCACGATGCGCCGCATGGTGGCGTAGTCATCGACGACAAGGATCTTCATCTACGCGTCTCCGCATTCTTCCGTTGCTAGGCCCCGGCCCGGCGTTCAGCCCGCCCGGCGCTGCATGGCGTGCGCCGGGGTCGGTCTGGTCCGACTGTGATGCCTTAAGTCTGCCGAAAAGTCATCCCTCACGGCCACAGTGACGTACGCCCGTAAATATCGGGTTACCAAGACCGCCGAATTTCGGCCGCTCCCCGAGGCGATGAGGCATCGCTTGAAGGCACGGACGCGCGTCCGGCGGCGGTCCGAACGGACATACCCCTGCGTCGGGTGGGGACCTTGCCAGATTTCACAGGCGAACGCACGGGCTGATTCTCGCGCGACACGCCTTCCACCCGCCGGCAATGCTCCATCCCGGACCATGTCCCTCAGTCGATGATCGGCGAGGTCGCCTGCCTCAGCCATTGCGCCACGGCGGCATCCCCCTCGCCCGCGAGCCGCGGCTCCAGCGCCTCGCGCACGTGGGTGTGATAGGCGTTCAGCCACGCGATCTCCGCCTGGGTCAGCAGCGCCGGCTCGACCAGATTGCGGTCGATGGGGGCCAGGGTCAGCACCTCGAACCCCAGCATGGGCCGTTCCGCCATGGGCAGGTCAAGCGGCTGGACGACGATCAGGTTCTCGATGCGGATGCCGTAGGCGCCGGTCTTGTAGTAGCCGGGCTCGTTGGACAGGATCATGCCCGGCTGCAGGGCCACGCTGTTCGGCACCTTGGAGATCCGCTGCGGCCCCTCGTGCACCGACAGGTAGCTGCCCACCCCGTGACCGGTGCCGTGGTCGTAGTCCAGCCCCAGCGACCACAGCGGCAGGCGGGCCAGCGTGTCGAGCTGCGACCCGGTGGTGCCGCGCGGGAATCGCGCCGTGCTGACGGCGATATGCCCCTTGAGGACCAGCGTGAAACGCTCGCGCATCTCCGGGGTCGGCGCGCCGATGGCGATGGTGCGCGTCACGTCGGTGGTGCCGTCCTGATACTGGGCGCCGCTGTCCAGAAGGAACAGGCTGCCCGGCTCCAGCCGGCGGTCGGTCGCCTCCGACACCCGGTAATGGACGATGGCGCCGTTCGGCCCCGCCCCGGAAATCGTGTCGAAGCTGAGGCCGCGGAAGCGGTCGTTGGCGCGGCGGAAGGCCAGCAGCCGGTCCGCCGCCGCGATCTCCGTCACCGTGCCCGACGGCGCCTCCTGCGACAGCCAGTGCAGGAAGCGGACGAGCGCCGCACCGTCGCGGGCGTGGGCGGCGCGGGTGCCGGCCAGCTCCGCCTCGTTCTTGCAGGCCTTGGGCAGGGCACAGGGGTCGGGGTCGCGCTCCAGCTTGGCGCCGGCCATGTGCAGCCGGTCGAAGATCCAGGCCGAGGTGCTGGCCGGGTCGGCCATCACCTTGCGCCCCTCGCGACCCAGCCCGTCGAGCGCGGTCCCCAGCTCGTCCGGGGCGCGCACGGCGACCTGGTTGCCGAGATGGGCCTCGACGCCCGGCGCCAGCTTGCGGCGGTCGATGAACAGATCGACCTGCGCGTCATCCTTCAGAATCGCGAAGGACAGCGGCAGCGGCGTGCAGGGCACGTCCGCGCCGCGCAGGTTGAGCAGCCACGCGATGGAGTCGGGCTGGGTCAGCACCACGGCGCCGATGCCGTTGCGCGCCAGGTCGCCGGCGATGCGGGCGCGCTTGTCGGCGGCGCTGTCCCCGGCAAAGAGAAGGTCCTGGGCGACCACCGGGGCCAAGGGGGGCGGCGGCTGGTCCGCCCACACGCGGTCCACCGGGTTGTCCGGGCAGGGCACCAGCGACAGGCCGATGCGCTCCATCTGCTGGCGGGTGCGCTCCACCCAGCCGGCGGTGTGCAGCCACGGGTCGTAGCCGAGCCGGCCGCCCTGCGGCAGCGCCTCCCCCACCCACTCGGTCAGTGGGTCGTCGACCAGATGCCGGTACTCGTAGAGATCGCCCGACACCTCCGTCTGGACCTGGAGGGTGTAGCGCCCGTCCACGAAGATGGCGGCGCGCTGCCGCCCGACGACGGCGTGGCCCGCCGATCCGGTGAAGCCGGTCAGCCAGGCGAGGCGCTGGGCGCGCGGCGGCACATACTCGCCCTGATGCTCGTCGCCGCGCGGCACGATGAAGCCGTCGAGGTCGGCGCGCGCCAGGACGCCGCGCAGGGCGGCGATGCGGGCGGCGTAATCCGGCGCCTCCGCGACGCGACCGTCAGCAAGGTCGGCCTTCAGGGCGCGGAGTTGCCCGGCGAGGTCCTCCGGGAGCCGCGCCCCGACGAGGACCAGCCAGCCGTCGGGCTCCTCCCCCTCCGGCGCGGCGAGCACCCCGGCGACGAGGCCGCGGATGTCCGCGGGGGTGTAGGGCAGGCCCGCCTGGGCCAGGAGCTGCGCCAGGGTTTCGTCGCCGCGGTAAGCGCTGGACACGGGGGCTGATCCTCATCCGGTGAAGCCGTCCGCGACAGGCTAGGCAGGGACGCCCCACCGCGCAAGCGCGGGAATGGGCATAGCCGCGCGACGGTCCCGGCGGGACGCCCTACAGCCCCGAATCGTCGGGCAGGCCCAGCCGCTCCAGCACGCGCTTGCGGGCGAGGCCGCGGTCGACGTCGGGAACGTGCAGCAGACCGCCGATGCGGCGCAGCAGGTTGGATTCCAGGTCGTTCAGCTCGCCGTCGGCGTAGGCGACCTCCCACAGCATCTCGATGATCCACAGCCGCTTGTCCGGCGGGCAGTGGTCGTTGATCACCGTGACGTAGCGGTAGTAGGGCGAGGCGCCCTCCGTGTCGAACACGGCGGCGGACAGCAGGTCCTGCGCCTCCTCCTCGCTCAGCTTGAAGTGGCGGCGGGTGACGTCGAGGATGCGCTCGCGCTCCGCCTGGGAAATGGTGTTGTCGGTGCGCGCGGCCTCGACCAGAAGGGCGGCGGCGGCGGCCTCCAGCCTGTGGCGGTCGTCGCCGGGGTCGTTCTCCTGGAACAGCGCCCTGATCCGGTTCAGCATCGGTCCTCCGCGGGTCGTCCATATGTCCGCAAGACATTGGCGGCGGGAGGACCGAAATCCAGGGGCGTCAGCCCTTTACGGCCGTCCGCTTCGGGCGCTTCACCACAAGGGTGGTCCATTCGCCGACCGGGATGCGCGCGACCAGATGCAGGCCCTGGGTGCGGTGCGCCTGGATGACGTGGCGCTCCTGCCGGTTCAGCAGGCCGGCCAGGATGGCGACACCGCCGCGCTGCAGATGGCGCTTGAGCTTCGGCGCCATGCGGGCCAGCGGGCGGGCCAGGATGTTGGCGGTGATCAGGCGGTAGGGCTTGTGCTTGCCCACGATGGCGGTGTGGTAGCCGTCGCCGCCCTGCGAGCGGATGCGCGCCTTCACCCCGTTGAGCGCGGCGTTGACGCGGGTGACGCGCACCGCCTCCGGGTCGATGTCCACGGCGGTGACGGGCACCCGCCAGCGCTTGGTCACCGCCAGAGCCAGGATGCCCGAACCGCAGCCCATGTCGAGCGCCCCGCCCCGGCCGGCGCGCGGCAGGCTCATCCGCCGGGCCAGCCGGTCCAGCGCCATCAGGCAGCCCTTGGTGGAGCCGTGCTCGCCGGTGCCGAAGGCGGTGGCGGCGTCGACCAGCAGCGGGATGCTGCCCGCCGGGACGATGCCCTCATGGTGGGAGCCGTGGACGAAGAAGCGCCCGGCCTGGATCGGCGGAAAGCCCTGGTAGCTGTGCGACACCCAGTCGATGAGCGGCAGCTCCTCGACGATCAGCTTCGGCTCGGGGATGCCCATGGCCTCGGCCAGAACGGCGACGCGGGCATTCAGCCGCGGCTCGTCCGGCTGCCCGTAGACCGTCGCCTCGACCAGCCAGTCGCCATGCTCCTCCAGCTCGAAGGTGGACACCGCGTCGGCATGGTCGCCAATCGCCTCGGCGAACGCGGGGGCGTGGGCTTCGGGAATGACGAGCGCGATGCGCCAGAGCTTGGAGGAGGACATGGGGAGGGTCGCCGATGATGGGGTGGTCGTTGTCTGGTGGGAGACTTAACCACAGAGACGCGGAGACACAAAGATTTCCTGCGGCCGGGACGTCCCGCGGTCGAGCGCGTTCGCCATCGCCGCACACGGTTGCCGCACCCGGAAACCGGTCGGCCACGCTGGATCGACCCCGGCATGCGACATTTTGGCCGACGAAAACACGTCACAGGCTTGCTGCCGCTTTTCTTACCACTTTTGAGCGGGCACACTGCACCCGGAGACAAGCGGGCCAGAGGCCCGCCAAAGGCTGTTTCGTGGGCACAGGGGGGAGACGGGCTTGATGCAGCGTGTTTGCAAAGCGGCCAGGGCATGGATGGCCGCGCTGGTGGCGGTTTCAGGGGCGGCGATGGTGTCGGGCTGCGCGCTCGATCCGGTCGGGCTGGCGATCGGGGCGATGAACGCGGCGAACATGCCATCGGAAGCGTCCCTGGTGGCCGATATGGTCCCCTCCTACCGGGGCACGGGCTGCCGAGCCCTGGCGTCGCTCCAGAAAGGCTACATCGACCAACTGCCCACGGTGGACCCGGCGTACCGCGAGGCGGTGGTGGTCAACATCAAGGCGGTGCGTCAAGTCATGGCGGAGCAGCGCTGTGAGGAGGGTGGCGGCACGGTGGCGGGTGCGGGCTCCGCACCGGCGACGACCGTCACCACCGGCCCCAATGGCATCGGCGGAGCGGTGGCCGGCACGGCCGCTCCCGCCGCGGCACCGGCGAGCGAACCGCAGGGGGCGATGGGAGCGGCTGTGGGTCCGTTGACACCCCATCTGACGCAGGCCTTGGGGCTGGAGTCGCCGCGCGGCCTGGTGGTGACGGCGCTGGTCCCGGGCAAGGCGGCCGAGCTGTCGGGCATCCGCGGCGGCGACGTGATCCTGGAGGTGCGCGGCGTCGCGGTGGATGATGTGATGCAGATGCGCCGCGTTCTGGGCGTGGTGCCCAGCGGGCAGAGCGTGCTGGTCAAGCTGTGGCGCGCCCGCGAGCCGCGCGAGCTGATCGTCGGCCCGATCATCAGCACGACCCCGGCCCTGCCGCCGGGTGCCGTGTACGCCGATGCGCCGGTCCTGCCGGCCGCGCCGGTGCGCGAACGCTTCTGCGTGGCCCAGATGACCGGTTCGGGCCTGTTCTCGAGCAGCGTGCACTCGCCGCTGTTCACGGTGCGCAACGACGGCAGCGAGGCGGAAAGCACCAAGCTGACGACGGCCTTTTGGGAGGCGGCGCGGAAGGCTCAACCCGGATACTGGCTGGCGCCGCACCCGCAGCCGACCTGCACCCGGGATTCGAAGGTCTGCACGTCGGTCAGCGCCGACTCCGACGTGCTGATGATGCTGTGCGAGACGGACCGCGGGAAGGGCGTGGAGATCTACGAAGCGCTGCGGCGGGACAAGCCGCGGACCGAAATGCCCTGGTCGCCGCCGGAGTCGTGAGGCGAAGCCGGCGGGGTCACCGCCCCGACAGCCGGTCCGCGATGTCGTGCATCCCCTGCTCGCGCAGGATGGCCTGACGGTGGCGGATGAGGCGGCGGGCCAGCGCCTTCTCCACCTCGGCGCCGCCGAGCAGGCGCCCCTGCGGATCGCGCAGGTGGGTGGCGAGATGGTCGGCCAGCAGCGCCTCCTTCTTCGGGTCGCGGCGGTCGAGCGGCTGGGTGCCGTTCAGCGAATGCTGGATGCGCTCCAGCAGGACGGCGCGGCAGCACGGCGCGCGCCCCTGGACGATCAGCGCCCCGACATGGGCGAGCAGCGGGCTGACCGGCTCGCTCTTCGGCTGCGGGTCGCGGCCCAGGATCAGGTCGGCCAGCGCGCACAGACCCAGGGCGAGGTTCGGCTGCGCACCGAGAAGCTCCTTCACCAGCTCGGCGGAGCCCAGCGCGTCGGCCATCACCCCGTCGAGCAGGGCGAGGTGGCGCGGCTCCACCTCCGGCCCGATCAGGTCGAGCAGCATCTCCAGCTTGCCGGCCAGCGAATTGCGGTCGGCCAGATGGACGGTGAGCTGGCTGAGGAAGGCGAAATCGTGCCCCTCCTCCCCCACCGCCATGACCAGGGCGCGGCTGGAGCGGGACAGGTCGGCGGGGTCGAAGGCCGGCAGGGCCTTGCGCTCCGCCTGGAAGTCCCGGACACGCGCCATCACCGCGTCGGCGAAGCCCCGCAGCTCGCGCGCCCGCGCCGGCACCGCGACGCCATGGCGGTCCGCGTGGTGGCGGGCCACCGCCTGGATCGCCGCGCCGAGCAGCAGGCCCTGCTCGTCGAGCTTGCGCAGGTAGGTCCAGGAATGAAGAAGCTCGGTCGGGGTGATGCGGAACTTGTCGAGGAAGGCGCGCAGCAGCCGCCCGGTGACCACCCGAGCCTCGAAACCGTAGAGATCGCCGGGGGCCGTGCAGTAGGGCGCGCCCTCCGCCGTGCCGCCCAGCGTCATGGGCTTGTCCTTCACCACCGGAACGGCCTTCTGGAAGATCACCGTCTCCAGCGACAGCCCGGCCAGCGTGCGGAACTTGAGGGCCTTGACCTCCTCCACCCCTCTGACGGCCAGCCAACTGCGGGCGGAGGCCAGGGCCCGGCGCTCCTCGTCGTAGGTCCCCTCGATGGTCCAGCGTCCCTCGCGGCGGATCTGGACCTCGAACGCGGTGCTGCTCTTGCCGAACACTGGGCGGGTTCCGTGACTGTGGGGACGCTGTCTGGACCCCACCAGTAGCCGAACGCCGCCGCCCGGCCTGTGACGATCGTCACCGCGGCGGGGCGCTGCGGCAATCGGTCACCCCGCCTTCAGCACCCCCTGATCCTCAGCCCGCCTTCTCCGCCGGCACCACGAAGCTGTCCATCACCTTCTTGCTGCCGGCCTGATCGAAGTCGATCTCCAGCTTGTCCTGGTCGACCGCCGTGACGGTGCCGTAGCCGAATTTCTGGTGGAACACCCGTGCGCCCTTCGGGAAGGGCGCGTTCGGACGCGCGCGGGGAGCGACCTGATAGGACCCGCTGTCCAGCGTGATGGTGCGCGGCGACGGGGGCTGCTGCCGGCCCGCCGCCTGCTGGCCGGCGCGGAAGGCGGCGTAGCTCGACGAATCGCGGAAGCTCCCTCCCCCGCCAAACGCCCCGCCCCCGGCGTTGCCGCCCGGATAAAGGCCGTTCGCCGCCTCGGCCTCGACGTCGCCGCCGGGGATCTCCTCGACGAAACGGGAGGGGATGGCGCTGACCCAGTTGCCGTAGAGCCGCCGGTTGGCGGCGTGGCTGATGTAGGCCCGCTTGCGCGCCCGGGTCAGACCGACATAGGCGAGGCGGCGCTCCTCCTCCAGCCCGGCGATGCCGGTCTCGTCCAGCGCGCGCTGGTTGGGGAACACGCCCTCCTCCCAGCCGGGCAGGAAGACCATGTCGAACTCCAGCCCCTTGGCGCCATGCAGGGTCATCACCGTGACCTGATCGACCCCGGCGGCCTCGGCGTTCTCCATGACCAGGGCGACGTGCTCCAGGAAGCCCGACAGGTTCTCGAACTCCGCCATGGCGGTGATAAGTTCCTTCAGGTTCTCCAGCCGGCCCGGCGCCTCGGGCGTCTTGTCCTCCTGCCACATGCGGGTGTAGCCGGATTCATCCAAAATCATCCGGGCCAGTTCGGTGTGCGGCATGGTCGCCGACAGGGTGCGCCAGCGGAAGAAGTCCTGAAGCAGGTTGCGCATCACCCCGCGCAGCTTGGGCTTCAGCTCGTCCGTCTCGGTCAGCGCCCAGCCGGCCTCGGTCAGCGGCATCCCGCGCGAGCGCGCCGCCTGATAGAGGCATTGCAGGGCCGCCGGCCCGACGCCGCGCTTGGGCACGTTGACGATGCGCTCGAAGGCCAGATCGTCGTCGGGGGAGTTGACGACGCGCAGATAGGCCATCGCGTCGCGGATCTCCTGCCGCTCGTAGAAGCGCGGGCCGCCGATCACCCGGTAGGGCAGGCCCAGCGTGATGAAGCGCTCTTCGAACTCGCGGGTCTGGAAGCCGGCGCGGACCAGCACGGCGATCTGGGCGAGCGAGACGCCCTGGCGCTGCAGCGCCTCGATCTCGTCGCCGACCCAGCGGGCCTCCTCCTCGCCGTCCCAGACGCCGCGCACGCGCACCGGCTCGCCGCCGTCCGCCTGGGTCCACAGCGTCTTGCCGAGCCGCCCCTTGTTGTTGGCGATCAGGCCGGAGGCCGCCGACAGGATGTGCCCGGTGGAGCGGTAGTTCTGCTCCAGCTTCACCACCTTGGCGCCGGGGAAGTCGGCCTCGAAGCGCAGGATGTTGCCGATCTCGGCGCCACGCCAGGCGTAGATCGACTGGTCCTCGTCGCCGACGCAGCAGATGTTCTTGTGGGCCTGCGAGAGGATGCGCAGCCACAGATACTGGGCGACGTTGGTGTCCTGGTACTCGTCGACCAGGATGTACTTGAACTTGCGGTGGTATTCCGCCAGCACGTCCGGGTGCTTCTGGAACAGCGTGATGTTGTGCAGCAGCAGGTCGCCGAAGTCGCAGGCGTTCAGCGTGCGCAGCCGCTCCTGATAGGCGCGGTAGAGCGCCACCACGCGCCCGCCGGCCACGTCACCGCCGTCGCCCTCGTTCAGCCGGTCCGGGGTCAGGCCGCGGTCCTTCCAGCGCTCGATCACGCCCAGCACCTGCCGCGCCGGCCACTTCTTGGAATCGACGTTCGCCGCCTCCAGAAGCTGCTTGATCAGGCGGATCTGGTCGTCGGTGTCGAGGATGGTGAAATTGGACTTCAACCCCACCAGCTCGGCGTGGCGGCGCAGGATGCGCGCGGCCAGGGCGTGGAAGGTGCCCAGCCACCAGCCCTCCGGCTCGATCCCCACCAGATGGGCGACGCGCTCGCGCATCTCGCGGGCGGCCTTGTTGGTGAAGGTCACCGCCAGGATCTGGAAGGCGGCGGCGCGGCGCGTCATCAGCAGATGGGCCAGCCGGGTGGTCAGCACCCGCGTCTTGCCGGTGCCGGCGCCGGCCAGAACCAGAACCGGGCCGTCCAGAGCCTCCACCGCCTCGCGCTGAACGGGGTTCAGCCCGTCCAGATAGGCGAAGCGCTGGACCGGCGCGGGGGCCGGGGCGCCCGCGTGGCTGAGGGGATCATGGCCCAGCGGGTCGTCGTAGGCGTAGGGATCGGACATGCGGCACCGGATTTCCTGGGCGGGCTCCCCCGCGGCCGGGAGACGCCCTTCTTCGAAAGAGGACACCGTATATAGCACGCCCCCCGGCGCATCGAACCCCTTCCCTTGACGGAACGGCCGGAGCGCTCCGCCAATGGGCATGGACCTAGGCCCATGGGCAGAGATGGACGCGACCCGCACTATGTCCGACACCATAGCGCTTGTCTTATCACAATCGCCCGAAGTCACATCGGCCATAGGATCCCAAGAATCACCCGCAGTCACAGACAAATCACAGGCTGAACCGAATTCAGGACCGATTGATTATTCCACGTGGGACATTCGTGAGCGGTTCCTTGAACGGTTTGTCTTATTTCGGCTTAGGGCATATGCCCATTGCGAGACATAATTTTTCCTTTGGGGAAATTTTCTGTTCCGCAAATCCGGGGTAATGTCCAATCAGATCGTGGCACCCCGGAACCAAACGGACAGCCGCGGAGAGCGGCCCTCCCCCCGGACCGGATGTCCACGGAGGCGCCAGACGAACGACCGAATTGAAACAAACAGAGGGCGGGTAGGAACAATGGACCCCGTGAACGTTTTCCTGATCGACGCGAACAAGCTCTTCCGCGAAGGCATGAAGCGTCTGTTCGAGAACACGCCCTTCAAGGTGATGGGCGAGGCGGGCACCCTGCGCGAGGGCGTCCCCGCGGTCGAGGCGGCGGGCACCCAGCCCGATCTGGTCCTCATCGACCTCATCAACGGCGGCGAGGACGAGGCCGACCAGCTCCGCGCCCTGCGCGACGGCCACCCCGGCATCCGCGTCGTCATCCTGACCACCGACCTGTGCACCCGCCGCCTGTCGGGGGCGCTCGGCGCCGGCGCCCACGGCTATCTGATGAAGGACATCGCCTGCGAAGCGCTGATGCAGTCGCTGAAGCTGGTGATGATGGGCGAGAAGGTGTTCCCCACCCACCTCGCCGAGCTTCTGATCAACGGCCGCAGCGACGAGCTGGCGACCGAGGTCCCGGCCCGCCGCAAGGGCCTGTCCCAGCGCGAGATCCAGATCCTGCGCTGCCTGCTGAACGGCAACTCCAACAAGATGATCGCCAACCACCTCCACATCACGGAGGCCACGGTGAAGGTCCATCTGAAGAGCCTGCTGCGCAAGATCAACGCCTCCAACCGCACCCAGGCGGCCATCTGGGCGCTCAACAACGGCATCGGCGACCAGCCGGCGGAAGCCGCCGGGGTCAGCGCCAACGTGGTCTGATCCATCGTCCTGCGTCTTGCGGTTCTGCCTTCCCGGCACCGACAACGCCGGCCGCGCCATCCCGCGGCCGGCGTTGTCGCGTCCGGATCACCCGTTTTGGGTGTGGTGACACGCCATAAGTGGTGCGCCATAGGACCAAAGGCCCTCTTCCGCCCCGAAATGATGATGGCTATTTCGGCAATACGTTCCGAATTTGGTTGGATCGCAGCCCCGACACGATGAGCATCATGGAATACAGCGCGGAAAAGCCGACCCTGAACGTTCTGCTTGCCGACGACCACCTGCTGTTCCGGGACGGGCTGCGGCGTCTGCTCGCCCAGTCGGACGACAGCATGGTGTTTCACGAGGCCGGGACGTTCGACGACGTCCGCCGCCTGTGCGACGGCGCCATCGCCTTCGACCTGATTCTCCTGGATCTCGGGATGCCGGGATGGAACGGCTTCTCCCTGCTCGGCGAGATCCACCAGCGGCTGCCCAAGGCGCTGCTGGTCGTGGTGTCGGGATCGGAGAAGCGGTCGGACCTTCTGGCCGCGCTGGAGAACGGCGCCGCCGGCTTCATTCCGAAGTCGAGCAGCGCGAAGGTGCTGATGGGCGCCCTGCAACTCGTGCTGGCCGGCGGCGTCTATCTGCCGGAACAGGCGATCCGCGGCGACCACCGGATGGCCGCCGACAGCGCCCCGCAATCCGGCAACGGCGCGGGCGATTGCGATCCGCTGGGCCCCCTGGCCGACGGAGCGGGCGACCAATTGACCCCGCGCCAGCGCGACGTTCTGAACCGCCTGCGCGACGGCAAGTCCAACAAGCAGATCGCCCATGAGCTGGGCCTGACCGAAGGCACCGTGAAGGTGCATGTCACCGCGATCCTGCGCCAGCTCGGCGTCCGCAACCGCACCCAGGCGGCGATCACCGCGAACGGCTTCTGACCGGACGCCCTGAGACTCGTTGCTCTCAGGCCCCTCCCCGCTCCACCGAGGCGACCAACGCGGCCAAGGCGCCGCGGATCGCCGACTCGTGCTTGGCGGGCAGAACCTGCTGGCCGGGGACGGTCACCACGGTCAGGTTGCGGCAGCCGGTCAGGCGCTGTTCCAGAAAGGACGCGCCCGGCACGCCGTCCGGCCCATCCTTGCCCTGCACCAAGGTGACCGGCACGCGGACCGCGTCGAGCATGGGGCCCATGGCCTGAAGCTCCGCCGCGCTGTCGCGGGCGACCGGCGGCAGGATGCGGGCGGCGATGCGTCGGAACACGCCCGGCCGGACCGCCTCTCCGGCCATCGGGTCGATCAGCAAAAGACCGCCGACCAGCTCGGGGAAATCCAGCACCGCCCGCAACGCCACCGAAACGCCGCTGCCGCAGCCGATGAGAAGCGGCTTGCGCGAGCGGCGGAGCGCCAGAAGCGGACGCAGCGCCGCCGCCGGCACGCCCGGGTCGCCGCGCAGGCGGGAGGCGCCGTTGATCGGCGCCGGATCGGGACGCGGCACGGCCACCCACTCCTGCCCCGCCGGAACGGCGCGCAGCAGGCGGGTCCAGGCCCGGGATTCGCTGGACGCCGCGTGGACCAGGATGATGCGCCGTCCGGCGGGATCGCCGGCGACGACGCAGCCCGGCCCCACCTCCCGCGATGCGCCGCAGCGTGCGGTTGGCGCCTCGCCGGGCGACGACGGCACGATGCCGAACGCGGCTCCGGCGGGCCGCCCGGCGCTGCTGTGTATGGTCAAGGCTCCGCTCCCCGATTCCCGAACATGGTGCGGAGATCGTCTCCGCCGATTGACAGGGAGCCTAATGGAGGGTTCGCGGCCTTGTCCCGTACCATAAAAAGGCCCGAAATGGCGCGAACGGTGGCCGTAAATCCCGAAAATCGCAGGTTTTTACCCCAATTGTTGTGCAGTTCCGCGATCGCCCGCGGAATCCGCACAAGAATTGGGGACGCTCAGTGGATGGTGTTGCCGTCGGGCAGCGCCTCGACCGGACGGTCGTCGCGCGGTTCGGACGGACGGTGCAGTTCGCGCATCAGATCCCGCCAGTCCGGCGACCCGCCGAGCTGCTGGATCAACTGCGTGGAGAAGGCGAAGACGGCCATCTCCAGCGGTCCGTTGTCCTCGGCGTGGGCGTTGACGGTCAGGCAGGATTCCGCGGCACTGACGAAGATGGCCGACGCGATGGCCACCCCCGGTCCCGGCGCGGGCAGCGGCACCGGCGCCGGGGCGGACCCGGTGGTGCGCAGGGCCGACAGGTTTTCCACCAGCAGGCGCGTGCGGATGGCGGTGTCGATCGCCGCCCCCATGGTGTAGCCGGCCTCCGATTCCGCCGCGGAGCGCAGCAGGCGCAAGCCCGCGATCACCCCGTGGGTGACGTCGGCGGTTCCGGCGCGCTTGGCCGCCGCGGCGATGGCGGTGCCAAGGATGGCGGTGACCACCGGCGCCATGCTTTCGGCGTCGTCGCCCATGACGGCAGCGTCGGTGGACTCGTCGTGGTTCTGGACCTCGTTCATGCGGCCTCCGATCCGGTGATACCCTGGATGGCGTGCGGCGCGGACCCCGGTTCCCTGCGGAACCGCTTTTTGCTCAAAGGTCCCTCTTTCGATCTGTGGCCTTTCCGGAGGGCATTCAAGCCGCCGGAAGCCGGGAGGGGGTGAATCTTTCGATGCGCCACTTTCGCCGATCCCTCCTCTGGGCGAAGCCACCCACCATCCCCACATGTGCGGGCAAAAGGAGAAACACCCGATGCCCTTCCTCAGCCTTCTTCTCAACATCCTGTGGGTGGTGACCGGCGGCATCTGGATGGCCGCCGGATGGCTCTTCGCGGCCATCCTGATGGTCATCACCATCGTCGGCATCCCGTGGGCGCGGTCGGCCTTCACGATCGCCTGGTACACCCTGTTGCCCTTTGGACAAACCGCCGTCCGCCGGGATGAGTTCCGTGGCCGCGAGGACATCGGCACCGGCCTGCTCGGCACGCTGGGCAACATCCTGTGGTTCGTGCTGGCCGGCTGGTGGCTGGCGCTCGGCCATCTGGTGGCCGCGGTCGGCCTCGCCATCACCATCATCGGCCTGCCCTTCGCCTGGGCGCATCTGAAGCTCGCCCTGCTGGCCCTGTGGCCGGTCGGCACCGAGATCGTGACGGTGGACGAGGCGGAATCCCGCCGCCGCCTGCTCGGACGCGGGGCTTACTGAACAGACGGCTCCTGTCCGGCCATCCGCTTCAGCATGACCGAGGCCCGCCAGAAGCCGAGTTCCGCCCCATCGACGAAATGGACGTGCCGGTCGGCGGCGAGGTCGCCGACCAGGCAGGTCACCGTGGAGGCCGCCGCCCGCGCCGTGCCGTAGCGGATGCGCCCGGCCGCCGCGTGGTCGGCCAGCATGGCCTCGATGGCCTCCGCCTCCGCCTCCGTGACGTCGAGGACGAGGCGCGGCCCGCCCGCCGACTTGCGGAAGTCCGACCGCTCCGCCATGCCGCGGCGGTAGCGGTCCGGGTCGAAGCCGGCCAGCCGCCAGCCACCCCCCAGCGTCGCGGCGAGCAGCGCGGATTTCCCGAGAAGCGACAGGACGCAGCCCAGCCGCCGCCCGCGCGGGCGCGTCCGCGCCTCCAGCCACAGCGACCGCCAGGAAGGCGGCCAGCGCACCGCCAGCCGTTCCCCCATGCCGAGCGGCGCCGCCGTGGCCGTCGGCACGATCCGCTCGATGTCGGCCTGGACGCGGGCCAGCACCGACAGCCCAGGACCGCCGCCGGACAGCGGGTCGACGATCACGCACAGGATCACGCCGCGCCCGCTGTTCACCGGGTTCCAGCGGCAGGACACGCTCTCCAACCCGGTCAGCGGGCCCAGCCGCGGTTCCAGCCGCCAGCGCGGATCGGCCTTCACCCAGGCGTCCGCCGCGGCGACCCCGCGCCCCAGGAACAGGCCGAAGGCGTCGCCGTTGCCGAAGTCCTGCAGGGCGACCAGCACTTCCAGCCCCTCGTCGAGAAGCGCCCGCACCGGGACGAGGCCGACCCGCAGCGGCACGTCCATCTCCGTCGTCGCCCAATGGGCGAGCGCCGCCAGCGCCTGCTCCGCCGCCGCCCGGCGGCCCGGCGGAACCGCGGCGATGGCGCCGTCCCCGCCGAACTGGCAGGCGGGGAGCTGCTCCGGTTCCCGCACCGCCTCCGACAGGACGGCGACCACCGCGGCCGCCACGAAATTCACGTCGCGGTGCCGCCCCTCACCGGCCAGGCGGGTGCTCGCCACCACGTCGGCGACGGCCAGCGACCAGTCGCCGTCCAGCGCCGCGTAATGGGCGGGGTCGGCGGCTTCGGCGGTGAAATCGTGGATGGACGGCAGAGACATCGCCTTCCTCGCGCCAGGAGGTTCCGGGGACGGGCCGCGCCAGTCTACCCCCAGTCACGCCCCCTGTGAATCGCTCCCGCGCCGCACCCCCGAACCCATCCGCAATGGACCCATCCCGGATTGTCGGTCCGACCCGTCCGGCCCATCGTTCCGCCGTCCAATCCGGGGAGGAACGCCATGGGATTCGCAAGCGACTGGAAATCCGCCAAGACGGCTTTTGAAACTGCCACCGGCAAGAAGAAGCCGAGCGCCAAATTCATGGGCGTCTTCCACAAGTCCGGGCTGGAGGACGTGACCAAGGCGCTCGACGGCGCGCTGGGCAAGAGCGACGCCAAGGCGCTGGAGAAGGCGCTGCTCGACTATGTGAAGAGCGCCACCGCCTATCAGACGACGCTGGAGAAGTCGGCCAAGGCCGAGGGCGTCGCGACCATCGCGGCGGAGCTGAAGAAGCTCGGGCAGGCGCTGGACGACATCGGGCGCCGCGCCGGCGTGGCCGTCAACGAGCGCATCGCCGAGATGCGCGAGGACGCCGAGGCCGAGAAGGCCAAGGAGATCGAGGAGCAGGGCAAGGCCGCCCGCGCCATCGCCGACAAGGTCGCGGTGCAGATCGACGGGCTGCTGAAGACCACCAACGCCGACGTCAAGCTGCTCGACCAGGCCGCCGCCAACGCCGACCTCGCGCTGCGCAACGTGCTGGAGGCGCAGGGGGCGGGCAACGCCAAGGAGGCGAAGTCCCAGGCCGCCGCGGTCCAGACCGCCGCCAAGGCCGTGGACACCCAGGCCAAGAAGATCGCCGCGACCGCCGCGCAGGCCGCCAAGCTGTTCTCCCAGGGCAAGGCCGCCGTCGCCAAGATGAAGCTCGACCCCAAGCAGCATGGCGGGCGCGACCCGGCCCAGGGGGCCTTCGACCGGGCCGACGGCATCGTCATGAAGCTGGACCAGATCAAGGACGAGGCCGCCGAGGCCGCCGTCGAGGCGGCCGGCACCGTCAAGGAGGCCGCCCAGGCGCTGAAGGGCGCCCTGGACCTGCGCGCCACCTATCTGGCGAGTTGCCGCAAGCTGGCCAAGCGGGCGCAGGACGCCGACTCCCTCTATGACACCGTCGCCCGCGACGTCGGCGGGCAGGCCGACCGCGCGCAGCAGGAGCAGATGGTCGCCGAGGAGGCGGCGGACGACAAGCGCGCGGCCTCGATCAAGACGGCGACCTTCTACATCACGCAGGTGCGCCAGCAGGCCGCCCAGGCGAAGAAGGAGATCCTCGCCGCCGCCAACGAGATCACCAGCACCCGCAAGTCTTTCCCGTCCATGGTCTCCGACAAGGACCCCGAGTTCGGCCCGCTGCTCGCCGGGGCGAAGGTGTCCCTGGACGGGCTGAAGGAGTCGCACGC
Organism: Azospirillum brasilense; assembly: GCF_003349955.1. Classification (GTDB taxonomy): domain Bacteria; phylum Pseudomonadota; class Alphaproteobacteria; order Azospirillales; family Azospirillaceae; genus Azospirillum; species Azospirillum brasilense_B. Next base: position 56,596 of record NZ_QLKQ01000040.1, read on the forward strand.
CGCCCTGGTCAAGGCCGAGACCAAGATCGACAAGGTCGAGACCGCCCTGAAGAAGTTGGGCTGACGGGACCGTCCGGCACCTCCCGCGCCGCCCGGACGGGCGCGGGAGGCGTCGGGCGGCGTCACATCATGACTTCGGTCAGGCTGTCCATCATCTCCCGTTCGTGCTCGATCAGCATCAGCTCCTCGCCCAGGAAGTCGCGCATGGACAGGACGCCGATGACGCGGCCGTCGCGGACGACCGGCAGGTGGCGCAGGCCATGGTCGGCCATCCGGCGCAACGCCTCGCCCACCGTGATGTCGTGGGCCGCGGTGACCGGGCACGGGGTCATCACCTCCGACAGCCGGGTCTGATCCGGGTCCAGCCCGTCGGCCACCACGCGGTCGGTCAGGTCGCGCTCCGTGAAGATGCCTTCGATCTGTTCGTCGATGGAGGCGGTGACCACGACGGACGCCACATGGGCGGCCTTCATCTGCCGCGCGGCATCCCGCACCGACGCTCCCGCCGGAAGGCTGACCACGCGGCGGCGGTTCAACAGATCCCCGATGTTGCGATGCATCATGGCTTTCCTCCTCCAAGTGCGGATGTTTCGGAAGACCACGGCGGCTGTTTTCGTTGGTCGGACCGCCGCGCCGTGCCGCGCCGTCGGCTCTTGCCTCCTTTCGCTCTTCATTTGCGGGTGCAAAAAAATTCCGCACCTGCGAAATGCCGAAACGGGCGAAGTCTGTCCACAGACCTTTTCATCAAGTGTTGAAAAAGGTAATCACTTTGCCGTCACTTGACGAGCAGAGCCGCCGCAAAGCAACGTCATGGTTGCCATGACGGCGCAACATGCGACAAAACCACTCACCATTGGCCGATGGTGATGGTAGTGGCATGAAAAATCAGACCTTCGGCGTCGGTGAGCCATCCTTAACCATTATTAAAGGAAATAGGTCCGAAACTCCGGACAATTGCAGTTCTGTCACGATGTTGTCTGGAAAGGGCCTGGACCGCCATGTCGTGGTTGTCGAAATTGAGCGGGCGAGGCAAATCCACCGCGGCTTCCGCGCCATCCGCCAAGGAACGCCCCACCGATCCCCCGATCATCCGGATCGACAGTCACGAGTATGTGCCGGAAGAATTCGTCCTCGGGTCTTTCCGCATACGCCCCTATGACGGGGACTTGATCGCCAAGCAACAGTTCGACTTCCGCATCCTCTTCCGACTTGGCGAGGAACATTCGGATTTCGCCTGCCGGGGCGTCGTCGTGAAGATGGACGAGCAGGCCGGTCTGGTCGCCCGCTTCCACCAGCCGCCGCCGCTTCACACGCGCAAGTTGATCGACTACCTCAAGCTTTGGAAAGGCCTGTAGAAAGCAGGCGTCCCCTCCGGCAAAACGAAGGCCCGCCGTCGCAAACGGCGGGCCTTCTTGATTCAATCTTGATTCAATGGCACCGAAAAAGGCGCCCGTCAGACCGTCTCCAGCGCCTTGCGGCTGTGCAGGGCGATCATCTGCTCCTCGTCGGTCGGGATGACGTAGACGGGGATGCGGCTGGTCGGGGCGGAGATCAGCGGACCGTTGGCCTCGTTGGCCGCCGGGTCGAGGACCACGCCGAGCCAGGCCAGCTTGTCGCCCACCCGCGCCCGCACCGGGGCGGAGCGCTCGCCGATGCCGGCGGTGAAGACCAGAGCGTCGATGCCGCCCATGGACGCGGCGAGCGCGCCCGTCTCCTTGGCGATGCGGAAGCAGAACAGCTCCACCGCCTCCTCGGCGTGCGGGTCCGCGCTGTCCAGCAGGGCGCGCATGTCGTTGGACAGGCCCGACACGCCGAGCAGACCCGACTTGTTGTAGAGCAGCTTCTCGATGGCGTCGGCGCCCATGCCCTTCTGGCGCATCAGGTAGATCAGCACGCCGGGGTCGATGTTGCCGCAGCGGGTGCCCATGGGCAGCCCGTCCAGCGCGGTGAAGCCCATGGTGCTGTCCACGCTGCGCCCGGCGTGGATGGCGCACATGCTGGCGCCGCTGCCGAGATGGGCCACGACCACACGGCCGTCGGCCAGCTCGGGCGCCAGCTCCGGCAGGCGGCGGGCGATGTACTCGTAGGACAGGCCGTGGAAGCCGTAGCGGCGCACCCCCTCGTCGGTCAGCTCGCGCGGGATGGCGAACATCTGCGACTGCCAGGGTTGGCCGCGGTGGAAGGCGGTGTCGAAGCAGGCGACCTGCGGCAACTCCGGATGGGCCTCGGCCAGCGCGCGGATGGCGGCGAGGTTGTGCGGCTGGTGCAGCGGCGCCAGGGGGATGAAGCCCTCCAGCTCCTCCATCACCGCCGGGGTCAGCAGCACCGGGGCGGCGTGGCGGGTGCCGCCGTGCACGACGCGATGGCCGGCGGCCAGCAGCTTCGCCCCATCCAGCCGCCCTTCGATCCACTCCAGCAGGAAGCCCAGCAGGGCGGTGCGGTCGGACGGCTCGTCGGCCGCCCAGACCCGCTCGGCCAGCGGAGTCTTGGCGGCGTCCTTGGCCTCGAACCTCGGCTCGGTGCCGATGCCGGAGATCTGGCCGTTGATGGTCACCCGCAGCCCCCCCGCCCCGCTTTCCCGGAAGACCGAGAATTTCAGGCTGGAGGAGCCGGCGTTGATGACCAGGATGGCGTTGCCGCCACCCGCGTTCTGGCTGCTCATGACGGTCGCCCCTCTCACTCGGCCGCCGCAGCGCCGCGGCGGCGGGCGGCGGCGGCCAGGACGGCCACGGCGCAGGACGCCAGACGGGTGCGCACGTTGTCGGCGCGGCTGGTCAGGATGATCGGCACGCGGGCGCCCAGAACGATGCCGGCGGCGTCGGAGTTGGCCAGGAAGGAGAGCTGCTTGGCCAGCATGTTGCCGGCCTCCAGGTCGGGCACCAGCAGGATGTCGGCCTGGCCGGCGACCTCGGACACGATGCCCTTGGTGCGGGCGGCTTCCAGGCTGATGGCGTTGTCGAAGGCCAGCGGGCCGTCGAGGATGCCGCCCTTGATCTGGCCGCGGTCGGCCATCTTGCACAGCGCCGCCGCCTCCAGCGTCGAGGCGATCTTCGGGTTGACCGTCTCGACCGCCGACAGGATGGCGACGCGCGGCGTCTCGACGCCCAGCACCTTGGCGAGGTCGATGGCGTTCTGGACGATGTGGACCTTGTCCTCCAGCGTCGGGTAGATGTTGATCGCCGCGTCGGTGATCAGCAACGCCCGCGGGTAGGTCGGCACGTTCATCACGAAGACGTGGCTGATGCGGCGGCTGGTGCGCAGGCCGGTCTCCTTGCGGACGACCTCGGCCATCAGCTCGTCGGTGTGCAGGCTGCCCTTCATCACCGCCTCGCACTCGCCGGAGCGGGCCAGCCGGACGCCGGTCTCGGCCGAGGCGTGGGAATGCGCCACGTCAACGATGCGGTAGCGGCTGATGTCCAGCCCGTGCGCCTCGGCGACCGACTTGATCTTGGAGGCCGGACCGACCAGCACCGGGTCGATCAGGTTGGCCTCGGCGGCCTCGACCGCGCCCTTCAGCGAGCTTTCGTCGCAGGGATGGACGACGGCGGTCGGCACCGGGGGCAGCGATTCCGTCTTGCCCAGCAGCTCGTCATGGCCGTCGTGGCGGATGACCTGGACCTGGGGCAGCTCGTGCGCCGCGCGGCGGACCTTGCGGGTCGGCGCGATCACCTCGGCGAGGCCGGAGACGACCTCCTTGCCGTCCTGGTTGCGGGCCACGCAATCGAAGACGACGATGTTCTTCTCGGCGTGCTTCTCCTTGGCGGTGACCGTCACGGTGATGACGTCGCCCAGGCCCACCGGGCGCTTGAAGCGCAGATCCTGGCCCATGTAGATCGTGCCCGGCCCCGGCAGCAGCGTGCCGAGAACGGCGGAGATCAGCGAGCCCGACCACATGCCGTGGCCGATCACCTTGTGGAACTGGCTGTCCGCCGCATACTCCTCGTCGAGATGCGCCGGGTTGATGTCGCCGGACACCGTGGCGAACAGCTCGATGTCGGACATGGTCAGACGCCGCGACAGGCTCGCCTGCTGGCCGATCTGGATTTCCTCGAAGGTGACGTTCTCGATCATGGCTGAGCCGTTCTTGCCGAAGTCGGGGGTGGCGGGCGCGGTAACACGGTCCATTGGAGAAGCTCCTCAATCGGATAGCGGCTCGGAATCGCGAGATCCCCGGGCCGAATCCTCCCGGCCTGCGGATCGCCCTGTCGTCCGCGGCCTTTTTGTTGGACCCCCGGGTCGGCCGGCCCGGGAAGGGCCGCCCGCCAGGGGCCGGTTCGGGGTGCCTTGAATAACGCGGCACCGTGAAAGAGATGTGACAGGGTGGCGCATTTCGCGGTTCCGTTGCGGTGCAACAATGTCGCACCCCCCGGTCGCCGCCGGTCCCACCGTCCTGCCGCATTCCGCGCCGTCCGTCTTCGACGACCGGCGGAAATGTCGTTCCGTTCCGGTCTTACGACGGCCCAAGGTCTCACCCCATGACCTATGTCAAGCGGTTGGAAGACGAAATCCGTTTACTTCCCGTCACCACAATCCGCTCACGCAGCATTGTATCACTGAGCAGGCGCAGCATGGCAAGACCTTGCGCGCGGAGACGCAAGATTGACGGATCGTTGAGATTTTCGTGAAAAGGCGGAGAAGGCGCCCGACCATCCCCGACGATTCCGCAGCGCACACGCACGCCGCACGCATGGCAGGGCGCGCATGGCAAGGGTAGCAAAGCCGGACTGGCTCAGGCGCTCGCCACCGACGTGGTGGGCTCCTCGGGCAACGGGTGATGGCGATCGCCGACCATCAGCACGGCAATGGAGAAGACCGTGCCCTTGCCGACCCGCGACCGGACATCGACCTGATGGCCGAGGATCTGCGCGGTGCGCCGGACGATCGACAGCCCGAGCCCCAGCCCGCGCCCGCTGTCCCGCTGATCGGTGCCGCAGCGGTAGAAATCGTCGAAGATCAGCTTGAGCTGGTCGGCGGGAATGCCCGGCCCGGTGTCCCACACCTCGACCAGCGCGTGGCCGTCGCGGTGTCGGCAGCCCAGAAGGATCGTTCCGGTCCCGGCGTAGCGCAGGGCGTTGACCAGCAGGTTGCGCACCATGCGCTCCAGCAGCACCGGATCGCTGAGCACAAGGGCCGAGGTCGGGACCATCCGCAGCACCATGCCCTTGCTGGCCGCCTGCTCCGCGAACTCGCGATTCAGCCGGTTGGCGATGTCCTGGAGCGGGAAGACGGTGGGGCGCGGTTTGACGTTGCCGGCCTCCAGCGCGGATGTGTCGAGCAGCGTGTTGAGCAGCGTGTTGCCGGCGGCGATCGCCTCCCCCAGCTTGTCGGCCACCTCAAGCTGCTTGGCGTCGGACAGGCGGGCGGACAGGATATGGTGGAAGAGGCTCATCGCCTGGAAGGGCTGGCGCAGGTCGTGGCTGGCCGCGGCGAGGAAGCGCGACTTGGCCCGGTTGGCCCGCTCCGCCTCGGCGTGGGCCTCGGCCAGCGCCTCGCGGATGCGCACCCCGTCGGAGATGTCAATGGCGGCGCAGATCACGCCCGACACCGCCCCGAACTCGTCCCGCAACGGCTCGACGATCAGGTCGAACACCTGCTCCGGACCGGGGCCCGCCCCGATGCGGACCTCCTGCCGGGCGCCGATGCCGGTGTCCAGCACGGCCCGTTTCACCGCATCCAGCCGCACCGCGTCATCCGGCGCGTGAATGCCGGCGTTGGTCCGCCCGATGAAGTTCTCCGCCGCCCGCCCGGTCTGCGGGTTGTACATCCACATGTAGCGCAGGTTGCGGTCCAGACTGAACACGGCGACCCGCGAATGGCGCAGCGCCATGCGGAAGCGCTCCTCGCTCTCGCGCAGCGCGCGGGCCATGGCGGCACGGGCGCGGGCCTCGGTCACCAGGAGTCGCTTGGCCTGTGCCTCGCGCCGGGTGTAGCCGGCCAGCGCCCCGGTCAGCAGAAGCCCCATCACCAGGACGATCCAGGCCGGATAATCCACCGACGCCAGACCCGGCTGGGGCGGAATCGCCAACGCCAGCGTCCAGCGCCGCCCGCCGATCACCAGATCGCGTTCGACCACCGTGTCGCCGTCCTTGCGGATGTCGCGGAAGGGAACGCCTTCCCGGCTCGCGGATGGAGCGTCGAGGTCGCGGGACGCCAGGATCCGCCCGCCATCCTGCGCCGGCCCGTCGAGGAGATGCACGGCCCCGTGCAGATCGTTCACGCGGTTGCCCGCTTCCTCCAGCAGGCGGGCGATGCCGAAGACCGAGGCGACGTAACCGGCGACCTCCGCGCAACGGTCGGCTCCGTCCAGTTCGTCCACGGGATAGCGGTAAACGGGGAGATACAGGCCGATGCTGCGACCGGCTTCGCCCCGCGGACGCGGCGGCAGGGCCTCCGTCGCCGCCAGTTCGCCCGAGGCGCAGGCCCGCGCCAGCACCTCCGCCCGGTTGGGCAGGGACAGGATGTTGATCCCTTGCCCGAAGGCGCCGCCCCGCTCCGGCTCCATCAGCGTGTTGACGAACAGATCCCCCTGGTGGGATGCCGGGATGCCGCCGGCGGCGGCATCGCCCGTCTCCTCCGCATCCTGGACGGTGAAGTCCCGCCGTCCGGCGGCCCTCATCTCCGCCTCCAGCGCGGGAACCTCCCTCGGCGACACCCGGCGCACCCAGGCGACCGACCACAGGCCGGGATAGAGGGGCATCATCGGGCGGACCGCCGCCGCAAAAGCGTCGCGGGTGGCCGGACGGGGGTCCGAAAAGGCCGAGCGCAGCGTGCGGAGCAGCAAGACGTGGCTGCCGATCCGCTCCGTGAGCGCGTCGTGGAACTGGACGAACTCGCGCTCGCGCTGCGCGCGCTCGTCCTCCCGGTTGGCGGCGCGCATCTGGAAAAAGGCGCCCAGAGTCAGCGTCAGGCCCGCGGCGACAAGCACCGGAACCGCAAACGAGACGCGCCTCCTTCTGTCCAGCAGCGGCATGCCACCCGTTCCCAACGGCCATCACCGAAATCGTCGGATCATCCGACTATAGCAAGCGGCCCCACGCCTCGATAATGGAAAAGCCATTATCCTCCCAAATGGATAGTCTGCTCCAGCGAGGAGAAGGAGGAAGCCGACTATTGATTGTCGTTTGCAGCGGGATTGCGCGCCCATTTCGATGTCAATTCTGCAATACAGAGCCCGCGAAGGCACTGCCGCCGTGAAAGCGACCCGAAACCTTCTCAGGACTTCAGCCGCTCACGGCCGAGAAGCCGCGCCACCGCCCCCCGCAGGGCCATCGGCGCCACCGGCTTGTGCAGCAGCGGGTAGCCGGACAGCCGCGCCTCGCGCAGGCGCATCGGGTCGGTGTCGCCGGTGAGGATCAGCCCGGGCAGCGTGGCGTCGAGCGCCTTGCCGATCTGGCGGATGGCGACGATCCCGTTCACCGCCCCCTTCAACCGCAGGTCTGAGATGACGAGGTCGGGCGGCTGCGGGCCCGGCCCCAACCGCTCCAGCGCGGCATCCACCGAGTCCGCGGCGACCACCGCGCACCCCCATTGGCCGAGCAGCGCGCCCAGCGCCTCCAGCACCATCGGGTCGTCCTCGATGACCAGCACGCGGGCGCGGCTGACGTCCGCACCGGGAGCGGGAGCGGCGGCATCGACGGGGCCGGGTTCCGCGACGGGCGGCGGTTCGTCCGCGCCGTCCGCCGCCTGCGGCACCAGAACCGCCAGCATCGTGCCGCGGCCCGGCGTCGAATCGATCTCCAGCCGGTGCCCCAGCCGCCGCGCCAGCCCGCAGGCGAGCCGCAGGCCGAGGTCGATCACCGATGGATCGCCCGCCCCGCCCGGACGTTGGAACTCCTGCCGCAGGGCCAGCCGTTGATCGGGCTGCAGCCCGCGACCGGTGGACCACAGCTCGATCCGCAGATCCGCCCCCTGCCGGCGGCAACCCAGCACGACCCGCCCCCGCTCGGTATGGCGCAGCGTGCTGGCGACGAACCCCTGGAGAATGCGCTCCAGTAGCGAGGCGTCGGTGGCGACCCGGACCGAGCAGGGCAGCACCGAAAAGCGCAGCCCCCGCCCGTCGAAGCGCGGGGCCGCGTCCAGCGCGATCCGCGTCAGGATACCGTTGACCACGGGCGCGCCGATGTCGGGCTGCACCAGACCGGCTTCCAGCCGCACGAGGTCGAAATGCCCGTCCACCATTCCCCGCAGCGATTCCACCGCGTTGCCCATGGCGTTCAGCAGGTCGCGCGCCGCCGGGTCGTTGAAGACGCCGGAGCGCCCCGTCGCGCTCTTCCCGCCGCCGCCCACGGCCCCGGCCCCGGCCC
>NZ_QLKQ01000041.1 GCF_003349955.1 Azospirillum brasilense
GCCTCGAAGTGGCGCGAGGACTCGTAGGACGGGTAGTTGTTCTCCGCCGCGTCGATGATGCCGGTCTTCAGGCCGGTGTAGACCTCGCCCATCGGCATCGGCGTCGGGTTGGCGCCCAGCGCCTCGATCATCGACACGAACAGGTCCGACTGCTGGACGCGGATCTTCATGCCCTTCAGGTCGGCCAGAGACGACACCGGCTTCTTCGAATAGAGCGAGCGCGAGCCGCTGTCGTAGAAGGCCAGACCGATCAACCCCTGGCTTTCCATGGCGGCGAGGATCTCGTCGCCGATCGGCCCGTCCAGAACGGCGTGCATGTGGTCGGTGTCGCGGAAGATGAAGGGCAGGGCGACGACCATCGACTCCGGCACCACGTTGTTCAGCGGCGCCACGTTGATGCGCATCATGTCGAGCCCGCCGATCTTGATCTGCTCGATCGTGTCGCGCTCGTTGCCCAGCGCGCCGTTCGGGTAGACCTTGACGCCGAGTTTGCCGTTGCTGCGTTCGCTCAGCAGCTTGCCCATGTATTTGACCGCTTCGACGGTCGGGTAGTCGCCGGGGTGGATGTCGGCCGACCGGAAGTCGCGGGCCGAGACCGGGGCGGCGAGCAGCGCACCCGCGGCGCAGGCGGCCAGCAGCGCCATTCCGAGGCGGCGGAAAGTGTTCTTCATGGACCGTACTCCTGCCTTAGGAGAAGTGCCTGTTGGAGCGGAGGCGGGGTGTCGGCCCGCCGAAAATGGACAAACGAATAGTTCCAGCGTTCGGAAGATGCCCCCGGCTGTTCGGCTGTGCGCTTCGAATAACAGCGCTGCGAAGGGGAGGGCAAAAAAGAACCCCGAAGGGGATGAGGGCGCAAAATCCCGGCGCCATCGGCGCGTGCCGACGGGGGTGAAGCTGGGCGGTTCTTGTCCTTTGTTCCGAGGCGACCGCGGTGTTCTTCCGCGCGGCTGCCCTGGTGTTGTCCGGTGAGCGGGCGGCGTCGGTTGTTCACGACCGTGCCACATCCCGCTGCGCTAGTTATATTAATATATCAGCTTTCAAGGCAAGCGCAAAACGGAGGCCGGAAAGCGTGACGCCAAAATGTCGCAAGCCTAGTGGGGATTAAAGGTTGGGGATCAAAGCCGGGGCGGGGTTTGACGCCCCGCGGCGGTGGGCGCGTCGGTGAAGTAAAGCGGTGCGGCGGCCCGCAAATCGTCGATGGCCAAGCGCAATCCGTCGAGATGGGCGCCGAGCGCTTCGACGCTGGCCTCGCGGTCGTGGGCGGCGATGGCCTCCACGATGGCGTCGTGCTCGGCGATGACCTTGGCCATCTGGCCGGGGACGGGCAGGGTCAGGCGCCGGCAGCGGTCGACCTGCACCTTCACCTGCTCCACCAACGCCCAGAAGCCGGGGAATCCGGCGATCTCGGCGAGCAGGGCGTGGAAGCTCTCGTCGGCCTCGTGGAAGCCGTCGCGGTCGCCGGCGGCGCAGAGGTCGCGTTGCGCCTCCAGCGCCGCGCGCAGCCGGGCGATGTCGCCGGGGGTGGCGCGGATGGCGGCCATCCGCACGGCGGCCTCCTCCAGCGCCTTGCGGATCACCCCGGCCTCCGGCAGGGCGGCGACCGGGATCAGCGAGACGTAGGTGCCCGACTGCGGGAAGACGTCGATCAGCCCCTCGTCGGCCAGCCGCAGCACCGCCTCGTGCACGGGGGTGCGGCTGACGCCGTAGGCCTGGGCGATGCGCGCCTCGGCGATGGGCTCGCCCGGTCGTCGGCGCATCCCCAGGATATCGTTCCGCAGGTCGCGGTAGATGGGAGAGGCGGAGCGTGGCGCGGGCCGGACCGTGGCGAGCCGGCGCTGCCGCGGAGGGGCGGCGGTGAGGGAATCCGATGGCATGAGCCACCTCGTCAAACAGACGGGTCGCGCGGGCGTTGGCCGGCGCCCCGGTGAACGTGTGAAAGCTAATATATTAGTGTTTGCGGCCGGTGCTGAGTGGCAAAGTGTGGGACACCTCGGGCGAAGTGTCGCACGTCTCCGTTGCGGCCCGGCGGCGTGTCTCGCGGATCAGGATCAGCAGGCCGCTGGCGATGACGATGGCGGCCCCGGCCAGCACATGGGTTCCCGGCCAGTCGCCCCAGAACAGCCAGCCGAACAGGCAGGCCCAGAGGATTCCGGCGTAGTTGAACGGGCTGATGACCGCCGCCGGGGCCAGGGCGTAGGCGCGGGTGGCGAAATACTGCGCGCCGCCGCCGACCAGCCCCATCGCCGCCATCAGTACGAAGCCCTCCGCCGTCGGCATCGTCCAGACGAAGGGCAGGGCGACGGCGCTGAGCAGCGTGGAGAAGGCGGTGAAGTAGAAGACGGTGGTGATCGGCGCCTCCGTCCGCCCCAGCTGGCGCATCGCCATCATGGCGAAGGCGTAGGCGACGGCGGCGCTCAGCCCGACCAGAGCGCCGGTGTTCAGCATGCCGCTTCCCGGCTGCACGATGACCAGCACCCCGGCGAAGCCCACCGCCACCGCCCCCCAGCGGTAGGGGCCGACCCGCTCCCCCAGCACCGGCACGGACAGCGCGGTCAGGAACAGCGGGGCGGAGAAGGACAGCGCCACCGCGTCGGCCATTGGCATCAGGTGGTAGGAGAGGAACAGCAGGACCATCGAGGTCAGCCCGATCGCCGCCCGCCAGAAATGGCCGCCCAGATGCTCCGTCCGCAGGCTGCGCCAGCCGCCGGCACGGACCAGCATGGCGGTGGCGGGCAGCAGGGCGAAGGCGTTGCGGAAGAAGGTCACCTCGGCCAGCGGGTAGTCCGCCGCGAGATGCTTCGCCAGCGCGTTCAGCACCGCGTAGAGGAACACCGCCAGCAGCATGGAGACGATGCCGCTGCGCGCCTGGAGATGGCTGGGGATGGGCTGGGCCATGGGTGCCCCGGGGTGGTTCGTTGGTGAGACCGTGCCCCCACCCCGGCCCTCCCCCGCTGGCGCAGGGGAGGGAGATTCAGTCCCCTCCCCTGCGAAGCGGGGGAGGGTTAGGGTGGGGGCAAACGCTCGCCGCTCAGTGCGCCGTGCGGCGGCTCGGACGGCGGTAGATGAACCAGTAGACGGCGCCGACCAGCACCGCTCCGCCGAACCAGTTGCCCAGCGTCACCGCGGCGAGGTTCAGCAGGAACTGCCCGACCGGGATGACCGGCGCGGCGCGGCCCAGATCGGCCCAGAAGGAGGCCGGGGCGCCCCATTCGATCAGCAGGCCCAGCGGCACGAAGTACATGTTGGCGACGCAGTGTTCGAAGCCGGCGGCGACGAAGGCGCTGACCGGGAAGACGATCGCCATGATCTTGTCGGTCACGCTGCGCGCGCCGAGCGCCAGCCACACCGCCAGGCAGACCAGCACGTTGCACAGGATGCCCAGGAAGAAGGCCTGTCCGGCGGGCAGCCCGGCCTTGGCCGTGGCGAAGTAGAGCGCGGAGGCGCCCACCGCCCCGTGGCCGAAGGCGTATTGCCCGGACAGGAAGACCAGCAGCGCCGTGCCGGCGGCGCCGACGAAGTTGCCGAGCCACACCATGGTCCAAACCTGGAGCATCCGCCCGGTCTTCACCCGCCCGCTGGCCCAGGCCATGACCATCAGCGCGTCGCCGGTGAAGAGCTGGGCGCCGCCGACGATGACCAGGATCAGCCCCAGCGAGAAGACCAGACCGCCGAGCAGCCGGGTCACCCCGTAGGGCAGCATGCCCTCCGCCCCCGACATGGCGACGGTGGCGAACAGCCCGCCCAGCGCGATGAAGGCGCCGGCCAGGACGGCCAGGGCGAACAGCGTCGCGCCGTCGTAATTGGCCTTCTTGACGCCCAGATTCTCCGCCGCCAGCGCGATGGCGTCGGGCATCAGCGCGTCGAGGGAGGAGGCGGGCGGGGAGGCGTGGGGGGTGGCCTCCGGAAGGGAATGCGTGTCCATGTCGATGCTCCTCGTCTCACGCGGCGTTCAGGGGGCCTTCAGGGGGCCTTGAGGCCATGGGCCCGGAAGATGCCGCGCACCCGCTCGGTCAGCTCCGGCGGGGGGGCGTCGGTGTTGGCCAGCGCGTAGGGCAGGCCGAGCTGCTTCCACTTGAACTCGCCCATCTTGTGGAAGGGCAGGACGTCCACCCGCTCCACCACCTCCAGGCCGGCGGCGAATTCCGCCAGACCCTCGATCTCGTCGAGATGGTCGGTCAGGCCAGGGACCAGCACGTAGCGCAGCCAGATCGGCTTGCGCAGCGCGGACAGCCGCTCGGCGAATTCCAGGGTCGGGCGCAGCGGCACGCCGGTCACCGCGCGGTAGGTGGCCTCCTTGAACGCCTTGATGTCCAGAAGCACCAGATCGACGTCGGCCAGCAAATGGTCGTCGGCGTGGCTGCCGAGGAAGCCCGAGGTGTCCAGCGCGGTGTGCAGGCCGAGCTGCTTGGCGCCGCGGTAGATGGCCGCGCAAAATTCCGGCTGGACCAGCGGCTCGCCGCCGCTGATGGTCAGGCCGCCATGGGCGCGGTGCAGGAAATCGGCGTAGGTGGCGATGTCGGCCAGCACGTCGGAGGACTGGGCCGGCGACCCGTCGTGCATGTGGCGGGTGTCGGGGTTGTGGCAGTACTGGCAGCGCAGCGGGCATCCGGCCAGGAACAGGACGTAGCGCAAACCCGGCCCATCGACCGTGCCGCCCGTCTCCACCGAATGGACCCAGCCGCGGACCGACGCGCCCGTCCCGGCGGCGTGCGCGGGTTGGGGGGTAATCGGGCTGAGCATGAGGCACCTCGTGAATGGGCGCCGGCGTCCGCTTCATGCGGCACCGGCGCTGTGTGCCATCCTAGGTCACGCCCCGGCGTCGGCCATGACCGGGGTCAATTGATCTGACCGTGACTCTTGCGCGTACTGCGTGTGCGCGCCGGCCGGAAGGACCGGGCGCTCCACCCAGGCGATGCGCAGGATGTTGGTCGAACCCGGCATGCCGAAGGGCACGCCCGCGGTGATGACCAGCCGCTGCCCGTCCTCCGCCAGACCGTGGGCGTAGGCGATGCGGGTCGCCTTGTGCACCATGTCGGAGAAGTTCTGGATGTCCTCGGTCAGCACGCTGTGCACGCCGTAGGCCAGCACCAGACGGCGCGAGGCGGCGACGGTCGCGGTCAGGCAGAGGATCGGCACCTCCGGCCGCTCGCGGGCGGCGCGCAGGGTGGTGGAGCCGCTGGTGGTGTAGGTGACGATGGCCGCCGCGTGGATGGTGTGGGCGACCTGCCGCGCCGCCGCGGTGATGGCGTCGGCGGCCGTCTCCTGCGGGTCGGCGTGCTGGGCGTCCATCATCGTGCGGTAGAGGTCGTCGTGCTCGACCCGGCGGGCGATGCGGTCCATCATCGAGACGGCCTCGACCGGGTAGGCGCCCGACGCGGTCTCCGCCGACAGCATCACCGCGTCGGCGCCGTCGAAGACGGCGGTGGCGACGTCCGACGCCTCGGCGCGGGTCGGGGCCGGGGCGCCGATCATCGATTCGAGCATCTGGGTGGCGACGATCACCGGCTTGCCGGCCTTGCGCGCCTCGCGGATGATCCGCTTCTGGATGCTCGGCACGTCCTCTGGCGGCATCTCCACGCCGAGGTCGCCGCGGGCGACCATGACGCCGTCCGACAGCTCGACGATGCGCTCCAGATGCTGGATGGCCAGCGGCTTCTCCAGCTTGGACATCAGGGCGGCGCGCCCGGCGATCAGCTTGCGCGCCTCCGCCACGTCCTCCGGCCGCTGCACGAAGGACAGCGCCACCCAGTCCACCTCCTGGTCGAGCGCGAAGACGAGGTCGGCGCGGTCCTTGGCGGTCAGGGGCGACAGCGGCAGCAACACGTCGGGGACGTTCACGCCCTTGCGGTCGGACAGCCTCGTTCCGGCCACGACGACGGTGTCGGCGTGGTCCGGGCTGCACGCGACGATGCGCAGCCGCACCTTGCCGTCGTCGAGCAGCAGGTCGGTCTCGGGGCGCAGGGCGGCGAAGATCTCCGGATGGGGCATGCCGACGCGGGTCGCGTCGCCCGGCTCGGTCGAGAGGTCGAGGCGGAAGGGCTGGCCCACCGTCAGCTCCACCGAACCGTCGGCGAAGCGGCCGAGCCGCAGCTTCGGCCCCTGGAGGTCGGCCATGATGGCGATGGGCCGCTCCAACTCGCGCTCCAGGGCGCGGATGGCGCGCACGCGGGCGCCGTGGTCGTCGTGGGAGCCGTGGCTGAAGTTCAGGCGGAAGACGTCGACGCCCGCCTCGAACAGCGCGCGGATCATCTCGGGCGAGGAGGAGGACGGACCCAGCGTGGCGACGATCTTCGTCTGCCGGAAGCGGCGGATCGGGGAGGTGGCGGTCATATCGAAACGGGCTCCGCAAAAGAGGGCGGGGACGGTGGGCGCGGTGCGCGGGCGTTCATCGGTAAGACCGCCGCGCCAGGGCCGGCGTGACGGTGCGGCGCGCGGCGGTCGGTGCGGTTCTCGGGGATGCGCTCGCGGCGCGGGCGGGCTTGGGCCGGCCGGGCTGCGCGTCTGTCCTTCGCAAAATAAAATACTAGTATATCAGATTGAAAGGCAAGCCTGTTTCGCAGGGCAAAGCGGTTTTTCGGCTAAAATGCCGCAGGCTCCCCCGCCCAAAGGATTGGCCGGCGTGTAGGGCTTTTTGCCGAGAGGGGCCGAGAGGGATGGTATTGGGCCCCCTTCGATTTTGGATTATTTTACCGACACGACGTGCTTTAAGACCGCTTCGGTGTGTTGGCATGGAATAAGCCAAGGGATCGGCAAATCATTGGCCCATCCGGATGCATGGGACAAATTTGAGAAACGCCGGAACAATGACGATGGTGGCCGAATGACGCGGGCGGTGCGGCTATGAACGGTGGCGTAGACTTGAGCAATTGCGACCGGGAGCCGATCCATCTCGTCGGGTCCATCCAGCCGAGCGGATTCCTGATTGCGCTGTCGACGGATTGGATCGTCAAGCACGTCTCGTCCAACATCGGGGCGTGGCTGGGGGTGGAGCCCGACGCCCTGCTGGGTCTTCCCCTGGCCGAGGTGATGGACGAGGAGGCGCTGCACGCCATCCGTGGCCGGCTCCAGCTGTCCCTGATCAACGGGTCGGTGGAGCGCGCCTTCCGGGTGACGCTGTCGCCCGGCGCGCTGCCGCTGGACATCGCGGTCCATCTCTCCGGCCAGTCGATCATCGTCGAGGCGGAGCCGAGCGAGCCGGACAGCGAGCTGGACGTCGGCTCCATGGTCCGCGCGATGATCGGGCGGCTTCAGCGCACCCCCGACTTCGACTCCTGCTGCCGCGAGGCGGCGCGGCAATTGCGGTCGCTGACCGGCTTCGACCGGGTGATGATCTACCGCTTCGCCCGCGACGGCGCGGGGGAGGTGATCGCGGAATCCGCGGTGCGCGGCATGCCCTCCTATCTGGGGCTGCGCTACCCGGCCTCGGACATTCCCAAGCAGGCCCGCGCGCTGTACGAGCGGAACTGGCTGCGCTGCATCAACGATGTGGACGCGCCGCCCGCGGCCATCCTGCCGCCCTTCGGACCGGAGGGCGAACCGCTCGACCTGTCGATGAGCGTCCTGCGCAGCGTGTCGCCCATCCATTGCGAGTATCTGCGCAACATGGGCGTCGCCGCCTCGCTGTCGGTGTCGATCCTGCGCCGCGGCAAGCTGTGGGGGCTGTTCGCCTGCCACAACATGGTGCCGAGGCGTCTGTCGCTGGAGCGGCGCACGGCGGCGGAGCTGTACGGCCAGATGTTCTCCTTCCTTCTGGAGAGCGTCGAGCGCGACCGCGAGGAGGCCTACGAGGCCAAGGCGCATCTGCTCCACACCCGCATTATGGCGGTGATGGCCGACGGCGCCTCCTCCATGGAGAATCTGGAGCGGTTGCGCGGCGAGGTCGGCCACTACATCCGCAGCGACGGCTTCGCCATCGTGCTGGGCGGCCAGACCCTTGTGGACGGCAGCACCCCGACGCCCGAGGAGCTGCTCGGGCTGGTGCGCATGCTCAACCGCACGCACGCCAGCCGCGTCTTCGCCACCAGCGAGATCGGGCAGGTCCACCAGCCGGCGCTGGATTTCGCCGAGCGCGCCGCCGGCATGCTGGCCATCCCGGTGTCGCGCAAGCCGCGCGACTACATCATCTTCTTCCGCAAGGAGTCGGTCCGCACCGTCACCTGGGCCGGCAACCCGGACAAGCCGGTCGAAGCCGGTCCCAACGGGCAGCGGCTGACCCCGCGCAAGAGCTTCGAGGCGTGGAAGGAGACGGTGCACGGCCAGTCGGAGCCCTGGACGGAGGCCGACCTGCGCATCGCCGACTCCCTGCGGATCACGCTGATGGAGGTGGTGCTGCGGCTGGCCGACCAGGCGGAGGAGGAACGCCGGACGGCCCGCGAGCGGCAGGAATTGCTGATCGCCGAGCTGAACCACCGGGTCCGCAACATCCTCAGCCTCGTCCGCGCCCTGCTGGCCCAGAGCCGGGCCGGGGTCACCCGCGTCGAGGAGTTCGCGGAGATCGTCGGCGGGCGCATCCAGGCGCTGGCGCGGGCGCACGACCAGTTGACGGCGGAAAACTGGAAGCCCTCCCCCCTGCGCCCCCTGATCGCGGCGGAGGTCGACGCCTATCTGGGCAGCCGGGCGGACCGGGTGGTCCTGTCGGGACCGGAGGTGCTGCTGTCGCCGCCGGCCCTGTCGGTGATGGCGCTGATCATGCACGAGCTGGTGACCAACGCCGCCAAGTACGGCGCCTTCGCCGACAGCGGCGGGCGGGTGAAGGTCCATTGGAGCTTCGACGACCGGGACGCGCTGGAACTCTGCTGGGAGGAAAGCGGCGGCCCGCCTGTGCAGGCGCCGACGCGCCAGGGCTTCGGCACCACCATCATCGAGCGCTCCGTCCCGCACGAACTGAAGGGCGAGGCGACGGTGACCTATGCCCTGGCCGGGCTGAAGGCGCGCTTCACCATCCCGGCCATCCATGTCAGCCTGGCGCCGGAACGCCCGGCGGCGGTGATCGAGGCGGCGGTGACGCCCTGCGCGGCGGCGGATGCTCCGCTGGGCGGGACGGTGCTGCTGCTGGAAGACAACATGATCATCGCCATGAGCGCGGAGGACATGCTGCTCAAGCTGGGCGCCGAGCGGGTGGAGACGGTGGCGAGCGTCCGTCAGGCGCTGGTCGCCATCGCCGACGACCCTCCGGGCATGGCGCTTCTCGACGTCAATCTGGGAACTGAGACCTCCTTCCCGGTGGCGGAGCGGCTGCGCGAGCTGGGCATCCCCTTCCTGTTCGCCACCGGTTACGGCGAGTCCGCGATCTTCCCAGAGGAGTTCCGCGACGTTCTGGTCCTGCGCAAGCCCTACGATTCGGAGCAGGTGCGGCGGGGGCTGCTGGCGGTGCGGGGGCTGTAGCGCGTCTCGCCGGCGTTCGGGATTCTCGGGGGCAACAAGGGCTTCACGGATTTCACGGATCTGAACACGGATTCCACGGATTTTTTTCAATGTTTGCGTGCTCAGAAAACGTCAGTCGCGAAGCCTATACTGAGCAAGCATTACAAAATCCGTGTCATCCGTGCCTGAATCCGTGAAATCCGTGTAAACTCCTTTGTCATCCAACAAGCAGCACCCTCCCCGATTGCCGCACCACCACGGTCGACCGGGTCGAGGACTCACGCGGCGGTGCCGGTCTGGCGGGTCAGGGCTTCCTGGAGCAGGCGGGCGGTCACCGGCTTGAACATCACGCCGATCCCGTGCCGTTCGGCCTCCTGCATCACGTCGGGGCCGGAATCGCCGGTCAGCAGGACGGCCGGGATCGCCGCCCCGGCCAGTTCGCGGATCTTCAGGATGGCTTCGGTGCCCACCTTGTGCTCGCGCAGGCGGTAGTCGGCGACCATCACGTCGGGCCGCCGCCCCGCCGCCCGCAGGCGGTCCAGCGCCTCCTCGGTGGAGGAGGCGACGATGGTGTCGTAGCCCCAGTCCTGGAAGATCGAGCGCAGCCCCATCAAGACGATGGCGTCGTCGTCGATCAGGACGGCCAGCCGCCCGCGCTCCGGCTCGCGGGGCGAGGGGGCCGGGGCCGGGCTGTCCGCGGCGTCGCCGAGCGGCACGGAGATGCGGAACACCGACCCCTTGCCGAGTTCGGAGCGCACCTCCACCGGGTGGCCGAGCAGGGCCGACAGCTTCTGCACGATGGCGAGGCCGAGGCCGAGCCCCTGGTTGCGGTCCCGCTCGGGGTTGCCGACCTGATAGAACTCCTCGAAGATCCACGACATCTGCTCGCCCGAGATGCCGATCCCGGTGTCGCGCACCTGGATGCCGGCGTGGCCGTCCAGGGGATGGCACTCCAGGCGGATCACCCCGCGCTCGGTGTAGCGGATGGCGTTCTCCACCAGATTGCGGACCATCCGCCCCAGCAGGTTGCGGTCGCTGCGCACGGTCAGGTCGTGGTGGTTGACCACCTGGAGGTCCAGACCCTTGGCCGCGGCGACCGGAGCGTAGGAGGACCCGATGTCGTCGAGCAGCGGCTTGATGGGAATGTCCTCGATCCGCGGCTCGATCACCCCGGCGTCCAGTTGCGAGACGTCCAGCAGGCTGTCGAGCAGGCCCTTCAGCGTCTCCATCCCGCGTTCCAGCATCGCCAGGGCGTCGCGCCCGCGCGGGGAATGGACGTGGCTGTGCAGCGCCTCGGCGAAGAAGAACATGGACTGCATGGGCTGGCGCAGGTCGTGGCTGGCGGCGGCCAGGAAGCGGCTCTTGGAGCGGTCGGCCTGCTCCGCCGCCTCGCGGGCCATGCGGCTGTCGTGGACGTCCACCGCGGTGCCGACCCAGGCGATGATCTGGCCGTTCTGGCGCATCGGGTTGATCCGGCAGACGTGCCAGCGGTAAACCCCGTCGTGGCGTTGCATGCGCACGTCGAAGCCGTAGGATTCGCCCGCGGCGATGCCGCGCTCGCGGCAGTCGAGCAGCCGGGGATAGTCGGCGGGGTGGATGTAGGACCAGCGCTCCCCCTGCTCCAGGCTGCGTCCGGTGTAGGTGCGCCAGGCGGCGTTGTAGTATTCCCGGCCGCCGTCCGGCCTGTTGATCCACATCATCACCGGCGTGTTTTCGACCAGCTCGCGGAAGCGGGTCTCGCTCCGCCGCAGGGCCTCCTCGGCGGCCTTGCGCTCGGTGAGGTCGGTCAGGGTGACGACGGCCAGCGTGATGCAGCCGTCGGGGTCGCGCACCGGCTCGGCGTCGGCCAGGCAGGTGATGGGACCGGTGGGGGTGTCGCGGCGCAGCTCCTCCTGCCGCACCACCGCGCCGTCGCGCAGGGCGCGGACCAGCGGCAGCTCTCCGGACCCTTCCGAAGGGCCGCCGGTGAAGGGGCGGGGGTAGTCCTCGACGCGCTCGATCCGGCCCAGCGGCTGGCCGATCAGCCGTTCCGCCGCGCCGTTGTGCAGGATCACCCGTCCGGTGGGCGCCTCGGCCACCACCACGCCGGCGCGCAGATGCTCCAGCACGGCCTTGAGCAGGGCCCGTTCCGTCTCGCGCTGCCGGGTCAGGCGCCCGATTCCCCAGGCGGTGCCGGTCAGGGTGAGCAGCAGGATCACCAGGAAGGGAAACCAGGAGCGCAGCGCCACCACGTCGACGGCGCGCAAAGCGGCGGCGTGGTCGATGCCCACCGCGACGGCGAGCCCGTTGCCGTTCACCCCGGGAGGAGAATAGGCCACGATGCGGGGCACCCCGTCCAACCCCTCGGTCAGCGCCGTCGCCGTCCGGTCGCCGTTCAGGAAGAGGTTCAGCCGCTCCGGCAGCGGCTGGCCGACCAGACCCGGAATATCCGGCACACGGACGATGATGGTGCCGTTGCTGTCGGCCAGCAGGACCGTCGTGTTCGGAGGCAGCGGTTTGTGGGCCTGATACTGCCGCAGCCAGTCGAGGTCGAGCAGGGCGGTCACCACCACGGCATCGGAGCCATTGCCGGAAGCATCGGCTTTGTCGTGCGCGTAGGGCATGGCGAAGGGCAGGACGTGACGATCCAGCCCTTTCGCGACGATGTAGTCTCCCAACGCGAAGCGACCGGTGGACAGGGCCTGCTGAACTTCCGGCTGGTTGGCAACCCCGGTCCCGACGATCCGTCGGTCGGTGGCGCACCGGACGGTGCCGGAACGGTCGGCGAAGCCCAGCGTCAGGTAGCTGGGCAGGCGCTGCCCCAGGCGTTCCATCGTCTCCTGGCAGCCCGGTCCGGCGATGTTCGCCTCCACCAGCGTGGCAAGGATGTGCTCGATGTCGTCGATGATCCGACCCTGTTCGACATCGATCAGGTCGAGCAGGCGCAACGCCTCCTGACCGAGTTCGGCCTCCCGCTCCGCCCGCAGCCGGGCGTGGGAATAGACCTCGAACCCGATCAGCGGGGCCAGGGTGAAGACAAGCAGCAGAAGCCAGCGGACCATGGACACGATCGACCGTCCCGGCCCGGAGGCCGTTGGGATGAGGGAAACGATCGTGTGAACCCTAACATACTGAGGTATGTTGCAACGCCTGTCCTTCGGTCCTAACGCTTTCCTGCGCCCGGCCGGGCTTGCCTCAGCCCAAGGTCAGTGCTCCGCAAGGGGGCGGGCGCCCATCAGGAAAAGGGCGACGGCCCGTCCGACGTAACACTCCACCTCCTCCCTGGAGAAGGACTGTTCCGGCAGGATCAGGCGGCGCAGCAGGATGTTGCCGGTGATCATGCCGATGAAGCCGCGGGCGGCGGCCTCCGGCTCCGCGACGGACAGGGCGCCGGCGGCGGTCTGCCGGGCCAGATAGTCGGCCAGCCGCCGCTGGGCGGTTTCCGGGCCGATGCGGAAGAAGGCTTCGGCGATGTCCGGGATGCGCCCGCCCTCCGACACCAGCACGCGGACGATGGCCATGGTGCGGTCGTCGAACAGCGCCGCGACGATGTGCAGGGCGAAGCGGGTGAGCCCGTCCTCCGGTGCTGCCCGCTCGTCGGCCTGGATGGCGGCCAGCCCTTCCTGGATGCGGGCGCTGTTCTCCTCCATCATCGCGCGGAACAGCCCCTCCTTGTCGCCGAAATGCTCGTAGAGGGTGGCGCGCGAGCCGCCGGCCCGCCCGATGATGTCGGTCAGCGTGGTCTTCTCGAAGCCTTTCTCGACGAACAGCGCCGCCGCCGCGTCGAGCAGGGCCTGCCGGCGCGCCCGGCCGCGCGGGCCGATGGTGGATGAGTCCTTGTCGACCAATTCCCTAACGCTTCCCCGGTCCATCGGTTCTTCCTCAGGCGCTGGCGGCGGTTGCCCCCACCCCGGCCCTCCCCCGCTATCGCAGGGGAGGGTGCCTTCTGCGAAGCGGCGGCAGTCCCCTCCCCTGCGAAGCGGGGGAGGGTTAGGGTGGGGGCAACGTTACAACAAGCGCGCATCGTCGCGGGAGCTATGACCCGTGCCGCCCCCGCTGGCAAGACGGCAATACGCCGCTCCCGATCCCGCTCAGGGGCGGGTCCCCGCAAGAAACAACCGCACGGACTGACGGACGTAACGCTCCAACTCCTCCATCGGGACGGGCTCGTCCGGAAGGATCAGCCGCTTGGTCAGCAGGTCGCCGACCACCATGCCGATGAAGGCGTGGGCGGCCCCCTCCGGATCGTCGATGCGCAGGCGCCCGGCCTCGGACAGTTCGCGGAAGCAGTCGGCGAGCCAGCCGATGGTCTTCTCCGGGCCGATCTGGAAGAAGGCCTGGGCGATGTCGGGAATGCGCCCGCCCTCCGACACCAGGATGCGCAGGATGGCGGTGGTCTCCGGCATGGTCAGCGTGCCGGCGATGTGCAGGCCGACGCGGTACAGAGTCTCCTCAAGTTCCTCGGCCATCGCCGCCGGGCCGGCGGCGCGCATGGCCGACATCTCCTCCAGCACGCGGTCGCAGTGGCGCTCCATCACCGCGCGGAACAGCCCCTCCTTGTCGCCGAAATGCTCATAGAGCGTGGTGCGCGACCCGCCGGCCTGCCGCAGGATGTCCGACAGCGAGGTCAGCGCGAATCCCTTCTCCACGAACAGCGCCGCCGCCGCGTCGAGCAGCGCCCGGCAGCGCGCCTGCCCGCGCGGACCGCAGCCGGGCGTGTCGAAGCTGTTGATGCCGAGGCTGGCGATTCCGCCACCAGCGATTCCGCCTTGGAACGGTGTGGATGCCCCCTTGTCGGGCATTGCGGTTCCCCCTTGCGCGAACGGTCGTTCTGAATGTATCGTTCGGTACAGTGTACTGTATGAGACAGTACGAATAAAGGGGTCATTTCGCACCGTCCGCGCGCACCGGCCTTTTCCCCCGGTTCTGAAGGCCGGTCCCGAAACAGCCGGGCGGAACGCGGGGTATCCCCGGCTCATTAGGACATTTCATCGCCGCATCACGGCGTTTTCACGAGGAACGGATGTTCAACAGGAACGCATTTCTGTCTCTTGCCGTGGCGGCCTCCCTGACCGTGGTGCTGGGTGCCTGCCAGGACAAGAAGCACGCCGCCGGGGGCCAGCCGGCGCCCGGTCCGGCGGAGGTCGCGGTGGCGACCATCCAGCCGCAGAGCCTGTCGGTCACCACCGAACTGCCGGGCCGCACCGCGGCCTTCCGCGTGGCGGAGATCCGCCCGCAGGTCAGCGGCATCGTGTTGAAGCGCTTCTTCACCGAAGGCAGCGACGTCAAGGCGGGCGACCAGCTCTACCAGATCGACCCGGCCACCTACGAGGCCAACCTCGCCGTCGCCCAGGCCGACATCCAGAAGGCGGAGGCCAACCTGCAGGCCGCCCGCAACAAGGCGGCCCGCTACAACGACCTCGTCAAGAACAGCGTCGTCAGCAAGCAGGACTACGACGACGCCATGGCCTCGCTGAAGCAGAACGAGGCGCAGCTCGCCGCCGCCAAGGCCGCCCACAATCTGGCGCGCATCAACCTGGACTACACCAAGGTCTTCGCCCCCATCTCCGGCCGCATCGGCAAGTCCGCCGTGACGGAGGGCGCGCTGGTCACCGCCAACCAGGCGACGGCGCTCGCCACCGTCCAGCAGCTCGACCCGATCTACGTGGACGTGACCCAGACCGCCTCGCAGCTCATGCAGCTCCGCCAGGACATGGAGAGCGGGCGCATCCGCCCGGCCGAGCCCGGCAAGATCCCCGTCTCGCTGTTCCTGCACGCGGCGGAGGCCCCCTATCCCCAGCGCGGCGAACTTCAGTTCTCCGACGTCTCGGTCGATCCGGGCACCAGCTCGGTCCAGCTCCGCGCGGTCTTCCCGAACCCGAACCTGAATTTGCTGCCCGGCCTGTTCGTGCGCGCCCGCGTCGAGCAGGGCGTCGCCGAGAACGCCCTGGCCGTGCCGCAGGAGGCGGTTCAGCGCGGTCCGGACGGCTCGGCCCGCGTGTGGGTCGTCGGCGACGACAACAAGGTCAACCCGCGCACCATCAAGACCGAGCGGGCGATCAACAACGCCTGGCTGGTCTCCGACGGCCTGAAGGCGGGCGAGCGCATCGTGGTCGAGGGGCTGCAGAAGGTGAAGCCGGGGGGCGAGGTCAAGCCGGTCCCGGCGCAGGCCGCTGTCGCGGCCCTGCCCGGACCGCAGGCGCGCTGAGACCGGGGACCGATCCATGTCGAAATACTTTATCGACCGGCCCGTCTTCGCCTGGGTCATCGCCATCGTCATCATGCTGGCGGGCGGTCTGGCCATCCTGGGCCTGCCCGTCGAGCAATACCCGAAGATCGCCCCGCCGACGGTGTCCATCACCGCCAGCTACCCCGGCGCATCCGCGAAGACGCTGGAGGACACGGTCACCCAGGTCATCGAGCAGAAGATGACCGGGCTCGACCATTTCCGCTACATGTCGTCGAACAGCGACTCGTCGGGCAACGTCACCATCACCCTGACCTTCGAGCCGGAGGCCAACCCGGACATCGCCCAGGTCCAGGTGCAGAACAAGCTCCAGCTCGCCGTGCCGCTCCTGCCGCAGGAGGTGCAGCAGCGCGGCCTCCAGGTGTCGAAGGCCGGCAACGACTTCCTGATGGTCGCCGGCTTCGTGTCCAGCGACGGGCGGCTGACCCAGGGCGACATCGCCGACTATGTGGCCTCCAACCTCCAGGACACGATCAGCCGCGTCGAGGGCGTGGGCGACATCACCGTGTTCGGCCCGCAGCACGCCATGCGGATCTGGCTGGACCCCGACGCGCTGAACAGCCACCAGCTGACCACCATCGACGTCACCAACGCCATCAAGGCGGAGAACGCGCAGGTCTCGGCCGGCCAGCTCGGCGGCGCCCCGGCGGTGCCCGGCCAGCGCATCAATGCCACCATCATGGCGCAGTCGCGCATGCAGACGCCGGAGGAGTTCGGCGCCATCCTGCTGCGCGTCAATCCCGACGGCGGGCAGGTGCGTCTGCGCGACGTCGCGCGGATCGAGATCGGGCAGGAAACCTACGAGATCACCGCCCGCTACAACGGCAAGCCGGCGGCGGGCCTGGGCGTCAAGCTGGCGACCGGGGCCAACGCGCTGGACACCGCCGCGGCGGTGAAGGCGCGCATCGCCGAGCTGTCGGCCTTCTTCCCTGAGGGGCTGGAGGTCATCTACCCCTACGACACGACGCCCTTCGTCGAGCTGTCGATCCACGAGGTCGTCAAGACGCTGATCGAGGCGATCATCCTCGTCTTCGCCGTGATGTACCTGTTCCTGCAGAACTTCCGGGCGACGCTGATCCCGACCATCGCGGTTCCCGTGGTGCTTCTCGGCACCTTCGGCGTGCTGTCGCTGTTCGGCTTCTCGATCAACACGCTGACGATGTTCGGCATGGTGCTGGCCATCGGTCTGCTGGTCGACGACGCCATCGTGGTGGTGGAGAACGTCGAGCGCGTGATGAGCGAGGACGGGCTGCCCCCGCGCGAGGCGACCCGCAAGTCGATGGGCCAGATCACCGGCGCGCTGATCGGCATCGCGCTGGTGCTGTCCGCCGTGTTCGTCCCCATGGCCTTCTTCGGCGGCTCCGCCGGCGCCATCTACCGCCAGTTCTCGCTGACCATCGTGTCGGCGATGGCGCTGTCGGTTCTGGTCGCCCTGGTGCTGACCCCGGCGCTCTGCGCCACCATCCTGAAGCCGGTGGCGAAGGGCCACGGCCACGCCAAGCGCGGCTTCTTCGGCCTGTTCAACCGCGGCTTCGATGCCAGCAGCCGCGTCTATCTGCGCGGCGTGCGCGGGGCGGTGTCGCGGCTCGGGCGCTACGGCCTCGCCTACGCGCTGATCGTCGGCGGTCTGGCCTACCTGTTCCTCCAGATGCCCTCCTCCTTCCTGCCGCAGGAGGACCGCGGGACGATGTTCGTGCTGTGGTCGGCCCCTCCGAACGCCAGCATCGAGCGCACGCTGGAGACCACCAAGCAGGTCGAGACCTACTTCCTGGAGCAGGAGAAAGACAGCGTCGAGGGGCTGTTCACCATCGCCGGCTTCAACTTCGCCGGCCGCGGCCAGAACGCCGGCATGGCCTTCGTCCGGCTGCGCGACTGGAGCGAGCGCGAGTCCGCCGACCGCAAGCCGACGGCCATCGCCGGCCGCGCCATGGGCGCCCTGTCGAAGGCCAAGGACGCGGTGGTCTTCGCCTTCATGCCGCCCTCGGTTCCGGGTCTCGGCAACGCCACCGGCTTCGACCTGCAGCTGGTGGACCGCGGCGGCGTCGGGCACGACCGGCTGATGCAGGCGCGCAACCAGCTTCTGGGCCTCGCGGCGCAGAACGGCAAGCTGGTTGGCGTCCGCCCGAACGGTCTGGAGGACACGCCGCAGTTCAAGCTGACGGTGGACCGCGAGAAGGCCAGCGCGCTCGGCCTGTCGCTGACCGACGTCAACACGACCCTGACGGCGGCCTGGGGCTCCTCCTACGTCAACGACTTCATCGACCGGGGGCGCGTGAAGCGCGTCTATCTCCAGGCGGACGCGCCCTACCGCATGCAGCCGAGCGACGTCGACCGCTGGTACGTGCGCAACGCCATGGGGCAAATGGTGCCGTTCTCCGCCTTCACCACGGCGCAATGGACCTACGGTTCGCCGAAGCTGGAGCGCTACAACGGCATGTCGTCGCTCAACATCCAGGGCTCCGCGGCGCCGGGCATCAGCTCCGGCGAGGCGATGCAGGAGATGGAGGCGATGATGGCCAAGCTGCCGCCGGGCGTCGGCTATGAGTGGACCGGCCTGTCCTACGAGGAGCGGCTGAGCGGGTCGCAGGCGCCGGCGCTCTACGCCCTGTCCATGCTGATCGTCTTCCTCTGCCTGGCCGCGCTCTACGAGAGCTGGTCGGTGCCGGTGTCGGTCATCCTGGTGGTGCCGCTGGGCGTCATCGGTGCCGTGCTCGCCGCCACGCTGCGCGGCCTGCCCAGCGACGTCTACTTCCAGGTGGGCCTGCTGACGACCATCGGCCTGTCGGCGAAGAACGCCATCCTGATCGTGGAGTTCGCCAAGGCGCTCTACGACGAGGGCATGGACCTGAAGGACGCCGCCATCGAGGCGTGCCGGCAACGCCTGCGCCCGATCATCATGACCTCGCTGGCCTTCGTGCTGGGCGTGCTGCCGCTGGCGACCAGCAGCGGCGCCGGTTCGGAAAGCCAGAACGCCATCGGCGTGGGCGTGATGGGCGGCATGATCTCCGCCACCGTGCTGGCGATCCTGTTCGTCCCGGTCTTCTTCGTCGCGGTTTATCGCTTGTTCGGCAGTAAGCGCGCCGGCGCCCATCCCCCGCAGGGTGCCGAGCCGGTGCCCGCCGGCGACTGACGGTCCGGCTGCGGCTGGAAGCGGAAGGCCCGGTCCCGGAAACGGTGCCGGGCTTTTTGTTGGCTCTGTTTTTTCGGCCGCGTCTTGTGGGCGGTGCTTTGTCCTTGCATGAGGGATCATTCGGACTCATATTTTCGCCATATGATACCGTAGGGAGGAGCCATGATCCGCGCCGAAATGGTGGCCGAGGTTCTGGGTGGAGAGCGGCTGATCGGGCGCCCGGTCCATTCGCTGGCCGATCTCAGCGATGCCGTTGATGAGGGGCTGCCCAAGTCGACGCTCGGCACCGTCGTCAAGCGCGTCACCCGCGATCCCCGGCATCGCCGCACCATCATGTACGGCATCGTGCCGGAGGCCACCTACAAGCGGCGCCGTGATCGGCTGAGCCGGGATGAAAGCGAACGGACGGAGCGCTTGGCCCGCATCACCGCCCACGCGCTGAGTGTTTGGGGGGTGGAGGCGGACGCCCAGGATTTCCTGGCGGCGCCGCACCCGATGCTGGGCGGCCGCACGCCGGTGGAGGCGGCGGTGACGGACCTCGGGGCGCGGCAGGTCGAGCAGATCCTCGCGGCCATTGAATATGGGCTTCCCGTGTGATCGCCTTCCGGATTGCCGGCGCCAACCATCCGGTGTTCGACGGAACCGGTGCCGAGGTGCACGGTGGGCGTTGGAACTCGCGTGGGCGCCGGGTGATCTATGGCGGCGAGTCCTTCGCCATCTGCATGCTGGAACGGCTGGTCTACACCGCCATCGGCCGCGCTCCGGTCAATGACCGTTTCGTTTCGATCACCATTCCGGACGATGCCGTCGAAACCGTCCATCCAGCCCATCTGCCCGGCTGGGACGAGCCCGGCTATGCGGTGGCGAGCGCCTATGGTGACCGGTGGTTCGACGAGGGGCGTTCCGCGGTTCTTCTGGTGCCGTCCGCCGTCACGGCGGTGGACCGCAACATCGTCATAAACCAACGCCATCCCGACGCCGCCCGCATCACCGTTTCCGCGGAGCAGCCGGTGCGGTGGGACCCGCGCCTGTTCTCCCGCCCCCGTTGAAGCGGCCATCGATCCGCGGCGAAACGGCGCAGGCTGCGCACCACCGGCCGAAGCGCCTTGCCGTCAAACTGATATACTAGTATTTATTGTTCCCGGGGGTGACGGCTGAGCGCCTGCTTGTGGCGTTCCAGCCGCTCCCGCAGGGCGTCGCCTTTGCGCAGCGCCACGGCAATCGACAGGATGTCGCCGAGGACCAGATGGCTGATGCGCGACGTCATGGGCGAGTGGATGTCGAAGTCTTCCGCGACGTCGGCGAGCAGGCTGACCGTGGCGAGCTGCGCCAGCGGCGAGCCGGAGCGGGTGATGGCGACGACCGCGGCCCCGGACGACAGCGCGTTCTGCACGGCCTCCAGCATGTCGCGGGTGCCGCCCGAACTGGACACGGCGACCACCGCGTCGCCGGGGGCGAGCGACAGGGCCGACACGAAATAGACGTGGGCGTCGCTGTAGGCGACCGTGGGGATGCCCAGCCGGAAGAATCGGCGCTGGATGTCCTGCGCCACCGTGCCGGAGTTGCCGGAGCCGTAGAACTCGATCCGCCGCGCCCCGGCCAGCAGGTCGGCGGCGCGGTCCACCGATTCCGCCGACAGGTTGTTGCGCACCTGCATGAGCGTCGCCAGGGTGCGGTCGAACACCTTGCCCGCGATGCCCGCCGCGCGGTCGTCCGGGCTGACCTCCTGGTCGATGAAGGGCATGCCGGCGGCGATGTCCTGGGCCAGCTTGATCTTGAACTCGCGGAAGCCGCTGCAGCCGAGCGCCCCGCAGAAGCGGGCGATGGTCGGCTCGCTGACCCCGGCGCGCTCCGCCATGTCGGCCATCGACAGGGTGATCACCTCGCCCGGCTGGGCCAGCACGCAGTCCGCCAGCTTCCGTTCCGAAGGACGGAGCCCGTCGCGCACCGCCATGATCCTCGCCAGCATCGGCCTGTTCCCCCGTTCCGTCCATCCGCCATCGTAGCACGGATAGTAAAACTACATCGTGCGATAGAAGGGCGCTATCGGCGGCGCTGTCCCACATATCGGGACCGCCGACGATGCGGCGTTCCGTCACAGTAGCTTCATCAAAGAACGTGGAAAATCAACCGCTTTTGCCTTGCGCGCCTCCCTGATCCGGTTTATGTAGCAAAACTACATAATGACCTTTGGCCCTGCCGGCTTCACAGCCCGTTGCCACACCGCCGCTCCCGCCCCGACCAGGGGGCCGGCGGTCTTCCGACCCCTCCGCTGGGGGGCCTCCAGGGTCGATCAGCGACGCGGCGCGTGCCGCCCAGACGCCTTTTCGTGAGGAGACATCATGGACACCCTGCTGAGAGACGGACTCGTCGAGACCCCGGAACAGCAAGCCGAGCGCCCCTGGCGCCGCTTCGTTCCGGGCGTCTGGCAGCAAGAGGTCAACGTCCGCGACTTCATCGTCCGCAACGTCCACCCCTACGCCGGGGATTCCCGTTTCCTGACCGGCCCGACCGGACGGACCAAGGCCCTGTGGGACAAGGTCACCGCCCTGCTGAAGGAGGAGCGCGCGGCCAAGGGCGGCGTGCTCGACGCCGATACGGAGGTCTTCGGCTCGATCACCGCCCACGCGCCCGGCTACATCGACCGGGAGCTTGAACTCGTCGTCGGGCTTCAGACGGACAAGCCGCTGAAGCGCGCGATCATGCCCTTCGGCGGCTGGCGGATGGTCAAGAACGGGCTGGAGGCCTACGGCTTCAAACCCTCGCCCAGGCTGGAGGAGGTCTTCCCCGGCCTGCGCAAGTCGCACAATGACGGCGTCTTCGACGTCTACACCGACGAGATGCTGCGCTGCCGCAAGTCCGGCGTCATCACCGGCCTGCCGGACGCCTATGGGCGCGGCCGCATCATCGGCGACTACCGCCGGCTGGCGCTCTACGGCGCGACCTTCCTGATCGAGGACAAGAAGGCGCAGTACAAGAGCCTTGAGCTGGACCGCATCGACGAGCACACGCTGGGCCTGCGCGAGGAGATCACCGAGCAGATCAAGGCGCTGAAAGAACTGGCCGCCATGGCCAAGTCCTACGGCTTCGACGTGTCGCGCCCGGCGGCCAACGCCCGCGAGGCGGTGCAGTGGACGTATCTGGCCTATCTGGCCGCGGTGAAGGAGGCCAACGGGGCGGCCATGTCGCTCGGCCGCGTCTCCAGCTTCCTCGACGTCTACGTCGAGCGCGATCTGCGCGACGGCCTGCTGACCGAGGAGGAGGCGCAGGAGCTGATCGACCAGTTCGTGACCAAGCTGCGCATCGTCCGCTTCCTGCGCACGCCGGAATACGACCAGCTCTTCTCCGGCGACCCGACCTGGGTGACGGAGTGCATCGGCGGCATGGCGCTCGACGGGCGCACGCTGGTGACGAAGAACAGCTTCCGCATGCTCCAGACCCTGAACAACCTCGGCCCGGCGCCGGAACCGAACCTGACCGTTCTGTGGTCGGAAAGCCTGCCGGAAGGCTTCAAGAAATTCTGCGCCGAAACGTCGATCAAGACCTGCTCGGTGCAGTACGAGAACGACGACCTGATGCGGCCCTACTGGGGCGACGACTACGGCATCGCCTGCTGCGTCTCGGCCATGCGCATCGGCAAGCAGATGCAGTTCTTCGGCGCCCGCGCCAACCTCGCCAAGACGCTGCTCTACGCCATCAACGGCGGCCGCGACGAGGTGTCGGGCGAGCAGGTCGGCCCGGCCTTCGCGCCGATCACCGGCGACGTGCTCGACCACGACACGGTGGTCGCCCGCCTGCTGCCGATGATGGAATGGCTGGCGCGGGCCTACATGAACACGCTCAACGCCATCCACTTCATGCACGACAAGTACATGTACGAGCGGCTGGAGATGGCCCTGCACGACCGCGACGTGCTGCGCACCATGGCCTGCGGCATCGCCGGCCTGAGCGTCGTCGCGGACAGCCTGTCGGCCATCAAGCACGCCACGGTCAAGGTGGTGCGCGACGAGCGTGGCCTCGCCACCGACTTCGTCATCGAGGGCGACTATCCGGCCTTCGGCAACAACGACGACCGGGTCGACGGCATCGCGGTGTGGCTGGTCGAGACCTTCATGGGTCTGCTGCGCAAGCAGAAGGCCTACCGCGACGCGGTGCCGACGCAGTCGGTGCTGACGATCACGTCGAACGTGGTCTACGGCAAGAAGACGGGCAACACGCCGGACGGGCGCAAGGCCGGCCAGCCCTTCGCACCGGGGGCCAACCCGATGCACGGGCGCGACCGCAAGGGGGCGATCGCCTCGATGGCGTCGGTGGCCAAGCTGCCCTACGCCCACGCCCAGGACGGCATCAGCTACACCTTCACCATCGTGCCCGGCGCGCTGGGTCCGACCGAGGGTGAGCGGGTGGACAATCTGGTGGGCATGCTGGACGGCTATTTCGGCCAGGGCGGGCACCACATCAACGTGAACGTCTTCGACCGCGAGACGCTGCTGCACGCCATGGACCATCCGGAGCTGTACCCGCAGCTGACCATCCGGGTGTCAGGCTACGCGGTGAACTTCATCAAGCTGACCCGCGAGCAGCAGATGGACGTCATCAGCCGCACCTTCCACGGGGCGCATTGAGAAGCGTCTGAGCCGCGACGTGCTGCCCCCACCCTGACCCTCCCCCGCTTCGCAGGGGAGGGGACAACTCCCTCTCCCGCCCAGCGGGGGAGGGAAGGGGCCCGCGGCGAAGCCGTGGGAAGGGTGGGGGCAACACGTCCCGACTCACACCGTCCCCTGGGTATCCTCCCTGATCCCCAGCGCCTGCATCCGCTCGTAGAGCGAGGCGCGCGAAATCCCCAGCAGCTTTGCGGCCTTCGCCTTCACCCCGCCGGTGCGGGACAGAGCGCCGACGATGGCCGCGCGTTCCGTCTCCTTCAACACGTCGCTCAAGGGACGGTCGCCCCCCTCCAGCGGCCGCTCGCCCGGACCGGCGGGACCCGCCGCGCGCGGCAGGGCGCCGCGGATGTGCTCGGCGGTCAGGGCCGTGTCGTCAGTCATGGCCGACACCCGTTCCAGCACGTTGCGCAGCTCCCGCACGTTGCCCGGCCAGTCGTAATCCTCCAGCACGGCGATGGCCCCGGCGGTCAGCTCCCGCGACGGTGCGGTGGTGGTGAAGGCCAGCTCGTCGAGGATGCGGTCGGCGATGCTGCCGATGTCCTCCGTCCGGTCGCGCAGCGGCGGCAGAGTGATCGGAACCACGTTCAGACGGTAATAGAGGTCGGCGCGGAACTGCCGCTCGCGGACCAGGGCGTCGAGGTCGCGGCTGGTCGCCGCGATGACGCGCAGATCGACGCGCACCACCTTGTTGGAGCCGACCGCCTCGAACTCGCGCTCCTGAAGCACGCGCAGCAGCTTGGCCTGCAACGGCAGCGGCATGTCGCCGATCTCGTCCAGGAACAGGGTGCCGCCGTCGGCCAGTTGGAACTTGCCTTCGCGCATCTTGCGGTCGGCGCCGGTGTAGGCGCCGGGGGCGACGCCGAACAGCTCCGATTCCAGGAGGTTTTCCGGGATCGCCGCGACGTTCACCCCGACGAAGGGCGCCCCGGCACGCGGGCTGGCGGCGTGGATGCCGTGGGCCAGCAGCTCCTTGCCGGTGCCGGTCTCGCCCAGCAGCAGGACGGTGCTGTCGAGCTGCGCGGCGCGGCGGGCCAGGCGCTTCACCTCGCGCATGGAATCGCTGTTGCCGATCATCTGCGACAGGGAGTATTTCGCGCGCCGCTCCTGCGCCAGCTCCTGCCGGGCGCGGGTCAGCTCCTCCTGGAGTTTCTGGTATTTCGACATCAGCGGGCGCAGCCGGTCGGCCCGGTCGAACAGGGCGAAGCCGATGGCGCCGATCAACGTCCCGTCCTCCTCGCGCAGCGGCAGGCGGGTGACCACGATGGTCCGCTCCCCGATGTCCATGAGGTCGAGCAGCATGGTCTGCCCGCTCTCCACCACATGGCGCATCTGACTGTTGGGGATGACCTCCTCCACCGGGCGGCCAAGCGCGTCGTCCGGGTTCCCGGAATAGCCGAGCAACTCCAGATAGCGCTCGCCGATCCAGGCGATCCGCGCGTCCCGGTCGACCACGATCAGCCCGACGCAGGCGTCCGCCAGATGGTGGAACAGCGATTCCACGGCCCGGGCCCGCAAATGTTCGAAGTTCGGTTCGAGGCTCATGCCTTCTTCCTTCTTGGAGGGGGCTTGGCGGGGCTTTGCGGAGGGGGATGCGGACCTAGCATCAAGTGGGGGCACCATACCAGGGAATCCAGTTGGGGGGTGCTTCGCCCGCATGCATGACGGAAATCCTATGCCGAATTACGCCGTGTGCGGCAGGACACGCTGTTGTATGGTGCGCAAAGACCGAGACCGACCGAAGACCTTTCCCTGGCATGCTGCCGAAGGCCGATTCGAACGACCCGACCATGCCGGACCACGAGCAACTTCTGCTTGCCGTCGCCCGCAACCGGGACTCCACCGCCTTCCGCGCGCTGTTCGATCACTTCGCGCCGCGGATCAAGGCCTACATGCGCCGGTTGGGCGCCGACGGCAGCGCGGCCGAGGAACTGGTCCAGGACGTCATGATGGCGGTGTGGCTGCGGGCGGACCGCTTCGATCCGGCGCTGGCCAGCGCTTCCACCTGGATCTACACCATCGCCCGCAACCGCCGCATCGACCGCGTCCGGCAGGAGCGGCGGCCCGAGCTCCAGCCCGAAGACCTGATGGCGGACGGTGGCGAGGAACCGACGCCCGACCACCAGTTCGAAGCGGCCGAGACGGCCTTCCGGCTGCGCGCGGTGATCGGCAACCTGCCGCCGGAGCAGGCCGACGTGCTGCGGCTGGCCTATTACGAGGACAAGGTTCATGCGGAAATCTCCGCCGAACGCGGCATTCCCCTGGGGACCGTGAAGACCCGTCTGCGGCTGGCCCTCGTCCGCCTGCGCCGGGCCTTCGGGGAGGGGGCGTGACCGTGCCGGCCCATCATCCCGCCCCCGAACTGCTTCTCGACTACGCCGCCGGCAGCCTGCGCGCGGTGCAGTCGCTGCTGATCGCCGCCCATCTCGCCTATTGTCCGGACTGCCGCGCGCAGGTCGCGGAGCTGGAAGCCTGTGGCGGCGTCCTGCTGGCCGATCTGCCGCCGGAGCCGGTGTCCGATTCGCTGTTCGGCACCCTGATGACCCGGCTCGACACGACGGCCGCCACGCCGCCGCCCGTACCCCCACCGGCCGGAACGAGTCTGTTTCCCGGCCCGCTGCGCCGCGCCATCGGGGCGGAACCGGAGGCGCTGGACTGGGTGCGCGTCGTTCCGGGCGTCCACCTGTCGGCCTGGGGCGTCAGCGCCGGAACGGCCTCGGCCTGCCTGCTGCGCATGGCGCCGGGGTCGCGGGTGCCGGCCCACCGCCACACCGACAGCGAGATGCTGCTGGTGATGAAGGGCGGCTTCTCCGACGAGTTCGGGGCCTACCGGGTCGGCGACGTGGCGTCCTACGACACCGGTACGCCGCACCACGCCGTGGCCGACGCGGACGGGGAGTGCCTGTGCCTGCTGGTGCAGGACCAGCCGCTGGTCTTCACCGGCCCGCTCGGCTGGCTGCTCAACCGGGGCTTCCGCTTCTGAGCGGAAAACTGGAACGGGACAGGAACATTCCTTCCCCGCCGCAGGCGCGCTGCTGCTAGACTGCGGCCATGGCTGTGTTCGACGATTGCAAGGCCCTGTGCCGCGACTGCGCGGCGGCTGTCCGCGGGAGCGAGCCGCGCTGCCCGAAATGCGGCGGCCGGCGGCTGGTCCGGCATGAGGAGCTGCATGGCCTCGCCATCGGCCACATCGACTGCGACGCCTTCTACGCCACGGTGGAGAAGCGCGACCGGCCCGAGTTGGTCAGCCGACCGCTGATCATCGGCGGCGATCGGCGCGGGGTGGTCGCGGCCTGCTGCTACATCGCGCGGATGGCCGGGGTGCGTTCGGCCATGCCGATGTGGCAGGCGCTGGAGGCCTGTCCGGACGCCGTGGTGCTGCGGCCCGACATGGCGAAGTACAAGGCGGTGGGCCGGCAGGCGCGGGAGCTTATGCAAGCCTTCACCCCGCTGGTCGAGCCGCTGTCCATCGACGAGGCCTTCCTGGATCTGTCGGGCGTGGGGGAGCGGCTGAGCATCAGCCCGGCCCAGGCGCTGGCCGAACTGGTCCGCCGCTTCGAGAACCAGTTGGGCATCACCGCCTCGGTCGGGCTCAGCTACAACAAGCTGTTCGCCAAGATCGCCTCCGACCTGGAGAAGCCGCGCGGCTTCTCGGTGATCGGGCGGGGGCAGGCGCTGGACTTCCTGGCGCCCAAGCCGGTGTCGATCCTGTGGGGCGTCGGTCCGGTGCTCCAGCGCAAGCTGCAGTCGGACGGCATCCGCACCGTGGGCGACCTGCGCGGCTGGACGGAGATCGACCTTGTGCGCCGCCACGGCAAGATGGGCCGTCTGCTGCACCGCTTCGCCCGCGGCCAGGACGACCGCCGGGTGGAGCCGGAGACGCCGAGCAAGAGCATCTCCGCCGAAACGACCTTCGACTGGGAGACCGCCGACAAGGCCGCGCTCAAGGACGCTCTGCTGCCACTGGCCGAGACGGTGGCCCGCCGCCTGTCGGCCGCGGGCTTGCGGGGGCGCAGCGTCGTGCTGAAGATGAAGACCGCCGACTTCCAGACGATCACCCGCTCCCGCCGGGTCGATCCGCCCGCCCGGTCGGCGGGGCTGATCTGGCAGACCGGCTGCGAGATGCTGGACGCCGAGCCGGACGGGCGGTCGATCCGCCTGATCGGCATCGGCTGCACCGACCTGCTCGACCCCGAGACCGAGGCGGAGCCGGGCCTGTTCGACGGGTTCGGCCCGTCTCCGCCGGGTTGAAGCGAATTCGGACCAATCCGGTCCAGGGATCGCTTGCCGCGGACCGGCGGAGGCGCACACTCTTCGCCTGGACGTTTCGGCAGGGAGAGACGGGATGAGTCAGGCGGTGTGCGCAGGGGCCATGATGACCTGCAGCTTCGGGGCGGCGCCGTCCGCGCTGGTGGTGCTGCCGCTGAACCGGACGATGGCCGGCGGCCCGCCGATGGCCAACATCATGGACAACAAGCCGATCATGAACATCCCGCCTTTCGGCGTCTGCACCAGCCCGGCCAACCCGGTGGTCGCTTCGATGATTCCGGTGCCGCCGCCGGGCGTGATCAAGCCGCAGCCCTGCGTTCCCTGCACGGTCGCCCCTTGGGTGCCCGGCGCGCCCACGGTGATGGTCGGCAACATGCCGGCCCTGACCTCCACCAGCAAGCTGATGTGCAACTGGGGCGGGGTGATCCAGATCGTGGTGCCGGGGCAGTTCACGGTGCAGACGCCGTAGGGTGAGCGGGGCTCTTGCCCCCACCCCGGCCCTCCCCCGCTGGGCGGGAGAGGGTGCCTTCTGCGAAGCGGCGGCGGTCCCCTCCCCTGCGAGAGCGGGGGAGGGTTAGGGTGGGGGCAACACCTTCCAAGGGTTCCCCCTCACCCCGCCGGGGGCTGCAGCACGGCGATCTCCTTGCCGTCCTCCGAATAGGTCCGCAGCGGTTCGATCAGCAGGCCGCGGCGGTAGACGCCGTGCTGCATCAGCGCGCCGGAGGGGAAGAAACGGCGCAGCACCCCGTCCTGGAGCCCGTCCAGGAAGGCGGCGCGCTCGCTCACCGTGCCGTCGTCGTAATAGCCCAGCACCGGGCCGTGCAGGCGGTCGTTGGCGTAGCTCTCCCGCCGCATTGGACGGCCCTGTGGGCTGTGGAACAGCGCCTCGCCCTCGCGCTTGCCGTCGCAATACTGGAAGACGGCGGCCACCGTGCCGCTCTCGTGGAAGAAGACCGACGGACCGTTGAGAAGGCCGTCGCGGTAGGTCATGCGGCAGGTCGGGCGGGCGTTGGCGTAGAAGGTGGTCTGGCCGTGCTGCACGCCGTCCGCATACTCCGCCACCTGGACCAGGGCGCCGCCGGGCGCGTAGTTGCGCACCTCCCCGTGCAGCTTCCCGGCGCGCAGCCGGGCGCGCAGGAGCGGGTGCCCGTCCTCGCCGTAGGCGGTGTAGAGGCCATGGAACTGCTCGTCGCGCATCTCGCCGCTACGGACGATGCGGCCCAGCTCGTCGCGCTCCTCGACGGGTTGGGGATCGGACGCGGCGGGGGCGGCCATGTCGTCGGCGGTCTCAGTGGCCATCTCAGTTCACC
The DNA here is from genome assembly GCF_003349955.1 of Azospirillum brasilense. GTDB lineage: Bacteria > Pseudomonadota > Alphaproteobacteria > Azospirillales > Azospirillaceae > Azospirillum > Azospirillum brasilense_B. The sequence goes on from NZ_QLKQ01000041.1 coordinate 28,960, forward strand.
TTCACCAGGGTGCCTTTGACGGTCATGATGGCACCGGCGCTGACCTCGCCCATGGTCTGGGCCTTCAGCGTGGCCGACAGCCCCTCGGCGGACAAGGCGAGGCCGGCCTTCAGGTTCATGCCCATGCTCGCCTTGACATCCATGCCCATGCCCGACTTGATCTCCATCGCCATGCCGGACTTGGCGTTGAAGGCGCCGCCGGCGTCGAGCGTCATGCCGGTGCCGGACTTGACGCCAACCTCGCCGGAGGTGGCGGTCACCTTCACCGACTTGCCCTTGATCACCACGTCGCCGGTCACGTCGATGGTCAGGTTGCCCTTCACCGTCAGGGTGTAGTCGCCGTCGGCCTTGTGGATGAAGTCCGCCTTGTTGGTGTGGGTCTCGTTGTCCTTCACCGTCACGGCGCGCGTGCCCTTCGCGACCTCGTGAGTCTCGTTGCCTTCCGACACGGTGATGCTGTGATCGTTCTTCACGGTCAGCTTGCGGTCGTGCTGGATGTCGATGGTGCTGTCGTTCTCGACCGTCTCCACCTCGTCGTGCTTGATGAGGCGGGTGACGTCGTTCAACACCTCGACGTTCATGTCCTTCTGGGCGTGAACGAAAATCTCCTCGGCGTCGGCCTTGTCCTCGAAGCGGATCTCGTTGAACTTGCCGGTGCCGTTCTTCGAGGTCTGCGTCTTGATGGTGCTCTTGGTCGAATCGTCGGGCAGCGTGTAGGGCACGGTCTGCTCGGCGTTGTAGACGGAGCCGGTGACCAACGGACGGTCGGGATCGCCGTCGAGGAAGGTCACCACCACCTCCTGCCCGACGCGGGGGAAGAACATGATGCCGTAATTCTTGCCCGCCCAGTTCTGCGCGACGCGGACCCAGCAGGAGCTTTTCTCGTCCTTCTTGCCCAGCCGGTCCCAGTGGAACTGCACCTTGATGCGCCCGTACTTGTCGAGCCAGATCTCCTCCCCGCTCTTGCCGACGACGATGGCGGTCTGGGTGGAGTGGATGCGCGGCTTCACCGCCGTGTCGAGCGGGCGGAAGGGCAGGTCGGGCGGGAAGGCGGTGAAATGGGCGTTGAAGTGGCCGCTCGCCCCGTCGATGCGCACGGAATACAGGACATACTCGGCGTTCAGGTCGCTCTTGCTGTGGCCGGATACGGTGATGCGCGTCCCGGCCTCCAGCGACCGGCATTCGCCGCTGCCGCGCACCCGGCGTCCGGGGAAGGCCAGCGCCTGCTGGCGCAGCTTGGCCATCGCCTCGCCGTCCGACGAGGTGGTGTGGCGGCCCATGTAGTCGCTGACCGTGCCGAAGCCCGATGCGCCTTCGGCCGTCGCGTAGAGGTCGGTCGAGGGCGTCTCGAAATGGTAGCCGTCGATGCCGTAGCTCTTGGTCGTCACCCGCCGCTCGACGCTGAGACCGTTCAGCACATGGTCCTCGTCGTCGTGCCCTTCGGTGGCGCGGTATTCGAAGGCGTCGAGCAGCGGGCTCTTGGCGAAGGCGTTGGCCCCGTCGCCCAGCACCAGCGTGTGCTTCCCGTCCTCATGCGCGAAGTAATAGAAGATGCCTTCCTCTTCGAGCAGCCGGGCGACGAAATTGTAGTCGGTCTCGCGGTACTGCACGCAATATTCGCGCTTGGCGTAGGTGCCGGTCAGCGACTTCTTGATGTCGGTGTAGCCGGCGCCCTTGCAGACCTCCTCGACGATTTCCGGGACCGTCTTTTCCTGGAAGATGCGGCAGTCGCCGGAATGGGTGAGCATCCACAGCCAGGGGTGCAGCTCCGCCTCGTAATGGGCGACCTGGCTGCGGTCGTCGACGTGGGTCAGCTCGATCCGCCCGACGATGGCGTTGATGTGACGCACCGTCTCCTGGTCGCCGAGCGTGATGGCGACGGTCACCGCCTTGCCGACGACACGGTCGAAGGCAATGTCATCGTCGGACGAGATCATGGTGACGCGGTAGGTGAACAGCGACGACAGCCGCTCCTCCCCCACGATGGTGCGCAGCGCCAGCGCGTCCGCCCCCAGCGGGGTGGTGATGGACAGATACTGGCCGTCCTGGGAAAAGCGCTTCGCCATCCTCGCCCCTCCCCGGTCAGGCCGCCGTGCCGTCCACGCCCACGGTGAAGCGCCCGTCCGCGCCGTGGTCCACGATGATGCGGCCCACCGGCTGGCCGGCGGCGACGCGGTCGAGGATGCGGATCGCCACCTCCGGCACCACGAACTCCGACAGCAGCGTGTCGATCATGCGCGCCCCGGCGTCGGAATTCAGCGCCCGCAGCACCAGCGCCTCCACCGCCGCGTCGGTCACCGCCAGCTCGGCGCCGCGGTTGCCGGCGGTGCGGCGCTGCAGCTTGTCCAGCTTCATCGTCACGATGCGGCGGATCTGCGCCTCGCTCAGCGGGTAGTAAGGCACGACCGACAGGCGGCCGAGGAAGGCCGGGCGGAAGCGGCGGCGCAGCACGTCGGAGATGGCGGCCAGCCCCTCCTCCCGTGCCTCGCCGATGCGCCCGGCGTCGAGCGCCTCGCGGCCCAGAGCGAACAGCTCCGTGTCGCCGAGGTTGCTGGTCAGCAGGATCAGCGTGTTGCGGAAGTCCACCTCTACCCCCTCGCCGTCCTCCAGCATGCCCTTGTCGAAGACCTGGTAGAACATGTCCAGCACGTCGGGGTGGGCCTTCTCGACCTCGTCCATCAGCACCACGGCGTGGGGGCGGCGGCGCACCGCCTCGGTCAGCACGCCGCCGCTGCCGTAGCCGACATAGCCCGGCGGGGCGCCGCGCAGGGTCGCCACCGCGTGGGCCTCCTGATACTCGGACATGTTGATGGTGATCAGGCTGTCCTCGCCGCCGTTCAGCAGTTCGGCGAGCGCCAGGGCGGTTTCGGTCTTGCCGACGCCGCTCGGGCCGCTCAGCAGAAAGACGCCGATGGGGCGCTGCGGCTCGCCCAGCCCGGCGCGGTAGCCGCGCACGGCCCGCGCGATGGCCTGGAGCGCCTGCGGCTGGCCGACGACGCGGGCGGCCATGCGGTCCTCCAGCGTGGCGACCACCTCCAGGTCGTCCTTGGACATCGAGCCGACCGGGATGCCGGTCCAGTTGGACACCACGGCGGCGACCACCGCGCCGTCCACCCGGTGCGGGACCAGCGGGCTGTCGCCCTGCACGGCCTTCAGCTTTTCCGTGGCCGCGGCGGCCTCCACGGCGTGGCCGGCCTTCAGCGCGGCCTCCACCACGTCGACCAAGTCGCGTTCGCGGGTCCAGCGCTCGTCCAGAGCGGCCTTCTCCAGGGCCAGCGCGCCGCGGCGTTGCGAAATCTGCGACAGGCGGGCGTGGTGGGCTGTGCCGGGTTCGGCCTCCAGCCGCTCCGCCTCGCGGGCCAGGATGGCGTCCTCGCGCTCCATCGCCTCGATGGCCTCGGGCTTGGAACTGCGGGCGATGGCGACGCGGGCGCAGGCGGTGTCGAGCACGCTGATCGCCTTGTCGGGCAACTGGCGGGCGGGGATGTAGCGGGCGGACAGGGCCACGGCGGCGGCGATGCCGTCGTCCAGCACGCGGACCCCGTGATGCTCCTCGAAGCGGCGGACGAGGCCGCGCAGCATGGCCGCCGCCGCCGTCTCGTCCGGCTCCGGCACCGAGACGGGCTGGAAGCGGCGGGCCAGCGCCGGGTCCTTCTCGAAATACTTCTTGTACTCGGCCCAGGTGGTGGCGGCGATGGTGCGGAACTCGCCGCGCGCCAGGGCGGGCTTCAGCAGGTTGGCGGCGTCGCCCTGGCCGGCGGCCCCGCCGGCGCCGATCAGCGCGTGCGCCTCGTCGACGAAGACGACCATCGGCACGGGGGAGGCCGAGACCTCCTTGATGATCGACTTCAGCCGGTTCTCGAACTCGCCCTTAACCCCGGCTCCGGCTTGCAGCAGCCCGAGGTCGAGCGTGCGGATGACCATGCCGCGCAGCGGCGGCGGCACGTCGCCCTCGGCGATGCGCAGGGCCAGCCCCTCGACGATGGCGGTCTTGCCGACGCCGGGGTCGCCGACCAGGATCGGGTTGTTCTGACGGCGGCGCATCATGACGTCGATGACCTGCCGGATCTCGCGGTCGCGCCCGATCACCGGGTCGATCTTCCCGGCCTTGGCCTGGGCGGTCAGGTCCTGGCTGTACTGGTCCAGCATGGCCCGTCCGTCCGACGCGGCGGAGACCGGAGCGGCGGCGGAAGCGGAGTCGGCCGCAATGGCCGATGGCCCTCCCTCTTTCAGGACGCGGACCAGCTCCGGCAGGTCGGACGCGGTGCGCTCGCGCGGCAGGGCGAGCAGGGAGGGGGCGGACTCCGTCACCACCGCCCGCACGGAATCGCAGGCAACCGCGGCCCAGAGAATGGCCGGCAGAAGGATCTGCGGGCTGTCGAGATGGGTCACCGAGATCAGCAGCGCCGTCTCCAGCATCTCCGGAACACGGGGGGAGAAGGCCGGGGTGCGGCTGTTGCCGCGGCGGATGCGGTCCAGCGCCGCGTCCAGCTCCGTCTCCAGCCGGCCAGTCTCGACGCCGTAATGGCGCAGGATGCCGGCGACGGTGGCGTCCTTCAGCCGTAGCAGGGCCAGCAGCACATGCTCCGCCTCGACGTCGTAATGGGTCTGCGAGACGCACAGCGCGGCGGAGCGTTCCAGCACCTTGCGCCCGTCGCGGTCGAGCTTTCCGATGAGGGACTTGATGTCGGCGGTCACGGGACGGCTCCCTGGGATGACGTTGACGTTCCCTCTCCCCTCTGGGGAGAGGGTTAGGGTGAGGGGGTTGCGCTATGCGGTACGTCCGGCACAAGCGCAACCCCCTCACCGGCCCTTCGGGCCACCCTCTCCCCAGGGGGGAGAGGGTTATAAGAGGCGGGGTCGAGGGTCAGGCGGCCGTCCTTCACAGTCGGGCGGCCCGGCGCCCGCAGCCAGGAGGTCCAGCCGAGGCGGCTGCCCTCCGGCGGCTTGGTGGACAGGCGGGTCGGCGGCACCTTGGTGGCCTCCAGCACCAGCACGATGCGGAAGTCCATGCCGTCCCCGGTGTGGAAGCGGGCGAGCGCGCAGAGCGTCTGGTGGTGCCGCCCATCGGGCAGGAACTCGCGGAAGCGCTCCAGGCTGTCGAGCGTCAGTTCGATGGCGTAGCAGCTCTGCTGGTCCCAGACGCGGCGGCCCAAAACGACCGTCCGGCCCAGGCTGTTGTTGCGCGCGCCGAAGCCGCCCCCGATGCGGGTGCGGCTCTCCTCGTCCAGCGGCAGCCAGCGCCCGACGAAGCTCTCCACCCGCACCTTGACCCGGAAGACGGCGCCGAGGATCGCCTCCAGCCCGGCCGACGACCGGCGCCGGTTGGCGAGGATGCCGGAAAAGGCCAGCAGCATGCGGTCGGGCGTGCCGGGCAGGCGCTGCTCCAGGCCGGGCGTGCCGATGCCGGCCAGAGCGCGCAGGACGCGGGCCATCAGAGTGCGTTCCGGGTCGCGCTCCAGCAGGGGCAGGCTGCCCTGGCGGGTGCGGTAGAAGATCGACATCAGGCGGTGGTTGAAGATGTCGTAAAAGGCCGAGCCCGCCGTGTCGCGCCGCGCCGCCCGCTCCACCAGCAGTTCGGTGGCGACGTAGGGCAGGGGGCCGTTGATGCCCGCCACGCCGAGCACGGGGGAGCGGACGACGCCGCGCCCGTCCTCGGTCCGCCGCGCCTCGACCACATCGCTGGCGGGGAAGACGAAGCTGGGGTCGTGCTCAATGCGGACGGCCTCCTGCTCCGGGTCGATCCCGGTGCCGAGCGGTGCCAGACCGGGAGCGGCGCGCTCCAGCAGGGCGATGGCCTGCAACAGGTCGAAGCCCCAGGGCTCCGCCTCCAGCCGGTCGATCAGGGCGGGGGAGTTAACGGCGCGGTCCGTCACAGGACCGGCTGGCTGCCGGCAAGGCGCGACCATGCCTTCCACACCCCTTCCCGTTGCACCGAGCGCAGCCGAAGCTGGGCGAAGGCGTTGACGTTGACGTAGAGCCCGAGGAAGCGGCTGAGCACCCCGCCGAAGACCAGCGGGCTGGCGCCGACGAAGTTCCGCTCGTCCAGGGCCACCGTCACCTCCAGCCCGCGCACGAAGCCGCGCCACGCGTCCTGCCCCATGCGGTGCAGCACCGGGCGGGAGGACAGGCCCTGCACGCCGCGGATCTGATGCTGGGCGGACGGGTCGTCGGGCGCGTGCAGCAGCAGGATGGATTGCAAGGCGCGCAGCCCCTCGGCGTCGCCGGTCAGGCTGAGATGGTTGACCGACAGGTGCGAGATCAGCTTCCAGGCCGAGGAACCACCCGCCGGGGCGGGGCGGCCGGGAGTCGGCTTGTGCAGGCAGCGGATGGTGGCGATGGGGGCGGTTTCCTCGATCATCAGCGCGGCCCCCGCCGGGACCTGCTCGGCCAGCGCCCGGTTGGTGCAGAGCGTGCGCACCAGAAGCGTCTCGTCCGCCGGCTCGGTGGGCGTCAGGTCGAGGTGGTGCAGGCTGAGATGGATGTCGGTGCCCGGCACGTCCTCCCGCTGGGTCGGTTCGCGCGCGGCCAGCCAGAAGCCGCGCGGCTCCGTCTCGGCCTCGGCGTGCTGGTGCGAGAAGAGGGGGACGTAGCGGTGGTGCATGCCGTCGCCGTCGCGCAGGCCGCTGACCTCCAGGATCGAATGGACCTCGGTCGTGCGTTCGCGCAGCGCGTCGGGAACGACGCGGTAGGCGGTGCGCCGGTGGTTCAGCCGGATCGGCTCCGCCGTGCGGTTGAACAGGTTGACGATCGGCGTGCAGCCGAGGACGAAGCTGTCCTTGCGCAGGGTCAGCCGGTTGGGCAGCGGGCGTGACACCGCGATCAGGATGTCCACGACCTCCCCCAACAGCCGTCCCTGGGGGATCGGCAGGTCGTAGAAGTCGAACTTCTGCGGGAACTCGAAGTATTCCTGGAGCAGGCCGTAGGCCGGCTGGGCGTGTCTGGGGTGGGGCAGCACCGTCTCGTCGGGGCCGAAGCCCACCGGGGCGATCAGGTTCTCGCCGCGCAACCGCACCGGCGGCTTGCCGGGCTGGACGTAGGCGATCTCGACCACGCCGCACAGGAACAGCTCGTGCAGGGCGGAGGTGAGGATCGTCTCGCCGTCGATGAACAGCCGCAGCCTGTCGATCGGCAGGTTCTCGAAGGACTGGTTGCGCGTCTCCAGCCGCAGCCGCAGCACCGAGGCAGTGGCGGCGCCGTCGAGGAAGTCGTAGCGGTCGGCCGGTTCCACCGCGGCGTCGGTCACCGCGACCGGCCACAGAGTCACGTCGTAGGCGGTGCGGAAGCGGCAGCGGATATTGTCCTCGGCCACGGCGTGCAGCGGGGTGCCGCGCGGCACGCGGAAACCGCCGGTCAACCGCCCCTCGCCGGGCGTCGGCTCCATCCGCGCGATGCCCATGGCCGGGATCGGCGCGATCATCTGCGGGTGCAGGATGCCGAGCAGCGCCTCGGAGAAGCGCGGGAACTCGCGCTCCAGATTCAGTTGCAGGCGGCCCGACAGGAAGGCGAAGGACTCGATCAGCCGTTCCACGTTCGGGTCGGCGGCCTGATCCGGCCCCAGCGCCAGCCGGCGCGCGATCTTGGGATAGCTGCGCGCGAAGGCTTCGCCCGCCCGGCGGACGTAGAGAAGCTCGCGTTCGTAATGGTCGAGGAGGTCCTCGCGCCGCATCCTGGTGCGTCCTTTCAGCCGGATTCGGCTTGGCCGCGCAGGCCCACGTCGAATTCCAGCCGTTCGGTGACGGTGCCCGCCACGACCTCGCCGGAGATGCTGGTGACCATGGTGCCGCGCCCGGTTCCGGCGCTGACGGTCACCCGCGGGCGCTTCAGCCGCGGCTCGAAATCGATGATGGCCTGCCGCACCATCCGTTCCACCTGACGGCGGTCGGCGTCGGAGGCGGCGTCCAGATGCGTGATGTCGGAAATCCCATAGTCCAGCGCCGTTCCGCCCAGGTCGGGGCGGCGGATGCCGGTGCTTCGGCTGTCGAGGATGCGCGCGACCTCGCGCCGGATCGACGCCTTGAGGTCGGGCATGGACAGCACCGTGGCGGACGGCTCGTCGCCCGTCGGCTGGTCCGGTTCGAAGTCGATCAGCCGTTCGAACAGCAGCGACCGTCCGCCGGTCATCGTCTTGGGCTGGGTCATCGCCGTGTCCGTTGGGGGGAGTGAAACTCTATTTTGTAATCCTCTCCCCTCTGGGGAGAGGGTGGCCCGGAGGGCCGGTGAGGGGGATGCGCGTGACGGTGCGTCCGGCAAAAGCGCAGCCCCCTCACCCTCCCCTCTCCCCAGAGGGGAGAGGGTTTCCCATCATGGGGAGGCTGGCTCAGCTGTCGGACACGGTTCCCTTCAGCAGGTTGAACTTCACGCCGCCGCCGCCTTCGTGCTTCTGGTCCTCGGTGTAGCGCTTGTAGGTCCAGTAGATCTCGGTGGCGTTGATCTCGATGGTCTCGGTCGTGTCGCCCTCGTTGACGCTCAGGCTGTGCTTGGCGATCAGCGGGTTGGTCAGCTCGATCGTCAGGAACTCGCCCCACTGGTGGGTGTCGCCGATCGGCTTGAGGCAATGGATGGTCCATTGCTTCTTCGCCGTGTCGGAGTTGGCCGAGCGCAGCAGCAGCGAGATCAGCTTGGGCGAGGCCCGGTCCCACTTGCGCTCAAGCGTGATGTTCTCGACCTTCGGGGTGTGGACCGTGCGGCGGGCGTTGGTCGACACTTCCATTTCGACGGTCATGTCCTGCGACATGGATTCGCACAGGATCTTGTCCTTGAAAACCACGCCCCCGGCGATCTCCACCGAGGACTCCCCCGCGACGTTGGGGATATCGAGAATGATCATAGACATGCGGATTTACTCCGGACGATGCGTTCGGTGGGGAGGGGATCAGGCTTCCGGCGCCGGCAGTTCGGCGACCATGCGGATGGAGGCCGACAGCTCCTCGAGCTGGAAATGCGGGCGCAAGAAGATGTTGGCGCGGTAGACGCCCGGACGGCCCGGAACGTCGTAGACGTCGATGCGGGCCTCGCGCAGCGGGAAACGGGCCTTCGTGCCCTGCGACGCCTCGTCGTCCAGCAGGACGTAGTTGGCGATCCAGGTGTTCAGATGGTCCGTGATGTTGTTGCGCGTCAGGAAGGCGCCGATCTTGTCGCGCAGCATCACCTTCAGGTAATGGGCGAAGCGCGACGACACCAGCATGTACGGCAGCATCGCGGAGATGCGGGCGTTCGCGTTGGCTTCGTCGGTGTTGTAGACCTTCGGCTTGTTGGTGGTCTGGCCGCTGAAGAACGCCGCGTAATCCGTGTTCTTGCAGTGGACCAGCGAGATGAAGCCGAGGTCGTTCAGCTCCTTCTCACGGCGATCGGTGATGGCGATCTCCGTCGGGCACTTCAGGGCGATGTCGCCCTCGTCGGTCTTGAAGGTGTGGCTGGGCAGACCCTCGACCTTGCCGCCGCCTTCCACGCCGCGGATGGCCGCGGTCCAGCCGTGCTTGGCGAAGCTGTCGGTGATGCGCGAGGCCAGCGCCCAGGAGGCGTTGCCCCACAGGTACTTGGAATGATCGCGCCCGTCGGTGTCCTCGACGAAGTTCATGCCTTCGACCGGAACGGTGTTCGGGCCGTAGGGCAGGCGCATCAGGACGTGCGGCATGGTCAGCGAGACGTAGCGGGAGTCTTCCGACGACCGGAAGGACCGCCACTTCACCATCTCGGCCGTCTCGAAGATCTTCGACAGGTCGCGCGGGGCGCCCAGCTCACCGAAGTTCTCCATGTCGAACATCGCCGGCGACACGGCGCTGATGAACGGCGCGTGGGCGGCGGCGGCGAGGTTCGACATCTTTTCCAGCAGGGAGATGTCCTGCGGATGACGACCGAACTCGTAGTCGCCGACCAGCATGCTGTAGGGCGTGCCGCCCAGCGTGCCGTACTCGGCCTCGTAGACCATCTTGAACATGGCGCTCTGGTCGAACTCGACCGCGCTGTCCAGGTCCTTCTGCAGGTCCTTGCGCGAGACGTTGAGGACGCGCAGCTTCAGCGTCGTCGAGGTCTCGGTGTTCATGACGAGGTAGTTGAGGCCGCGCCACGTCGCTTCCAGCGTCTGGAAGTCGGGGTGGTGCATGACCTCGTTCAGCTGGTCGCTGATCAGCTCGTCGATCTGCGCGATGCGCTGGTTGATCGCCTCGACCACGTCGACGGCGGAGGCGTCGCCGGTCTCGGCGAGGACCTGGTCGACGAATTCGGTCAGAAGGTCGCGGGCGTAGGGCCGCTGGCCCTCCTCGCGCGCCATCTTGCCTTCGACCATCATGCGGTCGAGCAGGGACAGACTGGCGGCGCTCTCAACGGACGTTTCCGTGCTCACCTGTTCGCTCCGTGAAGGGGGTTCTGGTTGGGCTTGCCGGGACGGGGGATCAGGCGGGCTCGCCCGCGGGCTCGCCGGCGGCGGCGTCCGCCGGGCCGAGGAGCTTCTTCAGCTCGTCCTGCTGCTCGGTGCTGGTGATGACGTCGTTCAGCAGGCCGTTCAGCTCGTCGTTGCCGTCCAGCTTGGCCAGCAGGTCCGACAGCTTCTGCCGGGCTTCGAACAGGCGGCTCAGCGTCGGCACCTGCTTCAGCACCTCGACCGGCTGGAAATCGTCCATGTGGCGCATGTTCAGCAGGATGTTCAGCTTGCCGCCGTCCTCCTGCAGCTTGTTGTCCACCTGGAAGGCGAGGCGCGGCGCCGTGGCGGCCATCACGTCATTGAAGTTGTCGCGGTCGATCTCGACGAACTTGCGCTCCTTCAGCTTGGGAAGGGGCTTCTCCGGCTTGCCGCTGAGGTCGGCCAGGATGCCGACCAGGAAGGGCAGCTCCTTGGTCTCCTGGGCGCCGCCGGTGTGGACCTCGTAGGTGAGCTTCACCCGCGGCGGGCGGACGCGCTCCAACTTCTTCTGACTGCTCTCGCTCATATCTGACGACCTCATAGGGTTGTGCGCGTCGCGCGCCGGCTGTCGAGCTTCGCCATCATTCGAAAGGCACCCCCGCGGAGGCCAGCCGAGATGGACCCCAATTGGACGACATCGCCCCGGAACACCTCCGTTTCGGAGGGAATGTCCGGTGTACGAAGCATCGCCCGCTCAGCTTCGAAGGTGCTGCAAGAGGAAGTTGCGGGCCTCCAACAGTTGACTCATCCGCTCGGCGCTGGACAGCAGGCCGGTGTCGGGGTGGAAGATCGGGGCCAGCGTGCGGAAACGGCTGTTCACCACCTGCGGATCGAGGCCCCATTCATGGGTGAAGCCCAGCACGTAGGTGGCTTGCCAGGGTTTGCGGATCGGCTGGCGCAGCGGGCGGAAGGCCAGCGTCTCCAGCGCCGCGGTCAGCTGTTCCAGCCGCAGGCGGCAGCGGCTCATCTCGCTTTCCACGGCGTTCAGCTCGCCCGCGGTGATGAGGTGCGCGCCGTCGTCGTTGCCGATGGTGGCGGCGACCCAGGCGGCCTTGCGCACGGTCGCCGCGTCGAGCGGCGTGGCGTGGCGCACGCGCAGCTTCGGCACGACCCGCACGCGGCGGGTGCCGCCGTTCTTCAGCGTCACGGTGCGGTGGGAGACGTCCACCGGCTCCGGGCTGCCGGGGTCGGGCAGATGGGTCAGCGCCTCCGGCCCGACCAGAGTCAGGCAGGAGCGGATCAGGGCGGGCACCGTCATGCCGCGCGCCGCCGCCGCGGAATCCACGGCGGCGTACAGGGCATGCTGACAGGGTGCGGTGATGGTGGGCAAAGGGCCTCCGGGTACGCACGGCGGTAGTGCCCCGCAAGGTGTGCGATGGCGGGCCGCCACGGAACGCCTTGTTGGTCCACTCCCGGAGTCACGCCGCCGGAACTGCGTCCGTTGCGGAGCGAAGGCGGTCAGGCGTCCCTGCCGCCGCGCAAGTCCTCCAGCGCGGCGCGGATGCCGGTTTCCAGCGCCCGGACGCGGCGGCGCTGCCGCTCCTCGCGCCGTGCGGCCTCCTGCGCCTCGCCGCGCAGGCGGTCCACCTCCTCGACCAGCGAGGGGGCGACGGTGCCGCGGTCGGTGTAGAACAGTCCGACCTGGATGACCTCGTAGAGGGAGGTCCCGGTGGGCATCAGCCGGTCCAGCGCGGACAGGGCGGCCAGCCGCTCGCCGGGGGAGTCGCTGCGCAGCCGGGCGAGGATGGCGTGCAGGCGGGCATCCCGGTTCATGATGGCCGCGTCATGATGGAGCGTGTCCCTTCTGGTTGGCCGGTCTGGTTGGCTGGCTTGGTTGGCCGGGGGAGTATCGCAGGGGCCGGGGAGCGGCAAAAGCAGATCAGACCAAGTTGGGCCAATCTGAACGGGATGCACCCGCGGAAAGCCGCTATAGCCGGACCCTTGGGAGGCTGGCCATGCTCTACGGTTTCGGGCGTCTGGCGCTTGTGTTGTGGCTGTGCGCCGTGGGCGGACAGGCGTTCACCCTGTTCGCCTTTCACAACGCGGTGGCGGAGGCGCACACGGCGGAAATCGCCGCGCGCGCGTCGGCGCTGGCCAGCCGCGTGGCCGCCAGCGCGGCGGAGCGCGCGGCCATCGGCTTTCCGCTTGCCGACCAGAACGACCTGCAAAGGCTGATCGACGTGGCGTCCACCGGCGGCGGAGGCGTGCGTCTCTATGTGGTGGACCCGCGCGGGACGGTGCTGTTCGCCACCGCCCAGGCGGCGGGAACACCGGTGCCGGCCTCCTGGATGGGTGGTGCCGCAGGGCTGCCGACGGAGCCCTGGGACCTCGCCGACCGCGACGGCGTGCTGGTCGGCGTGCCGGTGGCCGACGCCCTCGGCAAACCCGCCGGCGCCGTGCTGGGCCTCGCCCCGCAGCAGGACGCGCGGGTTGAGGTTCTGGCCGCGCTGCGCGAGACCGCGACGGTCACCGCCGTCTTCTTGGCCGCCATCGCGATCCTTGCCGTTCTGGGCACGCGGCTTCTGCTGTCCGGCGTCTGCCGGTCCGTTCTGGAGCGGACGGCCTTCTACGCCGCCGAGGCTCGGCAACTCCAGGTCGACGAACCCGCCGCCGTGGCGGTGGCCGACCCGGCGCTGTCCGCCGTGCTGGCCGGGCTGCGCGCGGCGGAGACCGAGGCCGCCCGCATCGACGGGGAGGTGCTGCGATGACCCGCCCCGTGACCCCGTTCCCCCAGCGCGGCGTGTTGCGGCGCTTCATCCCGCTGATGGCGGTGGTCGTCGTCGTGCCCTGGCTCGCCACTCTGGCGGCGGCGCTGATCGCCGCGGCCGGGCTGGCCGACCGGGGAATCGCCTCCCGTGCCGAGATCGTCGGGACGGGCATCGCCCATGACCTGGAGAAGGCGCTGGCGCTCGGTCTGCCGCTCGACCGCATGGCCGGGATGGAGGATTATCTGGGCGAGGCCGGCGCGGTCTTCCCAGAGATCAAGCTGATCCTGGTGGTGGACGGCGCCGGACGCCCGCTGTACCAGAAATCCGACGCGGCGCGCCCGGACCTGTCGGTCCGGCTGGTGCCGGCGGAAACCGATTGGCCGGCGCTGGGGCTGGTCCTGCAGCGCTTTCCCATCCGGCAGGGCGCCGCCACGGCGGGCGAGGTGCTGCTGGGCCGCAACGCCGTGGCGCAGCCGGCCAACGCGCCGCGCATCCTGATCGACTTCGCGGTGGCGCTGAGCATCGCGCTGGCGCTCGGCGGGCTGGCGCTGCGCACCATGCTGAACGCCCAGGTGATGGCGCCGCTGCGGCTGGCGGCCTCGCTGGAGGCCAACCTCGCGCGTTCCGTCTACGACCGCATCGCCCCGCCGGTGGAGCAGAGCCTGATCGGTACCCTGCTGGCCGAGATGAACCGGGTGGTGACCGGGGTGAACGACCGCTTCGCCCGCCTGCGCAGCTATCTGGCCGAGGTGCGCGACCTCAGCTTCAACAAGGACGCGGCGGCGGAGGTGGCGCCGCTGATCGAACGGATCGAGCGGCTGGGGCGCTTCTCGCCCGACCGGCTGACCGCGCTGGCGCCGCCGGACGCCGGGTCGCTGCCCTACGCCACCGCCTTCTGCGCGGGGGTCGGGGCGGCCGTCGCCGCCGCGTTCGCGGCGCGGCACCTGCCGCCGGGCGTCGCGCTGGGCGGGGTGGCCCTGGGGCTGGCCGTGGCGGTGCCGTTCGCTCTGGCGCTCGGCCGCCGCGCGCCCATTGCGGGGGCGCTGGCGTTGGGCGCGTGGGCGCTGCTGAACGGGCTGGGTGACGGAGTGGTGGTCTGGCTGAGCGGGGCGGTGCTGGGTGGGATGGCCGCGGCGCTTCCCTTCCAGGCGGCCCGTCCCGCCGCCGAAAGCCTGCGCGCCGGGCCGGCGGTGTCCGCCGCGGGCGGTCTCGTCGTCGGGACGGGGCTGTCGGTCCTGTGCATCGGCGGCGCGGTGCCCGGCGTTCTCGTGGCCGGCGGGATGCTGTCCGGGCTGGCCGGCCTGCTGGCCGCCGTCCGGCTGGAGCGGCGGACCGGCCTGACGCTGCCGCGTGTGACGCTGCGCGCCCTGCTGGCGATGGACCGTTGGTGGGTGGACGGGACGCCGCGCCCCAAGGGCTGGGGCCTGTGGCTGGTCACCGCCCTGGCCATGGCGGCGCTGAGCCGGGCCGACGGCGGCGGCGCGATGGATGCGCGCCGGCTTGCGGAGCTTCTCTGGCTGCACGCGACCCCGGCCTGGCTGGCCGCCGCGCTGGTTGCCCTCCTGGTCCCGCGGAGTGGGGCGGCGGCGATGAGCCTGGGCGGGACGGCGGCGGTCGGGCTGCTTCTGGCGCTCGGCCCGGTGGGTCCGGGAACCGCCGTCGCGCTGAGCGCCGCCGCGGCTCTTGGCGCCGCGCACGCGGGCTTCGCGGCGTCCGGAGGCTGGGGAGGGCTGACCGCGGTCCGCGCCGCGCTGACCCTGGCGGGAACCTTCGCTGCGCTGTGGCTGGCCGGCGGGAGCAACGCGGTGGTCGCCGCGGGCCTGCTGCCCTCGCTGGCCCTGCTCGCCGGAATCGGAGCCCTGCCGCCTCTGGCGCTTGCGCTGTGGCGCCGCGCTGTGCCGCGCCGGAGCCTTCCGCTCGACGGGGAGGCCGCGCGATGACCGGGCTTCGTCAACGCATGACGGTGGCCGCGGCGGCGGTGGTCCTCGCCGTGCTCGTCACCGCCGCCGTCTTCGCCCTGCTGCGCATCGAGAGCGGAGCCGACCGCCACGCCGAGGACGAGGGGCGGCTGACCCTGCGGCTGTGGGAGGGGCTTCTCGACCAGTCCGCCGCTGCGGCGCGGGTGGCGGCGGGGGACCCCCGCCTGAGCGAGGCGCTGGAGCGCGGCAACGCCGCGGCGGCGGCCGAGCGGCTCGGCGCGCTGGGCTTCACCGCGGCGACGGTGGTCAACGGCGCCGGGCAGACCCTGCTCGCCGTCCCGGCCGACCAGCCGATCCGCCTTCTCGACGAGCGGCGCATCGGGCAGGTTCTGGCCCGCAACGACACGCAGGACGGTCTGGTGCTGACCGGTGGTGCCGCGCAGCTCCTGCTCGCCCGCCCGCTCGGCACGCAGCGGCCGGCCGACCGGGCGCTGATCGCCACCCGTCCGCTGACCGGCAGCCTGGAGGCGCTGGCCGGTATTCTCGGGGGCTCAGCCTTCCTGGTCGGCGCCGATGGCACCTTGTACGGCCACGCCGGGCCGCTGGCCTGGCCCGACGTGCGTCCTGCCGCGGAGCGCGGCGAGGAGGCGCGGGCGACCATCGGCGCCCGTGGCTACGGCGTGCGCAAGCTGCGGCTGCCCAAGGTGGCGGGGACGGAGGGGGCGCTCTACCTCGTCACGGTGCGCGAGACCACGCTGGCCGCCATGGCCGACAGCCTTCTCGACAGCTCGGCCATCCTGGTGGTGCTGATGGTGCTGGTGGCGGGGACGCTGGGTCTGGACTGGTATTTCCGGCGCGTCTTCACGCCGGTCTACGCCTCCATGTCCGCCCTGTCCGCGCTGGCCGCGGGGGACACCGGCGTCGCCGTGCTGGGGGCGGAGCGGGCCGACGAGGCCGGGCAGCTCGCCCGCACCGTCGAGGTCTTCCGCAGCCGCAGCCGCGCGCTGCGCGACGCCGAGGAGCGGCGCGCCCGCCACTGGCTGCGCCAGCAGTCCTTCATCCGCCGCCAGATGCTCCGCCTGTCGGAAACCCTGCCGGAGCAGGGGCGGCGGGAACTCCTCGCCGACCTCGCCCGCATCGAGGCCGCGTCGGAGGGCCGGACGCCCTGCGCGCGCACCGACGACCCCGGCGCGCTCGCCGTCGCCTTCGAGGTTATGGCCGAGCGCGTGCGCGACCAGCACACCGCGCTCGACGGCATGGTCCGCCAGCTTCAGTCCGCGCTGGACACCCGCACCGAGCTTGTCGAGCTGCAGAAGCAGTTCGAGATCGCCCGGCGCATGCAGGCGGCGATCCTGCCGCCCGATCTCACCACCGCCCCCGACCTGGAGGCGTCGGGCCTGATGCGCCCGGCGGCGGAGTTCGACGGCAGCTTCTACGATTTCTTCCTGACGGCGGACGGGGCGCTGGTGGTGCTGATCGGGCAGGTCTCGGGCGGCGGGCTGGCGGCGGGCTTCATGACGGTGACGGCGCGCGCCGCCTTGCGGACGCTGGCGGCGGCCGGGCTCGGGCCGGCGGCCTGCCTGACCGGCGCCAACCGGCTGCTGGCGGCGGACAACGCCGCGGGCCTGTCAATCGGGCTCGCCATGGGCATCGTGTCGCCGCGCTCGCGCCGGCTGGTCTTCGCCGCCGCGGGCGTGCCGGAACCCTTCCTGCTGCGGCGCTTCGGCGATGTCGTGGACCTGCCGGTGGCGGCCAACCCGCCGCTCGGCCTCGATCCCGCGATGACGGCGGTGGAAACCGCGCTCGACCTGCCGGTGCCCTCGACGCTGGTGCTGTGCAACGGCGGGCTGCTGGACGGCGAGAACCGCTTCGGCGTCGCCTTCGGGCGGGCGCGGCTGACCGGCATCCTCGGCAACCTCGACGACCTGTCCTCGGCCAGCGTGACCGCGGCGGTGTCCGCCGGGCTGGCCGAGCATGGCGGCGGCGCCGCGATGGCGGTGGACCGGCTGTGCGTCGCCCTGCGGGTGCGGGCGTGAGGGCGCGCGGCCTTCTCGCCGGTGCGCTCGCCCTGATGGGCGCGCTGCTCGCCGGGCCGGCGGTGGCGGAGGTGGCGCCGGCATCGGACGGCGGCCCCGCGCTGTTCCAGTGCGGCCGTTACCTGCGCAACGGGGAGACGCTCTACGGCATTCCGCCGGGCATCCTGCACGCCATGAGCGTCGTGGAGTCCGGGCGGGCCGGGATGCCCTGGCCCTGGGCGCTGAACGTCTCGGGGCGCCCGCATTACCCGGCGACGCGGCGCGAGGCGCTGCGGCTGATGCAGGACGACGAGGGTGGCTTGCGCGGCGACGTGGCGGTCGGCTGCATGCAGATCCACACGCGCTGGCACGCCGGTTCCTTCGCGGGGGGCGAGGACATGCTGGACCCCGCCGTCAACGTCGCCTACGCCGCCCGCTTCCTGCGGGAGTTGTACGACCGCCACGGCTCCTGGACGGAGGCGGTGCGCCGCTACCACGCCAGCGACCCGACGGCGCAGGACACCTATCTCTGCCTCGTGCTCGATCGGCGGGTGCGGCTGGGCTACCAGCGCGAGACGGCGGAGATGCGCCGGCTGTGCGGCGGCCCGGACTCGTGAGCGCGGAGCCATGAAGAAACTCCTGATCGGCGTTCTGGCGCTGCTCCTCCTCCTCGTGGCCTTCGCGGGGGGCTATTTCCTGGCCGGCGGCAGCGTGCCGGGAGGCGCGGAGGACTCCACGCCCGCCGAGGCGAAGGCGGCGCCCGCCACCCCGGCCGCAGCACCGCAGGAGGCGGCGAAGGCCGAGCCAGAGGCGGCCGCGCCGGCCGCCGTTCCGGTCCGTCCGGTCGCGTCCGTGAAGGCGACGACGGCGCGATTCTCCATCGAACTCGGTGTCTTCCGCTCCGCCGGGAACGCCCAGGACTTCGCGACGGTGCTGGCCGGGCGGGGCCTTCCGGTGGAGATCGTCGAGACCATGGACGCCGCCGGAGGGCAGTGGCACCGGGTGCGTGCCGGCGCCTTCGCCGACCGCTGGCAGGCCGAGGCGCGCCGCCCGTCCTTCGAGCGGACCGCCGGGATCGGCGGGGTGGTGGTCGAGGAGCCGCTTGCCGCCGCCCTGCCCGCGAAGGCCGGCGGCGGCGAATGATCCAGTTCGGACCAAGGGGGTAACCCGCCGGATTTGCGGGCTTCTCCGCAGGCCGCGGCGGGCTTCCGGGCCGCCGCCGCGAAACCCCGGCGGGACTACGCCAGAACGAACCAGACAGCGCGCGGATTTGGGCCGCCGGGATGCTTCTATCAGGCTGGGCCGCCGCCCTGCACGGCGGGCGGTCCGCCCGATGGTGTCTTCCCCAGGATTTCCCGCGATGACCACGATCACGCTCGGACGATGGCAGGTGGCGGCTCTGGCCGCCGGCGTCGCCGTGCTGACCGTCGTGGCCTTGCTGCTGGGCGCGGTGATGGCGGCGCTGATCCTGACCGGTGACGGCGACGCGCCGGTGGCCTCGCTCCCGGCTCCCGTCACGGCATCATCATCATCCAACGCGGCGCCGGCCGCGGGCGGCGGATTGGCCGGGATGGCGAAACGCAACGTCGCCGACAGCTTCGAGGCCCGCCAGGGCGTGATCGAGACGGCGGACATGTTCAGCGACGAGGCGCGCGGACGGGCGATCTCGGCCACCGAGCCGGTGACCCGCGGCGCCGCCGACGCGGCCCGCCGCTTCCTGCCCGGCTGGATGGCCGGCACCGCCGCCCACGTGATCGAGAAGACCGGCTACCGCGTCACCGAATTCGCCGGCAACAGCGTGGAAGGCGTCGTCGAGGACACGCTGAACGACCGTCTGGACGCCATGAAGGAAGACGGGGCGGCGCCGATCCGCCATTACGCCATCGAACTCGGGCGCTTCGCCACCCCGGCCAACGCGGAGTCCTTCGCCGCCGCCGCCGCCCAGCGCGGGGTGCGCGGCACGGTCGATTTCGCGCCGCTGCCGGGCGGCAACGCCCCCTACGCCGTGCGCACCGGACGCTACGCCGCCGCCGACGAGGCCGCCCGCGCGTTGGACGCGCTGACGCGGGCCAACGGGGTGTCCGGGACCGTCGTCACCCTTGCCGAAGCGGGAGAGCGCTGAACGCCATGACTCCGGTGAACGGAAAACGAGTGGGATTTGCCGGCGCGCTGGCGCTGGCGCTGCTGGTCGCCGGCTGCGCGGACAAGCCGCGCGCCGCGCTGGACAGCGTGTCCTTCACGGTCGCCCCGGCCGCCAACGACACCACGCCGGTCGCCATCGACCTCGTTGCCGTCCGCGACAAGGCGCTGGTGGACAAGCTGGGCGCGCTGACCGCCGCGGAATGGTTCGGCCAGCGCGAGCAGTCCATGCGCGACCACCCGACCACGCTCGGCGTGACGAGCTGGGAACTGGTCCCCGGCCAGACGCTGAAGGCGGACCTGCCGCCGGGCGAGCCGGCCTGGGCCCTGCTGGTCTTCGCCAACTATTCCACGCCGGGGCCGCACCGCCTGCGCGTGCCCGACACACGAACGCTGACCCTCACCGCCGGGGACAAGGATGTCGAACTGGTTCCGTGATGTTCTTTCCTTCTCCGTGAGGACCGCATGACCGAGGCGCGCGACATTCCCGACGCCATCGACTGGCACGACGGGATGCTGCTGGCCCCGCAGCATTTCCAGCAGCAGGCGCTGCGGCACGAGCGGCAGTTGACCTACCATGTCCGGCAGGCGCGGCCCTTCCATTGGGGCGTCGTCCATCTCCAGGTCGACCGCGTGCAGCTCGTCTCCGGGCTGGTCCAGGTGCGCGAGCTGGAGGCGATCCTGCCCGACGGCCTCGTCGTGGACTACCGCGCCGGGACCGACGAGCCGCTGGAGGTGGATATCTCCGCCTACGCCGACCCGGTGGGGCAGACGCAGATCACCATCCACCTGATCGTTCCCGCCGCCCGCGGCGACCGCGCGCCGGGGCCGGGAGAAACGCCGCGCTACGTCTCGGTCGAGGGCGCGCCGGTCGCCGACCAGCATGGCGGGGAGGAACTGTCCATCGCCCGGCTGCGCCCGCGTCCGGCGTTGTTCGCCACCACCGGCCCGACGCAGAAGCCGCCGCAGAAGTTCGTCTCCATGCCGATCGCGCAGGCGACTTTCCGCAACGACGCCTTCGTGCTGACCGACTTCGTGCCGCCGGCGCTGACCGTCGCCGCCAACGCGCCGCTCGGCCGGCTGGGGGCGGAGGTGGTGCGGCGCGTGCGCGAGAAGGCGCTGTTCCTGGCCGAGCGCTCCGGTGTGGGCAACGGCAACCCGGCGACCGAGCTGGCCGAGGCGGCGCGGGCGGAGATCCGCAGCCTCGTCACCGGCCTGCCGCCGCTGGAGGCGCAGCTCGGCGTCGGCGTCTGCCACCCCTTCGACGTCTACATGTCGTTGTGCACGCTGGCCGGGCACCTGTCGGCCTTCGCCAGCGGCGCCGTGCCGGCCAAGCTGTCGCGCTACGACCACGACGACCCGATGGCGAGCTTCGGCGAGGTGCGCGACTTCATCCTGCGCATGATCGACCGCGTGAAGGAGGGCGTCGCCCGCATCCCCTTCACCTTCGAGGACGGCATGTTCGGGCTGCCGATGGACGAGGCCTGGCTGAAGGGCCGGCTGGTCGTCGGCGTGCGCGGCCCGGCGTCGGCCCCGGTCAGCGAGGTCGCCGCCTGGATGGAGAACTGCATCGTCGCCTCGCGCTCGCGGCTGGAGACGCTGTCCGGCCTGCGCGTCAAGGGGGCCGAGCGCGTCGCGCTGGACGACAGCGGCGAGGGCGGGGTGGCCGCCCCGCGCGGCGTGGTGCCGTTCGAGGTCAAGGTCGATCCCCGCTACATCGTCCCCGGCGAGCGGCTGGAGATCTGGAATCCGGACTCGCTGGGCAGCCGCTTCCGCCCCGTCGAGATCACCCTCTTCGTCAGCGCCTGAGGCTGGGAATGACCGCCATGCTGCACCGCCGGGATCTGGTCGATCACTTCCTCGCCTTCGCGCGGGAACTCCGGACGCACCGCGCCGCGGTCGGCGCGGGCCGTCCCGCCGCCGCCGCGAAGCCCGAGGGCGCCGCCGGGGAGACGGCGGACAGCCTGCCGGCCTTCCTGACCGAGGACGCCCTGGCGACCCCGGCGCCGCGCGGCGCCGCTGCGGCGGTGCCGGCCCTGGCGCTGGAGCCCGACGCCGAGATCATCATCCGCCGCCTTCAGGACTTTCTGGAGGCGCAGGCTGTCCAGGTCGGGCGCACCGGTACCGACCTGATGATCAGCCAGCACCGCGAGGCGCAATACGCCATGGCGGCGCTGGCCGACGACCTGTTCATCCACGACGTGGAGTGGAACGGGCGGGAGCTGTGGCGCAGCGTGCTGCTGGAGCAGGCGGTGTTCCGCACCCGGCTGGCCGGCGAGCGGGTGTTCGACCGCATGGAGGCGCTGCTCGCCAGCAACGACCGGCGGCTGGTCCAGCTGGCGGCGGTCTATCTCTGCGTGCTCGGCATGGGCTTCAAGGGGCGCTGCCGGGTGCCGGGCGGCGAGTCCACCCTGCGCGACTACAGCGCCCGGCTGTTCGAGTTCATCGCCGGCCGCGAGTCCGAGCTGGGCGCCGGCGTGCTGCCCGGCGGGCGGACGCTGATCCCCGCCGCCTACGCCTACACGCTGACCGACGGCAAGGCGCGCACGCTGGCCCGCGGGCCGCGCTGGCCGCTGGTGCTGGGGGCCATCGCCGGGCTGTGGCTGGTGCTGGGTCAGGCGCTCTGGTGGATGTCCACGGCGCAGCTTTCCAACGCGGCGGACGCGGTGCTTCAGGCATCGGTCCGCGTGACCCGCTGACGGGAGAGGACGGTCATGGAACTCCTGGCAGCGGTCCTGTCCGGCATCGCCGGCAACCAGATCTGGGTCTTCGCGGGGCTTCTCGTCCTCGTGCTGCTGATCATCGCGGTGATGGCGGCGATCCTGCTGCGCGCCCGCAGCGCGGCGCCGCCCGCCCCGGCGGAGCCCGCCGCCCTGCCGCCGCCCGACGCGGCAGCGGAGGAGGGTGGGTCGGTTCCGGCGCTCGCGGCGATGGCGCCGGACGTCACCATCCGCGACATCCGCCGCCTGTTCCGCGACGGTCTGGCCGCCTATCGCGAGACGCTGTCGCGCAACGTCTATCTGGTGCCCTGGTACTTGCGCACCGGCGTGGCCGCGTCGGACGACGCCGGCCTGCTATCCTGCGCGGACGAGGTGCGCCCCCCGGTGACCGCCGAGCGGCACGCCGGCTTCTCCTGGCGCTTCTACGACCGGGCGGTGGTCATCGACGTCGATGATCCCCGCGCCGCCTGGGCCGGCGTGCTGGACCTGCTGGGCCGCCGCCGCCCGATGCTGCCCGCCGACGGGCTGATCCTCACCGTTCCGCTGGCCGAGCTGGACGATGTGCGCCGCGCCACCGCGCGCGGGACGGAGCTGTACGCCCGGCTGTGGGAGATCCAGCGCACGCTGGGCTTCGCGCTGCCGGTCTATGTGGTGGTGACGGGTTGCGAGGAGGCTCCCGGATTCGCGGCGCTGGCCGAGGCTCTGCCGCCGTCCCTGACCGGCGGGATGCTCGGCTGGTCGAGCCCCTACGCGTTGGAGACCGCCTTTTCGCCCGACTTCGTAAGCGAGGCGCTGCAATCGCTGGCGGACGGGCTGCTGGCGGTGGAGCTGGAGGTGTTCGGTGCTGCGGCCGCGCCGGACGGCGCCCCGCTGTTCGCCCTGACGGAGCGGCTGACCGGGACGGAGGCGGCGCTGCGCGCCCTGCTCGGCACCGCCTTCAAGCGCACCGCCTATCAGGAGACTCTCTACGTGCGCGGCCTCTACTTCACCGGCCGCCCCGATCCCGACGCGGCGGCGCTGTTCGGGCGCGACCTGCTGAACCGCAAAATCTTCCCCGAGGCCGGGCTGCCCAAGCCGACCCGCGCGCTGGCGGCGTCCCGCGCGTGGCGCCGCTACTCCTGGCCGGTGGGGACCGGGGTCGCCGCCGTCGCCGCCGTCCTGCTGCTGTGGATGGGGGTGCAGCGCGCCTCCACCCTGTCGGACCGGCTGGTTCCGGTCCTGGCCGACATTCCGGGCGGGCTGCAGCAGCTCGCCGACCAGCGCCCAGCGGTCGAGGCCGGGGCGCCGATGACCGCCGCCTACGGCGATCCCGCCGCCCGCTTCGTGCAGGGCGTGACCATGCTGCCCACCGACTGGACCTTCAACCCGCTTCCGGCCGCCTGGATCAGCGGCGTTCCGGATTCGGTGTCGGGCGCGCTGGCCGTCGGCTACCGCCGGCTGGCCCTGTCGACCGTGCGCGACGTCGCCGAGGACCGGCTGCGCCGCCTGACCCGCGACGGCGGGGTGGGGCCGGCGGGGGCGGGCGCCTTCGAGCGGCTGCGCGCCTTCGCGGGCGAAATCAGCATCGCCGAGGGACTGGCCCGCGCCTACAACAACGTGGACGCCCGCGACCCGACCCTGCCGCTGGACGATGTGCTGGACTTCGCCCTGGGCTCCGGCGTGGCGCGCGGCTTTTCGGCCCGGCTGCACGGCTGGGAGATCGACCAGCCGCCGGGCGGCACCGCCATCCCGGCGCCGGGACCAGGGGCGCAACGCCCCATCGACCTGACCGCACACCGGGCCGAAGTCAGCCGTCGCTTCCGGCAATACGCCGACGCCTATCTGCGCGACCTCGCCATGGGCGGCCTCGCCGCCGCAAGGCTGTCGGTCGCCGCCAACGAGTTGGAACTGCTGGCCGGCGGGGCGCGCTCCGGCGCCGACGCGGCGGCGGCCTACGCCGAGGTGCTGTCGAGCCTGGAGGACGCCGCCCGCGGCCTGGGAGCGGAACGCGGCGCCTGGATCGGCGCCAACGGCCCCGTCCTGCCGCCGGAGTTCGAAGCGCTGCTCGGCCGGCTGGAGAAGTCCGACCTGCTCGGCCCCACCCTGCGCGCCGACATCCTCGACCTCGCGCAGCGCCGCTACGACGAGGCGGGAGTCGGTGCCCGCAGCCTGGATTCGGTGATCGGCCGCCTGCTGGAGCAGGCCCCGAATGGCGGCGCCCGGCTGGCCCCGGCGGCGGAACAGCTCCGCCGCACCCTGGCGGTGTGGATGGCCCGCCGTTTCATGAAGACGGACGACAGCGGCGCGCTGGCGATGCCCGCCGTGGGCGCCGGCTGGGACCGCGCCGCCCTGGACAGCATCCCACCGCTGGTCGAGGACTATCTGCTGTTCGACGCCAAGGACCTGCCGCAGGCGCCGGCCATGCTGCGCACCTCCATGCGGACGGCGGCGCAGCACCAGCTCCGCCAGGGGGTGGAGCGCATCCTCGCCCGCGCCCTGGCCGGCAGCCCCGCTCCGGGCGGCGTGGACCGGGCGGGCGGGCTGGCGCAGCTCCGCACCTCGGCCCACGCGCTGCGCACCGCCTTTCCGGTGCTGGCCGAGACCATGCAGTCCTTCCGCCAGATCGGTCTGACCACCTCCGCCGACACCATCCGCGACACGGTGGCCCGGCAGGCCAACGCCGTGCTGGTCCAGGCCGACCGGCTGCTGGAGGGCGACCAGCTCTACCGGCCCGACGCCCATGCGCTGGACGTCTGGGTGGACGGGCCGCTGGTGCCGCACCTGCTGTTCGGGCAGACCACGCCGGCCGGGCTGGCGCTCTATCTCGGCAACGCCCGGCAGGAGGTGACGGTGCTCGCCCGCGACATCGCCGCCCCGGTGGTCGAGATCCTGGAGCGCCCGGTGATGGGCGCCGGGACCGGTTCGGGCGCCGCCGCCAAATGGGCGCGCATCATCGCCGAACTGGACAAGTACGACGGCGGTCGCCCGAACAGCTCCCTGGCGCAGCTCGAGAAGTTCGTGACGGTGGAAAGCGCCGCCGTGGACGCCGCCGGTTGCCAGAATCTCGGCGCCATCGACGGGGTGCCGGACGACTTCTTCCGCAGCCGTCTGGCCGAGCTGAAGCAGTGGATCGCCACGCGCTGCGTGCTGGCCGCCGACGCCCGCGTCTACGACGCCTACGTCGACATGGCCGCGTCCTTCAACGAGATGCTGGCCGGCCGCTTCCCCTTCGCAACCGCCGCGGTGCCGGGCGAGGACGCCGATCCGGCGGCGGTGCGCGCCTTCTACGAGCGGTTCGACGCGCGCTCGGCCTTCGTGCTGGAGGGGCTGCGCCGCGGCGAGCGGTTCGGCAGCGCCGGACGCGAGGCGCTGCGCTTCGTGGAGACGATGGAGCGGGCGCGCCCGCTGCTGATCGCCGCGGTGACCCCGGACCAGAGCGGCGGTCTGGCGCTCGACCCCGCCTTCCGCGTCAACCGCGGGCGTGAGGCCGGGGGCAGCGACATCATCGAATGGAAGCTCGCCACGCCGAATGGCGCGCTGTCCAGCATGTTGCCGCGCACGCCGCTGCGCTGGTATCCGGGCGACAAGCTGAGCCTGACGTTGCGCTGGGCGAAGGACGGTACGGTGCTGCCGGTCTCCGGCGTCGGTGCGGGGGTGACGGTGGACGGACCCTCGCTGCGTTTCGACTATGACGGTCCCTGGGCGCTGTTCGCTCTGGCCGCCCGGCAGGCCGCGCCGCAGCGTGACCGCCGCCCCGGCCCGGACACCGAGCCGCTTCTGCTGTTCGAGGCCACGGCCAGCGGCCCGGTCAAGGAAGCCGCCGCCGCTGCCCCGACGCCGATCGCTCCAGCCGTCCAGGCGGCGCCGCAACCCGTGGTGAAGCCCAACGTGCGGGTCTTCATGACTCTGGCGGTCAAGCGCACCGTCCTGGCCGACGGCAAGCCGCCGCGCGAGGAGAAGGTGGCCGTGCCGGCGCTGCCCGCGCAGGCGCCGCCGCTGGCCCCGGTCGGTAGCATGCGGCGGATGCCGGGTCTGGCCGGCTGGCCGGCGCCCTCCGGGGCGGTGGCTCCGGCGGATCGCGCCTTCTTCGATCTGGGCACCGCCCCGTCCCAGCCCCCGATGCTCCGCCCCGCGGCCCAACGCTTCCCGTGAGCAGCCAAATGACCGCATCCCACCCGCTGATCGACATCGGCGCCCTGCTCCAGCCCATCCCCGGCGACGATCCGGCGGGCGACGACCTGCGCCACGGCCCGGAATTCGACGCGCTGACCGAGGCGCGCCGGATGGACGACGATCTGGACCAGGGCATCTGGCAGACCACCGTCAAGAAGGCCGACTGGAAGGGCGTTGTCCAGCAGGCGTCGGACCTGCTGACGACCCGCACCAAGGACCTCCAGGTCGCGGCGTGGCTGGTCCAGGCGCTGGGCCGTCTGCACGGCCCGGTGGGGCTGGCGCCGGGACTCCTGCTGGTCCACGGGCTGGTCGAGGATTTCTGGGAGGGCCTCTACCCACGCCTGGACGACGGCGATCCGGAGCCGCGGCTGGCGCCGCTGGTCTGGCTGGACAGCCAGTTGTCGCGCGATCTGATGGCGACCGCCATCACCCAGCCGGGGCCGCACGCCGACGAGACGCACCGTTTCCAGGACTGGCAGAACGCCCAGCGTCTGCGCAAGCTCGCCACCCGTGATCCGCGCGCCTTCCACGAGGCGGTGGACGACGGGGAGGTGACGGTCGAGCAGATCCTTGCCGCCCAGGACCGCACCCCACCGGACTTCTACCAGACCCAGCACGGCCATCTGCGGGATACGGTGACGGCGGTGCGCACGCTGGCGGCGGAGCTGGACGCCGTGGCCGGCCGCTCCGCCCCCGGCTTCAGCCAGCTTCTGAAGACCCTTGAAAGCCTGATCCAGTTCCACCGCGACGCGCTCGCCAAGCGCGGCATCGATCCGGACGGTGCCTCCGCCGCGCCGGAACAGACCGAAGGCGGGGAGGAAGCCACCATCGACGCGTCCGCCGAGATCATTCCCGCCGCCGCCTTCGCCCGCCCCGGCGGGCCGCGGACCCGGCAGGAGGCCTACGCGATGCTGCACCAGATCGCCGATTTCCTGGCACGGGAGGAGCCGCACAGCCCGACCTCCTACCTCGTCCGCCGCGCCGCCGCCTGGGGGAACCTGTCCCTGCCGGAGCTGTACGCCGAGCTGCTGGGCGACCGCGGCGAGGTCGGGCGGATCTTCGGCCTGTTGCGTCTTGAGGAGCGCTGAGCCATGCCCCGCATCCTGCTCGACTACCCCGGCATCAAGGGCGAGTCGCTGATCCGCAACTATAAGAATCTGGCCGAGTGCGTGAGCTTCGACCTGTCGTCGGGCAAGCGCGAGGTCGGCGGCTTCAACTACGACGACCCGATCGAGGACAACTCTTACTTCGGCAGCCGGAAGGCGCAGAAGCAGGACAAGCTCGGCGTCGACAGCCTGAAGCTGGAGCGTCACTTCGACCTCGCCTCGCCCAAGCTGATGCAGGCGGCCTTCGATCCGCAGAAGAAGGACGTCACCGCGACCATCCATTTCTTCCGCACCTTCGCGCAGCTTCAGGGCGGCGAGTTCTTTGGCGAAAGCGACATCTTCGCCGAGCCGTACCTGACCATCATCCTGAAGAACACGCAGATCACCGAATATGTGCTGTCGGTCGACAACGACGACAGCAGCAACGGCACCGAGACCATCTCGCTGGCCTTCGACCAGCTGCAGATGACCTACCAGCACCAGATCGACGGCCGGAAAATCGGCCAAATCCGTGGCGACATCACATTGGCGAGCAAGTCATGACCCAGTCCAACCCGTCGGCCCTGAGCGGCGACACCACCCTCCTGCCCCGCAACGGCGAGGGGCGCCGCGGTCCGGCGCGCCGGGCCGAGCATTTCCTGGAGCAGGTGATGTTCCAGAGCCGCTGGCTCCTGGCGCCGCTCTATGTCGGTCTGGTGGGCGCGCTGCTGATGATCGGCTGGCGCTTCGCGCTGGAACTGGTGCACGCGCTGCCGCTTCTGCTCCACGGCACGGAGAACGACATCATCCTGATCGTGCTCGGGCTGGTCGACCTGACGATGGTCGGCAACCTCGTGCTGATGGTGATCTTCAGCGGCTATGAGAACTTCGTCTCGAAGATCGACGTCGCCGGCCACGCCGACCGTCCGGAATGGATGGGCAAGCTGGATTTCAGCGCGCTCAAGGTGAAGCTGATCGCCAGCATCGTGGCGATCTCCTCCATCCAGATCCTGAAGACCTTCATGAACGTGTCGGAGGTCTCCGACCGCGACCTGATGTGGCTGGTCGCCATCCACATCACCTTCATCGTCTCCGGCGTCCTGCTGGCGACCATGGACGTGCTGGTCAAGAAGAGCCACGCGCACTGACATCCGGCAGGAAAGGAGAGGGCATCATGATTCGGTACGCGCTGGCGTTCCTCGCCATCCTTCTGACCGGCCTGCCCGGAGCGTCGCGGGCGGAACCGGCGAAGGTGGTGGTCGGCACCTACGTCAACCAGATCACCGGGGTGAATCTCCGCGACAATCAGGTCAATGTGGACTTCTACGTCTGGTTCCGCTGGGACGACGACTCCCTGAACCCGCTGGAGACGTTCGAGCTGATGAACGGGCGGATCGAATCCCGCACGCCCACCCCGGTCCGCAAGCTGAAGGACACCAACTACGGGCAGGCGCGCGTCCAGGCCGTTCTGAACCAGCCCTGGGACGTGAGCCATTTTCCGCTGGACACCCAGACCATCCGTCTGGTGATCGAGGACAGCGACCAGACGGCGGAATATGTGGTCTACGTGCCGGACACCGACAACAGCACCGTCGATCCCGACGTCGACGTCTCCGGCTACACGCTGATCAACAACGGCGCCACCATCTCGGCGCACCGTTACCGCACCAACTACGGCGACATCACCCTGCCGAAGAACCACGAGTCCGTCTATTCCCGCTACACCCACGCGATCACGTTGGAGCGGCCGGATTCGGTCTATTACATCAAGACCTTCTCGACCATCTTCATCTCCTCGCTGGTGGCCTTCCTGGCCTTCCTGGTGAAGCCGGTGGACCTCGACCCCCGCTTCGGCCTGGGCATCGGCGCGCTGTTCGCCGTGGTCGCCTGCTACTTCGTCATCGCCAGCGACCTGCCGCGCAGCAGCGGCTTCACCCTGTCGGACCGGGTCAATCTCGCCTCCATGGGCATGATCTTCCTCAGCCTGATGCAGAGCGCGGTGTCGCTGATGATCTACGAGCGGAACGCGGCGAAGGCCCTGATCCTGGACCGCTGGTCCCTGGTGGTCTTCCCCGTCGCCTACTTGCTGCTGTGCGTCTGGCTGACCGCGGTGTGAGCCCGGCGCCGTGATCCAGTTGGGGGGCGCCGCTCCGGCCTGAGCTTCGCCACAATCCTCCGTCATCCTCCGCGAAGAGCGATGAGGGAGAGTGGGATGATCGGAAACCGGACGGCGCTGGCGGCTGCGGCGTTTCTCGCCATCGGGATCGCGGTGGCGGGGTGGACGGCGGGGCGCGAGGTCGCCCAGGTCCGGCTGGCCGACCGTTTCGTCACCGTGAAGGGCTCCGCCGAGCGCGAGGTCAAGGCCAACCTCGCGCTCTGGCCGGTGCGCTTCGTCGCCACCGGCGACGACCTGTCCGCCGTCCAGGCGAAGACGGCGGCGGACGAGAAGGCCGTTCTGGCCTTTCTGGAGCGCTATGGGCTGGGCGCCGACGCCGTCGTCTCACGCTCGCTCGATCTCGTGGACCTGCTCGCCCAGGCCTACCGCCAGGGGCCGGCGGACCAGCGCTACATCCTCACCCGCACCCTGATGATCCGCAGCCCGGACGTGGAGCGGGTCGACCGCGCCAGCCAGAATCTGGCGGAGTTGCTCGACCAGGGCGTGACCCTGGGAGGGGAGCCGGGCATGGGCTCCGGCCCCAACTACCTGTTCACCCGGCTGAACGACGTGAAGACCGAGATGATCGCCGAGGCGACCGCCAAGGCGCGCGAGGCGGCAACCCAGTTCGCGACCGACAGCGGCGCCACGCTGGGCGGCATCCGCCGCGCCAACCAGGGCCTGTTCCAGATCCTCGCCCGCGACGAGGCCCCCGGCATCATGGAAAGCCGGCAGATCGACAAGATCGTCCGCGTCGTGTCGACCCTCGACTGGGAACTGGTGGATTGACGGGGCGGCGGCGCTCCGCCCGCCCTCGCGCTGTATAGATCACCTACATATTGGATTCGCCCCATCCGGCCGTCCCCTGCCCAAAAGGCGGCGGGCGGCACGGCCTGCGTGTGGCTTATGGATCGTGATGGCGCGGAAGCCGACAATCCTGTTTCTGTAATCCGTCGATTGCGCCGCCAAGTGAACAATAAACCTTCGCCCGGTGCCAAATTACGCTCAGAAAATCGGCAGAATGGGCAGTTGTCGTGCATCGTTTGCACGATGCATTTCGTGGGTTGAGCGACTGTTCGGATCGGCTCTCCGCACCTCCTTGCCGATATTCCTCGAAAAATGATGGTTTGGGCAGAAAGAGCTAGTTCACCTGTGCCGAGCATGGTTATATAGCCATCGTATATAGCGAATTCGGGGTGCCCGCTCATGTCCGTCCAACCGCAGGTGTCGTTCGCCGGGCCGCACGCGTCGCCGATCGGCGCGGAGCGCATCCGGCTGCTGGAGGCGGTGGGGCGCGAGGGCAGCATCTCCGGAGCGGCGCGGTCGGTCGGCGTCACCTACAAGGCGGCCTGGGACGCCATCGACGCCATGAACAACCTGTTCGGCCGCCCGCTGGTCGAGGCGCAGGCGGGCGGAAAGCGCGGCGGCGGAACCGCCTTGACGCCGGACGGCGTGCGGCTGGTCGCCACCTTCCACCGCCTGCAGAGCGAGATGGTCCGCGCCTTCCAGGTGCTGGAACCGGAACTCAACGGCACCGGCCTGTCGGCGGCCAGCCTGATGTGGGGATTCTTCATGCGCACCAGTGCCCGCAACGCCCTTCGCGGAACCGTCGCCGCCATCACCGACGGGGCGGTGAACGCCGAAGTCACCCTGGCCGTCTCGGACCAGACCTCGATCGTGGCGATCATCACCCGCGACAGCGTGCGCGACCTGGGCCTGTTCCCGGGGCGCGCGGCGACGGCGCTGATCAAGGCGCCCTTCGTGATCCTCGCCCCGGCGGACGAGGCGAAGCGCACCTCGATGCGCAACCGCGTGGAAGGCGTGGTGTCCCGCCGCGAGGACGGCGCGGTCAACAGCGAGATCACCCTGGACATCGGCGGCGGCAAGACGCTGACCGCCATCATCACGCTGCGCAGCGCCGACGACATCGGCCTGAAGGCCGGCGATCCGGCCTGCGCGCTGATCGACGCATCGCACATCATTCTTGCGGTGGATTGACGATAGATCGGAAGGAGTTTTTCGAATGACGCGTGTCCTGCTTGCCGCCGTCGCGCTGCTGTCCGTCTCGGCGACGGCCCATGCCGACGAATTCAACGTCGCGGTCGCCGCGAACTTCACCGCCCCGGCGAAGGAGATCGCCACCGCCTTCGAGCAGAAGACCGGCCACAAGGCCGTCCTGAGCTTCGGCGCGACCGGCCAGTTCTACGCCCAGATCAAGCAGGACGCGCCCTTCGTCGTCTTCCTCGCCGCCGACGACGAGACGCCGAAGAAGGCGGTGGAGGAGGGGCTCGCCGTCTCCGACTCCCGCTTCACCTACGCCGTCGGCCGTCTGGTGCTGTGGACCAAGGCCAGCGACGCGCCGCTGGGCGAGGACACGCTGCGCAAGGGCGCCTTCGAGAAGCTGTCCATCGCCAACCCGGCGACCGCGCCCTATGGCCTCGCCGCCGTGCAGACGATGAAGAAGATGGGCGTCTACGAGGCGATCCAACCGAAGATCGTCCAGGGCAACAGCATCGCCCAAGCCTTCCAGTTCGCCGAGACCGGCGCCGCCGAACTGGCCTTCGTGGCCCTGTCCCAGGTGATCGCCAAGCCGGACGGCACGCGCTGGCCGGTTCCGGAGGCGCTGCACGACCCGATCTTCCAGGACGCCGTCCTGCTGAAGAAGGGCGCCGGCAACGAGGCCGCCACGGCCTTCCTCGCCTTCCTGAAGGGGCCGGAGGCCGCCGCGGTGATCTCCAAGTACGGCTACGGCACGCGGGCGCCGAACTGACCATGCCGGCCTCCCTGGGAAGGACAGCCCGCCGATGAGCTGGCAACCGATCATCCTGACCCTGGAGCTGGCGGGACTGACGACGGTCATCCTGCTGATCGTCGGCACCCCCCTGGCCTGGTGGCTGGCGCGGTCCGGGGCCTGGTGGAAGGAGGCGGTGGCCACGGTGGTGGCGCTGCCTCTGGTCCTGCCGCCGACGGTTCTCGGCTTCTACCTGCTGATGCTGCTGGGGCCGAACGGCCCCGGCGGCTGGCTGGCCTCCCTGTGGGGCGCCCGCTCCATGGCCTTCACCTTCGAAGGGTTGGTCATCGGGTCGGTGCTGTACTCCATGCCCTTCGTGGTGCAGCCGATCCGCAACGCCTTCGAGGCGTTCGGCGACCGCCCGCTGGAGGCGGCGGCGACGCTGCGCGCCTCGCCGCTCGACACCTTCTTCACCGTGGCGGTGCCGCTGGCCCGTCGCGGCTTCCTGACCGGTGCCGTGCTGGGCTTCGCCCACACCATGGGCGAGTTCGGCGTCGTCCTGATGATCGGCGGCAACATCCCCGGCCAGACCAAGGTCCTCTCCGTTGCCATCTACGACTATGTCGAGACGCTGCAATGGGACGAGGCCCATCTGCTGGCCGGTGGCATGCTGGTCTTCTCCTTCACGGTGATCCTGACGATGATGATGCTGGAGAAGCGCATCGGGCGGGGCGGGCGATGAGCCTGTCGGTGCATTTCCACGGGACGCTTGGGCAGTTCGCCCTGGACGTGGCGTTCGAGGCGCCGGGCCGCGGCATCACCGCGCTGTTCGGTCCATCCGGTTGTGGCAAAACCTCGGTGCTGCGCTGCGCGGCCGGGCTGCAGCGGCTGAACGGATGCTTCGCCCTGGACGGCGACGTCTGGCAGGAGGGAAGGACCTTCCGGCCGACGCACAAGCGGCCCATCGGCTACGTCTTCCAGGAAGCCAGCCTGTTCCCCCATCTGTCGGTGCGCACCAACCTGCTGTTCGGCCATCGCCGGACGGTGGGGCGCGGCGTGCCGGAGCACATCCGCCTGGACGACGTGGTCGACCTGCTGGGGCTTGGGCATCTGCTCGACCGCTCGCCGGAGCATCTCTCCGGCGGCGAGCGCCAGCGGGTTGGCGTCGGCCGCGCGCTGCTCTCGCAACCGCGCCTGCTGCTGATGGACGAGCCGCTGGCGGCGCTCGACCGCTTCAGCAAGGAGGAAATTCTTCCCTATCTGGAGCGGCTGCATGGCGTCCTGTCCGTCCCCGTCCTCTATGTCAGCCACGACATCGCGGAGGTCGAGCGGCTGGCCGACCATCTGGTGCTGCTGCGCCAGGGGCGCGTCGTCGCCGCCGGCCCGATGCAGGAGCTTCAGGCCGATCCCACCCTGCCCATCGCCCGCATGCCCGAAGCCGGGGTGACCCTGCCCGCGGTGGTGGCCGGGCGGGAGGACGCCTACGGCCTGACCCTGCTGCGGCTGGACGGCGGCCATCTGCTCGTTCCGGGCGACCTCGGGCCGCAGGGCACGGCGAGGCGCGCCCGCATCGCGGCGTCCGACGTCAGCCTCGCCCGCAACCCGCCGGAGGGCAGCACCATCCTGAACGCGCTCCCCGCCCGCATCGTCGCGGCGGAGCGGCAGGACGAGGTGCAGATGATGGCCGTCGTGGCCCTGGGCGAGGAGGGCAGGGGCGCGCGCATGCTCGCCCGCGTCACCCGCAAGAGTTGGGACGCCCTCGGCCTGTCGCCGGGCCAGCCGGTCTATGCCCAGGTCAAGGGTGTGGCCCTGGTCCAGGAAACGATGTGATTCGGATGGGCGCTGCGCTTAGCCCGGCGTAAAGCGCTTGGGCAGGCGCAGCGCCCCCGTTCCCATCGCGATCCCGAACAGAACGCACAGCAGCCCGGCGGCGTGGGCGAGCGTGAAAGCCTCGCCCAGGAACAGCACGGCGGCCAGCACGCCCGCCGCCGGGATCAGCCCGGTGAACAGCCCGGCCCGGTTGGCCGGGACATGGGCGATCCCGCGCATCCACAGAACCACCGCCAGCAAACCGCCGGTCAGGCCGGACGCCACGAACAGCAGCCAGACCCAGCCGGGCACCGCGGCCGGATCGAAGCCGCCCAGCGTCGCCAGCGCACCCGGCGCCATCATCGCCGTGGCCAGCACATTCGCCAGACAGGTCAGCGCCAAAGGCGGAATGCGCCCGCCGAGCTGCCGGGCGAAGACTCCGTACAGCCCCTCCGACACCACCGCGCCCAGCACCAGCGCGTTGCCGACGACGGAATCGTCGGGGCCACCGCCGCCGCCCGGTCGCAGATTCAGCGCGACCATGCCAACGACCGCCAAGGCGATGGCCGCTGCGCTGCCGGCTCCGATCCGCTCGCGCAGGATCAGTGCCGCCCCGAGAGCCGTCATGGCCGGGATGGTGCTGGTGATGATCCCGGCGGCCACCGCACTGGTTTCGCGCAGCCCATAGAGAAGGAACAGGTTGAACAGCACCATGCCGAACAGGGAGAGCAGGGCGAGGCTCATCCAGTCCCGATTGTTGCGCGGCAGCGCCGCTGCTCCACCCCTGAGGGCAAAGGGCGCCAGAAGCACCGCGACCAGGGCGAAGCGCATTTCCGCCGCCACAAGCGGCGGGATATGGGATACGATCACCTTGGAGGCCGGAACGGACAGGCCGACCAGGGTCATCGACAGGGCGAGGTTGAGATAAGCGGCGCGCATGGGCCGCATTCTATGAGCGCCGCCGCCGTCTTACGGAAGCGGCATTTTCACGCAATGAATTTGCAAAGAATGCGTGTCATTCTTCGCGCCAAGGTCGCGGTACACAAGGGGCGGGGTATGTCGGAGCCGATCCTCGGGATCACCAATTGGATGCATCTGTTCCGTTGGATCGTGAAGCTGATCCGTGACGAATACGGCGTGGATGAAAAGGTCCTGACCCGCAACGCCGTGCTGGACGGCGGAATCGGCCTCACCGCCGAACAGCTCGAACAGGTTCTGGACCACATCGCCGAAACCTTCGAGTTGACCTTTCCCGAGAACACCCTGAACGAAACCGTGCGGTTGGAAGACCTCTGCACGCTGACGGCCTGGATGCGCGGCCTCTTCAAGAAGCCGGACTTCGTCACGCCGCCGTTCGAGGAGCGCTGCCGCTCCCTCAACAACGTGCCGGCCTGACCCGCGCGGCTCGTTCCCTACAGTGCATGGCTGGAAACGCCGCCGCGGATTCCCATCTGCGGCAGCGAACCCATCCCGTCACCCTTTCTCCCTGAGCCTTTCATGCCGTTGCATCTCATCAAGCTCGCCGTCGGGATCGACGACCTCGACCATCTGGCGGCGGTGCAGGCGCGCCGCGCGCAGACCGTCGAGGGTCGGACGACGATTCCCGTCTTCACGCGCCGCGTGCCGAAGCGCGGGGAGGAAATTCTCGCCGGCGGTTCGATCTATTGGGTGGTCCGCGGTTCCGTCGCCGCTCGCCAGCGGGTGATCGCCATCGACACCACCGTGGACGAGGAAGGGGAGAGCTGCTGCATTCTTGGAATGGACCCGCAGCTCGTCGCCACCGTGCCGACGCCCCACCGCCCGTTCCAGGGATGGCGCTATCTCAATGCGGAAACGGCGCCCAGGGACCTGTCCGAAGCGGGCGGGCAGGGCGACGAATTGCCGGCTCATCTGGCCGCCGAACTGCGGTCTCTCGGCCTGCTGTAATCGTTTCGCCCGGCTGCGGCCCGCCAACCCATTGATTTTTCACGATCGGGCAGAATTTTCATCACCCTGTCAAAAAAGCGCTTGCGTGTTTGTGGGAGAGGCGCCTATAACCCCCTCCACCGACGCGGTGGCCGCCAACGAGGCGCCGACGGGTCGGGAACACAGAGACAATCT